>JAVVDV010000040.1:0-21195 GCA_032251355.1 Wenzhouxiangellaceae bacterium
CGGCGGCGTCTCCGGCTGGGCGCTTTTGCCTACTTTTGTCGCGACAAAAGTAGGTCGCACAAGCTTGCGAAGCAAGCGCCGAAACCGATTTTTACGTACTCATCGTCGCGAAAAAGCAGGCCAAAAACCCAACTACATATTTCGACGATATTCCCCCCCCACCTCATACAAGGCATGGCTGATCTGCCCCAGCGAGTGGTACTTGACCGCTTCCATCAGCGCCTCGAAGGTGTTTTCGCGTCGACGGGCATGAGCCTGGAGCTGGTCCAGCGACTGTGGACCCAGCCGATTGCGGGCGCTTCGGAAACGATTGAGCTGTTCGATCTGCTGGTCCTTTTCAGCCACGCTTGACCGGATCAGCTCGATTGCAGGCGGCTCCTCTCCTTCGCCTGTGCCCGGTTTGAAGGTGTTGACGCCGATAATCGGCAACGAACCATCGTGCTTTTTCGATTCGTAGTACAGCGATTCATCCTGGATCTTGCCGCGCTGGTACATCGAGTCCATCGCACCGAGGACGCCGCCGCGTTCGCTGATCGCCTCGAACTCCTGGTAGACGGCCTCCTCGACCAGATCGGTCAGCTCATTGATAATGAAGCTGCCGCTCCACGGGTTTTCGCAGAAGTTGAGGCCCAGCTCACGCGCAATGATCAGCTGAATCGCGACCGCACGGCGCACCGACTCCTCGGTCGGCGTGGTGATGGCTTCGTCATAGGCGTTGGTGTGCAGGCTGTTGCAATTATCGAACAGCGCGTACAGCGCCTGCAGCGTGGTGCGGATGTCGTTGAACTGGATTTCCTGGGCGTGCAGTGATCGACCCGAGGTCTGGATGTGGTACTTGAGCATCTGCGATCGACGATTGGCCCCATAGCGCTCACGCATGGCGCGCGCCCAGATGCGCCGTGCGACCCGGCCGATGACGGCGTATTCCGGGTCCATGCCGTTGGAGAAGAAGAACGACAGGTTGGGCGCGAACGCATCGACCTCCATGCCGCGCGCCAGGTAGTACTCGACGATGGTAAAGCCGTTGGCCAGCGTGAAGGCCAGCTGGCTGATGGGGTTGGCGCCGGCCTCGGCGATGTGGTAGCCCGAGATCGAGACCGAATAGAAATTGCGCACTTCATGATCGATGAAGTACTGCTGGATGTCGCCCATCATGTGCAGCGCGAATTCGGTCGAGAAGATACAGGTGTTCTGGGCCTGGTCTTCCTTCAGGATGTCGGCCTGCACCGTGCCGCGCACGACCTTGAGCGTATCGGCCTTGATCTTTTCGTAGGTTTCACGATCCAGCACTTCGTCGCCAGTGATACCGAGCATCTTAAGCCCCAGACCGTCGTTGCCTTCCGGCAGATCGCCCTGGTAGCGGGGTGGCTCTTGCTTGACGAATCTCTCGGCCTTGAGCTTGTCGATCTCGTCCAGCCGGCCCTGTTCGGCCAGGTACTTCTCGACCTGCTGGTCGATGGCGGTATTCATGAACATCGCCAGGATCATCGGCGCCGGGCCGTTGATGGTCATCGACACCGATGTGGTCGACGCGCACAGGTCGAAGCCCGAATACAGCTTCTTCATGTCATCCAGGGTGGCAATGGATACGCCCGAATTGCCGACCTTGCCGTAGATGTCCGGGCGCGGGTCCGGATCTTCACCGTAGAGCGTGACCGAGTCGAACGCGGTCGACAAGCGCGCCGTGGGCTGGCCGTGCGACAGGTAATGGAAGCGCCGGTTAGTGCGTTCCGGCGTGCCCTCGCCGGCAAACATCCGGGTCGGGTCCTCGCCGGCGCGGCGATAGGGGTAGACGCCGCCGGTGTAGGGATATTCCCCCGGCAGGTTCTCGCACGCCAGGTAGCGCAAGCGGTCACCCCAGTCGCGGTAATCGGCCGCGGCGATCTTGGGGATGCGCTTGCCCGATAGCGATTCGCGGTAGTTCGAGCCGGAAATTTCCTTGCCGCGCACACTGTATCGATACTCGTCGGCGGTAATCCCGGCACGCTTTTCAGGCCAGCCGCGCAGCAGCGCCAGCGACTCGGGCGAGAGTGCTTCGAGCTTTTCGTTGTAAGTCTGCCGGAGCTGCGCGATCGCTGCGGCCATGGTTTCCGGCACGCCTTCGCAAGACTCCGGATCATCGAACGGCACCAGTTCTTCGGGCAACGCCGGGTCGGAAAGTTCGGCCAGCGCACGGTACAGCCCCTGGGCCTCGGATGCGCGCTCGGCCTGCTGGTCGACGGAACGGTTGAGCGCCCGCCCCTGCTCGGCGATCTCGGCCAGATAGCGCCGGCGCTGGCCCGGGATCAGCGCGATGGCACGCGGCTGCTTCTCGCCGACTTCGAGCGCCGGTGTCCAGAGCGCGTCATCAAGACCGAACTTCGCGCGCAGCAGTCGACACAGCTCGGCGAACATCCAGGTCACACCCGGATCGTTGAACTGGCTGGCAATGGTTGGATAGACCGGCACCTGATCGTCGCCCAGGTCGAAGGCCAGCCGGTTGCGCTTCCATTGCTTGCGCACATCACGCAGCGCATCCTCGGCACCGCGCTTTTCGAACTTGTTGAGGATGACCATCTCGGCGTAGTCGAGCATGTCGATCTTCTCGAGCTGGCTGGCCGCACCGTAGTCGGAAGTCATCACGTAGATCGGGAAGTCGACCAGATCGACGATCTCGGTATCGGCCTGGCCGATGCCGGCGGTCTCGACCAGCACCAGATCGAAACCGCAAGTGCGCAGGTAGCCGATGCATTGCTGCAGCACCTTGCTGGTGGCCATGTGCTCGCGGCGGGTGGCCATCGAGCGCATAAACACCCGTTCCGATCGCAACGAGTTGATCCGGATGCGGTCGCCCAGCAATGCACCGCCGGTTCTGCGCCGAGTCGGATCGACCGCCAGCACGGCGATTCGCATGTCCGGGAAATATTGCAGGAAGCGGTTGAGCAGCTCGTCGGTCACCGACGACTTGCCGGCCCCGCCGGTACCGGTCAGGCCGACCACCGGCGCCGGAGCCGGGGCCTGGAACCGGGGACTCGCGGACGGGTTGGGCTTCTGGAGCCGGGCAAGCTCGTGCGCCGATAAACTTCCATTCTCGATCGCACTCAGATTGCGGGCAATCACGCCGAAATCCGATGCTGCAGCTGCGGTTTCCAAACCGGGATCATCCTCGCTGCGCCCCGAGCCACGCAGCTCCCGCGCCCGCCGCGTCCGCGCCACCAGGTCGCCGATCATCGCCTGCAGGCCCATCTCCATGCCGTCGTCCGGGTGGTAGATGCGCTCGACGCCGTATTCCTGCAGTTCACGGATCTCGTCGGGCATGATCGTGCCGCCGCCGCCGCCAAATACGCGGATGTGGGACGCACCGCGCTCGCCCAGCATGTCGACCATGTAGCGGAAGAATTCGTTGTGCCCACCCTGGTAGGAACTGACCGCGATGCCGTCGGCGTCTTCCTGAATCGCAGCGTCGACGATATCCCGAACCGCTCGGTTGTGACCGAGGTGGATGACCTCACAGCCTTCGGCCTGGATCAGGCGGCGCATGATGTTGATCGCTGCGTCATGGCCGTCGAACAGGCTCGCGGCGGTGACGAAACGCAGCGGCGGCGCATCAGACACCGGCTGCTGGAACTGCTGGGCAGTCTGGCTCATCGCGAACTCCTCACAAACAGGATCCGTGCCCGACGCGCATACGGCGCGACGGCTGATCACAGCATTGTAGCTGTTCGCCGATCGCGGCCCGGCAACGCACGCGCCGGCCTGATTGTGGACTGCGCTTGCGATTGTGTAATAATCGGAATCATGCAGAATTCAGTCTCCGAAGCGATGGCCAGCCAGGCCGAACCCGAACCCGAAAACGGCATGACCTATGCCGAAATGTCCCGTCACGCCGAGGACGCGGCCCAATTTCTCAAGCTCATGGCCAATCCGCACCGGCTGATGGTGCTGTGCCACCTGCTGGAACAGGAAATGTCGGTCTCGGCAATCAATGAGTACGTGCCGCTGTCGCAGTCGGCGCTGTCGCAGCACCTGGCGGTGTTGCGCAACAGCGGCATGGTGAAAACCCGGCGCGAGCAGCAGACGATCTACTACCGCCTGGCCAATGATGGCGTGCACGGCATCATCGAGCACCTCTACGCGCAGTTCTGCCGACCGGATTGTTGATCAGGCGGCAAACCCGCGCTTGACGCGCAGCGTCCCGTGCGCGTCCACGTCACCGATGCCAAGAAAGCGGCCACCGCCGTAGATTCGCACCTGTCCGGCTGCGACATCGAGCCCCTGAACGGCGCGGCCGTGACGAATGTCATCGATCCAGCTCCCGGCAAGCTCAAGCGACTGGAGATGCCCGAGCGCATGATCGGGCGGCAGCAGCAGCGCGCGGGCGGTGTCGGCATCCATGCCCTGCAAGCTTTCGAGCGTGACGGCATCGCTGATCGAGAACGGTCCGGAGCGCTCGCGCCTGAGCGCGATCAGGTGCGCACCGCAACCCAGCGCACGACCCAGATCGATCGCCAGCGAGCGCACGTAGGTGCCCTTGGAGCAGGTCAGGCGCAGCGTCAGTTCGGGGGATTCGAAGCGCAACAGGTGCAGCGATTCGATCCGTACCCGGCGCGGCTTGCGCTCGACCTCGATGCCCTGACGCGCCAGTTCATGCAAGCGCCGTCCCTGGTGCTTGAGCGCCGAATGCATTGGCGGCACCTGGTCGATCTCGCCGCGAAAAGCATCCAGTTCCGTTTCCAGTTCGACCACGGTCAGCGGCGGTACCGACGCTTCGGCAATCACCCGACCTTCGCGGTCGCCGGAATCGGTCTCCACGCCCAGCCGCACACCGGCAAGGTAAGTCTTGGTGGCATCGAGCAGAAAGGCCGAAACCTTGGTCGCCTCGCCGAAACACAGCGGTAGCAGACCGGTAGCCATCGGGTCCAGGGTGCCGGTATGACCGGCCTTGCGGATGCCAAGCACGCGCTTGGCCCGGGTCAGCGCGGCATTCGACGTGATGCCCTCGGGCTTGTCGAGCAACAGGATGCCGCTTGTCTTTCCAGAATTGATTTACTCGCCCCGCGGCTTGCGCGCAGCGGCCAGCAATTGCTCGATACGCTGGCCGGATTCACTGGCCGTGTCGTGCAGGAATTTCAGTTCGGGCACGATGCGCAGCCGGATGCGGCCGGCCAGCTGGTGGCGGATCTCGCCGACCGACTCGGTCAGCATCCGCATCACCTCGGCGGCCTGCTCGATGACCAGCACCGAGATATAGACCCGCGCATGCGACAGGTCGCGCGAGACTTCGACATCGGTCAGGCTGATCAGCGACGGCAGCTCGGGTTCGATCGAAGTCCTGAGGATGTCGGCCAGTTCTCGCCGGAGCAGCCCGGCCACACGTTCGCTTCGTTCGACCATGGCCGGCTCACGCGTCGAGCGTGCGTGCGACCTCGTAGCGCTCGAAGCACTCGATCTGGTCGCCGGGCTTGACGTCGTTGTACTGCTTGACGCCGATGCCGCACTCGGTACCGGCCTGGACTTCCTTGACATCGTCCTTGAACCGCCTGAGCGACTCCAGTTCGCCCTGGAATACCACCACGTTGTCGCGCAGCACGCGAATCGGATTGTGGCGCTTGACCGCGCCCTCGACCACCAGGCAACCGGCGATCGCACCGAGCTTGGAGGAACGGAACACGTCCTTGACTTCGGCCAGACCGATGATTTCTTCCTTGACTTCGGTACCCAGCAACCCGGAAATGGCCTTCTTGACGTCGTCGATCGCCTCATAGATGATCGAGTAGTAGTTCAGGTCCAACCCGGCTTCGCTGATGATCTTGCGCGCGGTTGCATCGGCACGGACATTGAAGCCGATGATGATCGCGTTCGAGGCCTGCGCCAGCGAGGCGTCCGACTCGGTGATGCCGCCGACGCCGGAGACCACAACGTTGACCTTGACCTCCTCGCCCGACAGCTTCGTCATCGCATCGCGCAAGGCCTCGGCCGAACCCTGGACATCAGCCTTGATGACCAGGTTGACGGTCTGCTGTTCACCACCGGACTCACCCATCTGGTCGAACAGGCTCTTGAGCTTGGCCGCCTGGCGCTCGGCCAGTCGTCCCTCGCGCGCAGCGCTCTTGCGCTGATCGGCCGCCTCGCGCGCCTTGCGCTCGTCAGCCACGACCAGCACATCGTCGCCGGCGTTGGGAACCCCTGACAGGCCCAGCACTTCGGCCGGCATGGACGGCCCGGCCTCGTCGATGGCGGCACCGGTTTCGTCGAACATCGCGCGCACGCGCCCGAATTCCTCACCGGCCAGCACCATGTCGCCCTTCTTCAGCGTGCCGTCCTGGACCAGGATGGTCGCGACCGGGCCGCGGCCCTTGTCGAGCGAGGACTCGACCACGACACCGCGACAGCGACGCTCGGCCGAAGCGGTCAGCTCCAGCAATTCAGCCTGCAGCGAGATTGCATCGAGCAGATCCTCGACGCCCGCGCCGGTGATCGCCGAGACCGGCACGAAGATCTCGTTGCCACCCCATTCCTCGGGCACGACTTCCTCGGCCGAAAGCTCGTTCTTGACCCGGTCCGGATCGGCCTCGGGCTTGTCGATCTTGTTGACCGCCACGATCAGCGGCACGCCGGCGGCGCGCGCATGCTGGATGGCTTCCTTGGTCTGCGGCATCACGCCATCGTCGGCGGCAACCACCAGCACGACGATGTCGGTGGCCTGCGCGCCGCGCGCACGCATCGCGGTAAACGCGGCGTGACCGGGGGTGTCGAGGAAGGTCATGCCACCGCGCTTGCCCTGCACATGGTAGGCGCCGATATGCTGCGTGATGCCGCCGCTTTCGCCTTCTGTAACCTTGGTGCGACGGATGTAGTCCAGCAGCGAGGTCTTGCCGTGGTCGACGTGACCCATGACGGTGACCACCGGCGGCCGGGTGCTCTCTTCGCCGCTTTTGTCGGCAGCCTCGGCCACCAGTTCGCTCTCGATATCCTGCGATTCGGCGGCGTATGCGGCGTGGCCCATTTCCTCTGCGACCAGGATCGCGGTTTCCTGATCCAGCGTCTGGTTGATGGTGACCATCGAGCCCATGTTCATCAGGGTCTTGATCAGTTCACCGGCCTTGACCGCCATCAGCCGGGCCAGCTCGCCAACCGTGATCGCTTCGGGAATGGCCAGTTCGCGCTTGACCGGCTGGGTCGGCATCTGAAAGCCGTGATCGCCGCCGACGCTGGTCGACTTGCCCTTGCGCTTGGGCTTGCGGCGCTTGCTCTTGGCGGCCACGTGCAACTCTTCGCGACCGTAGCGGGTCCGACCAGGCTTTTCGGCCTTGCCCTTGCGGCTTTCTTCCTCGCGCTTGCGCCGGCTCTCGCGTTCGGCTTCCAGGCGCAGGCGCTCGGCCTCGGCCCGTGCACGCGCCTCCGCTTCCTCGCGTGCCTGCTGCTCGGCGGCGCGCATCTTTTCTTCCTCGGCGCGCTTGCGTTCGGCCTCGACTTCGGCGATCTCGCGCGCTTCGCGTTCGGCCGCTTCGCGCGCTTCGACTTCGGCGCGACGCTGTTCCTCGCGCTCACGCTCGACTCGCTCAGCCTCCTCGCGCTCGCGTCGCGACGCTTCCAGTGCCTTGAGGGCCGCTTCGCGCTCGGCGTCGCTCTCGGTGGCTTCCTGGATTTCACCGCGCTTGACATAGGTACGCCGCTTGCGCACCTCGACATTGACGGTGCGCGAGGGCACCGGACCGCGCCCGCGCGTGCGGCCGGCGCCAGCCGTCGGCACCGTGAGTTCGCTGACCGTCTTGCGCTTGAGCGTGACCTTGCGCGGCGCCTCGGCGACATCGCGCCCGGCACCCTTGCCGTGTTGCGTGCGCAGGAAGGCCAGCAGTTTCTTCTTGTCCTCGTTGGTAACCGCGGAATCCGCGGCACTCATGGCGATACCGGCTTCCCGGAACTGGTCCAGCAAGCGCTCGGTGGTCACCCCCAACACTTCCGCCAATTGTGAAACCGTAACCTGCGACATCAAACTTCCTTGAATTCGATTCGTGCCTGGAGCCCGTCAGAGCGGGTCGTGCGACTCTCGGCGCGCCGGTCAGCCCTCTTCGGCAAACCAGTGCGCGCGCGCCTGCATGATCAATTCGGCGGCCTTTTCCGGATCCAGCTCCTTGACTTCTTCAAGCTCATCAACCGCCGAGTCGGCCAGATCGTCGCGGGTTCGGATGCCCTGCTCGGCCAGCCGGAACGCGATCGATTCGGTCATACCCTCCAGTGCCAGCAGATCTTCGGCCGGCCGGTTCTCCTCAAGCTGCTCTTCGGAGGCGATCATCTGGGTCAGCAGGGCGTCGCGCGCGCGCTGACGCAACTCGGTGACGATGTTCTCATCGAATTCCTCGATCGCCAGCAGCTCCGACTCGGGCACGTAGGCCACTTCCTCGACGTTGGTAAAGCCTTCCTGAACCAGGATGCCGGCCAGTTCCTCGTCGACATCGAGCTTCTCGACGAACATCTGCAGGACACCGCGCGACTCTTCCTCGCCCTTGGCCTCGGCATCCTCGATGGTCATCACGTTAAGATCCCAACCGGTCAGTTCGGCAGCCAGGCGCACATTCTGGCCACCACGGCCAATCGCCTGCGACAGGTTGGCCTCTTCGACGGCGACATCCATGGAACCGGAGTCCTCGTCGACGATGATCGAATGCACCTCGGCCGGGGCCATGGCATTGATCACGAACTGGGCCGGATTTTCGTCCCACAGGATGATATCGACGCGCTCGCCGGCCAGCTCGTTGGACACCGCCTGCACACGCGAACCGCGCATGCCGACGCACGCGCCGATCGGGTCGGTGCGGCTGTCAAGCGAGTGCACCGCGATCTTGGCACGGCGACCGGCATCGCGCGCGGCGCCCTTGATTTCGATCAGGCCCTGACCGATTTCGGGCACCTCGATCTGGAACAGTTCGATCAGCAATTCAGGCAGCGTGCGGCTGACGAACAACTGCGGACCACGCTGCTCGGGGCGAACCTCGTAGAGGTAGCCACGCAGCCGGTCGTTGATGCGCACGTTCTCACCCGGGATGGTGTGGCGGGAGGGAATGAAAGCCTCGGCGTTCTCACCCAGGTCGAGATAAATGCCACCGCGCTCGGTGCGCTTGACCATGCCGGTCACCAATTCGCCAACCCGGTCCTGGTAGGCCTCTACAACTTGCGCGCGCTCGGCCTGACGCACTTTCTGGACGATTACCTGCTTGGCGGCCTGGGCGGCGATGCGGCCGAATTCAGGTGGCTCCATCGGTTCTTCGATGAAATCGCCGACTTCGAGCTCGGGATTGATCTTCTTCGCCTCGCTCAGGCGCACCTGGCGATCTTCGGATTCCAGCTCGGCTTCGTCGGGATCATCGCTGATGACCTCCCAGCGCCGGAAGGCCTCGTAGTCGCCACTGACGCGATCAATCGCCACGCGCGTGTCGATGTCGCGCAGGTCGCGTCGGCGCGCGGCCGAAGCCAGTGCGGCCTCGATCGCCTCGAAGATGATGTCCTTCGACAGACCCTTCTCGTTCGAGACCGCCTCGGCGACCGCCAGGATTTCCTTGCCCTTGTTCATCGTGCTCATCCGTGCATCATGTCCTGTCACTTGTTGCTGAACAGCTGTGCCAGATCCGGCTTGAGATGGGCTCGCCGAATGCTGCCGTAGGGAACTTCGATGTCCCGGTCGTCAACGGCCATCACCACGCGCTCATCGTCGGCGTCGGAAATGACGCCACTGATCCGGCGTCGGTCCTCGATCGGAGTGACCAGGTCGAGCCGCGCCCGTTCGCCGACAAAGCGCCGAAAGTGCGCCGGCTCAAACAGCGGCCGTTCCACCCCCGGCGACGAAACCTCGAGGTTGTACTGACCGCTGACCGGATCCTCGATGTCGAGCCGGGCCGAGATCTCATGGCTGACCGCGGCGCAGTCATCGACCGTGATCCCGTCGGGCTCGCGATCAATGTAGACCCGCACGCATCGATTCTTCGGGTTGGACAGGTACTCCACCCCGACGAACTCCAGCCCGAGTTGCTCGACCACGGGCTGCACGATCCGTTTCAATTCGTGCTGCACCGACATCGAGAACCTTCCTCCAAGGCCCCTGGGGACCCAATCTGCTGCAACAAAAAAGCCCCTGGGGACCAGGGGCTTTTTTGCACCAATAACCTGGTAGCGGGGGCAGGATTCGAACCTGCGACCTTCGGGTTATGAGCCCGACGAGCTGCCAGACTGCTCCACCCCGCAATCGAGCTTCGCATTATAACCAGTTCGTCATGAACTTTCAAGGGAAGTTTGGTCGTCGCTCGCAGGCCCGGACGTCGAATCGCCCGCCAGCAGCCGGTTGACACGCGCCACGAAGCCGGCCGGATCGGCCAGTTCGCCCCCTTCGATCAGCAGCGCCTGGTCCAGCAGCAGGTGCGCCAGCTCAGCGGCCAGCACCTCGTCTTCCGTATCAGCCAGGCGCGTGACCAGCGCGTGCGACGGGTTGATCTCCAGATCGGGCTTGGTCTCGGGCACCGGCTGGCCGGCCTGGCGCAGCATGCGCCGCATCTGCAGGTTCATGCCGCCCTCCTCGCCGGTGATGCACGAGGCCGAAGCACGCAGACGCTTGCTGGGCGTGACATTGCCGACGCGCTCGCCCAGCAGTTTCTTGATCCGGCCACACAAGGCCCTGGTCGCGTCATCGGCGTCATCGCTGGCGTTGTCGCCGCCGAATTCACCGCTGGCAGCGGATTTCAGCGGCACATCCTTGAACTCGGAAAGATGGCCGACCAGCCAGGCATCGATCGGATCGGTCAACAGCAGCACCTCAACGCCGGCCTCGTCAAACGCCTCCAGGTGCGGGCTGGCCTTGGCCTGGGCCAGACTTTCGGCGGTCAGATACCAGATCGCCTCGGGCTTTTCGCCGGCGCGCTCGAGGTAGTCGGCAAACGAGACAGCATGCTCTTCGGACTGGGTACTGGAGGCGAACCGGAGCAAGCCGGCGACGCGTTCGCGGTGCTCGCCGCTATCGATCACGCCCTCCTTGAGGATGTTGCCGAACTCACGCTGGAAGGTCTGCCATGCCTCGCCGCCGTCGGTGGCCAGCTTTTCGATCATGTCGAGGCTGCGCTTGATCACGGCCGCACGAATCCGGGCCAGCAGCGGGTTGTCCTGCAGGATTTCACGCGAGATGTTCAATGGCAGGTCGGCCGAGTCGACCACGCCGCGGATGAACCGCAGGTAACGCGGCACCAGCTGCTCGGCGGCATCCATGATGAATACGCGTTGGATGTAGAGCTTCAGTCCGCGCCGGTCATCGCGGTTCCAGGCCAGATCGAACGGTGCCTGGCCGGGCACGTACAGCAACATCGAATAACTCTGCGCGCCCTCGACGCGGTGATGCGCCCAGGTCGCCGGGTCGCGGAAGTCACCGCTGATGCCCTGGTAGAACTCGCGATACTCCTCGTCGCTGATCTCGGTTTTCGGACGGGTCCACAGCGCCTGGGTATCGTTGAGCGCTTGCGCGTCGCCGTCATCGTCGGTATCGCCGCGCATCCGGATCGGGAACGAGACATGGTTGGAATAATGCTGCACGATGCCGCGAACCCGGCCCGGATCGGCCAGATCGTGGTGGTCTTCGGACAGCTCGAGCATAATCCGCGTGCCCTGGGCCGGTCGCTCGATCGCCTCGAGCGTGTACTCACCCTTGCCGTCCGAGCGCCAGCGCACGCCCTGGTCGGCCGGCAAGCCGGCACGGCGCGTCTCGACCGTCACGCGCTCGGCGACGATAAAGGCCGAGTAAAAGCCCACACCGAACTGGCCGATCAATTTCGCGTCGGCCTTGCGGTCGCCCGAAAGCTGCTCGAGGAACCGTGCCGTGCCCGAGCGCGCAATGGTGCCGAGGTTGTCGATCACCTCCTCGCGCGACATGCCGATGCCGTTGTCCTCGATTTCCAGCCGATGGTTTTCGGCATCGACCTTGATCGCGATGCGCGGATCGGCGTCCAGACCCTTGAGCTGCTCGTCGGTCAGCGCTTCGAAGCGCAGTTTATCGAGCGCATCGGAAGCATTGGAAATCAGCTCGCGCAGGAAGATCTCCCGATTGGAGTACAGCGCGTTGATCATCAGACCGAGCAGTTGCTCGACCTCGGTGTCAAAACGATGGATTTCTTCGGCGCTGCCGGGGATATCGGCTGTTGATGAATTCATGGGCAGACTCGGTCGATATGCGATTGCGTAGCTCTCGAGATAGGCCCGCGCCGGAGGGATTTCAAGCGCTTCTGCCCGATCGGGCCTACCAGGACCACTTGCAAGAACCGGCTCGAGCACATTTGCATCCCGGGCTCGGCTTGTAGATAATGGGGAGTCCGTGCCGCCGTCGGTTCGGGTCAGCGCAACCGCGCGCACCGGTCCACGATCAGCGCGCGCGGCCGAAAATAACAACATCGCCACCCCAGGTTGTCACTCCACAGACTTTTTGCATGCGAAATCAGTACCGAATCTCGATCAGCGATCATCGCGGCTCGCGCCATTTCACCCTGACTCAGCTGATGTGTCGCTGCGGACTGGCTGTGGGCGGCACCGCGCTGACGATCTTTCTGGGCAGCTTGCTGGTCATCCAGTTGCTGAGCAACCGGGTCGACCACATGGACCGCGACCTCGCCGCGCTGCAGCAGCGCAACCTCGACATCGTCGCCGAGAACCAGCGCCTGCTCGCCCATCAGCAGCAGCTCGATGCGCAGATCGAACGACGCGCCGCAGAATTGATCGCCATGACCGACGACCTCGAACAATTGGAGACCCTGGTTGGCCTGAATCCGCCGCCGACCTTGCCGGTCGCCGAACGGCTGTCGGTGGCCACTCACAGCGCGCTGGAAAAGCACCTGATGCTCAGCTCGATTCCGAGCGGTGAGCCGCTTTCCGACGCGGTGATCACCAGCCGCTTCGGCATGCGCGAGCACCCGGTGATCGAGAAAACCCGGCTGCACGGCGGCATCGACCTGCGCGCGCGCATCGGCACGGAAGTGCGCGCGACCGCCGACGGCGTGGTCGAATTCGCCGGCAACAACGCCGGCAGCGGGATGGGCCGGATGATCAAGCTGGTCCACAACTACGGCTTTGTAACCATCTACGCGCACCTCGACCAGGTCGATGTCGAGGTCGGCCAGTACGTGCGTCAGAACGACGTGATCGGCAAGTCCGGCAACAGCGGCCTGACCGAGGCACCGCACCTGCACTACGAGGTGCGTTACCTCGGCCGGCGGCTGGATCCGGCACCTTTTCTGGAGTGGTCGCTGGACCGCTACCAGACCGTGTTCGAACAGGAGGAACGTGTCCAGTGGCAATCTTTGGCCAGAAACATCCGCAATCGGATCCGGGCGCTGGATCCACCCTCATCGCGGCCGCTACCGAGCTTGTCGGCAATCTCACCCTGAGCGACAACCTGCATGTCGATGGCCGCTTGCAGGGTGACGTGGTCAGCGAATCCGGCGTGGTGGTCGGCAAGCAGGGACGGATTCAGGGAACGGTCAAGGCGCGTCACGTAGTCGTCAGCGGGCACCTCGAAGGTTCGGTGCACTGCGCGCGACTGGAGATCATCGACGGCGGACAGCTCGATGGCGACGTGCACGTCGGTGAACTGGTGATCGAGTCCGGCGGCCGCTTCAACGGCTCCAGCGAGATTGTGGCGGCGGCCGAGGACAGCAGCAGGAAAAGCACGAAGACGAAGCCCAGCGCAAAGACGCCGGTCAATTCTGACGCGGTTCCGGGTACAGGTTGATTGCCGGACGCGAGCCTGTCCCGGTCCTCAGAACCGGGACAGGTCGAGATCAGGTGTTGCGCGGCGCCAGCTTCTCGCGAATGCGAGCAGCCTTGCCCTCGAGGTCGCGCAGGTAGAACAGCTTGGCGCGACGCACCCGCCCCTTGCGCTTGACCGTGATCGAGTCGATCAGCGGGCTGTAGGTCTGGAACACACGCTCGACCCCCGTGCCATGCGACATCTTGCGCACGGTGAACGCGGAATTGACGCCCCGGTTCCGGCGCGCAATCACCACGCCTTCGAACGCCTGCAGGCGTTGGCGTTCGCCCTCGCGTACCCAAAGGTTCACGACAACGGTGTCGCCCGGCGCAAACTCCGGAATTTCGCGCCCGGTCTGCTCGGCATTGATCTGGTCGATGATAGTGCTCATGAATGTGCTTCCGTTCGAGGGCCGACGCGAAAAGTGGCGGCGGCCAACTGAAAATCAGGTCAAGCCCGCAATTATAGCGGCTGGCAAAGGTCAAGCGCAAGTCCATTCGCATCCAGCGAAAACACGGTTTCATTCCAGCCGCGGCTTCCGCGCAACGCATCGGACGGCAGTTCTGGGCTGAATACGCAACGGCGAACCGCAGCGATCGTTTCAGTCGCCCGTTCCAGCCCGACCCGCGTCATCCGGTTCCGGGCATCCGGCTGCAATCCATTCCCGTTCTTCGTCGCTCAGCATGGCACTTGCGAGCAGTTCCGGGCGCTTGAGCGCGGTGTGCCGCAACGCCGAGCGCCGTCGCCAGCGCGCGATCGCGGCATGATCACCACGGGTGAGCACCGCCGGAACCTCGCGTCCGCGCCAGTTTTCCGGGCGCGTGTAGTGGGCGCAGTCGAGCAGACCATCGCTGAACGAATCCTGCTCGACCGAGTCGGCGTGTCCGAGCACGCCGGGCTGCAGGCGAATCGCCGCATCGATCAGCGCCAGCGCCGCGTACTCCCCGCCCGACAGTACAAAATCGCCCAGCGACCACTCCTCGTCGAACAGCGCTTCGTGGACGCGCTGGTCGATGCCCTCGTAGCGCCCGCACACCAGCACCAGGCGTGGCCGTCGGGCCAGCATCCGAATCGCTGGCTGGGTCAGCGGCCGTCCCTGCGGCGAAAGCCCGGAAACCGGGGCATCGGAACCCGCGCGCGCCTGCTCGATCGCGCGCGCGACCGGCTCCGGCCGCATCACCATCCCGGGACCACCCCCATAGGGTCGGTCATCGACACTGCGGTGCACGCCCTCGGCATGATCGCGCGGATCGAAGCAACGCAGAATCACGCGCCCGTCTTCCACCGCCCGCCCGGTCAGACCCAGTTGGGCAAAGGAGGCAAAGCACTCCGGGAAAATGGTTACGACATGGATTTCGCGCAACACCAGCCCGCGCCTACCAGTCCGGCTGCCAGTCGACATCGATGCGTCCGGCGACCGGGTCGACCGCCAGCACATACCGATCCATCACGAACGGGATCAATCGCTCGGTCACTTCATCAGCATCGGGCATACCACCGGGTGTTCCCGGAGCATCCGCCTCTGCGCCCGGCGCGATCTGTAGCACGTCATGCACCCCGGCATCGATCATGCCGGTCACGCGCCCCAGGCACTCACCCTCGCGATTCCAGGCTTCGAGCCCGATCAGGTCCTTCCAGTACCATTGTCCGTGCGGCAGTTCGGGAAGGACTTCTCGCGGCACCCACAGCACACGACCGATCGCCGCCTCGGCGGCGTCACGGTCGCCGATCGGGTCAATGCGGGCGACCAGCCGCGAGCCCTGGCGTCGCCACTCGCGCACGCGCAGCTGCCCCGGTTCGCCATCGCAATACCAGGGCTGGTACTCGAAGATGTTTTCCGGGGGAGCCGTGCGCGAGAACACCTTGACCCAGCCGGCCGTGCCCCACGCCCCGTTGAGATGACCCAGCTCGATCCGGTCGTCCGGATCCAAGCGCATGGCCGGGTCGATCAGGCTTGCGCGCTGGCCGGCGCGGCCTCGGCGGCGCGAGCGGCCTCGACCAGCAACTGCGAAACACGCTCGCTGAGCTGCGCACCCTGGCCCAGCCAGTGATCGACGCGCTCGCGGTTGACCCGCAGCCGTTCGTCGCTGCCGCGCGCGACCGGGTTGAAAAAGCCGACGCGCTCGATGTTTCTGCCATCCCGGCGATTGCGGCTATCGGTTACCACGATGTGGTAAAAAGGTTGCTTCTTGGCACCGCCGCGTGCCAGTCGAATCTTGACCATGTTGCCAATGCTCCTGCGTTCTGCACCCGGCACCCGGCCGGAACGTTTCAAGACAAGCCGTATAGTTTAGCTCGTTTCAGTCCAGGGTTGCAGCGAACGATCCAAGGGAAGTCCGCTGCACCTGAGTTACTCTTCGCTGTCCTCGTCGACCGCTGGTGCGGACGGGGCCACCTCGGACGCGGTCTCGGCCGCAAGCTCCTCGATGCTTTCGTTGGCCCGCAGCAACGAGGCCAACTCGGCTTCCGAATCCTCCAGCGAGAACGGCTCCGGTTCACGCCGCCGCTCGCGCGCCACGCGCCCGGTACCGGCCGGAATCAGGCGACCAACGATGACGTTTTCCTTCAACCCGCGCAGGTGATCGACCGTGCCGCGCACCGCCGCATCGGTCAGCACGCGCGTGGTTTCCTGGAACGAGGCGGCGGAAATGAACGACTCGGTTGCCAACGAGGCCTTGGTGATACCGAGCAGCACCCGCTGGAAGCGGGCCGGACGCAGGCCATCACCTTCCAGCTTGCGATTCTCCTCGATCACGGATGCCGCATCCAGTTGTTCACCCTGCAGGAACTTGCTGTCGCCGGAGTCAAGAATCTCGACCTTGCGCAGCATCTGGCGGATGATCACCTCGATGTGCTTGTCGTTGATCTTCACGCCCTGCAGGCGGTAGACATCCTGGATTTCCTGAACCAGGTAGTTGGCCAGAGGTTCGACACCGAGCAGCCGCAGGATGTCATGCGGATCGAGCTCGCCATCGACGACGATTTCGCCCTTCTCGACGTGCTCGCCCTCGAACACCTGGATCTGACGCCACTTCGGAATCAGATCCTCGTAGGTATCACCGTTTTCGTCGGTAATGACCAGACGCTGCTTGCCTTTGGTCTCCTTGCCGTAGCTGACCGTTCCGGATGCCTCGGCCAGGATCGCGGCTTCCTTGGGCTTGCGCGCCTCGAACAGGTCGGCCACGCGCGGCAGACCGCCGGTAATGTCACGGGTCTTGGACGACTCCTGCGGAATGCGAGCCAGCACGTCCCCGACCTTGACCTCATCACCATCGCGGCAATTGATCACCGCGCCGGCCGGCAGGAAACTCTGGGCCGGCTGCGAGGTACCCGGCAGCATCAGCGGCTTGCCCTTGCCGTCGACCAGACGAATGGTCGGTCGCAGGTCCTTGCCTTCCGAGGCACGCTTTTTCGGATCGACCACGGTCAGGCTGCTCAGGCCGGTCACATCATCGACCAGCTCGGTCACGGTCAGGCCTTCGATGAAGTCCTGGAATGACGTCTGGCCGGCGACCTCGGCCACCACCGGATGGGTGTGTGGATCCCAGTTGGCCACCACCTGCCCGGCCTGCACCTCGTCGCCGTCACGCACGCTCAGGATCGCCCCGTAGGGAATCTTGTAGCGCTCGCGCTCGCGACCATGGTTGTCACTCATCGACAGTTCGCCCGAACGCGATACCGCGACCAGCTTGCCCTCGGAATTTTCCACCGACTTGAGGTTGTAGACGCGCACGGTGCCAGCCGACTTGACCTCGATGTGGTCTACCGCCACGGCGCGTGAGGCTGCACCACCGATGTGGAACGTGCGCATGGTCAGCTGGGTACCGGGCTCACCGATCGACTGGGCCGCAATCACACCAACAGCCTCGCCGATATTGACCGACGAACCACGCGCCAGGTCGCGCCCGTAGCAGCAGCCGCAAATCCCGTAGCGCGTCTCGCAGGTGATCGGCGAACGCACCAGCACGCGATCGATCGCATGCTCTTCGAGCGTCGCGACCCACTTTTCATCCAGCAGCGTGCCACGCTCGCACAGCACATCGTCACTGTCGACCGGATAGACGTCTTCGGCCAGCACGCGACCGAGAATACGCTCACCGAGCGGCTCGACGACGTCGCCACCTTCGACGATGGGCTGCATCTCGACGCCGTTTTCCGTGCCGCAATCGATCTCGACCACGACCAGATCCTGGGCCACGTCGACCAGGCGGCGCGTGAGATAGCCCGAGTTGGCCGTCTTCAACGCGGTATCGGCCAGGCCCTTGCGGGCGCCGTGGGTGGAGATGAAGTACTGCAGTACATTCAGACCTTCACGGAAGTTGGCCGTGATCGGCGTTTCGATGATCGACCCATCCGGCTTGGCCATCAGGCCACGCATCCCGGCCAGCTGGCGAATCTGCGCGGCCGAACCACGCGCGCCGGAATCGGCCATGATGAAGATCGAATTCATCGAATCCTGTTCGACCTCGTTACCCTCCGCATCGAGGCGCATTTCCTTGCCGATCCGCTTCATCATCGCGCGCGCAACCGCCTCGTTGCAGCGCGACCAGATATCGACCACCTTGTTGTAACGCTCGCCGGCGGTAACCACACCGGAGCTGTACTGGTCCTGGATCTCCAGCACTTCGGCCTCGGCACCTTCGAGAATCTTCTTCTTCTCTGGCGGCACCTGGAGGTCGTCCAGGCCGATCGAAACGCCGGCGCGAGTGGAGTAGGCAAAGCCGGTATACATGAGCTGGTCGGCGAAAACCACGGTGTGCTTGAGGCCAAGATCGCGGTAGCATTCGTCGATCAAGCGCGAGACCTGCTTCTTCTTCAGCGTCTGGTTGAACAGTTCGAAGCGCATACCCTTCGGCGCAATCTCGAACAACAGCGCACGACCAACGGTTGATTCATGGCGCGCGGTATGGGGCTGCAACTTGCCATCTTCATCGGCCAGGTACTCGGTCACGCGCACGGTAATCGCTGCCTGCAAATCGATCTGGCGATTGGCGTAGGCGCGATGCACCTCGGCGATGCTCGCAAAACACATGCCCTCGCCACGTGCTCCGGCCAGCTCACGCGTCATGTAGTAGATCCCGAGCACCACGTCCTGGGTCGGCACGATGATCGGCTCACCGTTGGCCGGCGACAGGATGTTGTTGGTCGACATCATCAACGCGCGTGCTTCGAGCTGGGCCTCGAGGCTCAGCGGCACGTGTACGGCCATCTGGTCACCGTCGAAGTCGGCGTTGAAGGCGGTACAGACCAGCGGATGCAACTGGATTGCCTTGCCTTCAACCAGCGTCGGCTCGAAGGCCTGGATGCCGAGGCGGTGCAGGGTCGGCGCGCGGTTGAGCAGCACCGGATGCTCGCGGATGACTTCCTCGAGGATATCCCAGACTTCGCCCTCTTCCTTCTCGACCAGCTTCTTGGCCGCCTTGATCGTCGGCGCCATGCCGCGGCGCTGCAACTTCGAGAAGATGAAGGGCTTGAACAGCTCCAGTGCCATCTTCTTCGGCAGGCCGCACTCGTGCAGCTTCAGCGTCGGCCCCACCACGATCACCGAACGGCCCGAGTAGTCGACGCGCTTGCCGAGCAGGTTCTGACGGAAGCGGCCCTGCTTGCCCTTGATCATGTCGGCCAGCGACTTCAGCGGCCGCTTGTTGGTGCCGGTAATCGCGCGTCCACGACGGCCGTTGTCGAGCAGCGCATCGACCGATTCCTGCAGCATGCGCTTTTCATTGCGCACGATGATGTCAGGCGCGTTGAGTTCGAGCAATCGGCGCAGGCGGTTATTACGGTTGATCACACGCCGGTACAGATCGTTCAGATCCGATGTTGCGAAACGACCACCGTCCAGCGGTACCAGCGGACGAAGGTCCGGCGGCAGAACCGGCAGCACGGTCAGAATCATGTACTCGGGCCGGTTGCCCGACTCCAGGAAGGCCTCGACCAGCTTGATTCGTTTGGTCAGGCGCTTGATCTTGGTCTCGGAATTGGTCGACGCGATATCCTCGCGCAACTGGGCCAGTTCGCTGGCCAGGTCGACGTTCTTGAGCAGTTCGTAAACAGCCTCGGCGCCCATCTTGGCGTCGAACTCGTCGCCATAGTTCTCCAGTGCGTCGAGATACTGCTCATCGGTCAGCAGTTGCCCACGCTCCAGCGGCGTCATGCCCGGATCGAGAACCAGATAGGACTCGAAGTACAGGATGCGCTCGATGTCGCGCAGCGTCATGTCCAGCATCAGGCCGATCCGACTGGGCAGCGACTTGAGGAACCAGATATGCGCCACCGGCGAAGCCAGGTCGATATGACCCATGCGCTCGCGCCGGACCTTGGTCAACGTGACCTCGGTGCCACACTTCTCGCACTTGACTCCACGGTGTTTCATGCGCTTGTACTTACCGCACAGGCACTCGTAGTCCTTGACCGGACCAAAGATCGCGGCGCAGAACAGCCCTTCGCGCTCAGGCTTGAACGTCCGGTAATTGATGGTTTCGGGCTTCCTGACCTCACCAAACGACCAGGAGCGAATCATTTCCGGCTGGGCCAGCCCGATACGGATTGCATCGAAATCCGTAATCTGGTGCTGACGCTTGTACATGGTCATCAAATCGCGCACGGTAACAATCTCCTACTGCTCGGATCGGGAACGTTCAAGTTCGATGTTGATGCCCAGGGACTGGATTTCCTTGGTCAACACGTTAAAGGACTCTGGCATGCCGGCAACCATGCGATGGTTACCGTCGACGATGGCCTTGTACATCTGGTTGCGTCCAGCCACGTCGTCGGACTTGACGGTCAGCATCTCCTGCAAGGTATAGGCGGCCCCGTAGGCTTCCAGCGCCCAGACCTCCATTTCACCAAAGCGCTGGCCGCCGAACTGCGCCTTGCCCCCCAGCGGCTGCTGGGTGACCAGGCTGTACGGACCGGTCGAGCGGGCATGCATCTTGTCGTCAACCAGATGATTGAGCTTGAGCATGTACATGTAGCCCACCGTCACCGGCCGGTCGAAAGAATCACCCGTTCGACCGTCGTAGAGCTTCATCTGCCCGGACTCGGGCAGATCGGCCATCTTCAGAAGCTTCTTGATCTCAACTTCATCGGCACCGTCGAACACCGGCGTCGCCATCGGCACCCCGGCACGCAGATTGTCAGCCAGCTCGCTGACTTCCTCGTCGCTGAAGTCCTTCAGCGACACCCGCCCTTTCTGGTCGGAGTTGTAGATTTCCTCAACAAACTTGCGAATCTGCGCCGGCTTCTTGTTGGCCTCGATCATGGCCTCGATTTTCTTGCCGAGCCCGCGAGCCGCCAGTCCGAGGTGTGTTTCGAGCACCTGACCGATGTTCATGCGCGACGGAACACCCAGCGGATTGAGCACGATATCCACCGGCTCGCCGTTGTCATCGAAGGGCATGTCCTCGACCGGGACGATGGTCGAGATCACGCCCTTGTTGCCG
>JAVVDV010000041.1:0-21024 GCA_032251355.1 Wenzhouxiangellaceae bacterium
TGAGCTGACCCGACAACTCGACCGCGCCGTCCTGGGTGGCAATGCCTTCGAACTTGTTGGCCGCCGATCGAAAGTCGAAGCCGGTCTGGGCCTTGAGCTCCGTGGCGACCTGATCACCGAACGCGGCCGGCGCGTTGATGCCGGTGCCCACCGCGGTACCGCCCTGGGGCAGGAACTTCAGTCGTTCCAGCGCGTTTTCCAGGCGGCCGATACACGAGTGAACCTGTGCGCCCCAGGCGCGCAACTCCTGCCCGAAAGTAACCGGCATGGCATCCATCAGGTGGGTGCGGCCGGTCTTGACCACCTCGTCGAGTTCGGCGGCGCGACGCTCGAGGGTCGCATGCAGATGCTCCAGCGCCGGCAGCAGCTGCTCGTGTACGCCCAGGCAGGCCGAGACCTGGATGGTGGTCGGGATCACGTCGTTGGAACTCTGCGACATGTTGACGTGATCATTGGGATGGATGCCGTCGTGGCCGGCTGCCGCGCACAAGTGAGCGATGACCTCGTTGGCGTTCATGTTCGAACTGGTGCCCGAACCGGTCTGGTAGATGTCGATCGGGAACTGGTCGGTGACCTCGCCGGCGATCAGCTTGTCGGCCGCCGCAACAATCGCCTCGGCCTTGTCGGCCTCGATCAGCCCGAGCGCGAGATTGGCCCGGGCGCAGGCGGCCTTGACCCGGCCCAGCGCCCGGATGAACGACTCCGGCATCGGCCGGCCCGAGATCGGGAAATTGTTGATCGCACGCTGCGTCTGCGCGCCCCAGAGCGCATCGGCCGGGACTTCGAGCTGGCCCATGCTGTCGGTTTCAATGCGGGTTTTCGTCATGATTGATCTTCTGGTTCGGTTGATGGTGTATGGGGCCGCCTGCCCCGCTAAATCCTAAATCCTGACTCTGAATCCTGCATCCCGATCAGCCATGGCTGTCAATGCCGTAGCGGTCCTCGACGTAGTCACGGAAGCGCAGGAACTCGCCTTCGAAATGCAGCTTGAAATCGCCGGTCGCGCCGTTTCGGTGCTTGCCGATGATGATCTCGGCCAGGCCCTTGTCGGGCGTGTCCTCGTTGTAGACCTCGTCGCGGTAGATGAACAGGATCATGTCGGCGTCCTGCTCGATTGCGCCGGACTCGCGCAGGTCGGCCATTACCGGGCGCTTGTTCGGACGCTGCTCCAGCGCGCGGTTCAACTGCGACAGCGCAATCACCGGCACCTTGAGCTCCTTGGCCAGCCCTTTGAGCGAACGCGAGATCTCGGAAATCTCGGTGGCGCGGTTTTCCTTGCTGCCCGGCACCTGCATCAGTTGCAGGTAGTCGATCAGGATCAGACCGATGCCGTGCTCGCGCTGCATGCGCCGGGCGCGCGCGCGAAGTTCGGTCGGCGACAGGCCCGGCGTTTCATCAATGAAGATATCGGCCTTTTTCAGCAGGTTCATGGCCGAGGTCAGGCTGGCGTAGTCCTGGTCCTCGAGCCGACCGGTGCGCATCTTGTTCTGCTCGATCCGTCCCCATGAGGAAAACAGACGCAGCACCAGTTGCAGATCCGACATTTCCATCGAGAACACCGCCACCGGCACCTTGGCCTTGATCGCAGCACTGGCGGCAATGTTCATCGCGAAACTGGTCTTGCCCATCGCCGGGCGGCCGGCAACGATGATCAGATCGGTGTCTTGCAGACCCGCGGTGCGCCGATCGAGTTCGGAAAAGCCGCTCGGGATGCCGGTGATGTCACCGGTGTTGCTCTGCAGGTCGTTGAGCCGATCGAGCGCCCGCGACATCACCTCGCGCACGTGGGTGTAGGTGGAACCCGCGCGCATGCCCTGCTCGGCAATGGCGTAGATTTTCTGCTCGGCGGTCTCGAGCAGTTCGCGGCTGGTCTGACCCGAGGGGCTGAGCGCCAGATCGGCAATATCTGTGCCAATGGTAATCAGTTGGCGCAGGATGGACTTCTCGCGCACGATCTCGGCGTAGCCGAGCGCATTGACGGTGCCGGGGGTCTCGTTGGCCAGCATGGTCAGGTAGGCACCGCCCTCGACCCGGTCGATCAGGTCGTGGCGGGCGAACCAGTCGGCCACGGTGACCGCGTCGGTGGGCTGCAGATCAGCCTGCAACTCGGCGATGGCGCGGTAGATCAGCCGGTGCGTTTCACGGTAGAAATCCTGCTCGATCAGTCGATCCGAGACCTTGTCCCAGGCCTCGGTCGACAGCATCAAGGCGCCGAGCAGGCTCTGCTCGGCGTCGATCGAATGCGGCGGCTGGCGCGCCGGCTTGAGTTGCGTGATGTTTTCTGCCACGAACCCTCGCGACCTGGGGTGAAAAACGGAAACGGCGCTCGACCCGAATGCTCCGGATCGAGCGCCGCTCCAGTGTAGCGGACCGCGCGGCTGCGCGGAACCGGATCAGCCCGCGGTCGGCTCGTCGCCGATCACACGCACGGCCAGTTCGGTGTGCACGTCCGCATGCAGGATCAGGCCGACGGTGAATTCACCGGGCGTGCGGATCGGCCCCTCGGGCTGATCGACCTCGGCCTTCTCGACCGCGTAGCCCAGCTCGGTCAGCTTGTCGGCGATCTCGCGTGCGCTGATCGACCCGTACAGCTTGCCCTCGGGCGAGACATTGGCGTGGAACTCGATCGAACCCAGCGCATCGATGGCTTCGCGACGGGCCTCGGCACCGGCCAGCTTCTCATTGGCCTGGCGCTGCAGTTCCTCGCGTCGGACCTCGAACTGCTCAAGATTCGCGCGCGTGGCCGGAATCGCCTTGCCGCGCGGGAGCAGGAAGTTGCGACCGTAACCGGCCTTGACCTTGACGGTGTCGCCAAGGTCGCCCAGGTTGTGCACCTTTTCAAGCAGAATCAGTTGCATGGTGCACCTCAGTGGTTGTCGGTGTAGGGCAGCAGCGCGAGGAAGCGCGCACGCTTGACCGCAGTCGACAACTGGCGCTGGTAACGCGCCTTGGTGCCGGTGATGCGGCTGGGAATGATCTTGCCGGTCTCGCCGACGAAGTCCTTGAGCAGATCGACGTCCTTGTAATCGACCTCTTCAATGCCTTCGACGGTAAAGCGGCAATACTTGCGGCGGCGGAAAAACTTGGGCATGGTCTCAAGCCTCCTCGGACGCACGCGCGGTTTCGGACTCGTCCGAATCGCTGTCGTCGTCATCGTTGTCATCATCATTGCCGGCGCGGTCGTCGCGACTGTCGCTGTCGTGCTGACGGCGCCGGGCCTCACGTTCGTCCTTCTCTTCCTTGCGCTTGAGCATGATCGACGGCTCGGTCACCGCCTCGCTGCGCTTGACCACCAGGTGGCGCAGGATGGCGTCATTGAACCGGAAAATGCCCTCGAGCTCGGCAAGCGTGGACGCATCGCACTCGATGTTCATCAGGATGTAGTGCGCCTTGTGCAGCTTGGCGATAGTGTAGGCCAGCTGCAGGCGGCCCCAGTCCTCGGAACGATGGACCTGACCGCCATGCGATTCGACCAGGCTGCGATAGCGGTCGAGCATGCCGGGCACCTGCTCGCTCTGGTCAGGATGGACCAGAAACACGATCTCGTAGTGTCTCAACGGATGTCTCCTTGTGGATTCGCCGGACCGGGCCCATCCCGCCGGCCAAGCCCCCGGTCGACCGCAGGCCGCCGTGGAGCAAGGTCCCTCGCCATCAAACTTGATTGCAAAGGGTAGCCGGCGATTATAGCCTGAAACCCGCTGCCGGGAAAGCCTTGGCCTGGATCGAGAATTCGGTGCCCGGCTTGCAGGCGCAGGACTGTTACTGCAGGCGCCGCAGACCGATCTGCATGCCGGGCAGCGCCAGGCCAAGGCGGCGCGCGTCCGGGTCGGCCCAGGCCTGTCCGAGCACGCGCTGACCGTCCTCATCCAGCGCGCGCAGCCTGAGCAGCGCATCGGAGGCCTGCCCGGTGACCGCGCCCGAGCGGTACGGCGCCAACTCGAGCACGATGCCCAGCGACATGCCGGCAGCATCGACCGGCGTGAACAGCCCGCCGTCGCTGGCCAGTTCGAAGGTCTCGGCAACGCGCCAATCGCCGCTGCCAGCGGCCTCACGCACTGCGGCACGCACCTCGAAGCGCGAAAGCCGCAATAACTCCAGTACGGTGACGACCCCGTCGTGCGGTCCAGCCGCCGCGCCGTCGATACGGTCGGCAATCACCAGCGAGCGACCGTCGACGGCAATTTCCTTGCTCAGTGCAAGCGCGTCCTCGCCCTGCCCGAATACGCACGTGGCCGGCTGCGTGCGCGCCAGCCAGCCGCCGTCGCCCACGGTCACCTCGAGCGGGCAGGACGCGCGCACCATTCCCTGCGCATCGAGCGGCGCAAAACGACCCGACAGTCGACCGGCGAACGGCCCCGGCTCCAGCGTGATGGCAAAGCGGCGCGGCGCCTGGTCGTCGGTGGACTGGACCAGTTGCAGTTCGACACCATCGGCGCTGCTGCGCTCGACGCTGGCGACCAGACGGACCCGTGCGGATGGCTGGTCTACCCGAGCACCAACGTACTCGCCCTCCAGCAGCAACGCCGCGCGGCGCACGGCACCGGGTTCGACAATCGCCGCGTCGCCGCGCACAGCAGTGCCAGAAGGCGCGGCACAGGCACAAAGCAGCAGCGCGAGCGCCGCTGCGGCCAGCGCGCGCTCAGTCGGCACTCGCCGCCGACTCCGGTTCGGGCATTGCACCCAGCAACAATTGCGGATCAACCCGCAGCGATCCGAAGTTCATGCGCCAGTCCAGATGCGCACCGGTGACCCGCCCGGTCGCACCGACCCGGGCAATCACCTCGCCCTGGGCCACCGCATCGCCGGGCCCGACCAGGATTTCGCTCAAGTGCAGAAACGCAGAGCTCAATCCCAGCCCGTGATCAAGGATCAGCGTGCCGCCGGAAAAATACATGTCGTCGTGCGCCAGCGTGACGATCCCGGCCGCCGGGGCGCGCACCGGCGTGCCGGTCGGCGCGGCGATGTCGATACCCCAGTGCGGGTTGCGCGGCTCGCCGTTGAGGATGCGCTGGGAGCCGTAGACTCCGGTGACCGGTCCGGTCACCGGCCAGATGAAGCCTTCAGCGAAGTCGGCACGATCGTCACGCCGCTCGCGCGCCTGACGTGTCATCGCCGCCTCGGCGCGGATGCGCGCCAGCGCCGATTCATCCGGCGTGACCTGCGCCGGCGGCAGCCCGTCGATGCGCTGGATATCGAACTCGCGCACACCGGGGGTCAGTTCACGCTCGATCATCTCGCCGGAGGGCAATTCCACCCGCAGCTTGCGCGTGCCCTGCTCGTCGCGTCCGAAGCCAAGCAGAAAGTGACCGCTGGAGGCCTGCTGCACGCGCTCGCCATCGAGCCGGATGATCGAACCGGGCGGCGCCTGGCCCACCAGCAGCGCGCCCTGCACCGGCTCGCCGTGCAGCTCCACGGCCGCCGACGCGAGACCGGCCAGCAGCACCAGCGTGATGATCAACAGGGTTCTACGCATCGCTGCCGCGCCGGATCACCAGTTCCTGACCCGGCCGCAGCACGCTGTCGGCGGCGAGTCCATTCCATCGCATCAGATCATCCAGCGCAACCTGCTGGGCACGCGCAATCGCCCACAGCGAATCGCCCTGGCGAACCACGTACTTGCCATCAACGATGGTCGGCGCGGTGCGCGCCTGATCGGTCTCGATCACCAGCCGCTGACCGGGCCGAATCAGGTTATCGGACAGCCCATTCATGCGCTGCAGGTCACCGACACCGACGCCGTAACGACGAGCGATCAGCCACAGGTTCTCGCCTGGCCGCACGCTGTGGATGAAGCGATCGGTCGGCACCAGCTGCTGCTGCAGCGACGCCAGCGCGCGCAGCGCTTCGCGGTAGCCGGCCAGTTCCAGCGGCTCGGTCGAAAGCCCGGTGCCCGGCAGCACCAGCTGCCGGCCCACCGCCAGCCGGGTGTCGTGCATGCCGTTGGCCTTTTGCAGCGCGGCAACCGTGGTGTCGTGGCGGCGTGCCAGCTTCGAGAGTGTGTCGCCGCGCTGCACGCGCACGCGTTTCGGCGCGCTGGATTTCGGCGCCGGCAAACCTTCCAGCGCGGCGCGGAAGCGATCGGCCTGCGCGCTGGGCACGACCAGGTGGTGCGGACCATCCGGCGGCGTCAGATGCTTGTTCAGCCCGGCATTGAGCGTCAGCAACTCGGCCGGCTCGATCGGCTCGACCAGTGACAGCGCAACCAGGTCGACCGGGCCGCCGGTTTCGAGAATCTCGATCTGGGGCCGGTCCTTGATGGTCGGCAGGACGAATGCATACTGCGCCGGCGCACGAACCAGACAGGCCAGGCCCTTGAGCTTGGGCACATAGCCGCGGGTTTCTCTGGGCAGCCGCAACTCGTCCCATTCCGTGCCCAGCCCCTGGCGCTGGTTGCGTTGCACGGCGCGCATCACCCGACCCTGACCGGCGTTGTAGGCGGCGATCGCCAGCGCCCAGTCATCGAACAGGCTATTGAGGTACTGCAGATAATCGAGCGCGGCCGGGGTCGAAACAACGAAGTCACGGCGACCGTCGTACCAGTCGTTGATCGGCACGCCGAAGTCGCGCGCCGTGCCACTCAGGAACTGCCACGGCCCGGCCGCGCGCCCGCGTGAATAGGCGAACGGGTCGAAGGCGCTTTCGACCACCGGCAGCAAGGCCAGCTCGCCGGGCAGATCGCGCGCCTCGATCTCGTTGACGATGAAATGCATCCACGGCCGGGCGCGGTTGAACACGCGCTGCATGTAGGCCTCGTTCGATGCGTACCAGGCCGCCCAGCGCGCCGCGCTGCTGTCGGCCGGGCATTCGGCGAAACGCATGCGCTCGACGATGCGCGGCCAGACCAGCGCGGCCGGAGCCGATTCGTCGGCGGGCTGCCGCTCCAGGGCCAGCCCGGCGAACGCCCGGTCAATGGCCTCGAACGGATCGGACGGCGACGGCTCGACCGGCGAGACCGAGTCCTCCGGTGTCTTCGCCGCGGCTTCGTCCGAGCCGGTATCGGCCAGCCGCGTGCCGGTCGCACAGCCGGCCAGCAGCAACAGTGCAAGCAGAACCGACACCACGCGCAACGCGGGTGCGAACGTCATTGCTTCGGTCGGAATGGATCTGTGCATCGGCTACCTGATATTCGCCAGTCGGTCAACGCAGCAGCATAGCGCGTCGATTTCCGGCGGGTCAAGCGCGCGAATGTACAATGCGAGCAGATTCAATCTCTGGACAGCCTTGGAACTCAATACCCACCAGCTGCTGAAGCTGCTCGAAAAAATCGGCCGGCCGATCACGCGCCGGGAACTGTCGGACCGTCTCGATCTCGACCACGACGCCTCCAACCGCGAACTCAAGCCGCTGTTGACCGAGCTGATCGAGCGCGGCCAGGTGGTGCGCAACCGGCGCGCGGCCTACGGCGTGGCCGCACAGATGGACCTGGTCCCCGGCCGCGTCAGCGCGCACGCCGACGGTTTCGGCTTCGTGCTGCCCGACGACGACGGCGACGACCTGTTTCTGAACCCGCGCCAGATGCGCCAGGTATTCGACGGCGACCGCGTGCTCGCTGCCGTCTCCGGCATCGACCGGCGCGGCCGGCGCGAGGGTCAGATCGTCGAGGTGCTCGAGCGCGCGCGCCAGCAGGTGGTCGGCCGCTTCGTCGCCGAGCAGGGCATCGCCTTTGTCGTGCCCGACGACCCGCGTCTGACCCACGACATCGTCATTCCCAAGCCCGAACACGCCGAAGCCCGGCCGGGCAAGATCGTGGTCGCACGCATCACCCGCCAGCCCGAGCCCGACCGCGCGCCGCTGGGCGAGATCGTCGCCGTGCTCGGCCATGCCGACGAACCCGGCATGGCCACCCGGATCGCGATCTTCAACCACCAGTTGCCGCACGAATTTCCGGCCGAAGTCGAGGCCGAAGCGACCGCCTTCGGCGATGCCATCGACCCGGCCACCGTCCACGGGCGGCTGGACCTGCGCGATTTGCCGCTAGTCACCATCGACGGCCCGGATGCACGCGATTTCGACGACGCGGTGTTCGCCGAACGACGACGCGGCGGCGGCTATCGGCTGCTGGTGGCGATTGCTGATGTCGCCGAATACGTCCGGCCCGGCTCGGCGCTGGACGATGAGGCCCAGGCACGTGGCACTTCGACCTACTTCCCCGACCAGGTCGTACCGATGCTGCCCGAGGCGCTGTCGAACGGGCTGTGCTCGCTCAACCCCGGCGTCGACCGGCTGGCCATGGTCTGCGAGATGCGGCTGGACGAGACCGGCCGCGTCACCAGCGCGCGTTTCCACGAAGCAGTGATGCGCTCGGCCGCGCGCCTGACCTACGACCAGGCCCGGCGCATGGTGTTCAATGAGGATTCGGCCGATCGTGAGTGGCGCGCCGACCACGAGGTCGCGCGCGCCAACCTCGAGGCGCTGGCCGAGCTCTACCGACTGCTGGCCAAGCGCCGCGCACGCCGCGGCGCGATCGATTTCGACTCCGAGGAAGTGGTGTTTCAATTCGCCAGCGACGGCCGCGTCGAGGGCCTTGGTCGACGGCAACGCAACGACGCCCACCGGCTGATCGAGGAATGCATGATCACCGCGAATGTTGAAGCGGCGAAGAAAGCCACCAAGATCGGCCTGCCGGTACTGTACCGGGTACACGACTCACCGCCGCCGGACAAGCTGGGCGATCTTGAAGCGTTCCTGTCGGCGCACGGCTTCCGGATCGACTGGAAGAACGACCCGACACCGTCGGACCTGACCCGCATCCAGCAACGCGCGCGCTCCACCCCGATCGCTCCGCTGGTCGACGCCGTACTGCTGCGCTCGCTGGCACTGGCGGTCTACCAGCCCGAGAACCTCGGCCACTTCGGGCTGGCACTGGAAGCCTACGCGCACTTCACCTCGCCGATCCGGCGCTACCCCGACCTGTTGCTGCACCGCGCCCTGAAGCACCACCTGCGCCGGCAGAAAAAGACCGCCTGGCCCTACTCCGCGCCACGCATGGCCGAGCTTGGGCGGCAGTGCTCGCATCTGGAGCGCCGCGCCGAGGAAGCCTCGCGCGAGGTCGACGATCGGCTCAAGTGCCAGTTCATGCAGCGCCACCTCGGCGATGTGTTCGACGGCATCATCACCGGTGTGACCGGCTTCGGCCTGTTCGTCGAGTTGGTCGAGATGGGTGTCAGCGGCCTGGTGCACGTGACCGCGCTGCCCAACGACTACTACCACTTCGACCCGGTCGGCCGGGTGCTGGCCGGCGAACGCCGCGGGCTGCGCTACCGGCTGGCCGACGCGGTCTCGGTCGAGGTCGTCTCGGTCTCGGTCGACGAGCGCAAGATCGGTTTCCGCATCGCCGGCGAAGCCGACGACGCACCACCGGCCGACGCTGGCAAGCCGAAAAAGAAGCGCCGCGGCAAGTCCGGCTCGAGATCCGGGCGGCGGGGCAAGCCGCGGTGAAACGCGCCCAGGCCTGCGGCATCCACGCGGTCGACGCGTTACTGAATGCGCGTCCGGAAACCGTGGTGCGGCTGCGCGTGGCCGGCGAGCGCGGTCGGATCGCGGCGCTGGCGGCGCGCGCGCGCGATCACGGCATCGCGGTCGAAACCGTGCCGGGTGCCACCCTGGACCAGCTTGCCGAGGGTGCTGTACACCAGGGCGTGGTGGCCGAATTCCGCCCGGCGCGCGCCTTCGCCGAGACCGACCTTGACACCCTGATCCGCGAGGCCGGCACCGATCCGCTGGTGCTGGTGCTCGACCAGGTTCAGGACCCGCACAACCTTGGCGCCTGCCTGCGCTCGGCCGCAGCCGCCGGTGCCTGCGCGGTGATCGTGCCACGCGACCGCGCCGCCGGCCTGACCCCGGCCGCGCGCAAGGCCGCCGCCGGTGCGGCCGAGCGGCTGCCGCTGATCGAGGTCACCAACCTGGCGCGCACGCTGGAGCGGCTGAAAAACCTGGGCCTATGGAGCGTCGGCCTGGCCGGCGAGGCGGAAGTCAGCCTGTACGACACCGACCTGACCGGGCCGCTGGCGCTGGTCACCGGCAGCGAGCAATACGGACTGCGTCGACTCACACGCCAGCGCTGCGACCGGCTGGCGCGCATTCCCATGGCCGCTGATAACGAAAGCCTCAACGCCTCGGTCGCCGCCGGCATCGCCCTGTTCGAGGCACGGCGGCAGCGGCAGTCGGATCGGTCTTCCTGAAAGCTTTTACTACCGCAGATGAACGAAAAGCGTTTTTTACCGCAGATGAACGCGGATAAACGCAGATGAAATCAAAAATAGCCTGGATGGTGGCCCCGGGTGGCGAGGCCGAAGATTGACTTGACGCCGCTACCTTGTGCCGTGAAAAGAACTGGAACCCTGTAAAAAGCTGACTTTAATCTGCGTTTATCTGCGTTCATCTGCGGTTATAAAAAAATGTCTGAAAATTCCGAGTGGCCCGCTCCGCACGAGGACTCACCCGCATGAAACTCCCCCAGCAATTCCAGATCACCCTGCCCGACTGGTGCCGGACGCTGGCCGCTGAACTCCCCGAATGCCTGCCCGAGCCGGAACAACGCATGGCGCTGGCAATCGATCTGTCGCGCCGCAACGTCGAGGCCGGCAGCGGCGGGCCGTTCGGTGCGGTGGTGGCCGAAGTCGAAAGCGGCCGGGTGCTGGCGCTCGGTGTCAACCGCGTCGAGCCGGCCAATTGCTCCAGCGCGCATGCCGAGGTCGTCGCGCTCAGTCTGGCGCAGGCGGCACTGGCCGGCTGGAACCTGGCCGACCGCGGCTCGATCGAGCTGGCCACCTCGTGCGAACCCTGCGCAATGTGCCTGGGCGCGATCCCGTGGTCGGGCGTTCAGCGCGTGCTGTGCGGTGCGACCAAAGAGGATGCCGAGCGTACCGGCTTCGACGAAGGCACGCGCGACCCGGACTGGATCGCCGCACTCGCCCGGCGCGGCATCGAGGTCATCACCGGCCTGCAGCGCGAACCGGCCGCTGCCGTGCTCGAAGACTATCGCGCTCGCGGCGCACGTATTTACAACCCCTGAACATCGCCGGCGGCATACTCGCCTCGATCCGGATCGGTTGATCCGGTTGGTCCGGCTTGTCCAGCGAGGCAACATGCTTTACAAAACCACGTTCGCAGTCATTACAACGATGTTGCTGGCCGCGCCGCTGGCGGCCGGCACGAGCACGCGCCAGATCGAAACCGACGATGTGCGGCTGGATGTGCATTTCAACGCCGGCATTCGTCACGACGGTCAGGGCGGCCCGTGGTTGTCGTGGCTGGCCGACATGGTCGAGGCGGTACGCAGCGTCACCGGCGCCTACCCGCTGCCCGAAGTCGTGATCCGGCTCGACGCCAGCCATCGCGCCCGCGATGCGATCGCATTCGGTCAGGTCCGCCGTAGCAGCCCGCCCGAGATTCGCTTCTACGTCGACCCGCGGGCCAGCGCCGCCGACCTGGCCGGCGATTGGCGCGGCTACCACGAGTTCGCCCACCTGATGATCCCGTTTCCGGGCAACAACGACATCTGGTTTTCCGAGGGATTCGCCTCGTACTATCAATACCTGCTGCAGGCACGGGCCGGCGCGATCACGCCCGAGCAGGCCTGGCAGGAACTGCACAAGGGCTTCGAGCGCGGCCTGAGCGATCGTGCCGGCCGCGGCCAGACCCTGCGAAACTTGAGTCCCCGCATGTGGGCCGAGCGCGCCTACCGACGCGTCTACTGGACCGGGGCGGCCTACTTCCTGCGCGTCGATACGCGCCTGCGAACCGAAAGCGACGGCGAATACTCGCTGGACCGCGTGATCGCCGAATTCCAGCACTGCTGCCGCGAGTCCGAACGGCGATGGAGCGCGGAGCAACTGATCGAAACACTCGGCGCGCTCAGTCTGCCATCGGTCTGGCGCGAGGAATACCAGGCCATGATCGACCAGCCGGCCGAACCACGCTTCGAGTCGGCCTACCGGCGGCTCGGCCTGAATGTCGATAAGGGGCGCATCCGCTTCGCCGACCGGCCCGATGCCAGCGCCCTGCGGCTAACACTGATGCAAGCGGCCAAGACCGCAGTCGGTGCGTATGCGCATGACCATGGCGACCGCGATCGTACCCAGACCGAAGATCGTGCCCAGAAAGAAGATCGAATGGAAGCCTCCGAACCCGAGCAGCGCTAACACTGCAATCCCGGCCCCACCCCTGCGTGCTGCCTGCCGCGCCGTCCTCGACCACGCCCTCGAACCTGTTTGCGACCCATCGGCGGCTTTCCGTCGCTTGACGTGGCACATTTTTTGCAGCAAACTGCCGCGCGTTTGATCGACATCAATTCGCAGCGGGCGACCGCTTGCGATGATGCGCTGGCCCGATGTTGACGGCACCGATTAACAACAACAAACACGAAGAGGGGAACGATGCTGCGGACCGAACTCCACCTGCGCCAGGGTCAACACCTGGCGGTCACGCCGCAGTTGCAGCAGGCCATCCGGCTGCTGCAACTTTCAAGCCAGGAGCTGGACGCCGAACTCAGCCAGGCGCTGGAATCCAACGTCTTCCTCGAACGTGACGAAGAACCGGCCGCAGCGATGCCCGACGAGGGTCGGCTGCGCGGCCCCAAACCATCGACCGACGACGACATCACCCGGCCGGAGCCGGCCGCGGCCGAAATCAGCCTGGGCGAACATCTGAACTGGCAGGTCGAAATGAGCCGCATGTCGGCGCGCGACCGCGAGATCGCCGCAGTCATCATCGACGCGCTGGATGAGGACGGCCTGCTGGTCGAATCACGCGAAACGCTGCTCCAGGTGCTGGCCGGCCTTGAGGTCACTGCGGCCGAGTTCGAAGCCGTGCGCGTGGCCGTCCAGCACATGGAACCGGCCGGCTGCGCGTCGCTGGACCTGGTCGACTGCCTGCTCGCCCAGGCCGAGGCCGGCGGGCTGCACGGCGCGCGCCTGGAGCGGCTGCAAGGAATCCTCAGAAACCACCCGCGACTGGCCGCGGCCGGCGACTGTCAGGCACTGGCCGCCCGTCTCGATACCGAGCCGGCCGAGATCGAGCAGCTGCTCGTGCTGCTGCGGCGACTGGACCCAGCACCCGGCCGCCGCTTCGCCGGGCCATCGACCGAGTACATTGTTCCCGACGTCATCGTCACCCGGCGCGAGGGCCGCTGGGTGGTGCGACTCAATGCCCAGGCCCTGCCCTCACTGAAGCTCAACGCCGAATGCGCGGCGCTGGCGCGCCAAGCAGGCGCCAGCGGTGCACTCGGTGACCAGTTGCAGCAGGCACGCTGGCTGGTCAAGAGCGTGCAGATGCGCAACGAGACACTGCTGCGCGTGGCCGGTGCGATCGTCGCCCACCAGCGCGGCTTTCTCGAGCGCGGCGAGGTGGCGATGCGGCCGATGGTGCTGGCCGACATGGCACAGGCGGTCGAAATGCACGAATCGACCATCTCGCGCGTCACCACGCGCAAGTACATCCAGACCCCGCGCGGCATCTTCGAACTCAAGTACTTCTTCGCCAGCCGCCTCGGCACTCGTGCCGGCGGGCGCTGCTCGTCGACCGCAGTGCGCGCGCTGATCCGCGAGCTGATCAACGACGAAGACCGGATCAAGCCGCTGTCGGACGGCCACATTGCGGGGCTGCTCAAGGAGCGCGGCATCCGCATCGCGCGCCGCACGGTCGCCAAGTACCGTGAGGCCATGCGCATCCCACCGGTCGCCGAGCGGGCGCAGCCCATCGTTGCCATCGAACGGGCGCAAGCGGCGCATGCATGATTCGATCGAAATCCCGATGGACGATCCGCCGCCACGGCCGCTGGTATCACAGCCCAACCCGGTCGATGCGCTGCTGATCGGCGAGTCGAACGCAATCGCACAAGTCCAGCGCCTGATTCGCCAGGTCGCACGCCACGAACAAACCAACGTGCTGATCCTCGGGGAGTCCGGCACCGGCAAGGAGCTGGTCGCGCGCGGCATCCACGCCAGCTCGGCACGCGCAAACGAACCGTTCGTGCCGGTCAACTGCGGCGCGATTCCCGGCGAGCTGCTGGAATCGGAACTGTTCGGCCACGAAAAAGGCGCCTTTACCGGCGCACTGGCGCGCCGCACCGGACGCTTCGAACTGGCCGACGGCGGAACCCTGTTTCTCGACGAAATCGGTGACATGCCGCTGCAGATGCAGGTCAAGCTGCTGCGCGTGCTGCAAGAGCGCGTGTTCGAGCGCGTCGGCGGCATGCAGCCGATCCGCTGCGACCTGCGCATCGTCGCGGCCACCCACCGCAACATCGAGCAACTGGCCGCCGACGGCGAGTTCCGCGAAGACCTGTTCTATCGTCTGAACGTGTTTCCGATCGTCATCCCACCGCTGCGCAAGCGCGACGATGACCTGCTGCTGCTGCTCGAGCATTTCACCGACGCATTCGCCGATCCCGAATACGGCCCGGTGCGCTTCGCCGGCGCCGCGCTGGATGCCTTGCTCGCCTATCCGTGGCCGGGCAATGTACGCGAGCTGGCCAACTTCGTCGAGCGCATGTCGATCCTGCATGCCGGCGAGACGCTGCGGCCCGATGACCTGCCGGAACGCTACCGCGGGCGCAGCAACGGCGAAGGCAACGGCAGCGACACGACCCGGCGCACATCGTTCATCGATGCCGCCGAGCGTGCCTGGGCCGAACGCGAGGCGCTGACACGCGCCTTCGATGAACCTCCGCCGGCCGAACTTCCGCCCGAGGGTCTGGACCTGCGCGAGCACCTGGCCGGGATCGAGGCCGATCTGATCCGCCAGGCGCTGGACCAAAGCGACTACAACACCTCGGCCGCCGCGCGCCTGCTCAAGCTGCGCCGCACCACGCTGGTCGAAAAAATCCGCAAATACGATCTGGGCTGAACCCGGACGATCGCGCGCAACTCCCGTATCATTTCAGCATGAGCGAATCCTGGTTGATGGACACCTACGCGCGCCTGCCGGTCGCGTTCGAACGCGGCCAAGGCGCGTGGCTGTACGACGAGAATGGCGAGCGCTACCTCGATGCCGTCGCCGGTATTGCCGTGTGCAGCCTCGGTCACGCCGACCCGGTCCTGGCCGAAGCACTGTACGACCAGGCCAAAACGCTGGTCCACACCGCCAACCTCGGCCACATCCGGCTGCAGGAACAACTGGCCGAACGCCTGTGCGGGCTGGCCGGCATGCAGCGCGCGTTCATCACCAACACCGGCGCGGAAGCCTGGGAATGCGCGTTCAAGATCGCGCGCCGCCACGGCCATGCGCGCGGCATCGAACAGCCCAAGGTGATCGTCGTCGAGGGCGCCTTCCACGGTCGCACGCTGGCCGCGATCAGCGCCTCGGCGCCAGGCAAGTTACAACAGGGCTTCACGCCGGTGCTCGACGGCTTCCTGCGCGTGCCGTTCGACCAGCCCGAAGCCGTCGAACAACTGCTGGCCGAGCAGCCCGACGCGGTTGCGGTCATGCTTGAACCGATCCAGGGCGAAGGCGGCGTGCGCGTGCCGGGCGACGGCTACCTGGCCGAACTTCGCCGCCTGTGCGACCGCTTCGACGCGCTGCTGATCCTCGATGAAATCCAGACCGGCATGGCCCGCACCGGGCGCTGGTTCGCGCACCAGCACGAAACCGATGCCGTGCCCGACGTCATGACGGTCGCCAAGGCGCTGGGCAACGGCATTCCGGTCGCCGCCTGCCTGGCGCGCGGCCCGGCCGCCGGCGTGCTCACACCCGGCAGCCACGGCACCACCTTCGGCGGCAGCCCGTTCGCCTGCCGCGCCGCGCTGACCGTGATCGAGCGCATGCAGGAACTCGAGCTCCCGGCACGCGCGGCCGAACGCGGGCAACGGCTGATGGCGCGCCTGGCCGAGCGTCTGGCCGGCTGCAAGCGGGTGGTCGAGATTCGCGGTCGCGGGCTGATGATCGGCATCGAACTGGCCGACCCGGCGGTCGATGTGCGCGACTATGCGCTGGCCCATGGCGTGCTGATCAATGTCACGCACGAACGCGTGATCCGGCTGGTGCCGCCGTTGATTCTCGACGACGAGCAGATTCAAATCATCGCCGACACGGTCGCCGACGGCATCCTCGCCGCAGGCTGCTGAAGGTCCGCGACCCTCAGCGAATCAGGCGCGCAGCACCACCGTGCTGAGCGAGAACGTTCTCCGCCTGTCGCCTCAAAAATATTCGGTCATGATCAGGGCTGCCACGGTGGGCAGCCCTTCGTGAATGCAGCAGGCCGTTCCGGCCTGAGCTGATCCGATCAATTGCACGACTCGTTCTCAATCCGATTCCAGCACCACTCGACCCCGTCCACGATCGCACGCATGGAGCCGAATTGCAGCACCCAGGACTCGATCTGTGCGCCATCCCGGCCGGCAACCCCTTCGCTCGAGTAATCACTCACCATAACGAGGCCAAGCTCCCATCGCGCATTGCCCTGCGTGATAAACAGGTTAGCAACCGAATCACCCGTCGTCAGCAGCCTCAGCAGTTCTGCGGTCGCGGCGTCCGGGAGCTTGGTGAACGTGAGCTCCTTGAAAGTCGCCTTGCCCGCGCCGCCACCGCCGGAGATGCTGCCGATGTTGATGGTGTTTTCGGCCCCGATCTTCATCGAAAGCAAGGACAATTCGAACGGAATTGACGTGCTGGCCGCGAAAATGGGGTTGCTGCTCTTCTGGGCCAGGACCGAGGTAGAGCAGATCGCGACGAAACAGGCGAGGATGGCTGAAATGACATGCTTGGTTTTCATTGAACAACGCTCCAGATTTGGGATTGGTAGGTCAGGTCCCGCGTAAGGATATAGGAAACACATCACATGGTCAATTATGTGCGCTATAACACTATGTCTGTCTGAAACTGGCGAAATGGAATGCAAGGCCTTTGTCCGCTCGCTGGAACTCCAACGCGCGGCTTCGAAATTAGGCAAATCAGACTCGATCCCAGAATCGCGGCGTGGACGCCGCTCCTACACCTGCAGAAGGCCCGTCCCGGGCCGATGGGGCGCTCGCGGCGACGACGTTCCTGTCGCTCTTCAGCCCGAATCAGGCGCGCAACTCACCGCCGCGGCGCAGCTGGGCAATCACGCCGGCATAGTCGTCCGCCCCGAAGATGGCCGAGCCGGCCACCAGCGTGTCGGCGCCGGCGGCGATCACCTCGGCCGCGTTGCCCGGCTTGACGCCGCCGTCGACCTCCAGCCGGATGTCGCGGCCGCTGGCGTCGATGATCGCGCGCGCGCGCTCGAGCTTGTCCAGCGCCGTCGGAATGAAGGCCTGACCGCCGAAGCCGGGGTTGACCGACATGATCAGCACCAGGTCGAGCTTGTCGATCACCCACTCCAGCACGTCCAGCGGCGTGGCCGGGTTGAACACCAGCCCGGCCCGGCAGCCGTGTTCGCGGATCAGCGCCAGCGTGCGATCGACGTGCTCGCTGGCCTCGGGATGGAAGCTGATCACGCTCGCGCCGGCGGCGGCAAAATCGGGGATGATCCGGTCAACCGGCTTGACCATCAGGTGCACATCGATCGGCGCGGTCACCCCGTAATCGCGCAGCGCCTTGCAGACCATCGGCCCGATCGTCAGGTTGGGCACGTAATGGTTGTCCATGACGTCGAAATGCACCCAGTCGGCACCGGCGGCGAGCACCGCAGACACGTCCTCGCCGAGTCGGGCAAAGTCGGCCGACAGGATGGAAGGGGCAATGACCAGCGGTTGGCGCATACGGACTCCGGCAGTGGAAATGACGGCTGGGGGACCAGCGTATAATCTGAAGCACGCTCATTCTAGCGCCTCATCGTGTCCACTCTCCCCGAACTTCCGCTTGCGCGCGTGCACCAGGGCAAGGTGCGCGACCTCTATCGCGTCGACGCCGACCGGCTGCTGATCGTCGCCAGCGACCGGCTCAGCGCCTTCGACGTGATCCTGCCCGACCCGATTCCCGGCAAGGGCGAGATTCTCACGCGCATCTCGAATTTCTGGTTCGAGCGCTTTGACGACCTGGTGCGCAACCACCGCGTCGACGGCAACCTGGCCGACATTCTCGGTGACGAGTCGCTGGCCGAGGCGGTCGCGGCGCGCAGCATGCTGGTGCGCGCGCTCAAGCCGCTGCCGATCGAGGCAATCGTACGCGGCTACCTGGCCGGTTCCGGCTGGCGCGATTACCAGGCCACCGGCAGCATCAGCGGTGTCAAGCTTCCGCGCGGTCTCGAACAGGCCTCGCGCCTGACCGAACCGGTGTTCACACCCTCGACCAAGGCTGCCGACGGCGACCACGACGAGAACATCAGCTTCGACGCCATGCAGCAGCAGATCGGCCCGGATCTCGCGTTCCGGGTACGCGACATCAGCATCGCGATCTACCTGCGCGCGGCCGCCTGGGCACGCCAGCGCGGCATCATCATCGCCGACACCAAGTTTGAATTCGGCACCGACGAGGCCGGCCACCTCTACCTGATCGACGAAGTCCTGACCCCCGACTCCTCGCGCTTCTGGCCCGAAGAACAGTGGAAACTCGGCACCAGCCCGCCGAGCTTCGACAAGCAGTTCGTACGCGACTGGCTCGAGACCCAGGACTGGAACAAGACCGCCCCCGGCCCGAACCTGCCGCCCGAAATCATCGACCAGACCCTCGCCCGCTACCGCGAAGCCGAGCAGCGGCTGCTCGACGAGTAGCAGCAACGCCCCGTCGCGATCCGACCACCGTTCGGTGCGTTTCGCCCGCGGCTCAACACCAGCCCGAACCAACGGCCGGGGCTTACGACCGTAGGAGCCTGCCTGCAGGCGATTGTCTTTTGCACCCGGGCATCTCGGAGAAATCGCCTGCAGGCAGGCTCCTGCAGCGCGGGTGCGTCGCGCGCAAGCAAGCACGCACTCTTCAAGCCCGGCACCGCGCCAGGCTTGCGACGAATTGGGTACACTCGACAGGCTTGGGCAGGGGCTGGAAGGGTCGATGGAACAGCAAGTGCGCTCGAAACAACGCGTGGCCGACCACGGCGAAGTGTTCACGCCGGGCTGGATGGTCGACGCCATGCTCGATCTGGTCAAGGAAGAAACCGAGCGCATCGATTCGCGTTTCCTTGAACCGGCCTGCGGCAGCGGCAATTTCCTGGTCAAGATCCTCGCCCGCAAGCTGGCCGCGGTCGATCTCAAATATCGCAAGTCCGAATTCGAGCGCCGTCATTACGCGCTGCTGGCACTGATGAGCATCTACGGCATCGAGCTTCTGGACGACAACATCGCCGAGTGCCGCGCCAACCTGCTGGAAATCCTGATCTTTCACCTGAAGCTCGATCCCTGCGACGAGCTGGTTCGGGCGGCCCATTTCGTGCTGTCGCAGAATCTCGTCCACGGTGATGCACTCACCATGCGCAACCAGGCCGGCGAGCCGATCACCTTTGCCGAATGGGCCTACCTCGGCAAGGGTCGCTACCAGCGCCGTGATTTCCGATTCGATGTACTGGCCGGTTCGTCGGCGTTCAGCGCCGAAGGTTCTCTGTTTGCCCACTTGGGCAAGCATGAAATCTTCCAGCCGGAAAAAACCTGGCCGCCGGCCAATATGCGCGAATTGGCGGAAATGGCTGCGGACTGAATGGTGGCTACCGATCGCTATCAGGCCAGCGGATCGCAGTCCGAATATCAGCCGGGATCGAACGGGCGGGTATTGCGCAACAAGTTGGGAATTACCGATCCGGAGGAGATCGACGAGCTTGAGTTGGAGCTTTTGGTGCAGTTATACAGCCTGGTGATGGAAAATCAGTTCCCGTTGCGGCAGCTGCGGCTAGCGGATTTGACCGAATGGCATCGAATGTGGCTCGGCAACCTTTACACTTGGGCAGGGGAGCTGCGCTCAGTGAACGTCTCGAAAGAAGACTTCCAGTTCGCCGCAGCCTCACAGATTCCACGACTGTTGGCGGAGTTTGAGGCGCGAGATCTTCATATGCATACACCGTGCGACGGGATGGAGCACTCAAGGCTAGTCAGCGCTATCGCTCAATGCCATGTTGAACTGATTCTGATCCATCCGTTCCGAGAAGGCAACGGACGGCTGTCGCGTTTGCTGGCCGACGTGATGGCGGTGCAGGCCGGGCTGGATACGCTGGATTACAGCACGTGGGATTCAGACAAGCCAGAGTATTTCGCAGCTATCCAGAGTTGTCTAGATCGTGACTACGCAGCGATGGAAGATCTGGTCAGCCGCGCTCTGCGCGCTTCGGGGGCTTGATGGCCAGCGAGACCCGAAACGGACCGGATCGGGGCGCAAGAAGCTTCGCTTCAAGATCGGCGATTCGCTGGCCTGTCTCGATGGCGGTCGAGCTTGCCACGGACCGGACGATGGCCTTGCGGCTCGGCTTCCTGCGGCGAATCGATACCTGCATGGGGCGAGACCGAGTAGGGGTGAGGAGATGATTGTACCGAAATGGACGCCAGACCGGAAGCGATCCACGTGGCAGTTCCGGGAGTGCTGGGCATGAGTGCCCAGGCGCATTTCACCCTGCGCGGGCGCAATCCGGATGTGCTGACCTGCATTGCAAACCTGTCGAACGACGAGGTATTCACGCCGCCGGAGTTCGCCAACCGGATGCTCGACACACTCGCCGCGGCGTGGGCAGCGGACCATGCAGGCGCCAACCTGTGGGCGGACAAGACGGTGCGTTTTCTCGACCCCTGCACCAAGTCCGGCGTGTTCCTGCGCGAAATCACGCGCCGCCTGGTCAAAGGGCTGGAGGAAGAACTTCCAGACCTGCAGCAACGAGTCGATCATATTCTGACGCAACAGGTATTCGGCATCGGCATCACTCACCTGACCAGCCTGCTGGCAAGGCGCAGCGTATATTGCTCGAAACATGCCAACGGCGAGCGTTCCGTCGGCCGGCGTTTTGCAAATGATCAGGGGAATATCTGGTTCGAGCGGCTGGACCATGCATGGGCACAGGGCAAGTGCCGCCACTGCGGAGCCAGCCAGGGCACGCTCGACCGCGGCCCAGACATGGAGAGCCATGCCTATGCCTTTATCCATACCGACGACATCAAGGCTCGGATCACCGAGCTATTTGGAGACGAGATGCAG
>JAVVDV010000042.1:0-20785 GCA_032251355.1 Wenzhouxiangellaceae bacterium
CCTTCGCTCGCGCGCCTTGCCCACGACGCTTGTGCGACGGCTGAGTGTCACCTAATTAACCGCATGGCCCACTAGAAGCTGTCCTTCCAGCGCCGAATGACGCCGAACACCGCGTCCGCGCCGCTTCCGGCCGCGGGTTCGCGCGCAGCGGCAGCGTCGATGACCGCGGGTTCGCGGGTGCGCAGGAACGGGTTGAAGGTTTTTTCCTCGGCAATCGTGGTCGGCAGCGTGATGTGCCCGTCGGCACGCAGCGCCTCGACTTCTCGTGCGCGTTCGGCAAGTGCCGGGTTATCCGGTTCAACGGCTTGCGCAAAGCGGCAGTTGGCGGCGGTGTACTCGTGCGCGCAATACACGCGCGTCTCATCCGGCAGCGCGGCCAGTTTGTCGAAGCTGGCCTGCATCTGCCCGGGCGTGCCCTCGAACAGCCGTCCGCATCCGGCCGAAAACAGCGTGTCGCCGCACAGCACTGCGCCGGGGGTGTAGAACACGATGTGGCTGCGAGTGTGGCCCGGGGTTTCCAGCACGTCGAACGCCAGGCCGCCGATCTCGACGCGCTCGCCCTCGGTCACGCGCTGCATATCGGCCGGCATGCGCGGGTCGTCCGGGCCCCAGGCTGGCGCCGGATGCTGCTCGCGCAGTCCGGCCACGCCGCAGATGTGGTCGGCGTGATGGTGGGTCAGCAGCAGCCCTTCGAGCCGCAGTGCATGGCGATCGAGGTAGGCCAGGGCCGGTTCGGCCTGGCCGGGGTCGACCAGCACGCAGCCGTCGCCGGCGGTTCGGATCGCCCAGATATAATTGTCGCTGAAAGCGGGGATGGCCTGAAAGTTGATCGTCATCACGTCCTCGCAAACGTTGCAGTCTCGTCCTCAGAAGGATACTACCCGTCATGTCCGCCGGATTCGTCCGCCTGCAGAATGCCGAAAATGCCATGCTCGGACCGTTGCTGGCCGGCGCCGGTGTTGACTGGGTGCTGGAACTGGCGCCGCTGAGCGGTGGTGCGCCGGCCCTGGGCGTGCCGCGCCATCGCATGCTGATGGACGAGAACGGCTGGGCCTGGCCGTGTCGTGCGCCGGCCGCGGCGCTGCCGTTTGCCGATGAGCAACTGCCGGCGATCGTCTTGCGCCACCTGTTCTGGCGCGCCTTCGGGCCGGAGTTGCTGGCCGATGCAGTGCGCTGTCTCAAACCCGGCGGGTTGCTGGTCTCGGTCTCGGCCAACCCCTGGCATCGAAAAAGCTGGCAGGAGCTGGGTCGTCGGGCCTTGCATCTGCCGGCCTGGCCGCGCCTGTTGATGCAGCACGCGCGTCACTCGCTGTTGTTGCAGGTCCCGGCCACCGCGCACTGGCAGGGGATCGTGCCCGGGGTGGCGCCGTTGTTGCTGGTGGTCGCGCGCAAGCCGCCGCGCGGACCGCGCGTGCGAGCGTTGCGCTTCCCGGCCCGGGCGCAGACGATGACGCATTCCGTGCCCACCAGTTGCAGGGCGGCATGAGCGCCGAGGTGGTCGAAATCTGGACCGACGGTGCCTGTCGCGGCAACCCCGGACCCGGTGGCTGGGGCGCTTTGCTGCGCTGCAACGGGCGTGAACGGGAACTGTCGGGTGGTGAGGCGGCAACGACCAACAACCGGATGGAATTGATGGCCGCGATCGAGGCGCTGGCGGCACTCAAGCGCTCGTGTGCGGTGCATCTGACCACCGATTCGAACTACGTGCGCCAGGGCATCACCGAATGGCTGCCGCGCTGGCGGCGCAACGGCTGGAAGACCGCGGCGCGCAAGCCGGTCAAGAATGCCGACCTGTGGCAGCGTCTGGCGGCCGAGGCCGAGCGCCATGAAGTGCAATGGTTCTGGGTGCGCGGTCATGCCGGCCACCCGGAAAACGAGCATGCCGACCGGCTGGCCACGGCCGCGGCCGACCGCGTCGCGTCGAGAGGGCGGGTCTGATGCGCCAGGTCGTGCTCGATACCGAGACCACCGGTCTGGAGCCCGAAGACGGGCATCGCATCATCGAGATCGGCGCGCTGGAGATGATCGATCGCAGGTTGACCGGACAGCGTTTTCACTGCTACCTCAACCCCGATCGCCAGGTCGAAGCCGGCGCGGTCGAAGTCCACGGGCTGAGCGACGAGTTTCTGGCCGATAAGCCACGGTTCGCCGAGATCGCCGGCGAGTTGCAGGAATTCCTGCGCGAGGCCGAGCTGGTCATCCACAACGCACCGTTCGACGTCGGCTTCCTCGACAGCGAACTCGGGCGGATCGATCCACCCTGCCGGGTTGCCGAGTTCGCCGAGGTTCTGGACACGCTGGTGCTCGCGCGTGAGTTGCATCCGGGCCAGCGCAACAGCCTCGATGCGCTGTGTCGCCGCTACGAGGTCGACAACGCCAACCGCACCCTGCACGGGGCCTTGCTCGATGCCGAACTGCTGGCCGAGGTCTACCTGCGGATGACTGGCGGCCAGGTCGCGCTGGGGCTGGATCTCGACCGCCGCACGCACCGCGAACGTGACCCGGATGTGCCGAACTTCGATCCGGCCCGACTGGTGCGGCGACCGGCCAATGCCGACGAGCTGGCTGCACATCACGCGCTGGTCGATCGCATCGAGCAGGCCGCCGGCGAGCGCGGCTGTCCGTGGCGGGCGCTCGATGCCGCCTTGCGCTGAACTTCAGCTGCTGCCGCCGGCGATCGTGCTGACCGGCCCGACCGCGGCCGGCAAGACCGCGGCTGCCTTCGCGCTGGCCGACGCCTTCGATGTGCACCTGGTCAGCGCCGATTCTTCGCAGGTCTATCGTGGCATGGACATCGGCACGGCCAAGCCCTCGCGTGCCGAGCTGGAACGCTATCCGCACGCGCTGATCGATATCCGCGACCCGGCCCGTCCCTACAATGCGGCGGAGTTTGCCGCTGATGCCGAGCGTGAGATCCATGTGGCGCGGGCGCGCGGCCAGATCCCGGTAATCGTCGGCGGCACGCCGCTGTACCTGCGTGCGCTGCGCTACGGACTCGATCCGCTGCCGCCGGCCGATCCGGCGCTGCGGGCCGAGATCGAGCACGAAGCGGCGCGCTCGGGCTGGCCGGCCGTGCATGCCCGGCTGGCCGCGCTCGACCCGGACAGCGCGCGCAGGATTGCCCCGGATGATCCGCAGCGGATCCAGCGGGCGCTGGAAATCTGCCTGCTGAGCGGTCGTCCTGCCAGTGTCCAGCGCTCCGGTCGTGGCGTGGATCGAATGGCCGGCGCGCTGCACCTGGTCATGGCGCCGGGCGATCGTGGCTGTTTGCATGCGCGCATCGCCGAGCGAACCGATCGCATGCTTGCCGAGGGCTTGATCGACGAGACGCGCGCGTTGTTTGCGCGGCCGGATCTCGGGCCCGACAGCACCGCGCTGCGCGCAGTCGGTTACCGCCAGGCCGGACAGTTGCTGGCCGGCCAGTTCGATCGGGCCGAGCTGGCCGCGCGCATCCGCGCCGCCACCCGCCAACTGGCCAAGCGCCAGCTCACCGCACTGCGGCAATGGACCGGAGCGTTGTGGTACGACCCGTTGAAATCCGACCTGCCCGACCGCATACTGGAACGCGTGCGGCGGTGGCTGGCAGGCGCGTAGAATGCGGGATTCGTCACATGATCGGGCGTTCACGAGTCGGCTGGGATAATCTTGCGGGAACTGCACGGGCACCGAATCAATGTGCTCCGCCCGCTGCAACCGCAGGACACTGCGCGATCGAGTCGCCTGGTCAATGGTTAATCAATAATTACAACGATATACAGGAGAACATTCTTATGGCAGCCAAGGGTCAATCGCTTCAGGATCCGTTTCTGAACGCGCTGCGCAAGGAGCGCATCCCGGTCTCGGTGTTCCTGGTCAACGGCATCAAGCTGCAGGGCCAGATCGAGTCGTTCGACAACTTTGTCGTGCTGCTGAAGAATACCGTCAGCCAGATGATCTACAAGCATGCGATTTCGACGGTCGTGCCGGCGCGCAACGTGCGCCTGGGCCCGGTCACGGAGTCCGACGTCGACGAGGATTGATCGACACCCCCGTCAAGCCGCCCGACCCGCGCGCACTGCTGGTTCAGCCTGAATTCGGCGCCGGCACGAGCGCGCGCGAGCTGGAGGAATTCCAGGCGCTGGCCGAAGCGGCCGGCTGTGTTGTGGTCGGTACGGTTCGTGCGCCGCGCGATCGCGCCGATCCGGCCCTGCTGGTGGGCAGCGGCAAGGTCGATGAACTGGCCGAAGCGGTCACCTCGCTGGAAGCCGGCATCGTACTGTTCAACCACCGGCTGAGCCCGGTGCAGGAGCGCAACCTGGTGCGCGCGCTGGGTTGCCCGGTGCTTGATCGCACCACGCTGATTCTCGACATCTTTGCTCAGCGCGCGCGTTCCCACGAGGGCAAGCTGCAGGTCGAGCTCGCTCAGCTCCGGCACCTGTCGACGCGGCTGGTGCGCGGCTGGACCCATCTCGAACGGCAACGCGGTGGCATCGGCATGCGCGGGCCGGGTGAAACCCAGCTCGAAACCGACCGCCGACTGCTGGCCGGGCGCATCCGCCAGCTCGAGGCGCGCCTGGCGCGCGTCCAGCGTCACCGCGAGCGCGGGCGCCAGGCGCGACAGCGCAACGCCCTGCCGGTGGTTGCTCTGGTCGGCTACACCAATGCCGGCAAGTCGACCTTGTTCAATGTGCTGACGGCCTCGGCGGTCGAGGCGCGCGACCAGCTTTTTGCGACTCTGGACCCGACCGTGCGCCGGCTGGACTCAGCGCGCGGCACGCCGACGCTGGTCAGCGATACGGTCGGCTTCGTGCACGATCTGCCGCATGAACTGGTCGCGGCGTTTCGAGCCACGCTGGAAGAAACGCGTTCGGCCGCGCTGGTGGTGCAGGTCGTCGATGCCGCCGATCCGGAGCACGTCCGGCACGGTCAGACGGTCGATGCGGTGTTGCATGAAATCGGTGCCGATGCGTTGCCGCGACTGCTGGTCTACAACAAGATCGACCGGCTGGGTCGTTCACCCGAGGTGCTCAACGATGAGCACGGGCGCCCCGACCGGGTCTGGGTTTCGGCCGCGACCGGAGACGGCTTGCCGCTGCTGCGCGCGGCGATCGCCACGCGACTGGGCGAGGGACGCATCTGTCGCAGCGTCGAACTGCCGCCGCGACTTCAGAAGTTGCGTGCCATGCTCTACACCATGGGCGCGATACGCTCCGAGCGCGTCGACGACGATGGCAGCAGTCGGCTGGAACTCGACCTGACCCGCCGCGACGCCGATGAACTCGCGCGCCTGGGTGGTGCCGACGGCCATTGGGTTCACCAACACCTGCTAAACTGAGTTCGGTTTTGCAAGCGGGTCTTAAAAGACGGCCCGGTCATGGCAATTCGCTGTTGTGTTGGCTCCCGGGTCGGCATTCAACGGCGGTCGATTTGCCCGGCAATTCATCGGATTGAAGACATACCCATTCACGAATAACGGAGGCATTGATGCCCTGGAATGAGCCCGGTCGCGGTGGCGGCAACGGCAAGGACCCCTGGCAGGGGGGCGGCCAGCAGCCGCCGGACCTTGACGAAGTATTTGCCAATGTCCAGAAGCGACTCAAGAAAATCATCGGCAACGGCGGCGGCGATTCCGGCGGGCGCAGCGGCGGAAACGAGGGTCCGGGGCTCGGCGGCGTATTTGCGCTGGTCGGGCTGCTGGCGGTGGTCTGGGTCATCTGGAATTCCATCCATATCATCGATGAATCCGAGCGTGGCGTCGTGCTGCGTCTGGGTGAATACACGCGCACCCTGACGCCGGGCCTGAAACTGACCTTCCCGGCACCGATCGAGACCGTACAGAAGATCAACGTGGCCGAAGTGCGCTCGATCGAGAACCGCTCGCGCATGCTCACCGGCGATGAAAACCTGATCGAGCTGGGCTACGCGGTGCAGTTCCGGGTGCTCGAGGCCGAGAAGTTCCTGTTCAACGTGCAAGAGCCGGTGCGCTCATTGCAGGAAGCCACCGACAGTGCGATCCGCGAGACGGTCGGTACCAACAACATGGACTTCATTCTCGAGGCCGGCCGTGGTGTGATTGCGGTTGCAGCCGGCGAGCTGCTGCAGGAAATTGTCGATCGCTACGATTCGGGCATCCAGATCGAGTCGTTCAACCTGCAGGAAGTGCGCCCGCCGAACCAGGTGCAGACCGCGTTCGACGATGTCGTGCGCGCGCGCGAGGACCAGATTCGGTTTGCCAACGAAGCTCAGGCTTACGCGAACCAGGTCGTGCCTGAAGCTCGCGGCCAGGCCGCACGCGTGCGCGAGGCGGCGATCGGGTACCGCGATTCCCTGATCGCCCGGGCCGATGGTGAGTCCGACCGCTTCAATGCGCTGTATGCCGAGTACGCCAATGCACCCGAGGTCACGCGCCAGCGCCTGTACCTGGAGACCATGGAGGAAGTGCTGGCGCAGGTGCCGAAAGTCATTCTGCAGGGTGACAGCAACAACCTGCTGTACCTGCCGCTGGACCGGCTGACCGGTGGTGGTTCGGCCTCCGCGCTGCCGCCGCCGCCGTTGATGGGTAGCGGCGACATGCCGCGCGGCGAAGCCAGCCAGCCCCGTGCCCGTACCGGACGCCAGGAGAGATAGACCGATGAAGATGCTGATGCCCATTGCCCTGGTCGCCGTAGTCGTGCTGTTGTTCAACAGCCTGTTCGTGGTCACCGAAACCGAGCATGCCTTGAAGTTCCGGCTCGGTGAAGTGGTGCGTGCCGACTATCAACCGGGGCTGCATTTCAAGACCCCGTTCATCAACAACGTGGTCAAGTTCGACAACCGGCTGATCACGCTGGACATGCCGCCGGAGCAGATGAACACGGCCGAGCAGAAATTCGTCGAGGTCGACTACTACGTCAAGTGGCAGATCGCGGCGCCGCGCGATTTCTACGTCGCCACCACCGGCGGCGATTTCATGGTTGCGCGTTCGCGTCTGGCGCAGTTGATCCGCAACGACCTGCGCGACGAATTTGCCCGCCGCACGCTCAGCGAGGTGGTCTCCGAGCAGCGCCGCGTGATGATGGACGATCTGCAACGACGGGTCGACGAGCGCATGCAGACCTTCGGCATCGATGTGCTGGATGTGCGGATCAAGAAGATCGAGCTGACCGACGAAGTGTTGAGCTCGGTGTTCGATCGCATGGCGACGCAGCGTACCGAATTTGCCAACGAACTGCGTTCGCTGGGTCGCGAACGGGCCGCCGAGATTCAGGCCGATGCCGATCGCGAGACGCGTGTACTGCTGGCCGAGGCCGAGCGCGACGCTGCTCGCATCCGTGGTGAAGGCGATGCACGGGCCGCTGAAATCTTCGCCTCGGCTTACCAGCGCGATCCGGAGTTCTTCGCCTTCATGCGCAGTCTCGAAGCCTATCGCGGCAGCATGACCGGACAGCGCGACATGATGGTGCTGGATACCGAATCGGAATTCTTCCGCTTTTTCCGCGAGCAGCGCTGATTCCGGAGCAGCCTGGCCCATGCTCGATGATCTGCTGCTGGCCTTTGCGCTGATGCTGGTGCTCGAAGGCCTGATGCCGGCGCTCAATCCGCGCGGCTGGCAGGAAGCGGTGGCGACGATGGCGAAGTTGCCGCCGCAGACCATCCGGCGTTTCGGGCTGGTGCTGATCGGGGTCGGTGCGCTGATGTTTCACTGGCTGCGCTGACGGGCCTGGTCCGTCGCCGGCTTTTTTCGGGGAGTCAAGATCATGACGCGTTCGGTAGTGGTGCTGGGCACCCAGTGGGGCGATGAGGGCAAGGGCAAGATCGTCGACCTGCTGGCGCGCGCGGCCGATTTCGTAGTTCGTTTCCAGGGCGGCCACAACGCCGGCCACACGCTCTGGGTGGATGGCAAGAAGACGGTTCTGCACCTGGTGCCGTCGGGCATTCTTGATCCGAACGCGCGCTGCCTGATCGGCAATGGCGTGGTGATTGCGCCCGACGCCTTGCTGGCCGAAATCGCCGGACTGGAGCAGGCGGGTGTAGCGGTATCCGGACGCCTGGGACTGTCCGGTGCCTGTCCGGTAATCCTGGCCTCGCACGTCGCGCTCGATCAGGCGCGCGAGCGTGCGCGCGGTCAGCGCCGAATCGGCACAACCGGGCGCGGCATCGGCCCGGTCTACGAGGATAAGGCGGCGCGCCAGGGCATCCGTCTGGCCGACCTGGTCGACCCGGCACGCACGGCCGAAAAGCTCGGCCCGGTGCTGGAGTACCACAACTTCCTGCTCACCCATTACTACGCGGCCGAGCCGCTGGATCCGGCTGCTGTGGCCGAAGATGCCGCGCGCATGGGTGAACAGCTGCGGCCGCTGGTCTGCGATGTCACCGGCGAATTGCACGAAGCGCGACGCGCCGGCAAGCGCATCCTGTTCGAGGGCGCCCAAGGCAGCCTGCTGGACCTCGATCAGGGCACCTATCCGTTCGTGACCTCGTCGAACACCACGATCGGCGGCGTAATGACCGGTACCGGGGTGGCCGCCAGCGATATCGACTACGTGCTTGGCATCACCAAGGCCTACACCACGCGGGTCGGTTCGGGGCCGTTCCCGACCGAGCTTGAAGACGCCGTCGGTCGGCACCTGGCCGAGCGCGGTCACGAATTCGGTGCCACCACCGGGCGGCCGCGCCGCTGCGGCTGGCTGGATGCGGTTGCGCTCAAGCGCATGGTGCGCGTCAACGGCGTCAGCGGGCTTTGCGTGACCAAGCTGGACGTGCTCGATGGCTTGTCCGAGGTCAAGGTCTGCGTCGACTACGAAGGCGTCGATACCTTCCCGCAGGGCGCCGAGGACTGGAACAACGTGCGGCCGGTCTACGAGACGCTGTCGGGCTGGGACGGCGATAGCCGCGGCATTACCGAAGTTGCGCGCTTGCCGGCGGCAGCGCGAACCTACCTGGATCGGATCGCCGAGCTGGCCGAGGCGCCGGTGCACATGCTCTCGACCGGGCCGGAGCGCCACGAAGGCATCCTGTTCCAGCATCCCTTCGGCGAGACGGCGGGATAGAATCACGGGTATCCCCGAACCGCGACTTCTGCCATGCTGGACGTACAACTGCTGCGCCGCGATATCGAAGCGGTCGCCAAATCCCTGGCCCGGCGTGGCTATCCGCTCGATATCGAGAACTTTGCCGCGCTGGAAGCCCGCCGCAAGCAATTGCAGACCCGCGTCGAGGAGCTGCAGCAGGTCCGCAACGCGCGTTCGAAGGCGATCGGCCAGGCCAAGGCTGCTGGTGACGATGCGTCGGGTCTGATGCAGGAAGTCAGCGCACTGGGCGACGAACTCAAGGCCGGACGCGAATCGCTCGACGAGGTGCGCGCCGCGCTCGACCACCTGCTCCTCGATATCCCCAATCTGCCGGCCGACGACGTCCCCGACGGCGAGAATGAAAACGACAACGTCGAGCTCAAGCGCTCATCCGAGCCGCCGCAATTCGACTTTGAGCCGCGCGATCACGTCGAGATCGGTGAGCGGCTGGGCGGGATCGACTTCGATCGTGCCGCACGCCTGTCCGGCGCCCGTTTCACGGTTCTGACCGGGCCGGTTGCCCGGCTGCACCGTGCGCTGGCCCAGTTCATGCTCGATCTGCACACCACCGAGCACGGCTATACCGAGGCCTGGACGCCCTATCTGGTCGGTGCCGAAGCGATGAAAGGGACCGGTCAGCTGCCGAAGTTCGAGGCCGATGCGTTTCGGGTCGATGATGACCCGCCGCGTTATCTGATCCCGACGGCCGAAGTGCCGCTGACCAACCTGGCCGCCGGCGAGATCATCGAGGCGGCGGCAATGCCGCTGAAGTTTGTCGCGCACACGCCGTGTTTTCGCCGCGAGGCCGGTTCGCACGGTCGGGATACCCGCGGCATGATCCGCCAGCACCAGTTCGACAAGGTCGAGCTGGTGCAGATTACGATCGCTGAAGAGGCCGAAGCGGCGCTGGAATCACTCACCCGTCATGCCGAGACCGTACTCGAGCGGCTGGAGCTACCTTACCGCCGTGTTGCCCTGTGCACCGGTGATCTTGGCTTTTCAGCCCGTCGCACCTTCGATCTCGAAGTCTGGCTGCCCGGTCAGCAGGCGTGGCGCGAGATTTCCTCGTGCAGTCATTTCGGTGACTTCCAGGCGCGTCGCATGCAGGCGCGCTGGCGCAACCCCGAGACCGGCAAGCCGGAACTGGTGCATACGATCAACGGCTCGGGTCTCGCCGTCGGCCGAACCCTGGTTGCGGTGCTGGAAAACTACCAGAATCGTGACGGCTCGGTCACCGTCCCCGAAGTGCTGCGTCCGCGCATGGGTGGATTGGCTCGTATCGAGCCGGCCGGCTGAAGGGCTCGCGGCGTCGGCTGCAAAGCGAATCAGAATAAATTCGTTGCGGCGTGCAAGGAATTCGCAGACTGATCGGTCTGATTGGCTGAGCCCATTGATCGCTCCCCAATGGCCTCACCCGGCCCGGGTCGGCTCTGCCGTATCCGGGCCTTTTTGTTTTTCCGGCGTGCCGATCAATCGAAGCGGGGTAGTCCGATGAATCAGAGTCTATTTCTCCAAGCATGCCTGCGACGCGTGCTGGTCGTTATTGCGCTGGTGCTCGCCGTCATTGCAGCCGTCCCGACGGCGGCGCAGGACACGGCGTCCCGGGTGGAGTTCCCGAAAACCGATTTCACCAACACCATCATCGATTTCGATGAGATTCGCTCGGGCGGTCCGCCGCGCGACGGCATCCCGGCACTGGATGCACCGCGCTTCATCCCGGCCGCGCGCGCGAACTGGCTGCATCCCGACGAGCCGGCGATCGTCGTTTCGGTCGGCGACGACTGGCGGGCTTACCCGCTGCAGATCCTGATCTGGCACGAGATCGTCAACGATGTGGTTGGCGGTAAACCGCTGGCAGTAACGTTTTGTCCATTGTGCAATGCCAGCCTGGTATTCGAACGTGAGTTCAACGGCCGGGTGCTGGATTTCGGCACCACCGGCCGGTTGCGCAAGAGCGACCTGGTGATGTACGACCGTCAGAGTGAAACCTGGTGGCAGCAGTTCACCGGGACAGGACTGATCGGTACCTACGCCGGACGCGAACTCACCGAACACCCGGCCAGCATCGTGCGTTTCGGAGATTTCGTGGATGCCCACCCCGACGGCCGAGTGCTGGATCGGCGCACCGGCCACAACCGGCCCTACGGCGAAAACCCCTACCGCGGCTACGACCGCGTCGGCCAGAGCCCATTCCTGTTCGATGACCCGGTCGATGAGCGCCTGCCGGCGATGGAGCGAGTGCTGGCGGTGCGCGAGGGCGAGGCTTCGCGGGCCTACCCGTTTGGCGCATTCACGCCGCCGCAGGTCGTCAACGACATGGTCGGCGGCCGCCCGGTGGCGGTATTTGCGGCCGACCCGGCCTTCTCCGCACTCGACCAGCGCAAGATCCAGGGCTCGCGCAAGGTCGCCTCGCTGAATGCCTACGACCGTCGTGTCGACGGGCGTACGCTGACCTTCGAAACCCGCGAAGACAGGTTTTTCGATCGCGAGACGGGTAGCCGCTGGAATGCGCTCGGTCAGGCGGTGGAAGGCGAGCTGGCCGGGCGACGGCTGGAACCGGTGGCCGGTGGCGTGCACTTCGCGTTCGCCTGGCTGGCCTTCCGGCCCGAAACGCAGGTCTGGTCGCCCACTGACTGAACGCGGTTACGCGTGATCGAAACGGCAGGGCATGGCATCGGCTATCATGGCCGGATATTTGCCGTGAGCCGCAGGATGCGACCCAAGAGTTTCGATCCCGATCAGGCGCTGGAGCGCGCGATGCTGCAGTTCTGGGCCACCGGCTACGAGGGTGCCTCGATGCAGTCCCTGGTCGACTGCATGGGCATCAGCCGCCAGAGTCTGTACGACACCTTCGGCAACAAGCGCGCGCTGTTCGAGGCCGCGCTGGCCCGCTACCGCGAGCATTTTCTGCTCCCTCGTCTTGCGCTGCTGATCGCGCCCCAGACGCGTCCGCGCGACGCCATTGCCGGCTACCTGTCATCGGCTGTCGCGCAGCCCGAGTCGCTCCCCAGTGGCTGCCTGATGGTGCGTGCCATCACCGAGCTGGAAGATGCCGATGCCTTGCTGGCCGGCTTCGCGCGTGACTGTATCGGCGAGATGTTCGCCGCGCTGGTCGGCGTGATCGAGCGCGGCCAGGCCTGCAAGGATTTCGACCCGACTCGACCGGCCGAAGCGCTGGCAAGGCTGGTACTGACCACGGCCAGCGGTGCGCACGTGTTGCACCGGCTGCCGGCTCATGGGCAGGAGTTCCGGCCCTTGCCCGAGGTCGTGCTGGCCGCGATCGCGGCGCGCGCCAACTGAGCCCGGATGCGTCCGGACACCGGCAAGCCGCTGGTCATCGCGATTTCCTCGCGCGCGCTGTTCGATCTGGATTCGACCCATCAGATCTACCTCGAGCACGGGCTGCAGCGCTACATGGAATACCAGCGCGAGCACGAAAACGACATCCTGCAGCCGGGCGTGGCGTTCGTGCTGGCGCAGAAACTGCTGGCGCTCAACGATGACGAGATGGATCATCCCGGGGTCGAGATCGTGCTGCTGTCGCGCAACAGCGCCGATACCGGGCTGCGCATTTTCAATTCCATCGAGCATCACGGGCTGGACATCCAGCGCGCGGTGTTTACCAACGGTGCCAGCCCGGCCAACTACATCGAAGCCTGCGGTGCGCACCTGTTTCTGTCGGCCAACGGCGAGGATGTCCGCCGCGTACTGATGGCCGGCTATGCCGGGGCGACGATCCTGCCGCAGGCCACGCGCGAAAATCGCTCCGGCCAGCTGCGCATCGCTTTCGACGGCGACGCGGTGATCTTCAGCGACGAGGCCGAGCGGGTCTACAAGACCCAGGGACTGGAGGCCTTCTCGTCGAGTGAACGCGAGGCGGCGATGACGCCGCTCAAGGCCGGTCCGTTCAAGGCCGTGCTCGAAGCCATCCACAGTATCCAGTCGGCGTATCCGGTCGAGGAAAACCCGATCCGCACCGCATTGGTCACGGCGCGCTCGGCCCCGGCGCACAAGCGCGTGATCCTGACGCTGCGCGCCTGGGGCATCCGTATCGATGAGTCGATGTTCCTCGGCGGGCGCGACAAGGCCGCATTCCTGCGCGCATTCGGCGCCGATATCTTCTTCGATGACCAGCAACTGCACTGCGAAAGCGCCAGTCGCGAGGTCGCCACCGGCCATGTTCCGCACGGCGTGGCCAACGAACTGGCCGATGGGACGGGTGGTTCTGAAGTCTGAATCAACATATAAAACAATGGGATTGATCATGGTTCAAAGGTTTCTTCTGGTACTGATCTGGCTGCCGTTTGCGGCCGTGGCGCAGCAGCCTGCAGCCGACGCGACCGCAACGGACGCCGAACGCGACACGTCGTGGTCGGTTCAGGAGCCGCCTGGCGAGTGGTCGAGCATCCCGATCGAGACCGACGAGGTCAGCTGGTCGACCGTGACCGTCTCGCCGGATGGTCTACACGTCGTGTTCGACCTGCTCGGTGATCTGTACCGCGTGGCGATGGACGGTGGCGAGGCCGAAGCGCTGACCTCGGGCATTGCCTGGGATTTCCAGCCCGTTTTCAGCCCGGACGGCACGCGCATTGCGTTTGTCAGCGATCGCGGCGGCGCCGAGAACATCTGGACCATGAAGCCTGACGGCAGTGATCTCCAGCCGGTCACCGACGAGAAGGAAAACCTGCTGCACAACCCGGCCTGGGCGCCGGACGGCCAGTACATCGCCGCGCGCAAGGCCTACGTGTCAACGCGCTCGATCCCGGCCGGCTCGATCTGGCTCTACCACCGCGCCGGTGGCAATGGCGTCGAGCTGGTTGAGCGGCTGCATGGCGATCAGTCGCAGAAGAACATTGCCGAGCCGGCTTTCTCGCCGGATGGCCGCTACCTCTACTACAGCCAGGACACCACCGACGGGCGCGTCTGGCAGTACAACAAGGACGCCGTGACCGGCGTGTTCGCGATCCGGCGGCTGGATCGTGAGACCGGCGAGACCGAGACCGTGATTTCAGGTCCCGGCGGCGCGGTACGGCCGGTGCCGTCGCCGGACGGCAGCCGGATTGCCTTCGTGCGCCGCAACCCCACCGAACTGACCAGCCGCCTGGTGGTGCGCGAGATCGCCTCGGGTCTGGAAACCACGCTGCTGGCGCGAATCTCGCGCGACATGCAGGAGACCAGCGGCGATCGCGGCAACTACCCCGGTTTTGCCTGGCTGCCCGACGGCAGCGGGCTGGTGCTCTGGAGCGAGGGCAAGCTGCATCGCGTCGGGCTGTCGGGCGAGCAGCGTGAAATCGCCTTTCAGGTCCGCGACACGCGCGCGGTTCATCCGGCGCTGCGGTTGGAAACGCCGGTTGCCCCGGCCACCGAGCGTGTTGCCATGCTGCGCTGGAACCAGGCCAGCCCGGACGGCAAGCTTGCGGTCTACCAGGCACTGGGCCACATCTGGATTCACGACCTGGAACGCGACCGCCGTCGTCGCCTGACCGATCAGGACGAGCACTGGGAGTTCTACCCCAGCTTCTCGCCCGACGGCAACTGGGTGGTCTACACCACGTTTGACGACGAAAAGCTGGGCTCGGTGCGGATCGCGCCGGTCGGTCGCGGTCGCGCGCGCGTGCTGACCGACGAGCCCGGTCATTACGTCGAACCCTCGTTCTCAGCCGACGGCAAGCGCGTGGTGTTTCGCAAGACTACTGGCGGCTACCTGACCTCGCCGACCTGGTCGGAGCGCCCGGGTCTGTATGTGGTCGATGTCGATGGCGGCAAGCCGGCGCGCGTGACCGATGCCGGGTCCGAGCCGCAGTTCTCGGCCGACGGCCAGCGCATTCTGTTCAGCGAGCGTTCCGGGCCGACCGAGCGCAAGCTGGTCAGCGTCAACCTGGCCGGTCACGACCGGCGCGAGCACCTGGCCGGTGACTGGGTCACCGGCTACCGGGTCTCGCCCGATGGTCGCTGGGTGGCATTCACCGAACACTACAACGCCTTCGTCGCGCCGTTCTTCCCGGCCGGCAAGTCGGTGCGCGTCGGCAGCGGCAACAAATCGTACCCGGTCGCGAAGGTCTCGGCGCGTGGCGGCGAGTCGCTGCACTGGTCGGGCGATAGCAAGACGCTGGGCTGGTCGTACGGCAGCCGTCTCTACAGTCGGCCGCTGAACCGCGCATTCGCGTTTCTCGACGGCGCGCCGGCCGAATTGCCGGAGCCGGAAAGCGAGGGTCGCGACCTGGCCTTCGAGGTGCCGGCCGATGTGCCCGATGGCCGCATTGCACTGGTCGGCGCGCGCATCGTCACCATGCGCGACGCCTACGCGCAGGAAGAAGTGATCGAATCGGGCACCGTGCTGGTGCGCGGCAATACCATCGAAGCGGTCGGGCCGGTTGAGGATGTCGATGTGCCGGCCGGTTATCGACGGATCGATGTCGGCGGCCACACCATCATTCCCGGCATTGTCGATGCCCACGCGCATGGCGCGATGAGCAACGAACAGCTGCAGCCCCGACAGAACTGGATGCAGTACGCGAATCTGGCGTTTGGCGTGACCACCATTCACGACCCGTCCAACGACAACCGCGCGATCTTCTCGATCGCCGAGTTGCAACGCACCGGCGGCACACTCGCGCCGCGGATCTTCTCCACCGGCCGCATCCTGTACGGCGCGCTGCTGCCGGATTACACCGCCAAGGTGGATTCGCGCGAAGATGCGCTGTTCCATGTCCGGCGCCAGCAGGAGCAGGGCGCGATTTCGGTCAAGAGCTACAACTACCTGCGCCGCGACCAGCGCCAGCAGGTGCTTGAAGCCGCGCGCGAGCTGGGCATGCTGGTCGTGCCCGAAGGCGGCATGCGACTGGAGCAGAACCTGACCCAGATTGTCGACGGCCACACCGGCATCGAGCACAGCCTGTCGATCCAGCGTGTCTACCGCGACATCGAGCAGCTCTGGAGCCAGACCGAGGTGGTCTACTCGCCGACCTTCGTGGTCGCCTACGGCGGCCTGATGGGCGAGGAGTACTGGTATGCCCACAGCAACGTGTGGGAAAACGAGAAGCTGATGGCGTTTTCGCCCAAGTCCGTGGTGTATCCACGTTCCATCCGCCGCGAGACTGCACCCGAGCAACACTACAACCATGTGTTTGTGGCCGAGGAGGCGCGCGAGCTCAATGCGCTGGGTGTGCCGGTGGTGATCGGTGCCCATGGTCAGCTTGCCGGACTCGGCGCGCACTGGGAGTTCTGGATGATGGAGCAGGGCGGTTTCAGCCCGTTCCAGGCGCTGCGCGGCGCGACCATCGATGGTGCGCGTTACTTCGGTATGGACGGCGAGATCGGCTCGATCGAGGCGGGCAAGCTCGCCGATCTGGCGATCATTGCCGGCAACCCGCTGGAGAACCTGCGCGACAGCCAGAACGTCGCCTACACCATGCTCAACGGGCGCTTGTATGACGCATCGACGATGAACCAGCTCGCGCCCGAAGCGGTCGAGCGCGAGCCGTTCTACTTCGAGCGCACTGGCGGCGATGCCTGGAACGAGCGCACTGCGGCGCGCTTCGAGGCGCAGGCGCAGGCACTGGGCTGGCGGCACGAGCACTGAGCATTCATTTTCCTGATTACGTACTCATCTCGGCCAGTGGTCGCGCTCTCGATCAAGCAGCTGTTTTTGATTGAAACCGCAAATGAACGCGAATGAACGCAAAGGACACGAGCGAGAAATACGTCAATCCAATGCCAAAGCCAACGGTTGCGCGACGTTTTCGGCTGAAACCTTGACTCACCTCGGCGGCTTGAAGTCGTAATTTGCGTTCATTTGCGTGTATTTGCGGTTCAAGCGCCTTTTCCATTCGACGGACGACGATCACCCGATTTCTGCTGTACCAAGTACGTAATCAGGTTCATTTTTGCGACGCACAACGGCGCGCGCTTGCCGTAGTATCGTGCCGGTCTGATTTCATCCATAAAAAGGACCGGCCATGAACTGGGTGGTACACAAGTTCGGCGGCAGCAGCGTCGCCGATGCCGAAGCGATCGCACACGTCGGTCGGCTGCTGCTGCAGCTGGCCGATCCGCAACAGGCGGTGGTGGTTTCGGCCATGCGCGGCACGACCGATGCGCTGATCGATCTGGCCGAGACCGCCGCGCGCCCCGATGGCGACTGGCATTCGGAATTTTCCGCGTTGCACCGCCGCCATATCGAATGCGCCGAGGCGTTGGGCGGCGACGCGGCGCTGATCTCGGCGCTGGATGAGTCGTTTGACCAGCTGCGATTCCTGCTGCAGGGGCTGAAGCTGCTGGGCAGCGTGCCGGTCGAGGCGCTGGACCTGATCTCGGGCCTGGGTGAGACCTGGTCGGCGCAGTTGTTGTGCAGCTGGTTCCAGCGCCATGGCGAGCCGGCGGTCTACGTCGACGCGCGCGAAGTCATCGGCATCGAGCGCGGCGAGCTCGGCCCGATCGTTCTGAACGAGGCCAGCCGTGCGCGCCTGCAGGCGCTGCTCGGTGACACGCCGCCGGCGCGCATCGTCATGACCGGTTTCTGCTGTCGCGATGCATCCGGTCGCATCACCACGCTGGGGCGCAACGGCAGCGACTTTTCGGCCACCATCCTGGCCGCACTGCTCGATGCCGAGCTGGTTCAGATCTGGACCGACGTCGCTGGCGTGCTGTCGGCCGATCCCAACCGCGTGCCGCAGGCCCAGACCACCGAGCATTTGTCGTACCTCGAAGCCTTCGAGCTGGCCTACTTCGGCGCGCGCGTGCTGCACCCGCAGACGATGGCGCCGGTGCTTGAGCGCGGCATCCCGGTGCGCATCCGCTCGACCCGCCAGCCCGAGCACCCCGGCACGCTGATCGATGCGATTGGAAGTCCGACGCCGCCGGTCAAGGGCGTGTCGAGCATTGAGAATCTGGCGCTGGTCAATATCGAGGGGGCCGGCATGCTGGGCGTGCCCGGCACCGCCGAGCGGGTGTTCTCGACCCTCAACCGCGCCGGCATTTCGGTCACGATGATTTCGCAGGGCTCCTCGGAGCATTCGATCTGTTGCGTACTGCCACGCGCGCAGGCTGACCGCGCGCGGCGTGAACTGGAACGCACCTTCAGTCGCGAAATCGACTCGGCCCAGTTGCAGCGCATCAGCGTGCTCGACGGCATCGAAGTGCTGGCCGTGGTCGGCGACGGCATGGCCGGCACCCCGGGTGTGGCCGGCCGGGTGTTCTCGTCGCTGGGTCGCGCCGGCGTCAACGTGCGCGCGATCGCCCAGGGCAGCTCCGAGCGCAACATCTCGGTGGCGGTCGATTCGAGCCAGATCACGCGCGCGCTGCGGGCCGTGCATTCGGCCTTCTACCTGTCCGACCAGACCCTGTCGATCGGACTGGTCGGGCCGGGTCAGGTCGGGCGTGCCTTGCTCAGCCAGATCGCCGAGGCACGCACCCGGTTGTTGACCGAGCAGCGCATCGACCTGCGCGTGCGTGCGCTGGCCAATTCCAGTCGCATGCAGCTGGCGCTGCACGAGTTGCCGGAAGACGCCTTGTCCGGCCGCTTCAATGATTCGGCCGAGGCGCTGGATTACGCGCGTTTCGCCGAGCACGTGCACGCCGAGCACCTGCCGCACGCGGCCATCATCGATTGCACCGCCTCGAACGCGGTGGCCGACCATTACGCCGCCTGGCTGGCCGACGGCATCCACGTGATCACCCCGAACAAGCAGGCCGGCAGCGGCGATCTTGCGCGTTATCGTCAATTGCGTCGGCTGGCCGGCACCGGGCGCACGCGCTGGCGCTACGAGGCCACGGTCGGGGCCGGGCTGCCGGTGATCCAGACCCTGCGCGACCTGGTCGATACCGGCGACCGTGTGCTGGCCATCGAGGGTATTTTTTCCGGCACGCTGGCGTGGCTGTTCAACCGCTACCAGCCCGGCATGTCGTTCGCGGCACTGGTGCGCGAGGCGCGCGAGGCCGGTTACACCGAACCCGATCCGCGCGACGACCTTTCCGGCATGGATGTCGCGCGCAAGCTGGTGATCCTGGCGCGCGAGGCCGGCATGGGCCTGACGCTGGATGATGTTGAAGTCGAAAGCCTGATGCACGACGGCGCCGAGCAGGGCACGGTCGACGAGTTCCTCGAATCACTGGAGCAGCTCGACGGCGCCATGCAGGCGCGCGTGCAGGCCGCAGCCGATGGCGGACGTCGATTGCGCTACGTCGGCCGACTGGACTGCGATGGCAATGCGACGGTGGGCGTACAGGAAGTCGATGGCGATCACCCGTTCGCGCACCTGGCGCTGACCGACAACGTGGTTGCGTTTCGAACCGAGCGTTATTCGGAGAACCCGCTGATCGTGCAGGGGCCGGGCGCCGGGCCGGCCGTCACCGCCGCCGGCATTTTCTCCGATCTGCTGCGCATCGCCCAGCAGCTGAACTGATCCGGCGCGTTCTGCGTCGGGCTCAGCGAGCGGCCTGCATGCCGGTGTAGTTCAGTTCGACCCAGCGCTCCGGATTGATAAAGCCGTTGCCCCATTCGGCGTCGAACTCGGCCGTGATACCTGCGGTCTGAACCTCGGCCAGGGATTTGCCTGCGTCGATCATCGCCTTCAGCCGACCGTGCATGGTCGAGAGCATGTCGCGGTAGCCGACCAGTTGCGCGCGCGTGATCACCGGCCCGCCATGGCCGGTGATGATGCGGGTGTCTTTATCGGCGATCGCCAGCAGCGCCTCGACTGCGTCGATCATGCCGGCGATATGGCCGCCCGAACCGTAGTCGATGAACGGATAGAGACCGTAGAACACGATATCGCCGGCGTGGATCACGTTCGCCTCGACCAGGTGGACGTAGGCATCGCCGTCGGTGTGCGCATTCGGCACATGCACCGCGTGCACGGTATGGCCACCGAGGTGCACGCTGGTGCGGTCGTTGAAGGTCACCACCGGCAACGCGCGATCGGCAGCCGGTTCGACCTCGCGGCCGAAGAATTCCATGAATTGTCCGGCCGACATGCGCTTGCGCACATTGTCGTGCGCAACCACCAGCGCTCCGGCCTCGGCCAAATTCTCGTTGCCGCCGGTATGGTCGCCATGCCAGTGGGTGTTGAACACGAACCGGATCGGCTGCTCGGTCAGCGCGGCGACCGCAGTCTGGATCTTCTCGGTCAACGGCGCGTACTGGTCATCGATCAGAAACGCGCCTTGTTCGCCGACGACCAGCCCGAGGTTTCCACCGGCACCCTGCAGGGTCCAGACGCCATCGGCAACCGGCGTGGTTCGGATTTCAACCGCGGAGAAATCCTGCGCGTGAAGCGGCAGGGAACAGGCGATCAACAGGCTGGCAAGCCAGCGGGCGCTTGGTTTCATGGTTTGGTTCTCCATTGGGGTCATTCGACGGTCAGTCGGGTATCCAAGTCACGCAGACTGTACAACGCCCAGCATGCCGCAAGCATGGGGATCGCCGCAAAGAAGAGCAGGTTTGGGCCTTCGAAGGGGTTCAGGTACTGCTTCCACGTCGAGAGCGTCGAAATTCCATGGATAACCAGAATCAGCCCGTACGTGAACCGCTTCTTGAAGCCAACGACGAAGCCGATCAGTAACAGCAGTTCAACCCCCCCGAGAATCATGAACACGGTCGGACCCCAGCCCGATAGCCCGTAAAAATTCTCAAAGACACCGGCCGCATGTCCCGGATTGACGAACTTGTCCAGCGTCCACATCAAAATGACGATGAAAACACCGAGCCGCAGGAACAGCAGGGCATTGGCGATTCGAGGACGATTGTTGATGGCGTC
>JAVVDV010000043.1:0-19886 GCA_032251355.1 Wenzhouxiangellaceae bacterium
AGGTCGAAGCGCAGACCGAACCAGTCGCTGCCCTGGGTGTCGATCTCGCCGTCGATGCTTTCGGCGCGGCTCAAGCGAAATCCGGCACCGCCGGCGCGTTCGATTCGCCAGCCGTCGGCTTCGAGTCCGGGGACCTGATGCTGCCACCAGTCGAGCCAACGATCGCGCGGCGCGTCTGATTTCGTTGCATCCAATGGCGGCGCGATGGTCCATGCCGCCGGATCGTCTTCGGTTGCCACCAGGCCGCTGTGTTCGAGTTGTGCCAGCGCCGTGCGTTCGGCGTCGAAATCACGCGTGACCTGCAGCAGGCGGTCACCGACGCTGCCGGTCACGCTGGTTTCAGGCCGGCCGGCGGCTACGGCAAGTCCGTGGTAGTCGAAGCGCAGGCTGGCGCGCGCCTGTTCGGCGCGGTCCGGGTCGAAGTCCACCGTCAGGCAGGCGACCGGCGGGCCCTGCACGGTTTCGAACCTCACCGGCTTCGGGGTCGGAATGCCGGGTGCGGCCAGCGCCATCCGGCGGCTGATCGCGGCGGCCTGGCCGGCATCGATGGGGGGCGCGCGCTGCAGCCATTCCAGCCGCTCGCCATCCAGGCCATCGGGCAGTTGCAGTGGTCCGGCCTGCAGCTGTTCGGCATCGAGGTAGCACGGCGGATTCACCGCCAGCATGCGCCCTGCGGGCGCCACCTCGAGCTGCACCTGCCAGGTTTTGCCGGCGCGCCGCCAGTGCGCTATCAGTTGACGCGAGGCACCGCGCTGGACTGGACCGTCGCGCGCCTCGCCCAGGAACAGCCGGCCGCTGTCGATCATCTTCAGGAGCGCGAAATGGCCGCCCGCTCCGGTCAGGACGCAGTCGTCACCCCAGGATTCGGCATCACACAAGCGCAGGAAGTCGCGGATCTGCTCGTCGATCGGCTGCATCCAATTCGGGCGTTGCCAGGTGTAGCTCATTGCGCTGAGCCGGCAGCTTCGGCCCTTGCCCCAGCTGCCATCGCGACGGCGCCTGGCGATCAGCAACTCGACCCGCAGCGCATCCGGATTGCCGGTGCCGGGCAGCAACAGGTAGAGCAGGGCCTCTTCGCGCGAGCGGCGCTCAGACTCAGGATCGACCTGAAGCTCGGCCAGCCAGGTCTCGATCGCGGCCGGATCGGAAACCTCGGATGTGTTCTGTGCCTGCCAGGTCAGCACCAGTGCGACCACGTGCTTGCAGTTATAGCCCATCGGGCAGCTGCAAAAGCCCGACAGATCGACATCGTTGCGCCCCTCTTCGATGGTCACGCGCAGCTGGTAGGGGTGGTTCTTGCTGCCCCGGCATTCGCCGCGCAGCGAAATGCGGGTCGGCGAAACCCGGTGCACGGTTTCGAGCCGGGCCCGTTGCTCGCGGAAGTAGCGGCTGCCGCGGCCGAAGGTGTTGGATCCGCACTCGCGCGCGAACCAGGCCGAGGTGAGCTTCTTGAAGTGAATCATTCAGGTTCGCTGCATGCAAAGCATGGAATCGTAGCCGATCGGCCGCACAGGGATCGGCGTGGGGCGCGTTCGATGCCCGACATCCGCGCTGTTCCGTAATACATCTGTTATAATTTGAGATGGGCGCGAAACCGCCACTGCCATCGAAACGGAGACCCGAGCCATGAGCCGAAAACTGAAAGTCACCGCCATCGGCAATTCCACCGGCGTGATCCTGCCGAAGGAATTGCTCGAAAAGCTCAGGATCAGCCGCGGCGACGAGCTGATGGTGCATGAAACCCCCGACGGCATCATGCTCAGCCCATTTGACGCGGAGTTCGCGCGCCAGATGGATGTGGCCGAGAAGATCATGCGCGAGGATCGTGATCTGCTCCGGAGGCTGGCGGAATGATCACTTCGGAGCCGGTGTGGATCAGCGCCGGACTGGCCCGCGCCATTCATCAGCGTCAGTTGGCCGAGCACGGTGGCCCGGACGGCGTGCGCGATCCTGCCATGCTCGAGTCGGCGATCGGCCGAGCGCGCCAGAAGTATGCATACGCGGCACACGAAATGGACATGCCGGGGCTGGCAGCCGCCTATGCCTTCGGCATTGCCCGGAACCATCCATTTGCAGACGGCAACAAGCGCACGGCATACGTCTTGTGCCGGACATTTCTGGTGTTGAATGGCTGGGACCTGCTTGGGCCGCTGGCCGATCGCTATCCGGTGTTTCTTGCCCTGGCCGCCGGTGAACTCGGCGAAGACGAACTGTCCGACTGGCTGCGTCGCCACAGCCGCCCCGAGCAGGTCAGCGAGCCGGCGGGCGAATACGCCTGAGGAACTCCCCGGATGCGCGCAGCGCTTATTCGGGATCGGTGCTACCGCGATTCGGTCGGATTCCGACGATGTCGCCGCAGCCGCAGCCGTTACACTCGGCGTTCGCCTTGATTCGAGAAACCCGCCATGGCCGGCAGCCTGTTCCTGCTGCTCGACGACATCGCCAGCGTGCTCGACGACGTGGCGACGATGACCAAGGTCGCGGCCAAGAAGACCGCCGGTGTGCTCGGTGACGATCTGGCGCTCAACGCCGAGCAGGTGCGCGGCGTGCGCGCCAGCCGCGAGCTGCCGGTGGTGTGGGCTGTGGCCAAGGGCTCGGTGCGCAACAAGCTGATCCTGGTGCCCGCGGCGTTGATCATCAGCGCAATCGCGCCGTGGGCGATCACGCCGCTGTTGATGATCGGCGGGACGTTTCTTTGCTTCGAGGGTGCCGAGAAACTGGCCCACAGGTTTCTGCATCCGAAGGACAGCGCGGCCGATGAGGCCCGGCTCAAGGAGGCGCTGGCCAGCCCCGAAGTCGATCTGGCGCAGGTCGAGAACGACAAGATCAAAGGCGCGATCCGCACCGATTTCATCCTGTCGGCCGAAATCATCGTGATCGCGTTGGGCACGGTGGCCGGTGCGGGCTTCGCGGTCCGGCTGGGCGCGCTCGCCTCAATTGCCGCGATCATGACGGTCGGCGTCTATGGCCTGGTCGCAGCGATCGTCCGGCTCGACGACATGGGCCTCGCGCTGACCCATCGCGACAATGCGGCAGCCCGGAGTCTCGGCCGCGGCATCCTGGTCGCGGCGCCGTGGTTGATGAAGTTCCTTTCGATTGCCGGCACCACTGCGATGTTCCTGGTCGGCGGCGGTATCGTCGCGCACGGCATTCCGTATCTGCATCACCTGCAACGGGGCATTGCCCAGAGCGTGTCCGGTACCGCTGCAACCCTGATTGATCTCGCTTATGCAGGTGTTATCGGGCTGGTGCTGGGCGCGGTGGTACTGGTCGCCGTCGAGGCCGGAAAGCGCCTGCGCGCACGGGGCGCAGGCGGCTAGCGCCGACCCGCACCGGACAAGTCAGGAAGGCAACGAAGTCCCGTCGCAGTGGTTCGGCGCGGATTGGTAAAATCGACATAGGCTGTCAGGAGCTTCGCCATGCAAGTCACCGTCCACGCATCCGGACCGGTCAAGGCCCGAGGCAAGAGCGACAAAAAGCGCGACAAACTGCAGGCTCGTTTCGAACGTCTGCGCGAGCGGATCAAGCGCGAGCAGTGCAAGAATGAAAAACTGGGCCGCGAACTGGACGAACTGACGAGTTGGCTGGCCACGCAGCTTGAGGCAATCGACCAGGCCCGGTTGCAGGCCTGTCGCGATCTGTGTGCGCGCCTGATCGAGTTGTTTCGGCGCAAGAGTCTGGCGCAATGGGAGCGCGAGGCACTGGTCGAATGGATCAGCGAACTGCAAGACGACATCCGCGCCATCGATGCCGATACGCATGCCGAACTTCATCAGAAGTTCGTCGATGCGATGGGCCACCACTTCCAGATGACCGAGGAGCAGATGCAGGAACGGTTCGCCGAGCACCTCGAGTCAATCGAGGCAGAACTCTACCCCGACGAGGATGAGGAATTCGGGTCGGCCGAGCAGCCGGACCTTTTTGATGCGATCGATGAGGCGGATGAGGCCGGGTTCGAAGATGAGCAGGCAGCGTGGGAGCCGCCGCCGTTCGAGGCGTCATCATCCGCCGGCGCTCGGCTCGCCGATGCCGATTGGCTGCGGCGTCTGTTTCGGCGTGCCGCGCAGGCCCTTCATCCGGATCGCGAGGCCGACGCCGACAAGCGCGCCGACAAGCAGGCGCGCATGCAGCAACTGTTGCGCGCGCGCAAGGAAGGCGACGTGCTGGGCATGCTGGAACTGTATGCCGAGGTCAGCGGCGATCACGAGCTGGCGCTGGCCGAGGCCGAAATGAAACAGGCCTGCGAGCTGATGGACGAGCGCGTCAACCGGCTGCTCGCCGACAACGAAGAAATCCTCATGCGCAGCCCGTTGCATTACATGGCCTGGCAGGAGTTCTACCGGGTCAAGCCGGCAACGCGCGAACGCAAGCTGCAGCGCATGAAAAAAGAAGCGGAGGCCAACGCGCGCTGCATGGCGCGCACCACCCGCGAGTTGAAAAACCTGAAGGTGCTGAAGGTCAAGCTTGATGAACGATTGCGGGAACGCTACGACGCCATCGATGCATTCGAGTCGCTGTACGGCAATCCGTTTTCCTGAACCGATTCACAACCGCCAGTTCAGGCTCCCACGCACGCTGGTACCCGGCTCGGCCAGCAGCGGCAGGGTGGGGTCGTCGGGCGGCCGGCTGATGACATTGGCGTGGCTGAAGTAGCGCTTGTCGGTGAGGTTGAACACGCCGAGGTTGAGGTCGAGGTTTGGCGTCAGGCGCAGGCTTGCGGTGATGTCGAATACGGTGTGGCCCGGGGCCGAGAACAATGGATCGCTCTGTTCGTCCTCGAGCCGGCGCTGGCTGCGGGTTGCGGTGGTGATGAAACGAATTTCCCAGTTCGGCGTTGGCGCCCAGGCGAGCGCGGCGATGGCTTGCGGTGGGCTGATGCCGGCCAGTGAGCGGCCGCTGTTTCGATCCTCGCCGCGGGTCCATTCGGCCGAGGCGTCCAGTTCGAATCCGGCGCCCAGCGCCTGGCGCGCGCGCAGCTCGAAGCCTTCGATCTCGACCCGCTCGCGGTTGATCGACTGGAACAGCAGCAAACGCTCAACCGGGTCGAAGCCGACCAGCGCGCGGGTGTCGATGAAATCGCGGAAGCGGTTCCGGAACAGCGCCAGGTCCAGCGAGGTGTTGATCGAGCGCCAGCGCAGCCCGGCCTCCAGCGTGTGGCCGCGTTCGGGTTCAAGGTCCGGGTTGGGGATCGCGCGAACCCCGAACAACGGGATGTCCAGGCCGATGTTGACATCCTCGAACGGCGGCGCGCGAAAGCCGCGCGCGAACTGGAAGAAGCTCTCCAGTCCCTCGGCCAGCGGCCAGACCAGCCCGACCCGCGGGGCCCAGGCGGTGGTGTCGAGATCGATGATCTCGGCCTCGGGGAAGGCGCCGACAAACAGCGGATCGGCGCGGCTGTCGAGGTCGTAGTATTCAAAGCGCGCGCCCGGGCTCAGTGTCGGCCCGCCGTCCCACAGCCGGATTTCGTCGTAGAGGTAGAGCCCGGCCTCAGTGACGCGCGTGCGCGGAAAATCCCGCAGCGGGAAGCGCTCGCCGAGCACCGTGGTTGAGATCGCGCCGGTGTCGAGGCGGGTTTCGGTCGCAAAGCGCAGTTGTTCGAGATCGGCGTGGGTGACCTCGAAGCCGTAGCCGATGCGGTGGCGAAAGCCGGCAAATTCGAGCTCACTTTCAAAATCGGTGCCGAGTCCGGTGCTTTGCTGGCGGAATTCGAAGCGGCGGAACAGGTCGACCGGCGTTCGCGCGCGTGGGCGTGATTCATCGGTCTGCTGCAGGGTGTCGGTGACCTCGTGCCAAAGCCGCGCATGGCCACGTGCGATCGGTCCGAGTTTGGTGAAATGATGATCGAGCAGCACGCGCCAGCGGTTCTGGCGGTCATCGCCGGTCAGCCGGGTGGTGTTGGCAAAACGATCCGTGCCGAGCAAGGCGCGCGCATCGCTGTCGCGTTCCTCGCGCGTGCCGTCAAGCGTCAGACGAAGTCGTCCAGCCGGCGTCTCGCGCGCCAGGCGGAGCACGAATGCGCCCTGGTCGCGATCGAGCCGGTCCGTTGCAAGATCGTCCGGACGGTCGGCGACATCGCGTTCATCGGCGGTCTGGATCGAGGCGGCCAGCAGGCCGCTCCAGGGTCCGGTGCGGGCGGCCTGGGCCGCCAGGGCACGCAGGCGATTGCTGTCGCTGCCGCCGGCCAGTTCGATCCGGCTTGCCCGGTCGCGTCCGGCCAGCAGATCGTCGGCTTCGAGCAGCGAGACTGCCACGACGCCGCCCAGCGCATCGCTGCCATAGATGGTCGAGGCCGGCCCGCGCAGAATCTCGATGCGCCCGACCAGACCCAGTTCCAGCAGGCCGCGGCCTGAATCGGCGAAATTGCCGACCGTGAAGCGATCGGCGGCCGGCACGTTGTCGATCACCACGGCGGTGCGGTTGCCGCCCAGGCCCCGGATGCGAAAGCCGCCGAAGCCGAAGCGTGTGCCGCCACCGTCGACTTCGATGCCCGGTTCGTAGCGGATCAGGTCTTGTAAATCCAGCGCGACATCGCGGGCAATGCGAGCGCTGTCGAGCACGCTGATGGTGCCGGCAACTTCCGACAGCGCACGCGGCTGGCGCGTGGCGACAACGGTCATGGTCTCGAGTGACGGGTCGGTGGATGCTTCTGCGGTCGAATCGCTTTGTGCAACGGCCGGTACGGCCACCAGGAGGAGTGCCAGGACCAGCGACGGGGCAGGGCGAGTGGCTGCAATCGGAATCATTCGCGGTAGGGGACTCGGGCAAAAAGAAGCCCCGGTATGGTGCCAGTGACCGGGGCGATTCGGTGGCCGGTGCCGGATATTCATCGTTCCGCCCGGCCCGCCTTGACTGCCCCGGCTTTCGGCCGGGGCAGGATGAGGCGGTTGGGGGCTAAAGCTTAGTAGACCTCGTGCACCGTGTTGTAGACATTGAACTTGCCGGTCGGGGTGACGATCTTGTCGCCCTTGATCACGGCCTTGAGGGTGCGGGTCTTGTCGTCGACCACGACAATGGCCGACTCCTCTTCCATGCCACTCCAGACCGAGAACCAGACCTCATCGCCGGCCTTGTTGTATTCAGGCTGGACGATGCGCTTCGGTCCCGGACCCAGATCGGCCCATTCGGCGATCGGCAGCACCTTGAAGCCGGCGTCGAGATTGTTGATGTCGAATACCGCGACCGATTGGCTGACCTTGGCTTCCGGGTGCAGCGGCGTGTCGACCCACAGGTTGGTTGATTTCGGATGGCTCTTGACAAACAGCGAGCCGCCGCCCTGACCATCGAGCACATCGACCACCTTCCAGGCATTGTCGGGATGACCTTCCGGATCGGTGCCGATCAGCGTGATATTGGCATTGCCGAGCGCGCTGGTGGTCCAGACCGGGCCGTACTCGGGGTGGACGAAGTTGGCGCCGCGGCCCGGATGCGGGATGCGCTCGACCGGGATCAGCGCTTCGAGTTCCTGGTCCAATGCATCGACCACGGCAATCCGGTCGGATTCATTGGCCGCGGTCAGGAAGTAGCGCTGGGTGCTGTCCCAGCCGCCGTCGTGCAGGAAGCGCGCCGCATCGATGGTCGTGATCTTGAGGTTATCGATGTCTTCGTAGTTGACCAGCAGGATCTTTCCGGTTTCCTTGACGTTGACGATGAATTCCGGGTGCTGGTGCGATGACACGATGGCCGCCACGCGCGGTTCCGGGTGGTATTCCTGGGTATCGACGGTCATGCCGCGGGTCGAGACGATCTTCTTCGGCTCCAGCGTCAACCCGTCCATCAGCACGAACTGCGGCGGCCAGTAGGCACCGGCAATCGCGATCTGGTCTTCAAAGCCCTTGAATTTGGAACTTTCCACCGAACGCGCTTCCAGGCCGATCTTGATTTCGGCAACCTTGGTCGGCGTTTCGAAATACAGGTCGATCAGATCGATCTTGCCGTCGCGGCCGATGGTGTAGATGTAGCGCCCCGAGCTCGAGGTGCGCGAGATGTGCACCGCATAGCCGGTTTCGATAATTGCCGCGATTTCCTTGCTGTCGCCATCGACCAGTGCAATCTGGCCGGCATCGCGCAGCGTGATGGCGAAGAAGTTCTGGATGTCGTAATCGTTCTGCTTCTCGCTCGGACGGTCTTCCGGCGGCACGATCACGTTCCAGGTCGCCATCATTTCCGGCATCCCGAATTCCGGCGGCTCCGGTGGCTTGTGCTGGATGTACTTGGCCATCAGCTCGACTTCCTCGTCGGTGAGTTCACCCGAGGTGCCCCAGTTGGGCATGCCGGCCGGCGAGCCGTAGTTGATCAGCGCCTTCAGGTACTCGGTGCCCTTTTCCTGAGTGATCTCCGGCGTCAGCGGCTTACCCGTAGCGCCCTTGCGCAGCACGCCGTGGCAGCCGGCGCAGCGCTGGAAGTAGAGCTGCTGGGCGTGGCCGAATTCGACCTGGGTCAGATTCGGCGCACCGGGCGTAATGACGATTTCGCCGCCTTCGACGGTCGACGGGGCACCGGCGTATTTCATCTGGCTTTCGGTGGTGTCGGGATGGCGCTGGCCCTGCGAGCGGTCGGCGAGGCCGAGTTCGGCGCGCTTGTCCGCGACCTGTGCGACGGTGACCGGCTCGCCGGCATTGCCCCACGAGGTCAGTGCATAGTTGGCTGCCTGGGCAACGTGCTCGTCGGACAGGTGCTGCATCGGCGGCATCACGCCGTTGTAGGTCTGACCGTTGACGGTGATTTCGCCCTGCTTGCCGGCCAGGATGTTTTCAATGATGATTTCGGGGTTACCGAGAATGTTCGGGTTGCCGGCCAGCGGTGGAAACGCGCCGGCCAGACCCTTGCCATTGGGCTGATGGCACGCGCCACAGTTGGCCTGGTAGACCGCCTGTGACGCCTCGGCGCCGCTGGCTGAGCCCTTGGCCACCTCGGCCTGGTGGACTTCGGCTTGCTGGCTGAAGGCGAAGGAGCTTGCAAGTGTGGCGGCCACGGTCAGGGTGGCGCGCACCGTCATGCGTCGATGGAGGTTCTGGTGCAAGGATTCACGGTTCACGTTGGTTCTCCCGAATCGTGGGTGGACAGGTCGGAAAGCGGCTCCCCGACCAAATATGCATTTAAGATGAATTATATACATCTTATTGATGTATGTCAAGTACCGTTTTATGGTTCAAGCCCGGCAAGAGCTTGCTTGGCTTGGGTGCCGGCTTCTGCTACGCTCAATCCGAACAAATCATCGTCGTGGCCACAGCTGCCGCAGGAGAAGCGCCCATGACCGCCGCTGTCGAGTCTCGAGCCCTGCCGTTGCGCGTGCGTGCCCGGGCACCGGGCTATTGGTTGATCTTCAGCGTACCGGCGCTGATGCCACTGTCCTGGTGGCTGGTGCAGCAGACCGGGAGCTATATCTGGACGGTGTTGCCGATTGTCTGGCTATATGGGTTATTGCCGCTTGTCGACTGGCTGATCGGTCGCGATCCCGCGCCGCCGGTACTGGCGCAGGACGGCTGGGTCAATCGACGGCTGCTGCCGGGGCTGTGCCTGCCGGTGCAACTGGCGGTTGTGTATGGATCGCTGTCGTTGTTGCCGACCCTGCCGGGGTGGGCCGCACTGGCATGGCTGCTGTCGCTGGGCTACGTCGGCGGTGTGCTGGCGATCAACGTCGCGCATGAACTGATCCACCGCCGGGATCGCCTCGACCGGGTGATCGGTGGCCTGCTGTTGTGCACGGTCAACTACGCCACGTTCAAGGTCGAGCACGTGCGCGGGCACCATGTCTGGGTTGCCACCGAACACGACCCCAGCAGTGCCCGGCGCGGCGAGACGGTGTATCGTTTCGTGCCGCGCGCGTTGCTGCTCAACACGCTCAACGGCTGGAAGCTCGAAGCCGAGCGTCTGCGGCGGCTGGGGCGCTCGCCGTGGTCGCCGGCCAACGAAATGATTGGCTGGACGGTGGTGGTGCTGGCGCTGGCGGCGCTGGCCTGGGTGGTCGCCGGACCGCTCGGCGTGGCGGGTTTCTTCGCCCAGGGACTGGTCGCCGCGGCTACGCTGGAGGTGATCAATTACATCGAGCACTACGGCCTGGAGCGCCGCCAGTTGCCGAACGGACGCTATGAGAAGCCCGAGCCGCAGCACTCCTGGAACTCCGATTTCTGGCTATCCAATGCTTTACTGCTGCAGCTGCAACGTCACTCCGACCACCACGCCAACCCCAGCCGGCCGTACACGCGCCTGAGAAGCTGGCCCGACGCCCCGCAACTGCCGCTGGGTTACTCGGCGATGCTGCCGATCACATTCATCCCGCCGCTCTACCGCCACCTCGTCCACCCCCGCCTGGACGCAGCCCGGAATCGGGACGCTTGAAAAAATCTCGGCGGATCGGTTGACACTCGCGCCAGATTTGAGGACAATACTCGGCTTGCAACGCGCCCGTAGCTCAGTTGGATAGAGTACCTGGCTACGAACCAGGCGGTCGGAGGTTCGAATCCTTCCGGGCGCGCCAAGATTCGGAAAAGCCCCGCGTAGCGGGGCTTTTTCGTATCTGCGCCCGGAAGGGTTCGAACCTCCGACCCATAAACGAGAGGTTCGACAAGCGGTCGCAGGCCGCGCAGAACGCTGCCGCTTGCGGCAGCGGCCCGGAGGGCGAGCGCAAGCGAGTAATCCTTCCGGGCGCGCCAAGATTCGGAAAAGCCCCGCGTAGCGGGGCTTTTTCGTATCTGCGCCCGTAGCCCGCCGGATTTACGGTCAAGCCTGCTGCGGACTTGCCCGACACGGCATCTGCGGCGCTTTGCTCGGTCGCGAATCCTCAACGCAGCTTCGGCTGCGCCTGCGGTCCGCTCGGTCGCAAATCACCGCAACTGCCGCACCGGGCCAGCCCTCGCGACGGCCCGACCGCAAATCCGGCGGGCTGGGGTTCGAACCTCCGACAATGAACAACAGACTTAAAATGCGAACCATGCGCTTTTGCGCGGCTTGCAGCCGCAAGCGTTGATTTGCGCGTACACGCACGCGCGGGCGGGTTCGACCAGCGGCGTTAGCCGCGCAGGACGCGCGAAGCGCGCCCCGCAGGGGTGAGGGCCGAAGGCCTGAATCAATCCTTACGGAGGATTGGCGGGTTAATCACGGATGGCTCGCGGTACCATGCGCCGATTGTCTGCCGGGAATCCATTTGAATCCGATTCGTACCGCTTTGTTCATAATGCTCGCGCTGCTGGCCTTGTGGCCGGTGGTGACGGCACCGATGGCGCTGGCGGCGGGGATCGTGTTTGCGGTGACGCTGGGCAATCCGGCACCGGACCGGGTGCGGCGGTTTTCCTCGACCTTGCTGAAATGGTGCGTGGTGGGACTCGGCTTTGGACTGCCCTTGAACGCGGTCGTCGCCGGCGGGCTGCGCGGGTTGTGGCTGACCGGGCTGGGCGTGGCGGTGGTGCTGGCGGTTGGGCTGGTGCTGGCGCGCTTGTTTCGGCTCGATCGCGATTCGGGGCGGTTGATCGCGGTCGGCACGGCGATCTGCGGCGGCAGTGCGATTGCCGCGGTCGCGCCGGTGATTCGTGCGCGGCCGGCGGCGATTTCGATGGCGCTGGCGTGCGTGTTCGTGCTCAACGCACTGGCGCTGTACCTGTTCCCGGTGATCGGCCAGGCGCTGTCGCTGAGCCAGTCGCAGTTTGCGCTGTGGGCGGCGATTGCAATCCACGACACCTCATCGGTGGTGGGTGCCGCGGCGGTCTACGGCGACCAGGCGCTGGCCGAGGCGACCGTGCTGAAGCTGGCGCGTGCGCTGTGGATCGTGCCGCTGGTAATCGGATTTCTGTGGCTGGCGCGGCGCGAAGATTCACGCGCCGGGCGCATTACCTGGCCGCTGTTCGTGGCGATGTTCGTGCTCGCCGCGGCGGCGCGCAGTGCGCTGCCGGCGCTGGAATCGACCTTCGATCTGCTGGCCTGGCTCGCCCGGCGCGGCCTGGTGCTGACGCTGTTTCTGATCGGCAGCGGCCTGACCCCGGCGCTGATGGCGAGCCTGGGCTGGCGGCCGATGGCCTGTGCGGCGCTGTTGTGGATGCTGGTGTCTTCGGCCACGCTGTTGCTGGTGATGGCGCTGGTCTGAGCCGCCCGAGCGTGCTCTGGTTCGAACGCTGCGACGGCTTCAGTCGTCGACCAGCCGCAGCATCACGCGCATGTCGGCGGCATCCTGTTCGCCGAGCAGATCGGCCAGCGTGTGTTCGCGCAGCACGTCGAGGAACGCGCGCGTGGCGCGCACCAGCATCGGCGGCAGGCGGCAGGCCGGGGTGATCACGCACTGGTTGTTGTCGCGGAAGCACTCGACCAGCGACAGGTCCGGCTCCATTTCCTCGATGACTTCGGCCAGGTTGATCTGCTCAGGCGCGTGGCCCAGCCGCAGACCGCCGCCGGAGCCGCGTGTCGATTCGACGTACCCGGCCTGGGCGAGTTGCTGGACCACTTTCATCAAATGATTGCGCGAGATTGCGTAGCCCTCGGCGATTTCCTGGATGGTACAGCGGCGCTCGGGATTCAGCCCGAGGTAGATCAACACGCGGATGGAAAAGTCGGTGTACTGGGTCAGTCGCATCGGTTTGTTCGCTCAGCCGGGTTTGCCGTCGACCCGGGGCCGGGTCAGAACCGGCAGATAAAGTACAGCAAACAGTGCGAAGGCGCCGATCCACGCCAATGCCGCAAGTGATTGCAGCAGCATTGTCGCAACGCCGGCCGCAGCCAGTACGCGCGCGAGCGCGGCCAGCGTGATCAGCCAGAACATTGACGCGCCGCCGGCCGGCAGCACAAACGCCCGTCCGGTATGTCCGAGCGAGACGCGCGCCATCACGCCGAGGATCAGCGTGCCCATGGCGCCGACGCCGAGCGCATGAATCCACAGCCGCGGGCTGAATGAATCGTCGAGCAAGCCCCAGCCGCGCAGCAGCAGCGCGACGACAATCCACAGGTAGCCCAGGTGCAGCACCCAGACCAGCGGGTCGGTCAGCGTGCGCCAGCCCTGCCAGCGCGCCAGCCGCAGCAGGTTCACGGTGCCGGCGATCAGCGCCAGCGCACCGGTCCAGTGTGCTGCCATGTTGAAGGCGCTGGCGGCCGCGACCAGCACCAGCGACAACAGTGCGATGCGATCGAAGCTGCCGAATTCGGGCGGGAAGGGCGGCCCGGCGTCGTGCCGTTTCAGCCAGTTGCGCGTAAACAGCGGTGTGATGCGGCCGCCGATCAGCGCCATCATGATCAGGATCAGGTCCAGCGTCAGCGGTGTGGCGACGGTGCGGAACTCGGGCATGCCCGACAGCAGGTTGGCCAGCCACAGCAGCATCAGCAGCGCGACGATCACCAGGTTGCGGCGGTTGCCGGTCTCGAGGATGGGTGCGGCAATCACCAGTGCCAGGCCGGGCAGGAAGGCCAGGTCGATCAGCCGCACGGCCAGCGCCGGCGTGCCGGGTGCGGCCGGGTCGAGCAGCAGGTAGCCGATGCGCGCGAGCAACCATAGCGCCCAAAGTGCCAGCAGCGCCGGGCCGTGCAGCCGGTCGGTGCCGGTCCAGTTCGGCGCGGCGGTGAGCAGAAAGCCGGCGATCGCCGCGGCCACGGTGCCGAACAGCAGCTCGTGCATATGCCAGCCGAGCGGGTCCATTCCGGCGAACGACCAGCCCCACATCAGGCTGCCCAGCCACGCGGCCATCAACACCACGGCGTGGATCGGCACGGACAGGAAGAACAGCCGGAAGCCGTAGCCGGCGATGGTTTCAGTGCGCATCGGGGTTCGTTCCTTTCGGATTGGGGCGGGTGAGCAGGAACAGCGCCAGCACGGTAAAGCCGATACCCAGCGCAATCAGCAACCAGAGCGGCGCGTCGTTCCACCACAGCACATGCCAGCTGATCAACAGCAGCAGGCAGGCGATCCACTTCGCACGCTTGGGCACCGCGCCTTCGTGTTCCCAGGCGTCCAGTGTGATGACGAAGCGCGGGTGGCGGCGAATGCGCTCGTGCAGATCGGGCGCGCCGCGCGCGGCCGCCCACAGCGCCAGCAGCAGCAGCGGCGTGGTCGGCAGCAATGGCAGGAAGATGCCGAGCGAACCGGCACCGACCGCGGCGACCGCAAGCACGCGATAGCCGAGCCGATTGCGCGCGGGGGGTGTGCTCATTTCAGCCTCGGGAAAAAAGATGCATCAAGTATACACATTCAGATAAAAAGTATGTAGAATACTTATTAAGTCCTCGCGCTGCGATGGCTTGTGGCCGGATCGTCCGGGCGAACGATTACAGACATTGTAAGGAGTCGAAAATGAATGCCAACCAACGCCTCTGGTGGATTCTGGGCGTGATGTTCACGATCTCGTTCGGTGCATTGCTGCTGATCGGGTCCCAGATCTACCGTGAAATGCCGCCGATTCCAGAAGCGGTTGTAACCGAATCCGGTGACGTTCTGTATACCCGCGACGACATCCAGCGCGGCCGCCAGGTGTGGCAGACCCTGGGCGGCCAGCAGACCGGGTCGGTCTGGGGACACGGCGCCTACGTTGCACCCGACTGGTCGGCCGACTGGCTGCACCGCGAGGCGGTCGCGCTGCTCGATCTGCGCGCGCGGGCGCGCCATGGCCAGCCGTATGATGCGCTGGCGGAACCGGCCCAGGCCGCGCTGCGCAGCGCGCTCGAAGTCGAGATGCGCAGCAACACGCATGATCCGGCGAGCAATCGGATCACCGTATCCGACGCGCGTGCCGAGGCCATCATTGCTGTGCACGCCTATTACCGCGAGCTGTTCTCCGATGGTCAGGCGCTGGAATCCTTGCGCGAGCAGTACGCGATTCCGAACGGCGCGATCGCCAGCGCCGAGCATCGTGATCTGCTGCCGGCGTTCTTTTTCTGGGCCGCCTGGGCGGCGACCACCGAGCGGCCGGATTCGAACATCACCTATACCAACAACTGGCCGCATGAGCCGCTGGTCGGCAATTCGCCCTCGACCGGTATGGCGATGTGGTCGATGGCCTCGATCATCCTGCTGCTGGCCGGCATCGGTGCGCTGACCTGGTACTACGTCGCCGGCCGTCATGAAGGCGAGCTGCCGGTGCCGCCGGCGTCTGACCCTTTGCTGTCGTCGAATCCGACACCGTCGCAGCGCGCCGTGGCCAAGTATTTCTACACCGTGGTTGCACTGTTCATCGTGCAGATGCTGCTGGGCATGGTGACCGCGCATTACGCGGTCGAAGGCCACAGCTTCTACGGCTTCAACCTGTCCGAATGGCTGCCGTACTCGGTGGTGCGCACCTGGCATACGCAGATCGGCGTGTTCTGGATCGCGACCGCGTGGCTGGCGACCGGTCTGTACGTTGCCCCGGCGATTTCCGGGCACGAGCCGAAGTTCCAGAAACTCGGCGTCAACGTGCTGTTCGGTGCGCTGCTGGTGGTCGTGGTCGGCTCGCTGGCCGGCGAATGGTTCGGCGTCATGCAGCGCTTCGACCTCGACACCAACTTCTGGCTCGGCCACCAGGGCTGGGAATACGTCGACCTCGGTCGCGTCTGGCAGTTGCTGCTGTTTGCCGGCCTGCTGATCTGGCTGGCGCTGGTCGCGCGCTCGCTGTGGCCGGCCCTGAAACAGCCGTCGGAGAATCGTCCGCTGATCGTCATCCTGTTCCTGTCGACGGTCGCGATCGGTCTGTTCTACGGCGCAGGCCTGACCTGGGGCAAGCACACCCACCTGTCGATGGTGACCTACTGGCGCTGGTGGGTGGTGCACCTGTGGGTGGAAGGCTTCTTCGAGGTGTTCGCCACCGCCGTGGTCGCGCTGCTGTTCACCCGCATGGGCCTGGTGCGGGCGCGCCTGGCCACGCACGCGGTGCTGTTTTCGACCGTGATCTTCCTGTTTGGCGGCATTCTCGGCACGCTGCACCACCTGTACTTTGCCGGCACGCCGACCTCGGTGATTGCCGTCGGTGCGGTGTTCTCGGCGCTTGAAGTCGTGCCGCTGGTGCTGATCGGCTTCGAGGCCTTCGAGAATTACCAGATGCGCAAGGCCGCACCCTGGGTGGCGCGCTACAAGTGGCCGATCCTGTTCTTCGTCTCGGTTGCGTTCTGGAACCTGGTCGGCGCCGGTCTGCTCGGCTTCCTGATCAATCCGCCGATCTCGCTGTACTACATCCAGGGCCTCAACACCACGCCGGCCCACGGCCATGCCGCGCTGTTCGGCGTCTACGGCATGCTCGGCATCGGCCTGCTGCTGTTCGGCTTGCGCGGCCTGACGCGCGACGCGGCCTGGAACAGCAAGCTGCTCAAGCCGACCTTCTGGATGCTCAACATCGGCCTTGCCGCAATGGTGTTCGGTTCCATCCTGCCGGCCGGGATCTACCAGGCTTACTGGTCGATCACCGAAGGGCTGTGGTATGCGCGTTCGCCCGAAATCATCCATTCCGGCTTCATGGAAGCGATGGTGTGGATGCGTGTGCCGGGCGACATCGTATTTGCCGCCGGCGGCGTGGTGCTGGCCTGGTTCGTGTTCCAGTTGTGGCGCGGCGGCCGGCGCGAACCGATCGTTGAGACGGGCGCCGTCACCACCACCGAAAAGGCTGCCACCGGCGCCTGATCCATTTTCTCCTCCAAGCAGCAATCTTCACCGCCCGGCCTTCCGGGCGGTTTTTTTATATTCCGCTCGGGTATGCTTGCGCGCTTGTGATTTGGCCGCTCAGGCCCGGGCCGGTTTGTATGCAGGGTGATGTTCAGCGCGACGGGCCGTGGTCGGGTCGGCAGGCGGGGGTGGGGTTGCATATCAGCTCGCTGCCGGGGCGCTGGGGCATTGGCGAGATCGGGCCCGAAGCGCTGGCATTTGTCGATCGCGCGTGCCGGATGGGTTTGCGGGTCTGGCAGTTCCTGCCGACCGGGCCGACCGCCTATGGCGATTCTCCGTACCAGCCGTTGTCGACGTTTGCCGGCAACGAGATGCTGATTTCGATTGATGATCTGCTTGATATCGGCCTGCTGGAATCGGATGAAGTCGCGCCGCTGGCCGAGTTGTCGCGCACGTCGGTCGACTACGCCGGTCTGATTGCGCTCAAACAGGCTGTGCTCGTGCGCGCCGCTCAGCGCTTCGAGCGCGTGGCCGACAGCGCGCTGAAGGCGGCGCGCGATGCCTTCTGCGAGCGCCATGAAACCGCCTGGCTGCGCGATTACGCGCGTTACCGGGTGCTGAAGAGTCGTCATGGCGAGCGGCCGTGGCCGGAGTGGGAGGCGCGTTTCGCGCAGCGCGAGCCGGCCGCGCTGGCGCGGCTGGATGCCGAAGACGGGGCAAGACTCGAGCGCATCCGGACCTTGCAGTTCCTGTTCCATCAGCAGTGGGCGCGGCTGCGTGCGCATGCCGCCGATCGAGGGCTGCGCCTGTTCGGTGACCTGCCGATTTACATTGCGCTCGACAGCGCCGACGCCTGGGCCCAGCGCGAGATTCTGTGGCTGGATACCGACGGTGGGCCGCAGGCGGTGGCCGGCGTGCCGCCGGACTACTTCAGCGCTGATGGCCAGTTATGGGGCAACCCGCTGTACGACTGGGATCGGCTGGCGGCGACCGGATACCGCTGGTGGGCGGCGCGGCTGCGCGCGGCAATGGAGCAGGCCGACCTGGTGCGCATCGACCATTTCCGCGCCTTCCAGGACTACTGGGCGGTGCCGGCGGCGGCCGATACGGCGCGCGCCGGGCGCTGGATCGACGGTCCGGGCGATGCGCTGTTCGAGGCCCTGCGCGCCGAGCTCGGCACCTTGCCGGTGGTGGCCGAGAACCTCGGCCTGATTACGCCGGCGGTCGAGGCGCTGCGCGTGCGCCTTGGCATGCCGGGCATGATCGTGCTGCAGTTCGGCGCGGCCGATCCGGACTTTTCGCTCGACCAGGTCGCCGAGGATTGCGTGTGCTACACCGGCACCCACGACAACGACACCACGCGCGGATGGTTCGAGGGCAGCCCGGACGATCTGCGCGACGCCGACGAAATCCGGCGCACGCGCGCCGCCGCACTGGCGATGACCGGCGGGCGGCCGGAGACCATCCATCTCGACCTGATCGCCGCGGCCTTCGCGACCCGCGCGCGGCTGGCGATCGCGCCGATGCAGGACTACCTCGGTCTCGGCTCGGCCGCGCGCATGAACACCCCCGGCGTGCCGGCCGGCAACTGGCGCTGGCGACTCGACCCGGCGGCGATCACTCCGGAACTGTGCGATCAGATTGCCGAACAGGTCGTGGCTGCCGGTCGCGTCTGAGTGGACGTTGTCGCCGGGGTCCTGGATTGTTTTTTTGGAACCGCAGATGAACGCGGATGAACGCAGATAATTGAATCAAGGAGTATTTGAAACGATGTCAACCGGTCGGTATGCAAAACGTCTACGGCGGGCGCGGTGGGGTTCGTGGCGTAGGGTGTGTTGAGCCGCAGGCGAAACGCACCGATCCGCGTTCATCGACGTTCATCTGCGGTTTAAAAAGCCCTCCGTTTCCGTCGTTGAACGCTCGAATTTTGCGCGGCGTTCTGGCAGACTGGCCGGAGGATCATTGACGCGGGGACGCAGCCATGGCCGAGACGAAAATCTACGACGACAGCCGGTTTGTCAGTCGCCTGACGCGCGAGACGCTGGCGCTGGTGCTGGCCGGCGGGCAGGGCTCGAGGTTGTACGAGTTGACCAGCTGGCGGGCCAAGCCGGCGCTGCCGTTCGGTGGCAAGTTCCGGATCATCGATTTCCCACTGTCGAACTGCCTGAACTCCGGCATCCGCCGGATCGGCGTGCTGACCCAGTACAAGGCCCATTCGCTGATCCGCCATCTGGTGCAGGGCTGGGCGCGACTGCTTTCGGGCTACGGCACCCACGAGTTCGTCGAGGTGCTGCCGGCCTCGCAGCGGGTCGGTGGCGAGTGGTATCAGGGCACGGCCGATGCGGTCTACCAGAACCTCGACATCATCCGCACGCACAAGCCGCGTCATGTTCTGATCCTGGCCGGTGACCACATTTACAAGATGGACTACGGCAGCTTTCTGGCGCGGCATGTCGAACTCGAGGCCGACATGACGATCTGCTGCCTGGAGGTGCCGATCGAAGAGGCCGCCGGCCAGTTCGGCGTGATGACGGTCGACGAGAGCGGGCGCATCATCGCCTTCGATGAGAAGCCCGAGCAGCCCAACCCGATTCCGGGCAAACCGGGCTGGTGTCTGGCGTCGATGGGCAACTACGTGTTCAACACCGATTTTCTGTACCAGCAGGTGATCCGCGATGCCGATCGCGAAGGCTCGACGCGCGATTTCGGCCGCGACATCATCCCGTCGGTGATCCATGAACATCGCGTGTATGCCTACGCCTTCCGCGATCCGGAGACCGGCGAGCAGGCCTACTGGCGCGATGTCGGCACCTTGCAGGCCTACTGGGAGGCGAATATGGAGCTGGTCGCGATCTCGCCGCAGCTCAACCTGTACGACCGCGCCTGGCCGGTGCTGACGCCCCAGGTCCAGGAGCCGCCGGCCAAGTTCATCTTCGACGATCCCGACCGGCGCGGCGAGGCGATCAATTCCATGGTCTCCGGCGGCTGCATCATTTCCGGTGCGCATATTGGAAGTTCGCTGCTGTTCTCCGGCGTGCGCGTGCGCTCGCGCAGCCGTGTGACCGATTGCGTGGTGCTGCCGGAGTGCGAGATTGGTGAGAACTGCCGCATCCACCGCGCCATCATCGACCGCGGCGCGAACATTCCCGACGGCAGTGTGATCGGCGAGGACGCCGAGGCCGATCGCGCGCGGGGTTTCCGCGTCACCGAAACAGGCATCACCCTGGTCACCCCCGACATGCTCGGCCAGGACCTGCATTTCACCCGCTAGCCCGGATTATTCATGACCCCAGCTACTGCGACGACTCCAGTCCCCGCATCTGCGACGTTTCGCTCGGTCGCGCAT
>JAVVDV010000044.1:0-18559 GCA_032251355.1 Wenzhouxiangellaceae bacterium
GAAGGCATTTGCGGACATGCGCCGCAAATGCCGCGCAACGAATACCATAGGTATTTCGTTGCCAGGTTAATAATCTGCGTTCATCTGCGTTTACCCGCGGTTACATCATGTTTTTGCTTGACCGCGTTGATGCGCCGATGCCGCGCCAGGTACAGCGGTGTCCAGGCGTGCGGGGTGCGTTGGACGAGGCGGTAGCGGGCGACGTGGTAGGCGGGGTCGAAGCCGTAGAAGTTCATCTTCATGCGTTCGAGTTCGGCCGCGCGGTACTCGGCCAGCGGCTTTTGCTCTTCGTCGATGGCACGACGTGCCTGCTTGGCATGAATCGCGGCTTCAAACCCGTCTTCGGCCAGCGCCGCGGCTTGCGTGCTGCTCCAGTTGCGGAAGGCCACCGGTGAGCGCGGCCCGATGCGATCGACCAGGCCCAGTGCTTCGGCCTGGCGGCCAAGCATCGGCAGGCGATGGCCCATGACCTGCTCGACGCCGTCGGCACCGACGCGTTTCGGCAGCAGATAGGTCCACAGTTCCGAGCCGTACAGGTTGCCCATGTTCTTGTAGTGCGGGTTGAGCACCACGCCGTCGCGTAGCCACACCTGGTCGGCGGCCAGCGCCAGGAACACGCCGCCGGCCGCAGCGTTGCCGGCCAGCGCGCTGACGGTCAGCTTGTCGGTGGTCTCGACGATGGCCTGGGCCAGATCGTCGATGGCGTTGATGTTGGCCCAGGACTCATCGGCGGCACTCATCGATCCTTCGATGGTGTTCAGATCCATGCCGTTGGACCAGAAATCGCTGCCGCCGGCCAGCACGATCACGCGCGCGCTGCGCTTGCGGATCTCGCTCCAGGCGGTCAGCAGTTCAAGGCAGTCGGGCGTGGCCATGGCGCCGTTGTAGAAGTCGAACTCCAGCACGCCGACCGCACCGTGCTCGCGGTAACGGATGACACCGCGACCGTCGACCTTGCACGGCTGGGCCGGCACTTCCGGTAACCCCTCGGCGGCCTCGCCCAGAACATCGATCGCGCGGCGCTTGAAGGTGTTTTCACCCTCGGCGCGCAGCCTCCCCAGCCACAGTGCTCCATCGCGCGTGGCCACGCAGACCGCACCGCGACAGCGCGCCAGCAGTGCGCCCGGCTCGCCGCGGAGTTCGCGCTCTTCGCGTGCGTCGAACAGTCGCACGGGCTGATCGTTCACGGTCGCCCGCGCGCCGGGCTGGCCGTCGGCGCTGGCAATCTTGCGCCGCACCGTTTCGGTGTCGTCGACGGCCCAGTCGATGCGCCGAAGATCGCGCGGCACAACGCCGCGCCAATTGGATTCGGCGGCCGGTTGGGAGGGCGGGTCCAGTCGTTCCAGCGCCTCATTCAAGGCGCTGACCGCCGCCTCGGTGACTTCGAAACGGTACAGGCTGGACTTGCGCGTCGTGCGCATCGGGAACATCCGGTGCGCCAGCACCGGGCCGCCGTCCAGTTCGGCCGTTGCCCGGATGATGCTCACGCCCCATTCCGACGCGCCGTCGAGCACCGCCCAGTCCAGCGCGTTCGGGCCGCGATCGCCGGGTGGGCCCGGGTGCACGATCAGGCAGGGGACGGCTTGCCAGACATCATCGGGAATCTTGCGTTTCAGAAACGGCGCGACCACGACATCGGGCTGAAACAACGCGACCGCCTCGCGCGTGACCGCATCGCTGATATCGAGCTCCAGCGAAACCTCATGCCCGGCCGCGGCCAATTCGGCGAACACGCGCTGGCTCAGGCTGTTGAACGCGTGGCAGAGGATCAGGATGCGCATGACAGACTTTCTGGAACCGCAAATGGACGCAAATGAACGCGAATGGAGGGCGGGAACGGCTGAGCCGCAGTGCTGGCGCGATGCTGGGCGGAACGCGGCGCAGCCGAGTACGGTTTTCTCATTGATTCAGGGTTTTATTTGAGTTCATTCGCGTTCATTTGCGGTTCAACCCGCCTCCGCATACCGCCGGTAGCGGTAGTAGGCCGCGCAGGCGCCTTCGTCGGAGACCATGCACGAGCCGATCGGGTTTCGGGGTGTGCAGACGGTGCCGAAGATTTCGCAGTCGGTGGGTTTCTTGACGCCGCGGATCACGGCCGGGCACTGGCAGGCCTTGTTTTCGCGCACCACTTTCGGCTTGAGCGCGAACTTGATCTCGGCATCGAAGCGCGCATAGTCGCGCTTGATCTTCAGCCCGCTGTAGGGCACGGTGCCGAGGCCGCGCCAGTCGAATTCGGGGCGCAGTTCGAATACGTCGGCGACCATCGCTTTGGCCTTTTCATTGCCCTCGCGCTTGACACCGCGCGTGAACTGGTTTTCGACCTCGGCGCGACCCTCGTTGAGCTGATTGATCAGCATGCGGATGGCGGCCAGCACGTCCAGCGGCTCGAAGCCGGCGATCACGACCGGGCGCTGGTATTCCTCGGCGAAGAACTCGTAGGGCTCCGAACCGATGATGGTGCTCACGTGCGAAGGGCCCAGGAAACCATCGACGCGCACCTGGCCAAGCTGGCGGACTTCGGGCGAGTCGAGAATGGACTGGATCGCCGACGGCGTCAGCACATGGTTGCAATAGACGCTGAAGTTCTCCAGCCCCAGCCGGTCGGCCTGCTGGATCGCCAGCGCGGTCGGCGGGGTGGTGGTCTCGAAGCCGATCGCAAATAGCACGATTTCCTTGTCGGGATGCTGCTCGGCCAGTTGCAGCGCCTCGACCGCCGACTGCACCACGCGCACATCGCGGCCTCTTGAGCGCGCATTGAGCAGGCTGTCGCGCTTCGAGGCTGGCACGCGCAGCATGTCACCGTAGCTGGCCAGAATCACATTGTCGCGCCCGGCCAGTTCGATCGCCTGATCGAGTCGGGCGACCGGCAGCACGCACACCGGGCAGCCGGGGCCGTGCACCAGTTCGACGTTGGCTGGCAGCAGGTCGGGAATGCCGTGGCGGAATACCGCATGGGTGTGGCCGCCGCAGAACTCCATCAGGTGATAGTCGCGACCGGTGTCGGCTTCCTCGGCAATCAGCCGCGCGATCGCGCGCGCGGCGCCGCCGTCACGAAACCCCTGGATATACCGCATCGGGATTCATGCCGAGCTTATCGGCCAGTTCGCGAAACAGGGCCAGCGATTTCTCGGCTTCCTCGACATCGAGGCGCGAGATCGCATGGCCGACGTGGACGATCACGTAATCGCCGACTTCGACGCCGTCGATCAGTGCCAGCGAGATCTGGCTGCGCACACCACCGACCTCGACCGTGGCCTGGTCGTAGTCGTGCAGTTGTTCGACGCGTGCGGGTACGGCAAGGCACATGGCTTTAGTTCCCGTTGCAAATGATTGTCATGAGCAGAGTCTAGCGCGTCCCCCGGGGTGGCATTCTTGATCTGGATCAATCGCGCGCCGGATGCGCCGAAATCCGGGCGGTGACCGCAGCAACTGCGCGCTCCAGCGCGTCGGAGCGGCTGGTGTCGACGGCAATGATTTCGGCCTGCTCCGCCTTGCCGGGCACTGGCCGGGACTGTAATTGGTGCTCGAGCACGTCCAACCCGGCATCGGACGGATCGTTGCCGGTCGCCGCACGTGCCTGGATGCGCGCCCGCAGCGTCGCCGTGTCGGCCTGGGTGTGCAGGATCGCAAACGGCACCTGCGCCTCGGCTGCCAGTGCGCGAAAGCGCGCGCGCTGAGCGGCTTTGAGGCAGGCAGCGTCGATCAGCACCGGCAGCCCGGCGTCCAGCATCGGGCGGACCAGTTCCACCAGGTGGTCGTAGGTGCGCTCGCCGGCCTCGGGCGTGTACAGGCCCTGATCGGGGGCAGCGCCGGCGCGCTGTTCCGGTGCGAGCCCGAACAGCCGCTTGCGCTCGATATCCGAGCGGATGCGCACGAGACCGCAGCGCTCGACCAGCCGCTCGGCCAGCCACGACTTGCCGCTGCCCGATACACCCATCGTGATCAGCACGGCCGCGCGCTGCTCGCCGGCGACTTCGGCCGCCAGAGTCAAGTAGTTGTCGATCTCCTCGAAAATTCCGGCTCGGGTCGATGCATCCGCTGGACTCAATGACAGCGCATGCACCTTGGCCCGCACCATTGCGCGGTAGACGACGTACAGCGGCAACAGGCGCACGCCGGCGTAATCGCCGGTCTCGGTCAAGTAGTAGTCGAGCAGCCGCCAGGCCAGCGCTGCCGCTCCCCGGTCGCGCAGGTCCATCACGGTGAAGGCGAGATCGGCCATGACATCGGTCCAGCGCAGCGCTTCGCTGAACTCGATGCAGTCGAACAGCGTCGCGTGGCCATCGATCCAGGCGACATTGCCGAGGTGGGCGTCGCCGTGGCATTCGCGCACGAAGCCCTCGCGCAGCCGTTGCACGATCACCGGTTCGAGTTCGGCCAGCTGGCGGTCGGTCCATTCGCTGAGCGCTGGCAATCGCCCATGCAGCTTCGTGCCGGCCAGCAGCCGGTCGAGGTCGGTGAAGTTCTCGCGCATCGGCCCGGCGACTTCGGCAAAAGTCCCGAAGCGCCCGTCAGCCGGTGCAACGGCGGCAACGCGGTGCAGATCGGCCAGTTCGCGTGCAAGCCCCGGAATCGCCACTTCGGGCAGGCGATCGTCGGCCAGCAGGCGGTCGAAGCTGTTGTCGGGATCGAAACGGCCCATCTTGACCGCCGTCTCGATAACCTCGCCCGGCCCGTCCCAGCGCGGCTGTTCGGGCGTGCCGCGGATCTCGACCACATCCAGGTACAGCTCGGGCGCGGTGCGGCGATTCAGCCGCAATTCCTCCTCGCAGAAGTGCCGGCGACGGTCCGGCGTCGAGAAATCCAGAAACCCGAAATCCACCGGCTTCTTGATCTTGTAGACGAACGCCCCGGCCAGCAGCACCCACGAAATATGCGTCTCGATCAACTCCACGCGCTCGACCGCATGCGGATAGGCCGCAGGATTCAGCAGGGCATTGATCAGGGCAGGGTGCATCGCGTTCCCCAAGGTATAGAAGGCCCCTCTAGTCTACGGACTGCAGCGCCCGCCGGATTTGCGCTGGCGCAACTTGACCCACCGGAACAGATGCGTGGGATTTGGGAGGCGGCCAGGAGCGAAGCCGGTTACCTGGGGCAGGGCGCATGTGTATCCTCCGTGCTTACATTCCTGGGGTAGAGCTTGATGAACCCGACTTCCAACGACACGCCGCGAATCAGCGTACGAGTACAAAAATGGGGCAACAGCATGGGACTGCGGATCACTCGGGCTGTGGCCGAGTTGGCCGGATTTGAGCGGGGCACGGCGGTGACGATCGAGCCGGTTCCGGGAGGATTGCTGATTCGCAGGCAACTTCCGGAAAAGGCATGGACCGAGGCTGAATTGCTGGTCGGTCTCGACAGGCATTCGTCGCATGTGGATGAATTGCCCGACCTGTTGCACTCCGAAATCCCCGACTGATAAGTTCGCAACGTGCCGGCGCGTCCCTGTGTGTCAATATCCAATCCAACAGCTCCTGATCGGTTTTATTTGTAACATTGAACGCCTGATACGCTGCGGCAGATTCTCTTCTTCCCGATCCTGTCCGATTGGGTCATTCTTAATGTCCGCCAGGTCTCTCAGTTCATAGTGGAGACCAAGGGCAAACAGAATGGTGGCGTGTTTGCCCAGCGACACGCCGGGGTCACCCTTTTTCACCTTGTGTAGGGTCATGCGGCTGACCGAGGCCCGCTCTGCGAACTCGGGGTCACGGAGAACTCGGGGTCAATAACTCGGGGGGGCAGGTCTTGCTTCGTGCACATCGGCACATGCAAGCTGGCGGGTAAAAGCTCTTTTTTCGACGCTTCGCCAGTCACGATTCCAGGCCGACGCGATGGTCTTCCGACTGGAGGGCATGGCGGGATTGCGACGTCAGCGCGTGGCGACGTAGATGTAGTTGACGCCGAAAATCATCGGGTTTGACTCGATGGATTGCCACTCGCCGGCCTGTTCGAGCATTTTGACGAATGCCGGTCCGTGCGGGAAGGCGTCGGAGGTGCGTTGCAGGTAGCGGTAGGCGTCGCGGTCGCCGCCGGCGAGGCTGCCGATCAGCGGGATGATGAAGCGGTTGAAGAACAGGTAGCCCGGCCGTGCCCAGGCTGAGGGCTGGCCGAATTCGAGCACCACCAGGCGGCCGCCGGGCTTGAGTACACGCCGCATTTCGCTCAACGCACGGACCGGGTCATCGACATTGCGGATACCGTATGCGATCGAGACGATGTCGAAGGATTCATCGTCGAACGCAAGGTTCTGGGCGTCCTGCACCTGCCAGTCGATCGCCACCCCGAGTCGTTCGGATTTCGGTGCCGCCAGCGCAAGCATGTCGGCGTTGAAATCGGTGCCGACCACGCGCGCGCCGTCGCCGACCGCGCGCTGGAACAGCAGCGTCAGGTCGCCGGTGCCGGCGGCGCAGTCGAGCACCGACTCGCCGGACCGGGCCTGGGACAGCTTGACCGCTTTCTTGCGCACCCATTGGTCGGAGCCAAACGACATCCAGCGGTTGGCGCGGTCGTAGCGTCCGGCGATGCGCGAGAACATCTGGTGGACCTGGTCGGACATGGCAGCAGTTCCGGATGAATGAAGGTCAGTGACCGCCGGTCAGGCGCGCACGCAGGGCCTCGGTGAGGTGCGGCTCGATCGCCTTTCTCAGCGGCGTGATCAATTTGAACGGCGCGGCCAGGATGTGGCCGGAGTTCAGCCACTGATCACCACCGGCGATGTCCATCACCACGCCGCCGGCTTCCTGCACCAGCAGCGCGCCGGCCGCGGTGTCCCAGGGCTTCAGAGCCAGTTCCCAGTAGCCATCGAGTCGGCCGCAGGCGACGTAGGCCAGGTCGAGCGAGGCGGCGCCGGCGCGGCGAATGTCTTCGGCTTTTTCGGTGATTGCGTTGAACATGCCCATGTAGGCGGGCAGCAAGCGCCGGCTGCGAAACGGCAGCGCGGTGCCGACGATGGCGCCGTCGAGCTGCTCGCGGCCGGACACGCGGATGCGCCGATTGTTGAGCATGGCGCCATCGCCGCGGCTGGCGGTGAACAGCTCGTCGCGCACCGGGTCGAGGATCACGCCGTGCTCGACCCGGCCCCGGACCAGCAGCGCGATCGACACCGCGTAGTGCGGGATGCCGCGCAGGTAGTTGGTGGTGCCGTCGATCGGATCGACCAGCCAGACGTGTTCGGCATCGCCGACCTTGCCGCCCTGTTCCTCGCCGACGATGGCGTGTTCGGGGTAGCGTCGCTTGAGTTCGGTGCGGATCAGCTCCTCGCAGGCGCGATCAATCTCGCTGACATAGTCGCCGCGCGCCTTGCGTTCGACCGGGATCGCATCGGTGCGATCCCGGTACTTGAGCATCAGGTCGCCGGCCTTGCGCGCAGCCTCGCTGGCGGTATTGACAAAAGCGTGGGTCAAAGAATCGTTACCCGGCAGGAACAGTCGCGAATGGTAGCAGAACCCCGCCGCGACGGACCCGGCGGGTACACTTCGCGCCATGGCCGACCTCAACGACATCCGAATTGTGCTCGACCGCACCTCGCACCCGGGCAACATCGGCTCGGCGGCGCGCGCGATGAAGGTGATGGGCCTGCAGCGCCTGCACCTGGTGGCGCCGGCGCGGTTCCCGGACTCGCGCGCCACCGCACTGGCCTCCAGCGCCGACGATGTGCTGGAACAGGCCAGCGTGCACGACAGCCTGCTCGAGGCGATTGGCGACTGCACGCTGGCGGTCGGCACCAGCGCGCGCAAGCGTTCAGTCAACCAGCCGTTGTGGACGCCACGCGAGCTGGCCGCGCGGCTGCTGGCCGAACCCGGCCCGGTCGCGGTGCTGTTCGGGACCGAAAAAAGCGGCCTCGACAACGTCACGCTCGACCGCTGCCATGCGCTGGTGGCGATCCCCACCGGCAACGCCTATATGTCGCTGAATCTGGCCCAGGCGGTGCAGGTGATCTGCTACGAACTGCAGCAGGCCGCGCGCGCCGGGCAGCAACCGGAGGCGCGCCCCGAACGAGCGCCGCCGGCCAGGGTCGAGCGACTGGAAGTGTTCTTCGAGCGCCTGGAGGCGATGCTGCGCGCGATCCGCTTCAGCACGCCGGGGCAGGACGAAACCCTGCATCGCCGCTTGCGGCGTCTGTTCCAGCGCGCCGCACCCGACGATGACGAGTTGAACATGCTCAACGGTATTCTGTCGAATGTGCTGCGGACCGCCGAGCGGCCCGTCGATGGACCAAAAAACATCGACCCCCCTGTTGACGGCTGATCACGTTCACCCGCGTGAGGCTGCGAGCGGGTAGGGTAGCGATATCCGACCACCGGTGAGACCATGGAACTCGACCCACTTCTTCTTTCACGACTGCAGTTTGCCTTCGTCATCTCCTTCCACGCGATCTTCCCGGTGTTCACGATCGGGCTGGCGGCGTGGATTGCGCTGCTGGAGGCGCTGAACTACTTCCGGCCGGATCCGGTGCGGCTCAAGCTCAGCCAGTTCTGGATCAAGATCTTCGCCCTGGTGTTCGGCATGGGCGTGGTCTCGGGCATCGTCATGGCCTTCCAGTTCGGCACCAACTGGTCGAACTTTTCCTACGCGGCCTCGAACTTTCTCGGGCCGGTGTTGAGTTACGAAGTTGTCACCGCCTTCTTTCTTGAAGCGACGTTCCTGGGCGTGCTGCTGTTCGGTCGCGATCGCGTGCCGCGCGGCTTGCACCTGCTGGCCGCCTGCATGGTGGCACTCGGGACATTCATCTCGTCGTTCTGGATTCTCGCGGCCAACAGCTGGTTCCATACCCCGGCCGGCGTCGAGCTGGTCAACGGACATTTCCAGGTGCGCTCGTGGCTGGAGGCCATCTTCAATCCGTCGTTGCCGTATCGATTCGCTCACATGGCGCTGGCCTCGTTCATCACCGGCGGCTTCGTGGTCGCGGCGGTCAGTGCCTGGTACCTGGTGCGCGGCCGGCATGCGCAGACCAGTCGCATGGCGCTGAAAATGACCGTCATCATGCTGGCAGTGGCCACCCCGATGCAGTTGCTGGTCGGCGATCTGCATGGACTGAATACGCTCGAGCATCAGCCGATCAAGGTCGCGGCGATGGAAGGCCATTGGGAGACCAAGCGCGGCGCGCCGCTGATCCTGTTCGGGCTGCCGGATGCTCAGGCCGAAACGAATCACCTCGAGATCGCCATTCCGTACCTCGGCAGCCTGATCCTGACCCACAGCCTCGACGGCGAGGTGCAGGGACTGAAATCCGTTCCCGCGGAAGATCGACCGCCGGTGGCGATCGTGTTCTGGAGCTTCCGCATCATGGTCGCGATCGGGCTTGTGTTCATTATCTTGTCGTGGACGTCGCTGGTCCAGCTGCTGCGGAGCAGACTGGAGCACTCGCCGCGGCTGCTGAAAATACTGTCGCTGAGCTACCCGCTGCCGTTCATCGCGGTGCTGGCCGGCTGGTTCGTCACCGAGGTCGGACGGCAGCCGTGGCTGGTATACGGCATGATGCGGCTGTCGGAAGGCGTCACACCTTCGCTGACCGGCTGGATGGCGCTGACCACGCTGATCGGTTACATCGCCGTCTACAGCGTGGTGTTCGGTGCCGGTGTCTTCTACCTGCGGCGTGTGATTCAGGCCGGACCGGAACCGCTGGAGACGCGCGTCGATTCGCCATCCGCGCGACCGAAACGGCCCTGGTCGGCGGTATCCAATGATCTCGACCCGGCACCGCAGCCGGTCCGGAGCTGACACTATGGAAAACATCGACCTGACCCTGATCTGGGTCGCCATCATCGGCCTGGGCGTGTTCATGTACGTGCTGATGGACGGCTTCGATCTCGGCGTCGGCATTCTGTTTCCGTTCGCACCGGACGACGAGTCGCGCGACCTGATGATGAATTCGGTCGCGCCGGTGTGGGATGGCAACGAGACCTGGCTGATCCTGGGCGGGGCCGGCCTGCTGGCGGCGTTCCCGCTGATCTACGCGGTGTTTCTGCCGGCGCTGTATCTTGGCGTGTTCCTGATGCTGGCTGGGTTGATCTTCCGCGGCATCGCGTTCGAGTTCCGGTTCAAGTCGCACGAATCGCGGCACTGGTGGGACAAGTCGTTTTCGATCGGCTCCACGGTCGCGGCGTTCGCCCAGGGTGCGGTGATCGGCGCCTACATTCAGGGCTTCGAGGTGGTCGACCGGGTCTATGTCGGCGGCGCCTTCGACTGGTTGACGCCGTTCACGCTGATGACCGGTATCGGCGTGGTGACGGGTTACGCGCTGCTCGGCGCGACCTGGACCGTGCTCAAGACCACCGGCACGACCCAGGAATGGGCCTGGCGGGCGAGCGAGAAGCTGTTGCTGGCGGTGTTCGCATTCTTCGTCATCGTCAGCATCTGGACGCCGCTGGCCAAGCCGTTTGTCTACGAGCGATGGATCGGCAATGTCGCGTGGCTTTGGATCTTCCCGGTGCTGACCGCGCTGTGCATGACCTGGGTGTGGTCGAGCATTCGTCGACGCCTCGAGGGCGCGCCGTTCGTCGGTTCCATGCTGCTGTTTGCGCTGTTCTATGGCGGCATCCTGATCTCGATGTGGCCGCTGGCGGTGCCGCCGGACTACACCTTCTGGGATGCGGCCTCGGACCCCGGCAGCCAGCTGTTCCTGCTGCTCGGCGTGCTGTTCCTGATCCCGATCATCCTGATCTACACCGCATTCAATTACTGGGTGTTCCGCGGCAAGGTCCAGCCCGGTGAGGGGTACCACTGAGTTCCCAGGCAGGCGCACAGCCTGGGCCATCGGACTGGTTGCGTGAACGCGCGCCCGGCTGGTGGCCGCGGGCTTCGTTCGCGCTGGCGTTGGCCGAGGCGCTGGTGCTGGTCGCCCAGGCCTGGGCGCTGGCCTCGATTGCCGCAGGGCTGATCATCGAAGCACGGCCGTCGGCAGATTTGCAGCCCCTGCTGCTGCTTCTGCTGGGCGCGCTGCTGGCGCGTGTGTTGATCACCACACTGCGCCGCTGGCTGGCGGCCGACGCCTCGGTTCGGGTTCGCCAGCAGCTTCGAGCCGAATTGATGCGTGCAATGACTGTGGCCGGGCCGACCGCGTTCGCGGCCGCCGGTGAGCGCGTGCCGGTGGTTGACGAGCAGGTCGAGACGCTCGATCGTTATTACACCGGGTTCTTGCCGCAATCGATTGCCGCGCGGGTCATTCCGGCGGTGGTGCTGGTGTTCGTGTTCTCGAATGACTGGTTGGCCGGCGCGCTGCTGGCGCTGACCGCACCGATCATTCCGTTGTTCATGGTGCTGGCCGGACTCGGTGCCGAGCAGGCAGCGGCGCGCCAGCAAGCTCAGTTGACCCGGCTGGGCGGCTGGTTTCTCGATCGTGTGCGCGGCAGTGCGACGCTGCGTCTGTTCGGCGCCGAAGCACGCACCGAGGCGGCGGTGAAAAGCCGCACCGAGAATCTGCGCCAGGCGACCATGAAGGTGCTGCGCATCGCTTTTCTGTCCTCGGCTGTGCTGGAATTCTTCGCCGCCGTGGCCATTGCCAGTATCGCGATCTACGTCGGGCTCGGTCTGTTCGGAGCCATCGAGTTCGGGCCCGCGCCGGCGTTAACGCTGCAGTCGGGCCTGTTCGTGCTGCTGCTGGCACCGGAATTTTTCCAGCCGCTGCGCGGGCTGTCGCAGGCCTGGCACGACCGGGCCGATGCGCGTGCTGGCGCTGCGGCGATCCGGGAGGTGCTCGAGCTTCCACCGGCACGGCCGACCGCCGATCCTGCGTGCAATCCTGAACCGGGCCCGTCGGCAAACATTGAACTGCGTCAGCTTGGTTTTGCCTGGCCGGGCCAGGGCAGGCTGTTCGACGACCTCGAACTCGTCATCCCGGCCGGCCAGCGGCTGGTGCTGACCGGTCCCAGCGGCGGTGGCAAAAGCACGCTGCTGGCGCTGCTGGCCGGGTTTGCTTCGCCGGCCAGCGGCGAAATTCGCTTCGATGGCCTGCGGTTCGAGACCTTCAGCGAAGCCGCGCGCGCCGCGCACGTGGCCTGGCTGGGGCAGCGGCCGTGGTTGTTCGAGGGCAGCATCGCCGACAACATCGCGCTCGGCGATCCCGAGGCCGGTCGTGCCCGGATCGAGCAGGCCGCCGAGCGCGCGCAGGTGCTGGAATTTGCTCGTCTGCTGCCCGATGGCCTCGACAGTGTGGTCGGCGAGAACGGCGTCGGATTGTCCGGCGGCCAGGCGCAGCGTGTCGCGCTGGCCCGCGCGCTGCTTGTGCCGCGCCCGCTGTTGCTGCTCGATGAGCCGACCGCCAGTCTGGATGCGGCCGGCGAGGCGGAGGTGCTGGCCGCGCTTGATGGCGTGTTGCGCGACACCCCGGCGACCGTCGTCTGTGCAAGCCACCGCGCGGGTGTAATGGGCTGGGCCGAGCGGGTTATCGAGGTCGATGGCGGTCGGCTGCGGGAAATGAGCCGATGAGTGTGCTGCGACGCATCCTGCTGCCGGGTCGGCGCACCCTGCCGGCACTGGCACTTGCGGTCACAGCCGGCGCGCTGGCGACGCTGGCTGCGGTCGTGCTGCTGGCGCTGTCGGGCTGGCTGATTACCGCCACCGCGCTGGCCGGGTTGGGTGCGCTGGCAATGCTCGACCTGTTTGCACCCGGTGCCGGCATCCGCGCCGCTGCGGTGACGCGCACCGTGGCGCGCTACCTGGAGCGCCTGGTGGGCCACGATGCCACCTTCCGGCAACTGGCCGAACTGCGGGTCGAGGCCGCACGCGGACTCCTGAACCGCTCGGTGGCCGAGCTGGAGCGGCTGCGGGTCGGGGAAAGCTTCAGTCGCCTGACGCGCGATATCGATCAACTGGATCATCTGCTGCCGCGGCTGCTGCTGCCGGCGCTGTCGGCGGTCATACCGACCGTGCTGGTCATCGGCGTGCTGGTCGTGGTCTTTGACGGCACGCTGGCGACGGTGCTGGCCGGGTTCTTGCTGCTGGCCGCGGGCCTGCTGGCACTGGGCGCGCGCGCCAGTCGCAGGCCGGGCGGGGCGGTTTCGATCGAGGCGACCGACATGCGCTCGGGCCTGGTCGAGTGGCTGGCCGGGCTGGCCGAGCTGGTCAGCCTGAACCGCGCCGATGAGCAGGCCGGATCGGTGCTGGCATCCGGCCGCCGACGTCTTGCTGCACAGCGGCGTCTCGGGCGGATCGAGGCCTTGATGCACGGCGGTCTGCTGGTGGCCGGATACCTGGCGTTCTGGCTGGTGCTGTGGATTGGTATCGGGCTGTACGAGCGTGAGGCGCTGACCGGCCCGTGGATGATCGGGCTGGCGCTGGCGGTGCTGGCGCTGATCGAGGCCTGGCTGCCGCTGGCGGTCGGGGTCAGCTTCTTCGAGACCGCGCGGCGCTCGGCCGGGCGCGTCGATGGGTTGATTGACGCGGATCGCCCGACGGAAACGCCCGTTGCAGGTCAGCGGCCGAACGATCTTCACCTTGCTGTGCGCGATCTGCATTTTCGATTTGCATTACACCAGCCGGAACTGTTCGACGGCCTGGATCTGGACCTGGTGCCGGGGGAAAAACGACTGGTGCGCGGCCCCAGTGGCTGCGGCAAGTCGACGCTGGGCCGTCTGCTGGGCGGAATTCTCGAGCCTGATTCGGGCCGCATTACGCTCGGCGGTGTGGCACTGGACCAGCTCGATCCGCGCGAGCTGCGCCGGACCATCGGCTGGATGCCGCAGGACGTCACGCTGTTTCATGACTCGCTCGGCGAAAACCTGCGGCTGGCGGCACCCGATGCGGATGATGGACGCATGATCGATGTACTGGAGCGACTCCAGCTCGGGGCCTGGCTGCGCGGCTTGCCGGATGGAATCGATACCTGGCTGGGTGAACACGGCAAGACCGTCTCCGGCGGCCAGGCGCGTCGTCTTTCGCTGGCGCGCATGGTGCTGGCCGATTACCCGCTACTGATTCTCGACGAGCCCACCCGCGGCCTGGATCTTGCCACTGCGACCGCGATGTGGGATGCGCTGGCCGACTGGCTTGCCGACCGCAGCATCATCTTCCTGTCGCACGACACCGGCCACTTGCCTGCGATCGATCGGGTCATCGATCTTGATGCTCTGGCCCGGCAAGGATCACGCGCGCGGTAAACGCCCCGCGCAACTCGCCGACCTCGAACCCGATTGCCTGATCCTGTGGGTAGATCGAGCGGATGTGATTGAGTAATGCTGGATCCACTTGGCTTCCGTGGCACTGCGTACATAGCGCCGCGGTCGGGATGGCCTTCATCCATCGTCCAATGGTGTACCCGGATTCGGTTTCAATCGTCCATGTTTCCAGAGTGGCCGGGTCGGCTCCGTTGCTGAGTTGGGCCTCGAAATCATGCAGGGTTGTGGTCTCCCACTGATCCGGCGCATTGTCTGGATTTCGCACGCGCAACGCGGTGCGGCCGATGGTCATGGAAGGCCCTGAAGCTTCGGCTGCGATTTCCGGAGCAACGAGCTTGCATACCTGGACGGCATGGGCCGGGCCGTCATCATTGATGGCGCCGACAAGTGCGACCGCAAGCTGCGACTGCAATTGCTGTGCGGCTTCGCGCGCCTGCTCGCGCCAGGACGTCTCGTCGCTGGCATTTGCCATTGCCGCCAGCAAGGTCAGCGGCAGGATCCGGCTGGCTGGAGGTTTCACTGAAAAGCTGCGCCCGGAGGGCGGCCCAGCGCCGCCAGCATCTTTGCCAACGGGCAGAAGCCGGTAAACGCGGCCTGCAACATGTTGGCACCGACAAATGCAGACAGCCACAGCCAATGGACGCTGTGGAATTGCGACAGCGCAAGGCTGGCAAGAATCATCAGACCTGCAAAGGCAAAGACCAGACGATCGATATTCATGATGTTCTCCGAAGGGGTTGACCTTTTCCAATCTATATATTAGACTACACTAAAGTAATAGTCAAGGCCATCCAGAGATCCGCGCTCTTGATGTGTTGCCGCCGCCCAATCAACACGGAGCCGTGTTGCCATGAACCACAAGTCCATCCCGATGCTTGATCGCCTGGCCGATACCGCAACGCGCGCTGCAAGTCGGGGTCAAGGCTGGATCACCGGGCTGATGGTCGTCTCCACGCTACTGCTGGTTGCAACCGCGGTTCTGCCGAGTGTCTGGCCGGATCGATTCCCGATGCTGCATCCGGCCACCATCGACACCGATCCGGAGAACATGCTGGCTCACGACGAGCCGGTGCGGCTATTTCATGATCAGGCCAAAAAGGAGTTCGATCTGTATGACCTGGTCGTGGTCGGCATCGTCAATGAAACCGATCCCGACGGCGTTTTCAATCCCGAGACGCTGGCGCGGATCCATGCGCTGACCGAGTTCGCGCAGTCGCTGCACGATCCGGATTCGCCCGAGTCTGCATTGCGCGGCGTGGTTGGCGTTGATGTGATCGCGCCGTCGAACGTTGATGACATTCGTCAGGCCGGGCCGGGGCAGGTTGCCTTCTCCTGGCTGATGGACGAGCCGCCGGCAACGCGTGAGGCGGCACGCGAAATCCGCGAGCGCGCGCTGCGCATCCCGATGCTGCGCGAGACCATGGTGGCCGGCGATGGCCAGGCCATTGCGCTGTATCTGCCGTTGACGCACAAGGACTTCTCCTGGAACGTGCGCCAGTCCATCCTGGAGTTCACGGCCGACTGGCCGGGCGACGACCAGGTGCATATTACCGGCCTGCCGGTGGCCGAGGACACCTTCGGGGTCGAGATGTTTTACCAGATGGCCATTTCCGCACCGCTGGCCATGCTGGTGATCTTCGTGCTGATGTGGTGGTTCTTCCGCAACCTGACGCTGGTCATCGCACCGATGATCGTGGCATTGGTGACCTCGCTGTCGACCATGGCGCTGCTGGTCATCAGCGGCAACACCATCCACATCATGAGCTCGATGATTCCGATCTTCATCATGCCGATTGCGGTGCTCGACTCTGTGCATATTCTTTCCGAGGCGTTCGATTGCCATCGCCGCTACAACGATCGCCGCAAGACCATCACGGCAGTGATGCGTCAGCTGTTTCGGCCAATGCTATATACCTCGCTGACCACGACCGCCGGCTTCGCTTCGCTGGCGTTGACGCCCATCCCGCCGGTCCAGGTATTCGGAATCTTTGTTGCCATTGGCGTGATGCTGGCCTGGCTCTGGAGCATCCTGTTCATCCCGGCCTGGTTCATGATGATCCCCGAGCATCGGCTGCAGGATTTCGGGCATGCCGAGGCGGACGATCGCGATGAACGCAAGCCGCTGGCCCGGTTGCTGCATGCGACCGCGCCGTTGACACTGGCCGGACGTCACCTGATCCTGGCCGCCGCGCTGGTCCTGTTGGTAATCGCGGGTTGGGGCATCAGCCAGATCCGGATCAACGACAACCCGACCAAGTGGTTCGAGCCTTCGCATCCGATCCGGGTGGCCGACCGTGTGCTGAACGAACATTTCGCCGGTACCTATACCGCCTTCCTGGAACTAAAAGACGTCACGAATCGCAAGGTTCCCGACGTGGTCGAGTCAGTGAAGACGGCGCTGCGCGCGGCGGCGTCCGATGCGACAGATGACGATTCCGCGGCAGTATTCGAGCGCGCTGGCACAATCCTGACCGGGATTGACGCGCCGGACGCGGCCGCCTGGTTCGAGCAGGCCGGCCAGCGCCTGCAGGCCGAGGCGGATCGCGCCGATGATCCATTCGCCTGGGACGATGCCTGGCTGGTGGTCGACCGAGAGCGCAGCCTGCTCGAGACCTTCAAGCGCCCCGATGTGCTCGACTGGATGATTGCGCTGCAGGAACACCTGTTGGCCGATCCACGCGTCGGCAAGGTCAATGCGTTGCCTGACATCGTGCGCGTTGTGCACCGCGAATTGCTGGCCGGCAACGACGCAGAATTTCGCATTCCCGAGCGCGCCGATACGGTCGCGCAAACCTTGATGACCTATCAGAACAGTCATCGCCCACAGGATCTCTGGCGCTTTGTCACACCTGATTACCGCAAGGCCAACCTTTGGATCCAGATGGTTTCGGGCGATAACCGCGACATGGAGCAGGTCATCGCCGCGCTCGATGCCTTCCTGGAAGGCAACCCGCCGCCGACTGCGGTTGAGGCCAACTGGTTTGGGCTGACCTACATCAACGTGGTGTGGCAGGACAAGATGGTCAACGGCATGTTGTGGGCCTTCCTCGGTTCATTCGGTATCGTGCTGCTGATGATGGTGGTGTTGTTCCGCTCGTTTCTTTGGGGGCTGCTGGCCATGATCCCGCTGACCCTGACCGTCGCGCTGATCTATGGGGTGATCGGACTGATCGGCAAGGATTACGATATGCCTGTGGCGGTGCTGAGCGCGCTCAGTCTGGGGTTGGCGGTGGACTTCGCGATCCACTTCCTGACTCGCGCCCGCCAGGTTCACGCCGAGACGGGTTGCTGGCGTGAAACTGCCAACAAGATGTTCGGCGAGCCGGCGCGCGCGATCAGTCGCAATGTCATCATTCTTGGCGCCGGCTTCCTGCCGCTGCTGGCCGCGCCGCTGGTGCCGTACCAGACTGTTGGGATCTTCATTGCCGCAATCATCTTTTCGGCCGGTCTGATCACCTTGCTATTACTGCCGGCGCTCATTACCTACTTCCAAACCGTACTGTTTGGACGTGCAAACAAGGAGTCAACATCATGATGATCCTTAGAATGTTCGGCATGCTGCTGGGCCTGGCCCTGGTTGGTCAGTTATTCGCTCAATCATCGAATACACCGTCTGTCGATGAAATCATCCACCGCGCCAACCTGGCGGTCTACTACCAGGACAAGGATGGCCGCGCCGAGGTCCAGATGACCATCAAGGACAGCCAGGGCCGTGAGCGTGAGCGGCGACTGACGATACTGCGGCGCGATCGCGCCGATACCGACGATCTGGAAGGCAATGCCTACTGGAGCGAGCAGCAGTATTACGTCTACTTCCAGCGGCCAGCCGATCTGAATCGCACCGTTTTCATGGTGCACAAGCATCTTGGAGCGGATGATGACCGCTGGTTGTACCTGCCGTCGCTGGATCTGGTTCGGCGCATTGCCGCAACCGACAAGCGCAACAGTTTCGTCGGATCGGACTTTTTCTACGAAGACGTTTCCGGTCGAAACATAGACCTCGACGAACATGAGCTGAGTAATACGACCGACCAGTTTTACGTCATTCGCTCCACCCCCAGGGATGCCGGTGCGGTGGAGTTCGCCTGGTATGAAAGTTATATTCACCGCGAAACCTTTATCCCGGTGCAGACCAGCTATTACAAGGCTGATGGGCAGAAGTACCGGGAAGCGCGTGCGCTGGCTGTCGAGACCATTAGTGGTTACCCGACGGTAACCAGGGCACAGATGCAATCGCTGGAAACCGGCTCGACCACCGTAATGGAGTACCGCAGCGTGGAGTACGGGATCGGCCTGCCCGAAGACATTTTCAGCGAGCGCTACCTGCGCCGCGCACCGCGCGAGTATCTGCGCTGATCGGGTTGGCGGCTAGTGGGCCATGCGGTTAATTAGGTGACACTCAGCCGTCGCACAAGCGTCGTGGGCAAGGCGCGCGAGCGAAGGCG
>JAVVDV010000045.1:0-17276 GCA_032251355.1 Wenzhouxiangellaceae bacterium
AACGCAAAGAACTCCAGCGACGGCGGCACCATCAGCGCCACGCGCGTGCCCGGTTCGATGTCGTGAACGATCAGGCCGGCGGCCAGCCGTTGGACCTCGTGCTCGAGTTCACGGTAGCTGTAGCGGCGGTCGCGCCACTGGCCGCCGACACGCCGGGTCGGCACGATCAGCGCCGGGCGGTCGGGCTGGGTGCGCGCCTGGTCGGTCAAGGCGTCGCTGATGTTGGTCCAACTGCTCATCGGGCTTGGTCGACTTTTGAATATCCGAGCTGGAAGTGTAGCCGCCTTGCCGCGCAGCAACCGGGCACCGGCGCGGCGACTGCGGTAGGCTTGCGGGCTTGATTATCCGGCCAGCCGAGCCCTTTCCAACACCCCAGATGCAGCACCGTGCCCGCAAACGCTTCGGCCAGAACTTCCTCGTCGACGACGAGGTCGTCGCCCGTATCGTGGCCGTCATTGCGCCACGTCCGGGCGAGCGCCTGGTCGAGATCGGTCCGGGCCTGGGCGCGCTGACCCGGCCACTGCTGGAAACCGGCGCGCGGCTGGATGTGGTCGAACTCGACCGCGACCTGGCCTCAACACTGGCGCATCGGCTGGGTGATCCGCCCGCGCTGACCATCCACGCCGCCGACGCGCTGACGTTCGATTTTGCCGCGCTGGCCGCGGACGGGCCGCTGCGGGTGGTCGGCAACCTGCCCTACAACATTTCCACACCGCTGCTGTTTCACCTGCTCGAGCAGGCCGATGCGATCGCCGACATGCATTTCATGCTGCAACGCGAGGTGGTCGAGCGCCTGGTCGCCGGGCCCGGCCGACGCGCGCGCGGGCGGCTGGGCGTGATGGCTCAGCTGCGTGCAACCATCACACCGCTGCTCGACGTCCCACCCGATGCATTCCGGCCGGCACCGAAGGTCGATTCGGCGGTGGTGCGGCTGGTGCCGAAAGCGCTGTCGGATTCGCAGCGTGCGCATTTGCCGCACATCGAAAAAATCGCGCGCGCGGCATTCGCGCAGAAACGCAAGACGCTGCGCAACACGCTGGCCGGCCACCTCGATGCGGACACCATGGCATCGCTGGGCATCGACCCGCAACGCCGCGCCGAGACGCTGACTTTGGATGAGTTCACGGCACTGGCCGAAGCGGCGCGGGAGAGCACATCATGAGCGCGCGCGACATCTACATCGGTGACATCCAGGGCTGCTGGGACGCGCTGGCGCGGCTGCTGGACAAACTGAAATTCGACCCGGCCGGCGACCGATTGTGCCTGGCCGGCGACCTGGTCAACCGCGGCGGCAAGTCGCTCAAGGTCCTGCGTCAGTTGTCCAGGCTGGGTCCACCGCACTTCAGCGTGCTCGGCAACCATGACCTGCACCTGCTCGCCTACTGGCACATGCACCCGCGCGTGCGCAAGCCGAACCCCGAGTTCGAGCGCATTCTCGATCACAAGGACGGCGAGCGTGTGCTCGACTGGCTGCGACAGCAACCGCTGTTGTGGCTGAACGAGCGCAACCGCATCGCGCTGGTGCACGCCGGCATCGATCCGCGCTGGACACGAGCGCAGGCACGCGCCTGTGCCGCCGAAGTCGAGCAGGCGCTGACCGGCAAGCGCTTCGGTCGTTACATCGACAACATGTACGGCAACGCGCCCGGCTTGTGGCAGCCCGACCAGAAGCGCTACACGCGGCTTCGCAGCATCACCAATGTGCTTACGCGCATGCGCTTCGCGCGCCCCGACGGGCGGGTGGATTTCAGCTCCAAGGGGGATATGCGGCGGCCGCCGCGCGGCTATCGGCCGTGGTTCGAGCTGCTGCATCCTGACTGGCAGGGCTGGAGCGTGGTATTCGGCCACTGGTCGTTGCTGGGCTTGTATCGTCATCGTGACGACCGCGCCATCTGCCTGGATTCCGGCTGCGTCTGGGGCGGTCAATTGACTGCGCTGGTGGTCGCCGACGGCCACCGTCGAATCGTGCAGATCGACTGTGGCTGAATATTTAAGCGAATTCGATCTGATCGAGCGCATCCGCGCACGCGCTGAAGCGTCGAGCGGCGACGGCGTGGTCCTCGGCATCGGCGATGACGCCGCCGTGCTCGCGCCGAGCCCCGGCATGCAACTGGTCGCAACCACTGATGCGCTGGTCGAAGCGCGCCATTTTCGACCCGATAGCGATCCGGCCGATCTCGGCCACCTGGCACTGGCGGTCAACCTCAGCGATCTGGCCGCGATGGGTGCGCTGCCGCGCTGGTGCCTGCTCGCGCTAACACTGCCGGACGCCGACCCGGCCTGGCTGGATGGTTTTCTCGACGGCGCGCTGGCGCTGGCCGATACATACAACTGCGCGCTGGTCGGCGGCAACCTCGCGCGCGGTCCGCGCAACATTGCAATCACCGCGCTGGGTGAGGTCGAAACCGGGCAAGCGATCACGCGCTCGGGCGCACGGACCGGTGACCGCATTGTCGTCACCGGCACGCTCGGCGATGCGGCCGCCGCACTGAAGCTCGACGCCGCCGACGCCTCGCCGCTGGGGCAACGCTTGCTGCGACCGACCCCACGCCTGGCCGCCGGCCGCGCGCTGGCATCGTGCGCGCGCAGCCTGATCGACATTTCCGATGGCCTGCTGGCCGATCTCGCCCACCTGCTCGCACCCGATCAAGGGGCACGCATCGACTGCGGCGCGCTGCCGGCCTCGGCGGCACTGCGCCGCGCCCTGCCCGACCCGAGCTTGCGCTGGCCGCTGCAACTGGCTGGCGGCGGCGACTACGAGCTGCTGGCCGCCGTGCCGGTCGGCGCCGAATTGCCCGAACGCGTGGACGACACCCGACTTCACGTGATCGGCGAGATTACATCGACCCGCGGCATCCACTGCATCGCCCCGGACGGCACGCGGGTTGAGACCGGTCGCAGTGGCTGGGATCATTTCGGAACCGCGCCGTGACCGCGCCCGATCGCCGCACCGATCGCCGCACCGTCGTTCGCGTCGCGCTGGCCACCCCAAGCGGCTTTCTTGCCTTCGGTCTTGGGTCGGGCCTGAGCCCGGTCGCCCCCGGCACCGCCGGCACGCTGGCCGGCATGCTGCTGGCACTGCCGTTGATCGGTCTGCCGACCGGGGCGGCTGTGGCCGTCGCGCTGCTGGTATTTGTCGCCGGCGTTCCGATCTGCAACCGCGCCAGTCGGGCACTGGGCGTGCACGACCACGGCGGCATCGTGATCGACGAGATCGCCGCGATCTGGCTGGTGCTGGCGCTGATGCCGGCCGACTGGCGCTGGTGGCTGGCCGCGTTCGTGCTGTTCCGGGTGTTCGATGTCCTGAAACCCTGGCCGATCGGCTGGCTGGACCGACGTGTCCACGGCGGGCTGGGCATCATGCTCGATGATCTGGTCGCCGCGCTGTTTGCACTGGCGCTGCTGGGGCCGGCCATGGCCTGGTTCCACGCCGCCTGAGCAGGCCGGGCTCAGAGCTCGAAAGCGTTGTCAATCCACTCGATCGCGTCGGTCTCACCGTCGACGCCGATCACATCGAAGCGGCACGGCGCATCGGCCCAGCGCGGATTGCGCGCAAGGTACAGGCTGGCGGTCTGGGCAAGCTTGCGCTGCTTGAAGTAGTCCACGCTTTCGACCCCCGAGCCGAAACCACGTGCCGAGCGCAATCGCACCTCGACGAACACCAGCATGTCGCCGTCGCGCATCACCAGGTCGATCTCGCCCTGACGGCAATGCCAGTTGCGAGCGACCACCGACAAGCCCTGATCGGTGAGAAAGCGTTCGGCGCGGCGCTCGGCACGATCGCCGGTGGAGCGTTTGAGCATCGCGCTCAGGGTTCCGAAAGCGGCACCAGGCGGCCCTGCCGGACCTGGGCCCAGACCGGCTCGCGCGCCAGCGTCACACCATCAACCAAACGCCAGCGACCCAGCTCGCCGGGCAGCGCGAGACTCGGATCGGCTCGCATCTCGTCGATCCACGGCGCCAGTGCCAGTGCATCGCGACCCAGCGCATGCAAGCTCTGCAGCACCGATGAGCCGGCCAGCGCCGGAAACCGTTCGATCGCGCGTTCGCGGCGCGTTGCGGCTGGCCCGTCGCCCAGCATCCAGGGTGAAATCGGCACGATCAGGCCATCCAGGTCATCGCCGGACTCGCTGCCCGGCCAGGCATCGGAGGTCGCAAACACCGGCCGCTCGAGGCCGTCGAGAAAGCGCAGTTGCGGCATCAACTGGCGCATGCGCTCACCGCGCGCGGCGACGAACAGCAGGTCATGATCGCCACGCGGCCGCGGCTCGCCGGACACCGGCTGGCCAAGCAGGCTGGTCAAGCGTTCCAGCCGCGCGCGCGAGCGATCGACTTCCAGCAGGCGGGCCAGGGCGGCGGTGTGATCAAAACTGGCCGGGCTGTAACTGGCCTCGCCCCGGATCTCGCCGCCGCCGGCCTCGAACGCCTGTCGGAATGCTTCGGCCACGCGCCGTCCATAGTCGCTGAACTCGCTGACCATCAACGCACGAGTCTCGCCACGCGCCAGTGCCCGCTCGGCAATCGCCTGCGCCTCGACTTCCGGCGGCAGCGCCAGCACCACCGCCGGAACCGTCGGATCAATGGCCGGGAACGTCTCCGGCGGCCGGTTCAGAAACAGCCATTGCCGCTGCTGATCGGTTCCAACTCGGTCCAGCGCCGCGCCGACCGCTTCGCGGCCCAGCGGCCCGATCACCAGCTCGCTGCCCTGGTCGTCAATTGCGGCCAGCGCATCCGTACCTTCGGCCACATCCATGAACCGCAGACCTGCGCGGCGCGCGACCGGCTGTTCCAGCCAGGCCTCGAGCAGACCGCTGCGAACTGCATTGCCGGCTGTCGCCAACGGCGCGCGGTCCGGCAGCAACACGGCAATTTGCGACGGCGCCGGCTGCGCTTGCCGCCAGCGCCGGGTCCACTCCAGAAGCCCGGGCACGATGTCGGCGGCATCCGGTGCAAAGCGCTGTTGCCAGTCGGACCAGGCGACGGTCAGCGCCGCATCATCGAGCAGCTCGGCGCGCGTAGTCCGCGCCAGCGCCAGCCACGGCACCAGGGACGATTCGCGACCGTGCCGGCGTTCCAGCGACTCAAGCTCGGCCAGCGGCAGATCGAGCAGCAGACCAAGTGCCAACGTCGGCCGAAAATCGGGCTGTTCGATGGCCAGACGCAGCGCCTCGATTCGGCCCGCGGGCGCATCCGGGTCGAACTCGAACGGTTGCTCACGCGGCGGCGGCTCCGGTTCCGGCTCGGGCATGGCCGGTTCGACCGGCTCGCGCGGCGGCGGTGCGGCACAGGCCGCGAGCAGCAGCAAGGCGAGCGCGGCCAGCGCACGCAACGGAATCGACGGGGGCACTGTCATAATACTGCGCATTATTGCATCGGAAGCTGCCTTGGACGAGCCCGCCACCATGACCGGCACGCTGTACGTCGTCGCCACACCGATCGGCAACCTCGACGACTTCAGCGCGCGTGCGCGCGACACGCTGGCGCGGGTGGCCGTGATCGCCGCCGAGGACACGCGCACCAGCCGCAAGCTGTTGCCGGCGCGCGCCGATGCGGTGCAGTGGATCGCGCTGCACGACCACAACGAGTCGCGCACGGTCGAGCGCTTGCTCGGACTGCTGCGCGAAGGCCGCGACATCGCCCTGGTCAGCGATGCCGGCACACCGCTGATCTCCGACCCCGGTTACCGGCTGGTTCGCGCCGTGCGCGCGGCCGGCATCACGGTCCGCCCGATACCCGGCGCCTGCGCGCTGATCGCCGCGCTTTCGGTGGCCGGCTTGGCGACCGATCGATTCTGGTTCGAAGGCTTCCTGCCGCCCCGGCATGCGGCGCGCCGCACGCGCTTGACCGCGCTGGCCGATGTCGATGGAACGCTGGGCTTCTACGTGCCGGCGCGCGACCTGCCGGCGGTGCTCGGTGATGCCGTCGCCAGCCTGGGTGGCGAGCGCGAGGCCGTGGTCGCGCGCGAGCTGACCAAGGTGTTCGAGACCGTGCTCGACGGCACGCTCGACGACCTGGCCGCGCGCGTGAGCGACGATGCCGATCAGCAGCGCGGCGAAGCCGTCTTGCTGATTGCCGGTCGCGCCAGCGAGGCCGCCTCCACCCGGCTGGATTGCGCCCTGCTGGCGCGCGAACTGGCGGCCGAACTGCCACCGGCGCGTGCCGCGCGCGTGCTCACACGCGTGACCGGCATGGCGCGGCGCGAGGCGTTCGCCATGGTCGAGCAGGCGCGCTGATCATGCCGATTATCCTTGGCGCCTTGCTGATGCTGGCCGTGGTCGTGCTGCCCGGCTGGTGGGTGCAGCGGGTCATGAAACGCTACGCCACACCGACTGACCGCTACCCCGGCACCGGCGCGGAACTGGCGCGCCGCCTGCTCGATCATGCCGGGCTGGAATCGGTTGCCGTCGAGCCGACCGAGCACGGCGACCACTACGACCCTGAAGCGCGCGCGGTGCGACTGACCGAGGCCAATTTCAACACCTGCTCGCTGACCGCGATCACGGTTGCCGCGCACGAAGTCGGCCATGCCATCCAGCACGCCGACGGCTACCAGCCGCTGATCGTGCGCACGCGCATGGTGCGCTCGGTGCAACGCTTCCAGCGCCTGGGCATGCTGCTGATCGGCGCCGCGCCGGTCGCGCTGGCGGCGATCAAGCTGCCGCAAGCGGCCCTGATTCTGGCGGTGTTCGGGCTGGCCGGACTGGCCTCGGGCATCTTCGTCCACCTCGCGACGCTGCCGACCGAGCTGGATGCGAGCTTTCGGCGCGCCTTGCCGATCCTCGAACGCGGCGGATTCCTCAAGCCCGAGGACCGCCGACCGGCGCGTCGCATCCTCACCGCCGCGGCATTGACCTACGTCGCCGCCTCGATGATGAGCCTGGTCAACTTCGCCTGGTGGCTGCGGGTGCTGCGCCCCTGAGAAGAAGCGGTTGCCCGAAGCGGCCGGGCATTCACCCGGCAATCGATTTGATTGCCGGGTGAATCAATGATGATCCATCACCTCGCCGTCCTTGAACAGAAAGGCGCGTAGCTGGCTGTCGAAATCCTCGTCGTTGCGACGCAGCCATTCCAGCACCATCGCGGCATGCTCGATTTCCTCGCGCATGTTGTGCAGCAGAATGTCCTTGAGCGCCTCGTCATCACAGTCATCAGCGCGCTGCCGATACCAGTCGGCCGCCTCGAGTTCCTCCATCAACGATACGATCGCCTGGTGCATGGCAAGGGTTTTCTTGCTCAGCCGCTCGCGCGGGGCGTGCAGTCCTTCGCTGGACATCGGGTTTTCTCCTTTCCGGGGTGGTTGAACGTATTCAAAGAATACCAGCCTGTTTCCGATCGGCTCGCACCAACATCCGGTCCCAATCTGAGCTTCTGGTTGACAAACCCCCTCTATCTACATAAAAAATATATTATTTTAGACCTTGCATCCCGTCGCATTTCAGGGCATAGTAGATCCTGAGCCTTCCCGGCGCCCGTGGGGCGAGGAAGAATGAGGATGCGTTACGCCGTCATTGCCTGTCTGCTGCTTGCGATCGTGGTGCCGAAGGCGCCGCTGGCCGCCGGCACGGTCGAAAACGTGCGCGTGTGGGCCGGGCCGGACAAGACGCGCGTGGTGCTGGATCTCGACGCCCGCGCCGACTACCAGGTGTTCACACTGGACAACCCCGACCGCGTCGTCGTCGACCTGGCCGGCGCCTCGATTGAATCGACGCCGACGCTGAACCCCGACCATGCCGGGGTCGTGCGCGGTCTGCGCCACGGCATTCGCAACGGCAGCGACCTGCGCGTGGTGCTGGACCTTGCCGATGCCTCGCGCGTGCAATCCTTCCAGCTCGACCCGACCGGGCGCTACGGCCACCGCCTCGTGCTCGACCTGTTCCCCGGCAACGCACAGAGCGCCGCCGAGCGCGTGCGCGCCGTTGCACGCAGTCTTCCGACCGACAATCGCGACATGATCGTGGCCATCGACGCCGGCCATGGCGGCGAAGACCCCGGCGCAATCGGGCCGTCCGGCTCGTATGAAAAGAACATCGTGCTGGCGATCTCGCTTGAACTGGAGCAACTGGTACGAGACGCACCCGGCATGCAGCCGGTAATGATCCGCACCGGCGATTACTATGTGCCATTGAAGGAACGCTACCAGCGCGCGCGCGAGGCACGGGCCGACCTGTTCGTCTCGATCCATGCCGATGCCTTCCGCGACCGGCGCGTGCGTGGCAGCTCGGTCTACGTGCTGTCGCGCCGCGGCGCGTCCAGCGAGGCGGCCCGACTGCTGGCCCAGAGCGAAAACGCGGCCGACCTGATCGGCGGCGTGGAACTCGATTCCAGCGACGACATGCTGCGCACGGTGCTTTTGGACCTGTCGCAGAACGCTTCGATGGAATACAGTCACGCAGCCGCCGAAAATATCCTCGGACAGCTCGGCAGCGTCGGGCGCAACCACCGCAAGCGCGTGGAAAGCGCGAATTTCGTGGTGCTGCGCTCGCCGGACGTACCCAGCGTACTGGTCGAGGTCGGCTTCATCTCCAACCCGTCCGACGAGGCCAACCTCGGATCCAAGGCCCACCGACGCCAGATTGCCGAGGCGATCCGCGATGGCGTTGCCGATCATTTTCGCCGCACCGCACCGCAGGGCACATGGTTTGCCGCCAATCGCGCGGCAAGCGACCGGCACGTGGTCCAGCGCGGCGACACACTCGGCGACATCGCCCAGCGCTACTCGGTCAGCCTGGCCCGGCTGCGCCAGGCCAACGCACTCGATGGCGACGTGATCCAGCCCGGCGCGGTGCTCGAGATTCCGTCGAGCTGAACGTAATCCGGGCGCTCAGCGCGGTTGCACAAGCGGGCGGTTTCCGGTAGAATTCTCGCTCTTTAGCGAAGCGGGGTGAAATCGACCCCGATCCAGTCAGGAAAAAGACTCGACATGAAAACTTTCAGCGCCAAGCCGCACGAGGTGCGCCGCGAGTGGCTGCTCGTGGATGCCGCGGGCAAGAACCTCGGACGCCTGTCCAGCGAAATTGCGCGCCGCCTGCGCGGCAAGCACAAGCCGGAATTTACGCCGCACGTCGACACCGGCGACTACATCGTCGTGATTAACGCCGAAAAGATCGCCGTGACCGGGCGCAAGCTGACCGACAAGGTGTACTACCACCACACCGGCTACATCGGCAACCTCAAGTCGATCACGCTGGAAAAGCAGCTGCAGAAGCACCCCGAGCGCGTCATTCAGACCGCGGTCAAGGGCATGCTGCCGAAAAATCCGCTGGGCCGCGCGATGTTTCGCAAGCTCAAGGTCTACGCCGGCGACCAGCATCCGCACACCGCACAGCAGCCGCGCGCGCTGGAACTCTAGGAAACGAATACCCATGGCAATCGAACAGTTCTACGGCACCGGCCGCCGCAAGACCTCGACCGCGCGTGTGTTCCTGCGCAAGGGCTCGGGTCAGATCATCGTCAACAACAAGCCGATCGATGAGTTCTTCGGCCGCGAAACCGCGCGCATGATCGCGCGTCAGCCGCTGGAAGTCACCCAGCTGGCCGACAAGTTCGACATTCACGCCACCGTCTCCGGCGGCGGCACCACCGGTCAGGCCGGTGCGCTGCGTCTGGGCCTTGCCCGCGCGCTGACCGAGTACGACGAAAACCTGCGCTCCGATCTGCGCAAGGCCGGCTTCCTGACCCGCGACGCGCGCGCCGTGGAACGCAAGAAGATCGGCCTGCACAAGGCCCGCAAGGCCACGCAGTACTCCAAGCGCTGATTCACAACTCAGCGCGACGATTCCACTGGGGGATCGTCTAGCGGTAGGACTACGGACTCTGACTCCGTCAGCGGGGGTTCGAATCCCTCTCCCCCAGCCAAGTATGAAAAAACCCGGCCCTGGCCGGGTTTTTTCATGCTCGACAAGAGGGGTTCGAACCCCCGCTGATCAACAATCGGGTTCGAGCCGAGGCGAAGCCGAGACGAGGCGGCGGCCAACGGCCGACGCACCCGCAAGGGCAAGCGGCGCCAGCCGCGCCGTCCATCCCTCTCCCCCAGCCAAGCATGAAAAACCCGGCCCTGGCCGGGTTTTTTCATACTCGAAAAGAGGGGTTCGAACCCCTTGGCCGCGCACGTCGACTACAGGTGGAAGCCCGAAAGCAACGCATCCACCGTAACCGGCATTCAGCGTACCGACAACACCCTTGGCCGCGAGCGAACATGACGGCGGGCCATTGCCAGCAGCAGCAGTGCCATCAACACCATCCACACCGGACTCAACGGCACCGGAACCGGTCCGCGCAATGGCGTACGCAGGTCGGTGACCTGCTCATCGGTCTCGTCGGAGTCGGCCGTGGCGGTGTTGAGGATCTGACCGGCATCGACGTCAGCCTGGGTGACCACGTAGGTGCCCTCCAGCACGCAGGTCTCGCCGGCATCCAGCGTCGCGCAAGTTTCCGTGCTCGGGGTAATCCGGTCGTCGCTCACGACCACGTTGGCCAGCGTGATCACGCCGGTGTTGGTGGCGGTGATGGTGTAGGTCAGCGTGTCATCCAGGGTGACGCTGCCGGAGGCATCCTCGTCGGCGTTGGCAGTCAGTTCCTTGACCAGACCCAGCGTGCCGCCGGTTGCGCACACGACGCCGAAGTCGAGTCGATCGTAATCCGGTGCCTGAGAGGTCAGCAGCGGGCTGGTCTGCAACAGAGCACGGGTCGCCCCGCAACCGGCCACCGCGGGCTGCGCGATGACCGCGTTGACCGCCGGCGATGCGGCTCGCACACCCTGCCTGTCCTTGGATGCGGCCGGCAAGGCGCTCTGGTCGAGGATCCGGCACAGCCCGCTTTGCTGGAACTCGCGAGCGGTCACCAGATTGTCCAGATTATCCAGGTCCACGGTCGCCGAGTAGCGACGATCGAGGTCTAGACCACGCAGGAACCACTCGCCGCGCAGGTTGGTCATGGCCGTGCCGACGGATTGATTGGTGTCGGCATCGAACACCTGGACGGCGACATTGGTCAGACCGCAGCGACGGAACTCGCCGTCATTCGGCGCGCCGTTGCCGTTCAAGTCAACCCACTCGAAATCATTGGCCAAGAAGTTGGTCCCGCGCTCCTGCCGGTCCAGCACCCCGTTTCCATTTCCGTCGCGGAACTCGTTGACTGCCGAGTTCTGATCGGCATCGAACCACACAAAGTCCCCGACCACACCGTCCAGCGGCGGACCGAAGTTGAAGTTCTCGACCACCTCGCCGCAACGCGTGACCGTGACGCTGCGCACCACCGACTCGATGGCATACAGGCCGAAGTTGTTGCCGAGGAAGGCTTCGAGGATCCGCAGTTCGTAGGTGCCCGGAACGACCTCATCGAAACGGTATTCGCCGTTCAGCTCCGCAGTGGTCAGAAGCAAATCGTTTGGTGCCGATCCCGGCACGCCCAAGGTCAGGAAGGACGGGAACCGTCGCTCACCGGCATCGATGCTGCCGTCGCGCTGCAGGTCTTCCCAGACGGTGCCACGAATGGCGCCACTATCCAGCGTGCAGACACCGGTGCTGGTGGTGTCATCGTCGGTGACCGGCCGATCATCGTCGGGCACTTCCGGGTTCGGTCCGGGATCGGTACCGGTGGCGGTGGCGGTATTGATCACAGCGCCGTTGGCATCGATATCCCCGACCGTGACCTGGTAACGGCCCGTGCAGACCAGTTGATCGCCCATCGCCAGGTCGGCAGGCTGCACAGGGTTGCACTCCAGCGTCGCCAGCCTCGGATCGGAAATGCTGACATTGACCAGATCGACGCTGCCACTGTTAGTGGCCGTCAGCGTGTAGTCGATGAACTCGCCGGCATCGGCCAGAGCGTTGCCGTTAGCATCCTCGAGTGCGGCTTCCTTGGTCAGCGTGATCGCGGCTGCACGATCCAGCGGGTTACTGGTCGTTGCATTGCAACGGTCTGCCTCGGGGCAGGCCGGATCGCCACCGCCGCTGGCAAACGCGGTATTCACCAGCGGCGAGACGGCCTGCGCGGTCGGGATCACCGGAATCGTGAACGAAGCCGTGTTGATCGGCGCGGTGCTGGACAATCCTGCCGGGATCGCGCAGTTGACCGTCTGCAGGGTCCGTTCGCAACCGGCCGGCAGGATTCCGATCTGCAGGTTGGCCGGAATGAAGTCCGTGATCACGGCCGACGCGGTGGTCTCGGCCGTGCCCTGATTGGTAACGGTCAGCGTGTAGCTGGCTATCTCACCGACCGTGAAGGTCTGCGGGTTTGCGGTCTTGGCGAGCGAAAGTTCCGGCCGCAGCACGGGGTTTTCGACCGTGCTGGTGCAGTCCCCGGTGCCGTTGCAGTCCGGATCACCACCACCACTCAGCGTCGCGGTATTGGTCACGGAAGTTGCCGCAGCCACGGTCGGGGTGACCGGGATCACGAACTGCACCCGGTTGTTCGGCGCATTGAAGCCAAGCCCGGCGGCGATGGTGCAGGTCACCGTTCCGGAATTCAGTGAACAGCCGGACGGCAATGTGCCCGGATTCAGCCCCGCAGGAATGCTGTCGCTGACCGTGGCCGCCGCAGTGGTCGCCGCGTTGCCGGTGTTGGTGACGGTCAGCGTGTAGCTGGCCGGTTGACCGACCACGAAGCTGGCCGCGCTGGCGGTCTTGACGATGGCGAAGTTCGGACCCAGCACCGGCGTCTCGACCGTGCTGTTGCACTTGGCAGTAATGTTGGGATCGGTGCAGTCAGGGTCACCGCCACCGCGGACGCTGGCGGTGTTGACCAGCGGTTGATTCGGCGGCGTGATTGCGGTCGGTGTCACTGGAATCACGAACTGGACACGGTTGTTCGGCGCGCTGAAGCCGAGTCCGGCGGCGATGGTGCAGGCCACCGTTCCGGAATTCAGTAAGCAGCCGGACGGCATCGTGCCCGGGTTCAGCCCCGCAGGAATCGAATCCGTAATGATGGCCACTTCTGTGGTCGCGGCCGAACCACTGTTGGTAACCGTCAGCACGTAATCGGCAGGCTGACCGACCGTGAACTGCGACGGGTCGGCCACCTTGGAAATGGACAGCTCCGGCTCGGCGTTCTGCGTGGCCGTCACTGTCAGCGTGGCCGTGTCGCAGACCGACGCGTTCGGTGAGGCGGCGCAGAGCTGGTATTCGATCACGCAACCGCTGCCGACATCGAAGGTTGCAACCCCTGTGGACGGATTGATCGAGGTATTCGCACAGCTCGTCGCGCCACCCGAGAGCACCGAGAACACAGTGCCGACGTCGTCGTTGGCCGACAGATCGAAGGTCTGCCCGACGGAACCGGTCAGGCGGCCGGCAACATCATCGACGGCGTCGACCAGGTCGGCGAGCTCCAGATCCTGGTTGTTGAGGAGATTGCCGTCATTGTCCGCGCCGGTAGCGCCTTCGAACGTGATCCGGCCATCGGGTGCATTGCTGCCGCCCGGCGCACCGGGCGCGGTGTAGTCGAAGGTGCACAGGATCGAAGCTTCGACCGACAACAATGCCTGCGGGCTGGTCGGTGTGCAAGCGACATTACTGATGACACCCACATCCACCGTCGGCACGCAGAACGCATTCAGCGCCGCGGCTGGCCCATTGCTGGCGCATTGCAATTCGAGCCCCGTCACGACCTGCCCGGGGCTGAACACCGTCGGAATGTTCAGGAACTGCGCAGCCACGTCGGCGGTTTCGTAGGTGGCGGTGTCGGTCGCCTCCAGTCCACCGACGGCGGTTGCCGTGGCGGTGTTGACTGTGGTGCCGGCAACGGCCGGCAACGGCCCGACGATGCAGGTCGTGATGTGCGCTTCCGGGTTGGCGAAGCTTGCCACCGGCAGCGGATCGGTCCAGTTGCAAGACGTCGTGACCACATTAGGGTCGCTCAAGCCGATTCCGGTCAACACGGTCTCACCGGTATTCTCGATGATGAACTTGTAGTACAGCGACTCACCCTCGCCCAGCGTGATGTAGTTGGACCAGGCACCGTTCTGATCGTCCGTGCGACCAACCTGCTTCAGGAAGCTCAAGCTCGGGATGGGATTGTCGACCAGCAGAGTGGCCTGAGCATCGTTGCCGGTGATGGTCACGCTGTTGAATACATGGCTGACAACCGAGGACTGGTTGACGAACTGCGCCGGCACCTGAGCAGGGTTGACGGCCACGTTCACCGTCGCGACGCATACGCCGCTGGCCGCAATGCTGCCACCGACAAAGCTCACACTGCCACTGCCGGCGACCGGCGAGAAGGTCGGCGAGCCGCAGCCCGCGGTGGACGCTGCAGGGTTTGCTGCCACCACCATGCCGCTCGGCAGGGTATCGGTAAACGCAACCTGCGAAATGGCGCGAGCGGGATCGTTGTTGGTGACAATGAAGGTCAGCGTCGAAATGTCGCTGCCATCCAGCAGCGGATTGGCCTCGAAGCGCTTGGCCAGCGATGCCGGCGGCGGCGGCGGGACGATGGCCAGCGTGGCATCGGCGCTGTTGCCGGCCAGCGTTTCGTTGCTGTCGATCGGGTCGGACAGGTTGAGGTTCGGGCCGACCGCATCCGAGGACACCGTCACGTCCAGCGTGCACGAGCCGCCGGCCGCCAGCAGGCCGTCGGTCAGCGAAAGCACATCGTCATCGCCCGAGGTATCCAGGCTCCAGGTTCCGCCGCAGGTGGTGTTGACCAGGCTGCCACCGTCGGCCACCATTCCGGCCGGCAACGTGTCGCTGAAGGTCACCCCGGTCAGCGACTCGGTGGCGCTGTTGTTGATCAGCGTGAAACGCAGGCGCACCGGTTCGTTGACATCGGCCGTCGGCACGGTCGTGGCCGAACCGGTTTCGATGAACCGCTTGGCGATCGACGGCGGTGGTGGCGGATCGCCAACCGGCTCGCGGCAGATTTCGCCGATGCCTTCGAACAATGGATCAATGATCCGGGCCGATTGGTTGGTCTGGTTCGTTGCGTTGTAGGCATAAACGCGGAAGCGCGTAAACCCTGATGGATTCAGATTGGTGGTCAACTGGCCGCTGAAAAAGTTGTTGGCGCCTGGGCGCGCATTCTGATTCGGCACATTGAAACTCTTGTCGAACTGCAAGGTCCCATCGACCGGTCCGTAGTCCAAAGCCACGAATTCGGGCGCGTTACCGTTCTGGCGATAGACCTCGAAGCTGAACCGCAGCTCATCGATACCGGTCGTGTCGAGCAGAAAATCGAAGTAGGCGTTCGCGGCTCTGGCGGCCGCAAGATCTTGGCCTACGGCTGTCGCAAACAATTGCAATTCGAGTCCACCGACATCCAGGCTGGATGTCAAACCGGTACCCAGGGAGGCCGAGGCAACACCAGGTGAATATTGAAAAGTTGGCGTCGGGCCGGTCGCATTATCGAACGCCGTCCACTCTGCAAGATCCGGAAGATTGCCCTGGGCATCAGCCTGGAACACATCGCAATCCAGCGGGGGTGGTGGTTCGGCGGTGACCGTGAGCGTGGCCTGGGCGGTCAGTTCGGTCGGGTCGCCACCGATCGTCAGGAACTCCGAGGTATTGAGGTAATCAGCGGCGCTCTGTCCGTCCGGCACGGTGACTTCGACCAGCACGGTACAGCTTGAACTGGCACCGATCGCCCCGCCTGCAAAGGCAACCTGGCTGGCGCCGGCCGCAGCAGTCACGGTGCCACCACAGCTGGAACTGGTCACCGTCGGCGAAGCCACGAACATACCAGCCGGCAGGTTGTCGACGAAGCCGTAGCCCGAGATCGCCACCGGGTTCGGATTGCCGATGGTGAAGCGCAGCGTCGAGGTTTCGCCCAGTGCGATGGTCGACGGCACGAAGCGCTTGGCGAAGGTCGCGCTGGTCACCGGATCGATGACCGTCACGTCACCCGGAGAATCGACCAGGTCGGTGTTGTAGTGGAAGCTGGAACCGGAGAAATCGTAGATCAGCGCTTCCAGCGTGGTGTTCTCGCCGCCGCCGGAAATGATATTGATCTCGTACACGGTGGTGATGTTGCCGCCGAGCTTGCCGACCGACAGGCACGACAGATAGTTGGGGCTGTTCGGATCGGGATCCCAGCTGCAACCGTCGGCGTACAGGCTGGGGTTGGGATCGGCCACCGGCGGGTTGAAGTTGCGCACGCTGTACTCAGTGTCGACCTGCAGGATCTGGAAGATCGTGTTCGACAGCGCAATGAACGACTCGACCTGCTCATAGGCGGTCGCGGTCGCGGTGGTCAACTCGATGAAATAGGTCTCGCCGACGACCAGGTTCAGCGAGCCTCCGGCACCCAGGAACTGCCAGTCCGAGCCGTCGGCCTGCTGACCCCAGCGGATGGTCTGGGTCACATTGCGGTTCTGCGAAACCAGCCGTTCGACGTAGATCTGGCGCGGGGTGGGCGATACGCCGGTCACACTGCCGTCGGTAGCGGTGATCCGGTAGGGGCGAGATTGATCAAAGGCACCGGCGCCACGCTGGACTTCGATCTCGTAATACGCATCGACGCACTCGCCGGGCGCCAGCGGAGCAAATTTGAGAGATGTCAGCGACCCGGGACGGAAGTCGATCCAGTCCATCGCAGTCCCGGTATCAGAGTCCGGCCCATCCCATGTCATGTCAACCGTGAGACCGCCGGTGTCGGCCGATCCGATGTTGCACACTTGGGCTGCCACCGGAAACAGCGACGGCCCCTCGGTCAACGGCCGGTTGCTGTCCAGCCCGACCACATCCCAGGTAATCGGGGTGACGGTCAGTTGCGGCTGGGCCTGCGCCGAGGCCACCAATGTCAGGCCGATCAGCAGCGCTGCGGCCAGACTGCGCGCAGCCGATCCGATTGACAGCGTGGCCGATCCGCCGTGAGTAGCGGTGTTCGTGAACATCTTTGGCTTCCCCTTTTTCGGGCGCTGGGCCCATGGATTCGAATTGGTAGCAGGCCCGGCTTTGCGCGCCCCTCGGGATTCCGTCAACCTCGCCCCAAGTGGAATCACCGAATCACATCAAGTACGCAACGGCGGAATCTGAACGCGACTCGTTCACATATAGCTGCCGCAGATTATCCAGCAGACTGAGAACCTTGTCAAGTTACAGTTTGGTTTCGTTACGTGTGCGACCCACAGCCCCCGGGCCTGTTCTCGACTTCGTCGCTCAACACGCGTTTCGCACCCGAATGGTTGGGTTGTCGCCCTACTCCGCCAACTGCGGCAAATCACGAAAATGCGCGAGCGCTTCCGGAAAACTGAGGTAGGGCAGGCCCAGCTCCATGACGGCGAGGACTTCGGGGTGATCGCGGCTCACGGCATTCCCCACGATGATCAGGTCGGGCTTATCGGC
>JAVVDV010000046.1:0-17051 GCA_032251355.1 Wenzhouxiangellaceae bacterium
GCCTGTTCCAGCTCGCGTTCGAGTTTCTCGGCTTCGTGCGCGCGCGGCTTGCTCAGCGGCGCGAGCAGGCGGCAGCCAGCCGCATCCGAACATGCAGCCCTACCTGACGCTGAACTACTGCATCGCGCTGCAGGGCATCTTTCCGAGTCCGAACTGAGGAATCGAAATGGCCACACCTTTCATCGGCGAAATCCGTCTATTCGCGGGCAACTTCGCGCCGGCCGGCTGGGCCTTCTGCGACGGCCAGTTGCTGCCGATCTCGGAAAACGAGACCCTGTTCAACCTGATCGGCACCACCTACGGCGGCAACGGCCAGAGCACCTTCGCGCTGCCGGACCTGCGCGGCCGCGTGCCGATCCACTTCGGCCCCGGGATCGGGCTGAGTAACCGCATCATCGGAGAGACCGGCGGCGTCGAGCAGGTGACGCTGACCACGCCGCAGATACCGGCCCACAACCACCCGCTGCAGGCCACCAGCGCGCTGGCGACAGTGCCGGGACCGGGCGGGGCGGTGCCGGCACAGAGTCGCCAGGCCGGCATCGACCTGTACCTCGAGGACGATCCTAGCGTCTCGATGGCGCCGACTTCGATCGGTGCCGTCGGCGGCAGCCAGCCGCACGAGAACATGCAGCCGTACCTGGGGATGAACTACATCATTTCGCTGTTCGGGATCTTCCCGAGTCCGACCTAGGAGCCACCGACCATGTCCGATCCATTCGTCGCCGAAGTCCGGATCTTCGGGTTCAATTTCGCGCCCCGCGGCTGGGCCTTCTGCGACGGCCAGCTGCTGCCGATCTCGCAGAATACCGCCCTGTTCTCGCTGCTGGGCACGACCTATGGCGGCAACGGTACCAGCAATTTTGCGCTGCCGAACCTGCAAGGGCGCGCCGCGCTGGCACCCGGACAGGGTCCGGGCCTCAGCCGGCGCGATCTGGGCGAGACCGGTGGAGCCCAGTCCGTGACCCTGATCGAGTCGGAGATGCCGAACCATCCCCATCCGTTGCGCGCCAGCAACCAGCTCGGTGACTCGCCGTTGCCCACCGGCAACACGCCGGCCCGGTATCTAAACAACGCCTACCAGACCGACACCGCCGGCAACCGGGTGGCGTTTGCCGACCAGGCCCTGCCGCCGGCCGGCGGCAGCCTGCCGCACAACAACATGATGCCGTACCTGACCCTGCAGTTCTGCATTGCGCTGCAGGGCATCTTTCCGCCGCGAACCTGATCCGGGACCGCCACATGAAACGCAGAAACTTCGTATCCACACTCGGCTCGGTCAGCTTGCTTGGCGCATTGCCGTCCTGGTCGCAGGCGGTCCAGGCAGCCGCCGGCGGTCCCTGTTCTGCCCTGGACTGGCAGCAGTTCGATGATTGCGCGGCCTGCACCGGCCGTCGCTATCGCATCCGGGGGGCGGCCGGGGCGCGCCTGGAGTTGAGCTCGGTCGCGCCGGGTCACGGCAAGGACCCGCGCCAGTTCGTCGCCGGCTTCACCAGCGATACGCCGCTGCCGGACGGGATCTATACCCTGGAGACGGCCACCGAGCAGCGCGAGCTGTACCTGCAGTCCAGCCCCGCCGACCCGACCCGCCTTCGCGCCGAGATCAACCTTCGCGACGAGATCAACCTGACCGGATGAGCGTCGACTGGAGTCCGATCCTCGACGATCCGGCCTCCGGCATTGTGCTGCGGCCGTTCGATGAGACCGACCTGCCGTTTCTCGAGCAATTGTTTGCCTCGACCCGCGAGGCCGAGTTCGCGATCCTGCCGTGGACCGAGGAACAGCGGCGCGCCTTCATGAAGCAGCAGTTCCAGGCGCAGCATCGTCATTACATCGAGCATTACCCGGATGCCGATTTCCTGGTCATCGAACAGCAAGGCCGCCCGATCGGCCGGATCTATCTCGATCTCGGCGCCGAGGAGCTGCGGCTGATGGAAATCTCCTTATTGCCGGAACAACGTGGCCTGGGCCTGGGCGGCGCGATGCTGGAGCGCCTGTGTCGCCATGCCGATCGGATCGAGCGCGGCATCGGCCTGCATGTCGAGGCGCACAACCCGGCGGTGCGGCTGTACTCCCGACTCGGGTTCCGGCAGATCGAAAACCGCGGCATCTACGACTACATGCTGCGCCCGGTCACGCGTCAGGAAAACACCGCTTCATAGCCCATCCCGCCGTCCCGAGGCCCGATCGGCACCAGGAAGATCTCGACCGGCTCCCGGCCCTCGAATTCGACGCTGAAGATCTGCTGCGGCAGTGCATCGAGACTGTCGGTAACGATGAGCAATGAAAACGGCTGACGCCCATGGCCAGCATGGCGGGTGAGCAAAGTGACCGATGCGAGCGCGCCGGAGCAGCGCTTTCCGCTGGCCCGCAAGGTAACGGGCCGGCCGGTCAGGGCCTGGAAAGTTTCGTAGCCGAAGGGTGGCATCAGATCATCCCGGTCAAGCCACCCAGCACCACCAGAATCAGGATTGGAGTGACCACACGGGTCAGCCACAGCCAGCCCTTGAATGCCCAGTTCGGCATCTTTTCATCGAGCTCCTCGCGCGTGATCCTGTTCGACAGCACCCAGCCGGCAAAGATCGCGGTCAGCAGGCCGCCGATCGGCAGCATCACGTCGGAGGCGACGAACTCGATCGCGCTCATCAGGTCCTTGCCGCCGATGGTTACCGACGACCAGATGTTGAGTCCGAACAGCGACACCAGTCCGGCCAGCCAGGCGACGATCGCGACCGAGAGTGCCAGCGTCTTGCGCGAGAAATTGGTCTGCTCGACCAGGTAGGCGGTCGGCGGCTCGAGCAGCGAGATCGAGCTGGTCCACGCGGCCACGCCCAGCAGCAGGAAGAACGCTGAGCCGTAGGCGATGCCGAACGGCATTTCGTTGAACGCCAGCGGCAGCGAGGTGAAGATGAAGCCGGCACCGCCACTGCCCGGGTCCAGTCCGTGCGAAATCACGATCGGGAAGATCGCCATGCCGGCGACCAACGCGACCACGGTGTCGGCAAACGCCACCGAAACGCCCACCTTGGGAATGTTGACGTGCGAGGGCAGGTAGGCCCCGTAGGTCATGATCGCGCACATGCCCAGGCTCAGGGTGAAGAAGGCCTGGCCCATCGCGGTGACGATCATCGAGCCGTTGACGCGCGACCAGTCCGGTGCGAACAGGAAGGTCATCGCTTCCTGGAAATGGCCGGTGCTCAGGCCGTAGCCGAGCAGGATCAGCAGCAGAATGAACAGCACCGGCATCAGCACCGAAACCGCCCGCTCCAGGCCTTCCTCGACGCCGAGCGCGACCACGCCCATGGTCAGCGCCATGAAGATGCCGTGCCAGAACACCAGCTTGCCGGGGTTGGCCAGCAGCGCCGAGAAATGCGCGCCGGGGTCGGTGATCGGGGCGGCACCGAACAGCAACTGCTGCAGGTAGTCGACGCCGTAGGAAAGCGTCCAGCCGGCGACCACCGAGTAGAACGACAGGATGAAAAAACCGGCCACGATGCCGAGCCAGCCCAGTACCGTCCAGTGGCGACTGGCACCGGCATCGTCGGCCAGCTCGCGGATGGAATTGATCGGACTCATGCGCCCGCGCCGGCCGATCAGGATTTCCGAGAACAGGATCGGCAGCCCGACCAGCGCGATGCAGCCGAGATAGACCAGTACAAAGGCACCGCCGCCGTTCTCGGAGGTGATGTAGGGAAAGCGCCAGATGTTGCCCAGCCCGACCGCCGATCCGGTGGCGGCGAGCACGAACATCAGGCGCGAGGACCACATGCCGTGGACCGAAGTCGTTTTCATGGAATCGAATCCCGGGATTGTTGTACTTGGCCGGCGATTGTCCACCATGCCGGGCTGCAACGCAAATGTCATCGTCAGGCATGACGGTGGTTTGCAAGGGCCGTGGCAAAATGCTGGACGTTTCCACCGCTCGCCCGAACGCCCATGACCGACGCGCTGCTCTCGATTGAGCATCTTGAGTTCCGCTGGCCACGCGAGCGCGAGCCGGTGCTCGACGAATTGAATCTTTCCTTGAGCCAAGCCGAAACGGTGTTCCTGGCCGGTGCCTCCGGTTCGGGCAAATCGACCCTGCTGGCGTTGATCGGCGGGCTGATGGTTCCGACCGCGGGCAGCATCCGGTTGGCGGACCAGGCGCTGGAGACGCTCGGGGGCGCGGCGCGCGATCGCCTGCGCGCTGACCATGTCGGCATTATCTTCCAGCAGCTCAACCTGTTGCCGTGGCTGGACGCATTCGGCAACGTGCGCCTGGGCGTGCGCTTCTCGAAGCGGCGCCGCGCGCGCGTCGATGATGTCGATGCCGCCGCCCGGCAGCTGCTCGAGGCGATGGAACTGCCCGCCTCGCACTGGCATCGACCGGCCAACCAGCTCAGCATCGGCCAGCAGCAGCGCGTGGCCGCGGCGCGTGCGCTGATTGGCGCGCCCGATCTGATCCTGGCCGACGAGCCGACCTCGGCGCTGGACGCCGACCGCCGCGACCGCTTTGTCGAATTGCTGTTCGCGCAGGCGCGCGCGGCCGGCAGCGCGGTGCTGTTCGTCAGCCACGACCGCGCCCTGGCCGGGCGTTTCGATCGCCAACTTGAACTGACCGCGCTGCACCGCGCCGGGGCCGCAGCATGCTGATGCAGCTCGCGCGCGGCTCGCTGGTCAACCGGCGCTGGCCGGTGGCCTTGACCATCACCACGATTGCGATCGCGATCGCCCTGGTGGTGCTGGTCGAGCAATTGCGCGGCCAGGTGCGCGAGGGTTTCTATCGCTCGGTTTCGGGCACCGACCTGATCGTCGGCGCGCCGACTGCGCCGGTGCAGTTGCTGCTCAATACCGTATTCGGGCTCGGCGATCCGAACCGCAACGTCTCGCGCGAGGCCTGGCAGCAGATCGCGGCCGACCCGCGCGTGGCCTGGACCATCCCGATTTCGCTCGGCGACGCGTGGCGCGGCCAGCGCGTGATCGGGACCAGCAGCGCGCTGTTCGAGCACTACCGCCACGGCAACCGCCAGCCGCTTGCGTTTGCTGCCGGCCGCGCCTTCGAGGCGCTCGATGAAGTTGTGGTCGGCGCGGCCGTGGCGCGGCGGCATGGCTTGACGACCGGCGACGAGCTGGTGCTGGCGCACGGCAGCGGTAACGTCAGCCTGCATCACCATGACGACCAGCCGTTCGTGGTCAGCGGTGTGCTGGCCGCGACCGGAACGCCGGTCGACCAGTCGCTCTACATCAGCCTGACCGCGCATCGCGCGATCCATCGTGGCTGGGAGCAGGGCGTGCCGCCGCGCCGCGCGCCGGCCGCTGACAATCGGCAACGCTCGCTCGATGCAGACCACGACCCGCACGACCACGCCGCCGCGCATGGCAACGACGCGCATGCAGGGCACGAGCACGAAGACGAAGACGGTCATGATCACGCTGCCGACGAGGACGCGCTGCCCGATCAGATCTCGGCGTTCTACGTTGGCCTGAACACGCGCGCGGCCGCATTCGCGCTGCAGTACGAGATCAACCGCCGCGACGGCGAGCCGCTGCTGGCGATGCTGCCCGGCATCGCGTTGCAGGAACTGTGGCGTATCACTGCCGCGGCCGAGGGCATCCTGCGCATGGTCTCGGCATTGGTGGTGCTGGCCGGGTTGCTGGGCATGTTGGCGGCCCTGCTGTCGACACTGGAGGAGCGCCGGCGCGAAATGGCCATCCTGCGCGCCTGCGGTGCGCGGCCGTGGCAGGTCAGCGGGCTGCTGGTGATCGAAGCGGCGCTGATCGTGGTGCTTGGCATGGCGCTGGGCGTCGCGTTGGCCGCGATCGGTCTATGGCTAGCCGCGCCGCTGCTGCTCGACCGGCTCGGCATCGCGGTCGCGTTCCAGCCGTTCGAACCGTGGCAGTGGCAGGTGCTCGCGACCATCGCCGGGACCGGCATTCTGGTCGCGCTGCTGCCGGCGGCCATGGCCTACCGGCGCACGCTCAGCGACGGCATGCAGGTGCGCTTGTAAGGCCCGGCGCCGGCGCGGCGTTGTCACGGCCCACGCGTGTGGCGTATGCTCCGGAGCTGTCCAAACCCACCGGAGTTGCAACATGCGCCTGATTCAGTTGATCCTGCTGGCCGCCGCCTTTGCGCTGGTCGCGCCTGCAGCCCACGCCCAGGACGGCGAGCTCGACGCCATGATGCAGGCCATCACCGGCAATGCCGGCGCGCCGGCCGGGCAAGCGGTGCACTACTTCGAGGCCGACCCGGCCACCACCGGCTACCTGGCCGTGCCCGAGGGTGAGGGTCCGTTCCCGGCAGTGGTGCTGATCCACGAATGGAACGGCCTGGTCGATCGCGTTCGCCAGACCGCCGATGCGTTCGCGGCCGAAGGCTATATCGCGCTGGCCGCCGACCTCTATCGCGGGCGCACTGGCAGCAATCGCGACGAGAACATCGCGCTGATGCGCGAGGCGCGCGCCGACGAGGCGACCATCATCAAGAACCTGCAGGCGGCGGTCGACTGGCTGGACGGCAACACCGCATCCACCGGCAGCACGGCGGCGATCGGCTGGTGCTTCGGCGGCGGCATTGCGCTGAGCTACGCGCTCGGTAGCGACGATCACGAGGGCACGGCCATCTTCTACGGCTCGCTGATCGACGACCCGGCGCAGATGCGCCATATCCACCACGAGGTCTACGGCACCTTCGCCGCCAATGACCGCGGCATCCCGGTCGAAGATGTCAACGCCTTCGTCGCCGCGCTGCGCGAGGCCGGCATCGACAACGACGTGCACATCTACGACAACGTTGAGCACGGCTTCTGGCTGCACGTCGACCGCGACCCCGCCAACAACCGCCCGGCCGCCGAACACGCCTGGGAGCGCCTGAAGGCTTATCTGGGGCGGGTGCTTTAGGAGGTCGCCACGACCGTGTCGATCGCATGTCGATCGTATGTCGATTGGCACATGAACGACGCCACGCCGGCGCGCTACGCTGCCTGTTCTGATCAACCCCTTACTTGGAGAATCGATCATGCGATCCAGCCCGATCTGGCTTGCCCTGTTGTTGACGCTGGCCGGCGCGGTCCGGGCCGAGCCCACGGCGCTGCTGCGCCAGCCGGCGCTGTCGGCCGAGCACCTGGCGTTCGTCTATGCCGGCGACCTGTGGGTGGCCGCACGCGATGGCACGAACGCGCGCCGCCTGACCTCCTCGCCGGCCGAGGAGAACACCCCGATCTTCTCGCCCGACGGCCGCCAGATTGCGTTTGCCGCCGACTACGAGGGCAACACCGATGTCTACGTGATCGCGGTAGACGGTGGCCAGCCCGAGCGCCTGACCTGGCACCCGGCCGCCGACGTTCCGGTGGACTGGACGCGCGACGGCGCGGCCGTGGCGTTCGTCTCCAACCGCGAGACCGACCACGGTCGCTCCGGTCAGCTGTTCCACGCGCGCCTGTCCGGCGGTCTGCCCGAAAAGCAGATGGAGGCGCGTTTCTTCCGCGGCGCCTATGATGCCAGCGGGCGCTTTCTGGCCTATATCGACCACGGCTCGGGCTACAACGGCCTGTTCGGCGGCACCGCCGGCTGGAAGGGCTACCGCGGCGGCACCACGCCATCGATTCGCATTCTTGATCTCGACAAGCAGGAAATCGTCGCGCGCGTGCCCGGCGAGCGGGTGACCGACTTCAACCTGTTCTGGCTGGCTGATCAGCTCTACTTCCTGTCCGACCGCGACGACGAGACCTTCAACCTGTTCCGCTTCGATCGTGCAAGCGGCCGGATCGACAAGCTCAGCGACGAGCGCGAGTTCGACATCCTGGCCGCGGCCGGCCACGGCAGCGAGGTGGTCTATGCCACCGGCGGCCGATTGAAGCGCCTGGCGCTGGACTCGGGCACGACCGAAACACTGGCGATTACGCTCGCGCCCGACCTGCCGCAGTTGCGGCCGGGCTGGAAATCGGTCGCCGAGACCATCCAGGGCCTGGACATCTCGCCCAACGGCAAGCGTGCGATTGTCACCGCGCGCGGTGAGGTGTTCACGGTGCCGGCCGACCAGGGCTCGACCCGCAACCTGACGACCAGCGACGGCGTGCGTGAGTACGCCGCGATGTGGTCACCCGAGGGCGATCAGGTTGCCTGGATCGTCGAATCACTGGCGGGACAAACGCTGGTGGTGGCCGATCAGACCGGCATCGGCGAGACCCGGACGTTCAAGCTCGGCCCGGACTTCTACGACCTCGAAGCCTGGCACGGGAAGACCGGTCGCATCGTGTTTTCCGATAATCACCTGGGCCTGCACGCGATCACGCTGGACTCGGGCAAGATCGCACGCATCGCCACCAACACCCGCCGCGCCGGCTTCGATGTCGCGTTCTCGCCCGACGGCCGCTGGCTGGCGTTCAACCTCGAGCAGCCCAACTTCCACGCCGACCTGGCGCTGTACGACTTCGAGTCGGGGGAAACGCGCGTGGTCACTCAGGGCCGCGCCGATGTCGCCGCACCGGCATTCGACCCGGACGGCAACTACCTGTACTTTGCCGCCTCCACCAATGCCGGACCGCTGCAGGTGGGCCTGAACATGACCAGCCAGGAGCGCCCGTATCGCGCCGGGCTGTATGCGCTGGTGCTGGCCGCCGACGGCAAATCGCCGCTGGCGCCCGAGACCGGCGACGAGGAAGCCGGTGACGACAGCGACGAAGGCAATAGCGACAAGAAGAACAGCGACAAAAAGAACAGCGGCAAAAAGAACAGCGACAAGAAAGACGACAAGGACAAGAAGAAAACAAAGGCCACCCGGATCGACTTCGATGGCCTGCTCCATCGCATGGTCGGCCTGCCGGTTGCCGAAGACAATTACTCGTCCTTGCAGGTCGCCGGCGACGGCAGCCTGTTCTATATCGCCTCGCCGCAGCCCGGCGCGGTCAACCGGCCGCCCGGTGAATCGGGTGCCGACGACAACCGGCTGCTGCGGTTCGATTTTGACAAGGGCGAGGCCAGCGGTGTGCAACGCGGTGTGCGCGCGTTCCGGATCGCCGCCGGCGGCAAGCACATGCTGCTGCAGACCAGCCGTGGGCTGGCGATTGCCGAGGTCGGCAAGAAGATCGAGCCCGAAGCCCTCGACACCTCGGGCCTGCGCATGTTCATTGACCCGCGGGCCGAGTGGGCGCAGATCTTCGATGAAGGCTGGCGCATGCAGAAGCAGTATTTCTATGCCGACAACCTGCACGGCCTGGACTGGGATGCGGTCTACGCCAAGTACCGTCCGCTGCTCGACCACGTCGGCCGGCGCGAGGACCTGAACGCGCTGATGGTCGAGATGATTGCCGAACTGCAGGCCGGTCACAACCGCGTCGGCGGCGGTGACGTGCATCGCGAAAGCGGTGCCAACGCCGGCCTGCTCGGCGCCAACTTCGTGATCGAAAACGGCAAGTATCGAATTGCAAGCGTTTACTCCGGCGAGGCCTGGACACCGTTCCTGCACGGCCCGCTCAGCGACCCGGGCAACCAGGCACGCCAAGGGGAATACCTGCTGGCCATCGACGGCAAACCGCTGGACGCGAGCGCCAATATCTTCCGCGAACTGCAGGGCACGGCCGGGCGCCAGCTGCGCCTGACCGTGGGCCCGAACGCCGACGGCCGCGATGCGCGCGACATCGTCGTGACGCCGACTGCCAGCGAGCGCGAACTCAGGCTATGGACGTGGATCGAGAACAATCGCCAGGCCGTGAGTGATGCCACCGACGGTCGGGTCGGCTACATCTACCTGCCCAACACCGCCGGCGCCGGCTACACCTTCTTCAACCGCATGTTCTACAGCCAGCTCGACAAGGACGCGCTGATCATCGACGAGCGTTCCAACGGCGGCGGTCAGGCGGCTGACTACATCGTTCAGGTCTTGAGCCGCCGGCACCTTTCGAGCTGGAAAGACCGCGACGGCCTGCCCTACAACACCCCGGCCGGCGCTTTGCACGAGCCGAAACTGATGCTGATCGACCAGGACGCCGGCTCCGGCGGCGACTACCTGCCGTATGCCTTTCGGCACTTGGGGATTGGCAAGCTCATGGGCACGCGCACCTGGGGCGGGCTGATCGGCATCTCGGCCAACCCGCAATTGATCGACGGCGGCGTCATGACCGTGCCGTTCTTCCGTTTCGTCGATGCCGACGGCAACTGGACGATCGAAAACGAAGGCGTGGCGCCGGATATCAACATCGAGCTCGACCCCATCGCCACCAACCGGGGCCGCGACACCCAGCTCGAAGCCGCGATCGAGCACATCGTCGGCGAACTGCAAAGCTGGCAGTCACCCGTCCCCCCGGTGCCGCCGCTGCCGACCGAGCTGGGGCGGTAGTCCCGCCAGTCCAGTAATCCATCGCGCCCCGTCCTTGCGGGGCGTTTTTTTTGGGTCACTTGCTTTCTCGAGCCGTAAATCTGATAATCAGATAAGCTCAGATACCAAGATTGTCGAATGAAGCAGATCACCGCAACCGAATTGGCGCGCAATCTCAGCGCTGTACTCGATCAGGTACGCGAGAGCGGCGAAGACTACGTTGTCGAACGCGCGCGTCAGCCCGTGGCCCGACTCTCACCAACCCCTGGCCGCATGACCGCCGAGCAGGCGCTTGCCGATCTTTACCAGACGCTGGATCCGGTCGACGCCGAAACCTGGCAAGCCGATGCGCGGCGCGGTGATTCGGCGCTCTCCGACGAACTGCGTGATCCGTGGGCGTACTGATCGACACTTGCATCTGGCGCGGGCCGCAGGAAAATCCCATCGCAGGCGGGTGCAGGATATATGGATCGCAAGTCAGGCGGTCCAGCACGGTTTCGCGCTGCTGACCCGCAACGCCGGTGATTTCGAGGATATTCCCGGACTCGAGCTGTTGCTGATCGATCCACGCGCGGGTCACCGCTGAGTCCTTCCGGCCGTGATGCGGATCCGTATCCCTGCAACAATCCTTGCGCCAATTGCTGGAGCTCTTTGATGCCCGCCCAGAACTACCTGCTCGCGATGTACCAGCGCTTCGAGCGCCTGCCGTTGGGCAAGTGGTTGTTCGCTCGGGTATTTGCGCGCAAGGCGCCGTATTTCGCCAGCATCGGCCCGCAGGTCGAGTCGCTGGCCGCCAACCGCTGCGTGGTGCGCATCCGCAAGCGGCGGCGGGTTCAGAACCACATCGGCACGGTCCACGTGATTGCCATCTGCAATGCGCTGGAAATGGCCATGGGCGCGGCTGCCGAGGCCGGCATCCCGCGCCATCTGCGCTGGATTCCCAAGGGCATGAACGTGCGCTATACGGCGCGTGCCGACAGCGACATCCGCGCCATCGCCGAAATCGACCCCCAGGCCTGGGCGCCGGGCGACCTGCCGGTGCGCGTGCGCGCCGAACGCGCCGACGGCACGGTCGTGGTCGAAGGCGAGATCCTGCTCTACATCTCCGAAAAGCCGCCCAAGGCCGATTGATCCTTCCACGCTCGACCCGGCCCGATGCTCGGCTGACCATCAGCGGGCGTTGAGCGCCAGTGGGCACGCTGCGGGTTGGGCAGCGCATCTAGCCCCTGTAATAATGATTAAATCGCGTTAATACATACTAAAATGTGATACAATCCACACTCAGGTTACGCCAGTTCAAACTCAGAATTTGCAGGCAACGAGGGAGGATTGTTCGATGAACCGCTTGTTTCGAGATCGTTTTATCAGGACGGGACTGCTGCTGGTCGTTGCCGTTTTCGCTGTTGTTGGCAATGCACAGGCGCAGCAGGGGCAGGGCAATGGCCGCTTCAAGGTCGAGTTCGATGAGGAATTGACACCGCTGCAGGCGGCCATTGCCGACGTGGTCGAGCAGCGCGGCAACCGTGGTCAGGCCCGGCCGACCCTGACTCTCAAGTGCGCCAACCCCAAAAGCAACAATCCGCGCTGCCAGGAGGCGCTGCCGTGCGAGGACTGCGGCGACCTGAAGAATCCTGCCAGCAGGCTCATCGCCCGACGCAACCGCACCGAAACCGTCATTGAATATGGCGATGCCCGCCAGCGCGGCAAGGAAAACGGGCAGTTTGACCGCGTCCGGATCGGGGGGCGCAAGTCCGACGGTTTCGCCGCCGGCCCGGACAGGTCCTGGAAGGATCAGCAGGTCCCTCAAGGCCAGCAGCTCGATGGTTTCTCGGTCCGCGACATCGCCGCTTCGGTCGGCGGCCAGGCACAAGGGCCCAGCGCCGTGCGTGCACGTGTGCGACGCGGTCAGTCCGGCTTCGGCGAGGCGATCAACAACGACGGCGACTGCATTGATGCCGTGACCGGCGAGTGGTTTCCCGAAGCAGGCTGTTTCGACCCGGAAACAGATTCACTGTTCGTCAATCTGGTCGAGCTGGCCGACGGGATGGGCTGCGAACACGTCCCCAGCGGCCAGACCATCGTGCAGGATCCGAACGCCGGCAGCGACGGCGTTTGCTACGCCGAAGACGGCAGCTTCAAGGGCACCTCGCTGGAAGAGTTGATCGACGAGGACGGTCCTGATTTTGCCGGTGACCCAATTGACCAGGACGGCGACGGCGCATTCGACGAAGACCCTTCGGAAAGCGGCGACGTTATCGCCTCTTGCCGCGCATTCCATGAAGCCGAGGGCCTGGAATTCAACGCCGCCGAAGACGTCGTCGACGGCCAGTGCGATATGAGCCGCGCCCTGATGGTGCGCCTGAACCGGGCGGCGCGCGAACGGGCCGAAGCCGCGAACGAAGACGTGGAACTGGCCTATCTCGTCGACGAACAGGGACGGCCGGTCGACGAGGAAACCGCCAGGGAGCCCCGTTTCAAAAAGGCGAAGAACTTCGGCGAGAACCCGCGTACGGTCACGATCGAGGAACAACTCGTGATTCGCTGCCGCGGCAACGAAGAGTTGATTGACGGTGAGTGCGTGCGGCGCGTGCCGCAAGCGGCCGCCTCGAAGCTGGCGGCCAGCGCCCACTCGGTCGCCGCCGATACGCCGGCATTTGATCGCAGCGAGACCGGCGCGATGCTGATGGGCTTCACGTTTGCCCCGCCGGTCGTCGAGTGGGGCTATCGAATCAAGGAAGAGGTTTGCGCAAACTTGCTGGTCGGCAAGGTCTGTGTCGAGGTGTTCTTTGCGCGCATCGGCTACGAGTTCGATATTGCCGCCGGGCTGCGCCTGCCGGTTCAGATCGAAATCCGGCAGCTCCCGGAAAACAATGCACCGGGCGCGCGCGCCGAAACCCACCCGTTGCTGGTCACGCAACTGGAGCCGAAAGACTTCAGCGTCGGCGACTTCAAGCAGGTCTGCCAGAAAAACAACCTGTCGAACAATTGTGAGCGTTTTGCGTTCCCCGAATTCTTCGATGCCTTCAACCCGCTGACCTCGGGTGATGCCGAGGATGGCTCGGAACTGGTTGCCCGCTCGACGCTGTTTGCCGGCATCCAGGTGCGCGTGCTGCGCGTGCCGTTGATCAATTGGGCGGTCGATTCGGATGTCGACTTGCTGGCGATGTGTTCGATGATCCAGCTGCGCGCAGCCGCCGAGGGGGCCACCCTGGTCGATCTGGCAAAAATCGGTGCCGGGCTGGCCACGGGAGACACCTCGGCCCTGATGGAGAAGATCAAGGCTGCCAACTGTGCCAGTTTCACCACGCCGTTCGGGTTCGACGAAAATAACGACTTCCGGACTTTCCCGTTCACGCAGGGCATTGATGTGCGCGCCGATTGCGCCGAAGCGCTGGCGCGCGGCGAGGTCATCAACATCGGCGGCAAGCCCTATCCGATCTGCACCGGCCTGGTGCTGGGGGCCAGCGGCGCCAGCCTTGGCGTCGGTCTGGGCGTGGAAGCGTCCCTGGGCTCGACACGCATCGACGCCGACTGGAATGTCAGCGGCGATGCCCGTCGCTTTGAACCCAAGGATGGCAACCGCAATGGCGGCGAGCTGATCTTCCGCGACGCAAGGGCCACGGTCGAACCGGATCAGCCCGAGATCGAGCTGGTTGCAGACAATTTTGATGCCGGCAACTTCAATGACCGCGCCCGTGTCGAGCTGGATGATTTCGTCTACCGGCTCAACGCCGTCAACCTGCTGCTCAAGGCCAGACTGCAATTTGGCGGCATCCTGTCGCCGATTCCCGACATCGCCGAGTTCAAAATCTTCGAGTTGCTGCTGGACGGCGATGCAATCGGCATCCCGATTCCGCAGCATGCTGGCATGGACCCGATCCGGGCCGACTTTTTCGTGCGGAACCACGCACTCGAGGTCGACGGCAAGACAGCCGCAGACGACCAGGCGCGCGTCGATGACAATACTCTGCTGGTCAAGCCCGGTGAAGTGGGCACCTACCCGGTGCGCGTGACCAACCGCGGCAGCGTGCCCGGCAGCTTCGACAACTTCCGCGCGTTTCCGTCCAACCAGCGCGACCAGAGCGAACCCCTGCGCTTCGTGATCAACCCGAATACCGATTTCGACTGCGAGGACGCGGCCGGCAATCACTTCCGGGGCAATCCCTACGATGGCGTTGGTGATGGTTGCTACACGGCAACCGGCGCGGTTCGCAGCGACCGGACCGAGCTGATCGATGAGGACGGCCCTGGCCCTGAAGGCGCGCTGGCAGCCGATCGCGACACCGACGGCGACGGGCTGGCCGATGAAGATCCGGTCGACGAGTGGCCGTGGCAATTCGTCGGTCTGCCGGTCGACAATCCCGCCATCAAAGGCGTCGATCCATATCAGGAATCGCAGGACTTCCTGGCGCTGCAAATCACGCCGTTCCGGCACCCGCTGACCGCGCCGGGCATCTACCCGATGCAGATCAAGGCCGATTCGGTCGAAGCAAAAGCCGAGAGTCTGGCGGCGCTTGATCCGGTCGGGCAGACGCGCATTGATGCCGAGGACGTGGTGTTCATCAAGGTCGATGCCTTCTACGACCCGCTGATCGTCGCCCAGCCCCTGACCGAAACCGGCAAACCCGGCGTCGGCAAGGCCTACACCGTGGAGGTGACCAACGGCTCCAATGTTGATGACGATATCGTGGTGGATACCGCCCTGATCGACTTCAATCTCGGCGGCTGCACGCTCACCACGCTGGGCGGTTCAGATCTCTGCCCATTCCGGGCCACACCGACTGCGGTGCAGCTCGACTGGACCAGCGGAGACCTGCCAACGCCAACGGGCGAGTTGACACCACTGGGCATGGTCAGTCACGAATTCACCATCGCCGTGCCGCCGGACTGGGCCGGTATGGAAGACACGATCTATCCGTTGCGCTTCACCGTCACCAGCACGGGTGATCCCGAGGACCCCAAGGCAAGCAACAACATTCTGCTGGAGCAGACCGTCGAGGCCACCATGGAAAGCATGACGCGCTACATTGGCCTGGAACTGGACGAATTGATTCTCGTGCTGCAGCAAGCCCAGATCGACGCCGTCGCAACCGCCGGACTGGAACCGATCGCAGTGCAGGCCGTGCAGCGCACCAACAACCGGGCACTCGACGCCATCCTGGCCGGCAAGCTCGACCGCGCATCGCGCATTCATGCCACCAACATCCGCATCGTCGAGGGTTGGGTGCGCGCGCTGGCCGGCAGCGGCAAGAGTCTTCCGCCGGAATTGTTCGATGATCTGAACGCACGCGCCGAGGCCATCCTGCGCGACCTGGTGACCGCCCGCGACAACCCGATTCCCTCAGCGCCGCCGGCGAGCTGACCGGAATCCGCCAGCCGCGGCCCCGTCTCCGGGGCCGCGACTGGTTCTGCCATGCAACGAGTTGTCATTGTCGAGGGCGGTGACGGCGGGATTGGGCTGGCCGGCGTGTCGGGCGCAAGTGGGCATGCGCCGCACCCGTCTACAGCACTGTTCCTGGTCTGTCGTTTGTCGTCAATATTGGTTAAGCTGACGACAGATCCACCACCGGTCAGGCAACATGAGCAGCAAAACCACCTTGACTGTGCGACTTGGCGGCGCGCTGGGCAAACACGTTGCCGACGCCGTCGGCGAGGAGTTCGGCCGCTATGAGAATGTCAGCGAATACGTCCGCGACCTCATCCGCCGAGATCTCGAGCGCGCTGAGCAGGACCGCTTCGAGACTTTAAGAAGCGAACTGCAACTGGCCTTTGCCGAGCCGGAAAGCAGCTACGTCAAACTTGACGCCCGCGAAATCATCCGGCGCAATGAAGCTTCCGAGTGAAGTCCGGATCCAGGAGCGTGCCGCCGCGCGACTGGATGAAATTTATCGCTATAGCCGCGCGCAGTGGGGGCAGGAACGGGCCGAGCGGTATCTCGAAACGCTGTTCGCATCCTTCGACCGACTCGCACACAGCGTACAGGTTTCGCGACCCGTCCCGGCCGAGTTCGGCGTCAGCGGCTTCTACTACAGGTGCGAACGACACTTCGTGTACTGGAAACGGCTCGGCCCGAACACGATCGGCATCGTCACCGTGCTGCACGAGCGCATGCATCAGATCCGGCGCTTTCACGACGATTTCGAGACATGACCGCAGCCGAGACCTGGTCCCAGGGCCGCAGGATGGACGTAGACGCTCATTCTTCAAATCGATCTTGTCTTGAGTTGGTGTATTCGGTCTGGAATGGCAGAACATGCGCCTGCCTGCCGAATTCGCGAACACCATGAGACATGCTGCATCCACCGCCATCGCGCTTGTTCTGCTTGCATGCCTGCTGGCGGCCATGCAGCAGTCGATCGCCGAGGCCGACCGCTTCATCGCCAGCCTGAAGGCGGGTTGACCCACCCGTCGCGCAGGCCCGGCCCGAAGACCTGATCGCGGCTATCATTACCGATCTAGTTCCTGCAATCGTTTTCCGCCTCCCCGGTTCCTATCGAACCTTCGACTTCAATCCGCGGCCGCGCCGGCTGCGACTGGGTGCTTTATGCAACGAATTGTCATTGTCGGCGGCGGTGCCGGCGGCATTGGGCTGGCCACGCGGCTGGGCCGTAGGCTGGGCAAGCGCGAGCAGGCTCACATCACGCTGGTCGACCACAGCGAATCGCACCTGTGGAAGCCGCTGCTGCACGAGCTGGCCACCGGCGCGCTGGACGAGGGCATCGACGCGATCAGCTTCCGCGGCCACGCGCGCGCCAACGGCTAC
>JAVVDV010000047.1:0-16981 GCA_032251355.1 Wenzhouxiangellaceae bacterium
CTGTGGCGCGCATGACGGCGATTGAAACGCCGCGCCAGCCGCTGCCGGCGCTGGCGGCGTTTCGGGCTTCGCTGCCGACGCCAAAAACCACGGGCAGCGAAATCCTCACCGCCGTGCGCGACGAGCAACGTTGATGCACTACTTCGACACCAGTTTCCTGGTGCCGCTACTGATTCCCGAGGCCCAAAGCGAGACGGTTGAGCGCCGCGTCCGGGACCTTTCACAACAAGAGGCGCCAGGGTTCAGCGAATGGGGCCAGCTGGAATTCGCAAGTGTTGTTGCCCGGCTGGTGCGCATGCGACAGATGCAATCCGAACATGCCACAGTCTGCATCGATCAACTCTCCCGTCTGCTCTCGCACAGCTTTCGCATGCTTGTACCCGAGGCGCGCGACTTCAGGCTGGCTGGCGACTACCTCCAGCAATTCGATACCGGCTTGCGTGCCGGCGATGCGCTGCACCTGGCCATCGCCACGAATCGGTGCGCCCAGACCATCTTCACCCTGGACAAGGGCATGATTCGCGCCGGCCGACGGCTGGGGCTGCCGGTCGAGGGGCTCTGACTAGTTGAGTCAGATGCCCAACCGCGCCAGCGCAAACCCCGGTTCCATCACCTGGTCGGCAATCACGCTGGCCGCGGCCAGTTCGCCCAGCGCCGGGCCGTGCTTGAAGCCGTGGCCGGAGCCGCCGCCGAGCAGCCAGACGTTGGCCGCCTCGGGGTGGCGGTCGAGGATGAAGGCGCCGTCCGGGGTGTTGGTGTACTGGCATACGCGCGCGTCGATCAGCGGGGCATCGGCGAGTGCCCGGAAGCGTTGGGCGACGTAGGCGCGCGCGGCCTCGATGCCGGCCTTTGAAGCGATGCGGTCGGCGCGCTCGGGGTCGATTTCGGGGCCGTGGCTGTCGTCGGCGAGCTTGAAGCCGCGCCGTTCGCTGCCGGGAATGCCGTACCAGAGCGTCGGCCCGAAGTCGGCCCACACCGGCAGCGCAGACTCATTGTGCAGGCGGTCGCCCGGCGGGGTGCCGAAATAGAACACTTCCTGGCGCGAGGTCTTGAGGTGATCGGCCAGCAGTTCCGGGAACAAGGCGGGTAACCACGGACCGCAGGCAAACACGATGCGGTCGGCCGGAATGCGGCTGCCATCATTCAGCGCCACCGCAGCCATGCGGCCGTCGCGCACCGGTTCCGGGCTGACCGCAGCGATCCGGTAATCGCCGCCGGCACGCCGGAACGCTTCGACCACCGCGTGGCAGCCGCGGCGCGCCAGCAGGTAACCCGATTGCGGCTCGAACGCGGCCTGCTCGATGCCGGCCAGCCGAATCTGCGGCCAGCGCGCGGCCAGCTCGGCCGGGTCCAGTGTTTGGTAGTCGACTCCGGCCGCCGCCATTGCGGCATCGGCGGCCGCGAAGAACGCGCGACCCTCGGGCTGGCGCATGAACAGAACGCCACTGGCGTGCAACAGACGCTCGCCCCATTCCTGCTCGGCCTGCTTCCACAGCGCCAGCGAGCGCGCGGCCATGCGCACCTCGCGCGCATCGCGGTACATGTGCCGGATCACGCGCGTCTCGCCGCCGGAACTGGCGCGCGGATGACCGGCCGCATGCGCTTCGAGCAGGGTCACGCGCGCGCCGCGCTGTTGCAGTGCCAGTGCGGTCCAGCCACCGAAGGCGCCGGCACCGACCACGACCACACGCAGCCCGGAAATATCCTCCGTCTCCGCCAGCACCTGACCGGCCAGCGGCCAGACCACCGGCGCGCTCAGCAACGATTGCAGCAGCGTTCTGCGTCGCATCGGCATGTCCTTCAGCGCATGGTCGCCAGCGCGCGCCCCAGCTTGCCGACCAGCTCATCGATGCCCGCCTCGTCGATAATCAGTGGCGGACAGATGGCGATGGTGTCACCGGGCAGTGCGCGCACGATCAGGCCCTCGTCCAGGCAGGCGGCGGTGGCCTTGAACGCAATCTTGTCGGAGGGCGCGAAGCGGGTCCGGGTTGCCGGATCCTTGACCAGTTCGATGCCGGCGATCAGGCCGACGCCGCGAACATTTCCGACCAGCGGATGATCGGCAAACTGGCGGAGCTTGGCCTGCAGGATCTCGCCCATGTTCGCCGCATGCGCGACGATGCCGCGCTCCTCATACAACTCCAGCGTGCGCAGCGCAACGGCAGCGGCGACCGGGTGGCCGGAGTAGGTCAGGCCGTGGCCGAACAGTCCGACCTCGCCCGAGGCGCGCTCGATCGCCTCGTACATGAACGGCGGCACGGCCACGGCCGAGATCGGCTGGTAGGCCGACGACAGCGCCTTGGCCAGCGTCATCGTGGTCGGCTGCATGCCGAAGGTCTGGCAGCCAAACGGATTGCCGGTGCGTCCGAAGCCGCACACCACCTCGTCATCGACCAGCACGATGCCGTGATGCTCGAGGATCGGGCCGATCAGCTCGAAGTAGCCTTGCGGCGGAATCACCAGTCCACCGGCGCCCATCAGCGGCTCGGCGAACATCGCGGCGATGGTCTCGCCGCCCTCGCGCTCGATCACCTGTTCGAGTTCGTCGGCCAGCCTGCGGGCGAACGCGTGCTCGGACTCGCCCGGCTGGGCCTGGCGGTAATAGTGCGGCTCGGTCAGGTGGATGACATCCGGGCCGGGCACATCGAAATGGGCATGAAACGGTTTCAAGCCGGTCAGCGCGGCGGTCGCCAGCGTGGTGCCGTGGTAGGCGCTGTTGCGCGACAGGATCTTCTTGCGCTGCGGCTGGCCGATGGCGTTGAAGTAGTAGCGCGCCAGCTTGATCTGGGTGTCGTTGGCGTCCGAGCCGGAACAGCCGAACAAGAATCGCGCCCCCTCGATCGGCACCCATTCGGCCAGCTTCGCCGCCAGCCGGATCGACGGCTCATTGGCGCGGGCGGCAAACAGCGGGCCGTAGCAGAAGTTCTCGATCTGCTCGGCGGCGGCTTTAGCCAGTTCCTTCTCGCCGTAGCCCAGCGCGGTGCACCACAGCCCGGCCATGCCCTCCAGGTATTGACGGCCGTGCTGATCGTAGACGTGGATGCCCTCACCGCGCGTCCAGATCAGCGGATCGCCGTCACGCACCTGGGTGAGATCCGAGGACGGGTGGAAGAGGAAGCGCTTGTCCAGCGCTTCCAGCGATTCGACTTGCAGTGTGGATTCGGTCATGGCAGCAGCACCCAGCCTTCGCTCTGGCGTCGAACCAGCACGGTCATCGCCGAGACCGCCATGGAAACGGCCGGCGACAGTTCCTCGGCTGCGACGCCATTGAACGCCGCACTCTGACCACACTGGTGGATCACCACGCCGGCCGCGCTCAGGGCATTCAACAGCGCAGTGTTGGGGTTGTCACGCCCGAAGCGTTCGCGGTAAGCGGCATCGCTGAGCACGTCCCAGGTCGTGCCGCCATGCGTGATGACCTCGATCTCAAGGTCGGACGGATCGATGCCGGCGCGCGCGTGCATGTTGAGGAAACGCGCGACGGATTCCAGCCGGCGGTTCAGCGCATGCTCGTCCTTGCGACCGGCGGCGACATCGAACAGCACGCGGTAGTGCTCGCCGGGCACCAGGTTGAACGCATCGGGTATCTCGACGACCGGGCCGAATTCGGTCACGACCGGACCGGCGGAAAACGACTGCGCCCACGCCGGCACCATCGACAGCACGAGCAGGGCAAGACCGGTGGCCATTGGCAACAACGGCCCACGCCCCGGCATTGGAAAACAATTCATGAACGCTCCCGGGTTGATTGACTCCAGTACCCGGAAGTGTGCCTCAAGCCGGCGGCGGGAGTGCCGGTTTCGCGTCAGCCGTTTTACCAGCCGCGGGTTCCCGGTCCGCCCTTGAATGGCCCGGTCACCCAGCAGGTAATCCAACCGCCATAGAAATCACCAGCCTGCGGCTTGATCCGCTCGCCGGCCACAAAGCAGGCGTCGACCCGACCGGCGTAGAACGAGACGAAATCCTTGATGCGCTCATCGCTTGCATCGGGATAGACCCAGCAGGCATTTTCGATACGGCCGTTGTTTCCTTCAAGATGCCAGTAGCGCGCCTGGCCTTTCCATTCGCAGAAGGTGCGAAGATCGCTGGGCACCAGGCGCGAGAAATCAACATCCGCGGGCGGAAAGTAGAAGCACGGCGGGTGCGAAGTCTCGAGCACGCGCACGCCACTGCGGGTTTCGGCCACGACACGGCCGTCGTGCTCAACCTTCAGGTGCCAGTCGACCGCTTCGATGCGCGGCGGGCGCGGGTAGTCCCAGACCGACTCGGTTTTGGGGATTGCTGGATTCATCAATTGAGCGTAGCGATCCGGGCGTGGCCGCCATGTCAGCGGCGGCGTTCAGCCCGATGGGTCGGCCAGCGCGTCGAGAAACTCGATCGCACGGCGCATGTGCGGGATGACGATGGTGCCGCCGACGGTCAGGCCGATGCTCATGGTCTCGACGATTTCATCACGGCTCGCGCCGACCTCGACCGCCTTGCCGATGTGGTAACTGACGCAGTCATCGCATCGAAGCACCAGCGAGGCGACCAGTCCCATCAGCTCCTTGCTCTTGACGTCCAGCGCGCCGCCCTCGGCGTAGGTCAGCGAGTCGAGCGAGAACATGCGCTTGAGCACGCGGTTGTCGGTGGCCAGCAGACGCTCGTTCATCCGGCTGCGGTAGTCGTTGAATTGCTGCACGCGATCGCTCATGGCTCGCCTTTTTCGGGTTTGGATGGGGCTGGCATGATAGGCGCTGGATAACCCATCCGTGCGATTTTGCAACTCGGCCGGGTCTGCTCGCGAAACATCGGATGCTGACGCCGGTGTCGTATGCTTCGTCGGCTTTCAAAATTTTTCGGGAATCGCGATCTTGACCTCAACTTCAGCCATCCGCCTGCCGCTTCTTGCCACACTGGCTTTGCTGTTGGTGTCCATGTCCGTAGCGGCCCAGCCGCTGGATGTGATCGTCGCGCGCGCCGAGGCGCGCACGATCGCCGATCCGATCGAGGCGCTGGGCACGCTGCGCGCCAACGAGTCGGCGCAGCTGACCTCGACGATTACCGAGACCATCTCCGAGATCCGCTTCAGCGACGGCGAACGCGTAACCCGGGGCCAGGTGCTGGTGGCGATGACCAACCGCGAACAGCTCGCCGAACTGGCCGCCGCCGAGGCCGAGGTGCGCGAGGCCGAGCGCCAGTTCGAGCGCGTTCAGGAACTGGCCGATCGCGGCCAGGAATCACGCGCACTGCTCGATCAGCGCCGGCGTGAGCTCGACACCGCAAGCGCTCGGCTGCGGGCGGTCGACGCCAGGTTGTCGGACCGATTGATCAAGGCACCGTTCGACGGCGTGGTCGGCCTGCGCAACGTTTCGGTCGGCTCGCTGCTGACCCCGGGCACGCCGGTCACGACCGTGGTCGACGACTCGGTGATGAAACTGGACTTCCCGGTCCCCGAGCTGTTCCTGTCTCAGGTCGAGCCGGGTCTCAAGGTAGAAGCGCGCACGCGCGCCTTTCCCGGCGAGTCATTTACCGGGCAGGTCGAAAGCCTGGGCAACGAGGTCGATCCGGTCACGCGTGCGTTCCAGGTGCGCGCCGAGATTCCCAACGATCGCCTCCGGCTCAAGCCCGGCATGCTGATGACGGTCACGCTGGACAGCGCGCCGCGCGAGGCCGTGCTGATTCCCGAAGAGGGGCTGACCACGCGCGGACGACGGCATTTCGTGCTGGTCGTGACCGGCAGCGGCGAGACCGCCAGCGTGCGTCAGCGCGAGGTCGAAATCGGCGCGCGCCGGCCGAGTGAAGTCGAGGTTCGTGCTGGCCTGACGGCCGGCGAGCGCATCGTCGTGCACGGCGGCTTCCGGCTCGGCGACGGCGACGAGGTGCGCATCCGCGCCGAAGCCGACGGCAACCGGACGCTGGCCGAAATCCTCGCCGAGGGCCGCTCATGATCCTGTCCGATCTGGCCATTACCCGGCCGGTGCTGTCGGCCGTTGCGGCCCTGCTGCTGGTAATCTTCGGCGCGGTGGCTTTTGTGCAGCTGCCGCTGCGCGAGTATCCGGATATCGACCCGCCGGTGGTGTCGGTGGACACCAATTACCCCGGTGCCTCGGCCGCGGTGGTCGACACCCAGATTACCGAGATCATCGAGGATCGCATCGCCGGCATTGAGGGTATCGAGTTCATCGAGTCGGCCAGCCAGGACGGCCAATCCGACATCACCGTTCGCTTCGCGCTCAACCGCGACATCGACGCGGCCGCCAACGACATGCGCGACCGCGTCTCGGGCATTCTCGACAACCTGCCCGAGGAGGCCGAGCCGCCCGAGGTGCAGCGCGTCGAGGCCAACGCCGATGTGATCGTTTGGTGGAACCTGGCCAGCCCTGATCACACCGTGCCGGAGTTGACCGATTTTGCCGAGCGCTTCCTGGTCGACCGGCTGTCGGTGGTCGACGGCGTCGCTCGGGTGCGCATCGGCGGTGCGCAGAGCTACGCGATGCGGGTGTGGCTGGACCGCGAGGCGCTGGCCGCGCGCAACCTGACCGTGGCCGATGTCGAGCGCGCACTGCGCGCCGAAAACGTCGAGCTGCCCGGCGGCAACATCGAGTCGCAGACGCGCCAGTTCACGGTCCGGATCACGCGCCAGTTCATCGATGCGGACGATTTCGCGCGGCTGGTGATTCGTCGCGGCGATGACGGCTATCTGGTGCGGCTGGGTGATGTGGCGCGGGTCGAGCGCGGCACGGTCGAGGACCGCACGCTGTTCCGCGGCAACGGCGATCCGATGATCGGCCTGGGCATCATCCGCCAGTCCACCGCCAACACGCTGGAAGTCGCGCGGCGCGTGCGCGCCGAAGTCGAACGTCTCAATCAGGAACTGCCCGGCCGGATGCAGTTGCTGCCGAGCTTCGACTCCTCGGTGTTCATCGAGGGCGCAATCAAGGAGGTCTACCGCACGCTGGGGATCGCGATCGGCCTGGTGGTGCTGGTGATCTTCCTGTTTCTGGGCTCGTTGCGTGCCATCCTGGTGCCGGCCGTGGCCGTGCCGGTGGCATTGATCGCGACCTTTATCGGGCTGGCCCTGTTCGGTTTTTCGGTCAACCTGCTGACGCTGCTGGCGCTGGTGCTGGCGATCGGGCTGGTGGTCGACGACGGCATCATCGTGCTCGAGAATATTCGCCGCCGCATGGACGACTACGGCGAGTCAGCGCTGGTGGCCGCCTTCCGCGGCACCCGCCAGGTTGCCTTCGCGGTGATCTCGACCACGCTGGTGCTGATTGCGGTGTTCGCGCCGATCGCGCTGCTGCGGGGCGATGTCGGTCGGCTGTTCTCCGAATTCGGCCTGACCATGGCCGCAGCGGTGGCGTTTTCCAGCTTTGTCGCGCTGACCATTTCGGCCGCGCTGGCCTCGAAGCTGCTGCGCCCGCGCGACAACGCCAACGCACTGGTCGGCATGATCGACCGCGGCATGGATTGGACGCGCCGGCTGTATTCGGTCTGCCTGCTGGCAACGCTGAAGGTGCGCTGGATCGCGCTGGCCGGCATGCTGGCGTTGTTCGCCGCAGCCGTCTGGCTGTTCAGCCAGATACCGTCCGAATACGCACCGTTCGAAGATCGCGGTGCATTCTTCGTCACCGTCACCGGGCCTGAAGGCGCAACGCATGAATACATGCGCGACTACATGAACGAGATCGAAGCACGCATGATGCCGCTGGTCGAGAACGGCGAGATCTCGCGCCTGCTGGTGCGCTCGCCGCGCTCGTTCAACAACATCGCGGTATTCAATTCCGGCATCGCCATCGCGGTGCTGAAGGATTGGGGCCAGCGGCGACCGGCGCGCGCGATCATGGCCGACGTGCAGGAACGGCTGGCCGACCTGTCGGGGGTGCAGGTGGCCACGCGCATGCGCCAGGGCTTCCAGCAGGGCTTCGGCAATCCGGTGCAGTTCGTGATCGGCGGCGGTGCCGAGTACGAGACCCTGGCCGAATGGCGCGACACACTGCTGGAGGCCATCGAGGACGACAACCCCGGGCTGGTCAGCATCGACTGGGACTACAAGGAAAACCAGCCGCAGCTCGAAGTGCTGATCGACTACGACCGCGCCGCCGAGTTGGGGGTGACGGTCAGCAACATCGGCCGCACGCTGGAATCGATGCTCGGCGGACGGCGCGTGACCACCTACATCGACGACGGCCAGGAATACGATGTCATCATCGAGGGCGAGCGCGACCGCCAGCGCAGCCCGGCGGCGCTGGAAAACATCTACGTGCGCTCCGAACGCTCCGGCGAACTGATTCCGCTGTCGAATCTGGTGACCTTGGAGAACTTCGCCGACTCCAACACGCTCAACCGCTACAACCGCGTACGCGCAATCACGATCGAGGCCGGTCTCGCCGAAGGCCTGACGCTGGGCGAGGCGCTGGACTACCTGCGCGCCAAGGCCCGCGAGGTGCTGCCCGAGGAAGTCATCATCGACTACAAGGGCCAGAGCCGCGACTTCGTCGAGGCCGGCGGCTCGATGGCGTTCGTGTTCGTGCTGGGGCTGATCGTGGTGTTCCTGGTGCTGGCCGCGCAGTTCGAGAACTGGATCCACCCGCTGGTGATCATTCTCGGGGTTCCTCTGGCCGTGGGCGGCGGCCTGCTGGGTTTATGGCTGACCGGCGCCACGCTCAACGTCTACAGTCAGATCGGGCTGGTCATGCTGGTCGGGCTGGCAGCCAAGAACGGCATTCTGATCGTCGAGTTCATCAACCAGCTGCGCGACGAAGGCGTCGAGTTCAAAAAGGCCATCGTCGAGGCCTCGGTAATCCGGCTGCGGCCGATCGTGATGACCGGAATTACCACCGCAGCGGGCGCGGTGCCGCTGATCCTGGCCTTCGGCGCCGGGGCGGAAACGCGCCAGGTAATCGGCATTGTCGTGTTGTCCGGGGTGACCGTATCGATGGTGCTGACGCTGTTCATCATCCCGGTGCTGTACCGGCTGCTGGCAGCCAACACCGGCTCACCCGAACGCGTCAAGCGGCAACTGGAACGCGAGCTGGATCAGCAGGATCTGCCGCATCCGGCCGGATCGACCGGCTGAGTGGCTGGGGATTGCGCGCAGCGGCTGATTTGATCTGGAGCCGATTTGCCGTTGGGTCCTGCGGTTGGATCCGATCGTGGAAATTTGCGCGGGATCAAGTCCCGCCTGGCACTGCCGGGGCAGACTACAAGCATGCAACCGACGACGCCCCGCCTCAAGCGCGAATTCCGGACCATGCAGCGCATGGTCGAGATCTGGTGCGCCGACCAGCACGCTCAGGACTCGATCTGCAGCGACTGTCAAGACTTTCTAGAGTACGCCGGCGCGCGCCTGGCCAAATGCCCGTACGGCGAAGACAAGCCGACCTGCGCCAAGTGCCCGGTGCACTGCTACAAAAAAGCCCAGCGCGAACAGGCGCGTGAAATCATGCGCTACGCGGGGCCGCGCATGGCTCGTCGCCACCCCTGGCTTGCATTGATGCACATCGCCGACAAGCTCCGACCGGTGCGTCACCCGATGGAGTTGCGCGGCAGCAAGCGATCGTTCTCGAACCGGCCGCGCGCCTGACGCCGACCGCGATTGCGCCGGCAGCGCTCGGAACAGTAGCGCACCGCGTCCCAGCAGTCACGCCACTTGCGCCGCCAGGCAAACGGGCGGCCGCAGACCGCGCAGGTACGTTCGGGCAGGTGCGCCTTGCTTTTCTTCACGCGCTAACCTTCCCGGCATCCAACAACCAGGTATCGAGCTGATCCAAGGGCAACGAGTCGGCAAACAGGTGGCCCTGGAAGAAATCGCAGCCAATCGCCACCAGTCGATCCATCTGCGCTGCGGTCTGGACGCCTTCGGCAACCACGCGAGCCTGTTTGAGCCCGGCGATCGCGATCACGCTCTCGATCAGGGTACGAGCAAAGGGATCTTCGTCGAGCCGCTCGACGAAGCTGCGATCGATCTTGATCTCGTCCAACTCCAGATATTGCAGACGGCCGAACGAGGAAAACCCGGTTCCGAAGTCGTCCAGCGCGATCTGTACCCCGGCCTCGCGCAGGCGACGGGCATCCTGCAGCAGCGCATCGTCGTTTTTCATGAACAGGCTTTCGGTGATCTCCAGCACCGGGATGACCTGGCTCAATCCGGCCCGCTCGACGCGCGCCAGCAGCTTGTCGATGAACACGCGCTCGCGAAACTGAAGTGGCGAAATGTTCACTGCCAGCCACAGCGGTCTGTGGACGCGGGCATCGAGCATGCGCGCGACGTCCAGCCACTGATCGATAATCAGCTCGCCCAGCGGCACGATCAGGCCGCGTGATTCGGCCACGGCAATGAATCGCTCCGGCGGCACCGACCCCAACTGCTCGTCGTGCCAGCGGGCCAGCATCTCGAACCCGGATAACTGGCGCGCTGCATCGACCTGCGGCTGCGCCTGCAGGCGCAACGTACGCTGCTCGATGGCCTGACGCAGGCGCTGTTCGTGGGTGAGGTTGCTCAACTGACGACGGCGCACACCATGGTCGTGGAATCGGATCGCATTGCGCTGGCTCCTGGCCTCGCGCAGTGCGCTGTCGGCCGCGCGCAACAGTTCGTCGAGCGTGCGGCCATCGTCCGGTGCCACCGCGATCCCGATGCCACTGGCGATTTCATGCCCGGGTTGACCGGCAAGGCCGGCCCGCCGCACCGAAGCGGAAATCGCCAGCGCCTGCTCACGCAGCGCCGCACGCGCGGTCTCGGCGATCAAAAGCACGAATTCATCACCCCCCACGCGCGCCACGCAGCCGTGATCGATGGCGTGTTCGCGCAGCGCCTCGGCAACTGCCACCAGCAGACGGTCACCGCTGTCGTGGCCGTGAATGTCGTTGACGGCCTTGAACTGATCGAGGTCGATGAACAGCAACGCCAGACGGCCGGCGTGCATCTGCTGCATGCGCTGGAAATCTGCGGCCAGTCGCGCCCGGTTGGCCAGGCCGGTCAGAACGTCGTGCTCGGCCCGGTCGCGCAATTCTGCGCGCCGGCCATCCTCGGCACGCCGGATCAGGGTCATCGCCCAATACAGCAGGGCCAGCGCACCGAGATAGATGAGCGGATACGGCCACACCGAAGCTGCATAGGTGGCCAACACCTCGCTGCGATCGATCTGCTCGGACGCCCACAGATCGAACTCCGGGTCATACAGTCCCATGCCGAACTGCACGCCGCGCTGGTTGCGAAGCCGATAGCTGGCTGGCTCGGCCCTGCGCCTGATGGCGTCCAGCGCCATCCCGGAATGTTCAGCCAGCGAACCCAGCACCTGGTTCATGGTCGCCGCTTCGACCGGCGCTTCAAAGTAATCCGGTGGTGCGGGAAACAGTCCGGACCTGTAGATCGGCCAGTAGTCAAAGCCCCGGACCAGGTGCATCGTACTGCCCGGACGGTGCAACAGATTGCCGCCGAGGAACGTGCCGCGGCCGCTGAGTTTCAGGCCCGCGGTCATCACCCCCAGCACAACCCCGTCATCGTCGCGAATGGCCTTGCGAATCGGCACCACGCGCTGGCCGAGCGGCTCGAAAAAATAGGGCGCGCCGACTACCATTTCAGCGCTCACCAGCGAGCGTTGGAAATCCTCGCGCACTCGCGGCAGGTCGAGCAGATTGATCGAGCCGCTGGCCGGGAAATTGAAACCGGAGTTGACAAACAGCAGCCGGCCGTCCGGCGCTGCCAGACCGTAACCGACCACGGCCGGGTTGCGATCGCGAGCCTGGTCCAGAAGCCGAGTCGCGCGGGCCGCATCGATCGAACCGGAAGCATCCAGCAACTGCTCACCCAGTTGCTCCAGCAGGGAAGTCTGGCCGCGCAGGAAGGTGTTGGCACCATCCATCATCAGCGTCACCAGCCCCTTCTGACGCATCTCGTTGTTGGCGACCACAGCCTGCCATTGCAGCCACAGCAACACTCCCAGTGCCAGCGTAGCAAAGACCGCTACGAACAGGAACAAGCGCCGGAAACTGCGACTGAGCGCGTGCGCGTCCGGCGCTTCTGGTTCGGTCAGTTCAGGGTGTGCCGATGCCGGGCTGTGGATTGCCATCGGCCGGTGCGCTCCAACGCTGCATTAATCGTAGTAGCGTACTTCGCCGACTGTGAATGCGCAAGCGACCGAGAGCGGCCAGCGCGTCCGGAGACCTGGCAGACACGCTTTTTACTCGCCCTGCCCCAGCGACCAACCGCGCTCGCCGTCGAAGGCGTACAGGTGCTCGGTCTTGATGAAGTCCAGCCCGGCCTGCTCGAAGCGGTCCAGCAGCGCGAGCACGTCGCGATGGCCGATCACGCCTTCGCAGGCGCGCCTGAAGCGACAGCGCCAGTGATCGGTACAGCGGGTTTCCGGCAGGCCGTCGGGCCAGACCTTGACGCCGCGGTTGGTAATCATCACCAGCTCCAGCGCAAGCCCCTGGGCGAGTGCCGAAACCCGCTGACTCAAGGCCTCGGCATCGCGACCGGCCTCGTCCCAGTCCACGAACACATCGACCCCGTGCAAGGTCTTGGCCGGTCGGCGCTTTGCCGCGGGCCAGCCCAGCCGCACATCCGGCAGGCCGCGTGCGCCGTCCGGCTCGACACGGTCGAACGCAAGACGCTCGCATACCGCTTCGGCAAAGGCACGTGTGCCGACGCGCATCCGGCTGTGGCCCTCGCGGTGCAGGTCGGCGGTGTGCAGGCCATCGGCCATCGTCTGCAGCCATGCGGCCTGGATGCGCGCGGCGGTGTGCGCATCGCCGATGTAGCGCAGCATCTCGACCGCCGCCAGCAGCAGCCCGGACGGGTTGGCGATGTCCTGATCGGCGATGTCGGGGGCCGAACCGTGCACGGCCTCGAACATCGCGAAATCCTCACCGATGTTGGCCGAGCCGCCCAGCCCCACCGAGCCGGTGATCTGCGCGGCGATGTCGGAGACGATGTCGCCGTACAGATTGGGCGCGACGATGACGTCGAAGATCTCCGGGCGGTCGGCCAGCAGCGCACTGCCGATATCGATGATCAGGTGCTTCGCCTCAAGTTCCGGATACTCGGCGGCGACGCGGTTGAAGGTGCGATGGAACAGCCCGTCGGTGACCTTCATGATGTTGTCCTTGGTCAGACAGTGCACGGTCTTGCGACCCTGCGCACGCGCCAACTCGAACGCGTAGCGGATCAGCCGCTCGCTGCCCGGCTCGCTGATCAGCTTCAGGCACTGGGTGACCTCGGGCGTCTGGCGATGCTCGATACCGGCATAAGTGTCCTCCTCGTTCTCGCGCACGATCACCAGGTCCATGTCCGGATGGCGCGTGACCACGTGCGGATGCCAGGCGCGGCAGGGGCGGACGTTGGCAAACAGCCCCAGAGCCTTGCGCAAGGTGACGTTCAGACTCTTGTAGCCACCGCCCTGCGGGGTCGTGATCGGACCCTTGAGCAGCACGCGATGGGCGCGAATGGTCTCCCAGGCCTCGGCCGGAATGCCGGAGCTCGCGCCCTGCCGGTAACAGGCCTCGCCGACCGTGACGGACTCGAAGCGCACGGCCGCGCCGGCGGCACCGAGAATGTCGCGCACCGCGGCCGAAATCTCGGGCCCGATGCCGTCGCCCTCGGCGAAGGCAACATGAACCGGCTCGGGTTGAAGTTCGACGCGGTTCGGAGAAAAATCCTGTGCTCGTGCAGCCATGAAAGGTGCTCCTGCGATGAATTCGAAGCGCAGTCTAGGCCGGATAAGAGATTTATAAAAGTTAATTTTATTGTCTATATAAATAGACTATGATCTATTTATGCGAGCCACCCTGCACCAGCTCCGGATCTTTCGGATCGTCGCCGAGGAGGCCTCGATTACGCGCGCGGCCGAGCGGCTGCACCTGACCGCGCCGACGCTGTCGATCCAGCTCAAGCAGCTTGCCGAGCATCTCGGCACATCGCTATACGAAATCGTCGGGCGCAAACTGCAACTGACCGGGGCCGGGGCCGACGTGCTCGAGGCCGCGCGCAATATCGATGCCGAGATCCAGCGCCTCGACCAGCGCCTGGCCGCGCGCGGCGGTGTCGAGCGCGGTCGGCTGCGCATCAGCGCGGTATCGACCGCCGAGTACCTGTTGCCGGCCTTGCTGGGACGCTTCCGCGCCGCCCATCCCGGCATCGAGACCAGTCTGCACATCGGCCCGCGCGACGACATCGTCCGACGTATCGACGCCGGCGTGGACGATGGCTACCTGATGACCCGGCCACCGGACAACCGCGAACTCGATGTCGAACGGATCGGTATCAACCCGCTGGTGCTGATCGCCGCCCCCGACCATCCATGGCTGAAACGCAAACGGCTGGATTTCCGCAGCGTCGGGCGGGCGCGCTTCGTGGTGCGTGAGCAGGGCTCGGGCACGCGCGCGTGGACGGCCGAATGGCTGGCGCGCTTCGGCGCCGAACTCAGGCCCGAGCTGGAGCTGGGCAGCAATGAGGCGATCAAGCAGGCCGTGCGCGACGGCCACGGTCTGGCGGTAATTTCACTGCACGCGGTGCGGCTGGAACTGGACGCCGGGCTGCTGGCGCTGCCGAAAGCCCCGCATTTTCCGGCACCGACGCACTGGCATCTGCTGCAACGCCGCGCGACCCAACCCAGCCCGGCCGCCGATGCCTTTCGCGAACATCTGCGCGTGGAGATGCCGAAGCTGGATGCCGAGATCGTCGCCACGCTGGAGCGTCACGGCCTTGCGTGGACGCCCGACGAAGCCTGACTGTAACGAGTTGATTCTCGCTATTCGCCCTGCGCGGCCAGCATGTAATCGATGGTCAGGTTCGCCAGCGCGCGCACGCCGGTCTTCATGCCTGATTCCTCGATGTAGAAATCCGGGGTGTGGTGGGGCGCGGCTTCGGCCGGCGTGCGGCCCTCGGGCATGCCGCCGACGAAGAAATACAGGCCCGGAATCTGCTGCTGGAAGAACGAGAAGTCTTCAGCACCGGTAATCGCGTTGATGCGCCGGGTCTTGTCGCCACCGACGCGCTCCAGTGTCGGTGCCATCTGCGCGGTCAGGTCCGGGTCGTTGTAGGTCACCGGGTAGCCGCGATCGATTTCAACCGTCACGGTCGCGCCCTGGCTGGCCGCGATGTGCTCGGCGGTGCGGCGGATGTCGGCGTGGATCTTGTCCTGCATTTCGGTATCCAGCGTCCGGATGGTACCGATCAGTTCGGCTGACTCGGGGATGATGTTGTTGCGCACCCCGGCGCGCACGCGCCCGACCGAGATCACCGCGGCCTCTTTCGTCAGCTCGGTCTGACGGCTGACGATCATATTCAGCCCGATCACGATCTGGCTGGCCACCGAAATCGGATCGACCCCGGTCCACGGCGTCGAGCCGTGGGTCTGCTTGCCGTGCACCGTAATCACGAACCGATCGGCCGCGGCCATGATGCCCCCGGAGCGGTAGTTGATCTGCCCGACCGGCGTCTGGGCAGCGATGTGCTGACCAAAGATGACCTCGACATCGGGATTTTTCAGCACGCCCTCGGCCACCATCAGCTCGCCGCCGCCTTGCTCGCCGGGCGGCGCACCTTCCTCGGCCGGCTGAAAAATGAACTTGATGGTGCCGGGCAACTCGGCGCGGCGCGCGGCGAAGATCTCGGCCACGCCCATCAGCATCGCCATGTGGGTGTCGTGGCCGCAGGCGTGGCTGACCGGCACCTCGTCGCCGAGGAATTCGGCCGTCACCTCATCGGGCGAAAATTCCAGACCGGCACGCGAACGCACCGGCAGCCCGTCCATGTCGGCACGCAGCCCGACCACCGGACCCGGCAGCCCACCCTTGAGCAAACCGACGACACCGGTATGCGCCACCCCGGTCTGCACCTCCATGCCCAAGCCCTCGAGGAATTCAGCAATGTAGGCGGCGGTCTCGAATTCGCGGTTGGAAAGCTCCGGGTTGGCGTGGAAATGCCGCCGCCATTGCACTACCTTGTCGAATTGCAGCGCGGCGTGCTCGTCGATCAGGCGGTACCAGTCCTCGGCGGCCAGTTCGGCGCGCGCCGGCAATGCACAGGTCAGCAGCAGCGCTGACAGCATCAGGGTGTTGATTCGGGCCATGAGGGTGCTCCGTGAAGGAATTGGCAAGCGCGGAAGTATCTCCGGATTCCATCCTCGCGGCAAGTCCGACCGGCCGGCGGACTGCTACGATGGCAGTCTCGACGACCGGAGTCCACAACCATGATCACGCTGCACCATCTGGAACATTCGCGCTCCCAGCGCGTGCTGTGGCTACTCGAAGAACTGGGCGTGGACTATTCGATCGAACGCTATACGCGCGACGCGAAGACCAACCTGGCGCCGGAATCGCTCAAGGCCATCCATCCGCTGGGAAAATCACCGGTCATTACCGATGGCGACACCACGCTGGCCGAGTCGGCCACCATCCTCGAATATCTGGCACGCACCTACGGTGATGCCAAGTGGGCGCCGGGACCGCGCAGCGCGCGCTACTGGACCTTCCATTACTGGCTGCATTACGCCGAGGCCTCGCTGATGCCGCCGCTGCTGATCAAGCTCGTATTCTCCAAGCTGCGTGAACCGCCGGTACCGTTTTTCATCCGGCCGATCACTTCGCGCATCGCCGATCAGGTCGATGCGAGCTTCACCAACCGCCAGATCGAAACCCATTTCGCCTGGGTCGATGCCCATCTTTCCGCGCACGCCTGGTTCGCCGGCGATGCGATCAGCATTGCCGATGTGCAGATGAGCTTCCCGCTGGAGGCTGCGCTGGCCGCCGGCTCGGTGCAACGCGCCGATGTGCCGCATGTAGCGATGTGGGTGGAAAAGATCCACGCGCGCCCGGCCTACCGGCGTGCCCTCAAAGCCGGCGGCGACTACCGGTTCGGGCCGCGCGACTGACTTTTTTACCGGATTTTCGGGAGAAATTGACCGATATTATTAACTTGGCAACGAAATACCTATGGTATTCGTTGCGCGGCATTTGCGGCGCATGTCCGCAAATGCCTTCGCTTCGCGGCCCC
>JAVVDV010000048.1:0-16868 GCA_032251355.1 Wenzhouxiangellaceae bacterium
GCTGTCGAGCTTCATCCACTGCTCGCAGGTGGTCTGTTGCCGGCGGATCTTGTCGAGTTGGTCGGCGGCCGATTGTTTGCGGCGGTCGTCCGCGCTTAGATCGCTCTTCAGCTTGAGCGTGGTTTCCAGTGCTTCGCGAACGCTGGCCGAAGCTGCCGCCAGAAGTTCGGTAACACTGGCCTCGTCTCTATCGGATAGTGCCTGTGCTTGCCAGACCGCCAGTTGCTGGCTGACGACTGACAGTGCCGTTCGTTGGTCTCGAATGTTCTGGTCCAACTGCCGAAGTTGCTCGCGCAGGGGCCGCCACTGCTCGGGAGCAATGGCGAGCAGCGCCAGCAGGCCCTCCAGATCGTGAGCGTCAAGCCGAAGGTCGGCCTCGGCATGGTGCTGGCTCAGCCAGTTGGCCAGCGCGGCTCGGGTCTGGTCCTGCGCGCTGCGCCGGTCGCCCAGGGCCTGTTGCCAGTTCTGCTCATTGGTCTTCGCCTGGATGCTGGAGCGCTCGGCGGTCTGCAGGGCACGCTCTGCGGTCTGGAGAACGTCGCCAGCTTTGCGGACAGTTTCCTCGAGAGCTTTCTCAAATGCATCCGGGTCACTGGCGGCGAGACAGTCGGTCCGCAGTTGTCGCTGTGATTCGATTTCCTCGGCAAGCTTGGCGATGTTTTCTTCCAGCGCTTGGCATTCGGCGCGCAGGGTTTCGCTCTGTTTCTGAAGGTCGGCGAGTTGCTTGAGCAACAGGGGCTGGCGCGTTTCGGCCTGGGCCGCCGCCTCGCGCAGCAGTTCGCCGGACTGCCACTGTTCTGCCAGCTGGCCCAGTCTGTCCGCATTGACCCCGGCGTCGAGGTTCAGCGCTACGGTTACGGCCTGCTTGGCCTGCTGCGCTTCGGTCTCTCGGGTTTCGAGTTGGTGCGCTGCCTTGTTGCGCGCTTCCAGCGTTGGGGCAGCGGTGGCACGTGCTTCCGTAAGGCTGCTCTCGGCCGCTTGCAGGGCTGACTCGGCTTTGTCTGCGGCTTCTCGTGCCTGCGAAGACTTCTGCCGGGCCGTGTCGAGTTCGGCGCGTTGCTGCTCCAGTGCTGCCAGGTCGGTATCCAATTCCGAGCGCTGAGTGGCGACGGTGGCGGCAAGCTGTTCCGAGCTGAGGTCGGGGTTCAGCTCCAGATCGGATAGTGCCTGCTGCAGGTTCCGAGTGGCTTCTTCCAGCGCGCTTTTGCGCTTCGCCAGTTCAGCCTCCTCGGCCTGCTGCTGGCGCTCGGCCTGATCGAAGGCCGCCTTCAGCGCGGTCTGTTCGTTTTCAAGAGCCTTCAGGGCTGCTTCGGCTGTCGCCAGTTGGCTGGCCAGTTCGGCCACCAGTCGGGCGATGTCGTCATCATCCTGGGCATGGCCAGGGTGCTCGCGCGAGCCGCAAACAGGACAGGGTTCGCCTTCGACCAGTTGGTGGCGCAGGGCCGCGCTATGCTGGTCGGCGATCGCGCTGCTGCTTGTCCATGCCTTGCGCGCCTGTTCCGCTACTTGGCTGGTGGCGGGGATGGCATTGGCCAGCTCCTGCAAGCTCCGGCTGCGGTCAGACTGCTCGCGCTGGAGGGTGTTGACTTTTTGCTGAACCGCTGCCGCCGCTTCGTCGGCCCGATTCCGCTCGGAGACTCGAGTTTCCAGGCGCTCCAGCAGGCGGTGACGGTTGACCAGGCGCTCACGGTCTTTTTCCAGGGTATTGGCGTCGAAGCTCTGTTCCTGTCGCTCGGTTTGCGTGCGATGCTCCCGCGCTGCCTGCAGTCTTTCACGGGCCGCTGCCAGTGCGATTTCCAGATTCTTGATGCGAGCTTCGTCCTGTGCGGTCTGGCTGGCCAGCTCCTGCAGCGATTTTCCGGCCTGACTGGCCTGCTCATTCGCCCGAATGGCGTCCTTGAGTGCTGGCCCGGCCTGACGCCATGGTCCGGCTTCGGTGGGGAAGGCCGGGTTTTTTGCCTGCCAGTCCGACCAGGCGCTGATGAGTTTCTGGTTGTCTGAAACTACCGTCGTGGATTCTTTGTGCTGCTGATCGGCGAGTTGCAGTTTCCTGGCCGTCGCGTCCGACCGCTGGCTGTGATCGGCATGTTGTTCCGTCAGCCTGCCAATCTGCTGATCCAGTTCGCGCGCACGGCGAATGTTGGGTGCTTGAGCTTGCCGGCTCGCTTCGGCTGCATCGCGCTGCTCTCTTGCCTTGGCCGCGTTGGCTTGCGCGCGGCGCTGCTCGGCGTCGGTCTTTGCGACGGCCGCAACGATTCCCTGGCGGGCCTGCTCGTGCTGGCTGAGCGCCGCGTTGGCTTTCTCCAGGTCGCGATGCAGGGGCCGGGCAGCGTCGATGGCTTCCATGCGCCGGACCCGGGCGGCGTCTTCGGCGCGCGCATCGCGCTGGGCTTCGCTGGTCTCCAGTTCGGTCTGGAGTCTGGTCTGCTGCTGCAGCAGGTCGCTGCCGCGAGCATGCCAGTTGGCCTCCTGCTGGAGCGTCTGCTCGCTGGCCCTCAGTTCCTGTTCCTTGATTCTGGCTTCTTCAAGTTGTTGCTCGAGGGCGGCACGCTCGGCCTCGGCCAGCGGTGGATTCATGCCCAGCAGGGTCTTCAGTTCCTCGACTTTGCGTTTCTCTTCGGCGGTGCGCTTGTGACACTGTTGCGAGATTGAGCGGTAGATTTCGGTGCCGGTCAGAGCCTCGAGCAACTCGGCCCGGTCCGGGCCGCTGGCCCTGAGGAAGGCGGCAAACTCGTTCTGCGCCAGCAGGATGGAGCGGCAGAACTGGTCGTAGCTGAGGCCGGTGGTCTTGACGATTGCCCCGCGTGTATCCAGCAGCCTGCCGCCATGTTGTCGTTGGGTATCAAGGTTCTCGAGGCTTGCTGCGGGTTGCTGCAGTTTGCCGTTCGGTTTTCCGCGAGCACGCCGCGCCTCCCAGCGAGCGCGCCAGCGCTGGCCGTCAAGGCCGATGTAGTCCACCTCGGCAAATCCCTCGCCAGTGCCCCGGCGCAGGATGTTGCGGCCATCCTTGGGGCTGATCTTGCCGTCCTCGCCGTCGGGCAGGTGGACGCCGGATTCAGAGGCCGCTTTCAGCCTGGGCGTGTCATGAAACAGCGCCAGCGCCAGCGCGTCCAGCAGCGTGCTCTTGCCTGCGCCGGTTGGCCCCGTGATGGCGAACACGCCGGCGCTGGCCAGCGGTTCGGCGGTGAAGTCGACTTCAAAGTCTCCGGCCAGCGAGGCCAGGTTGCGTCCACGAATGGCCAGAATCTTCATGCCGCTTCTCCCTGCCGGGCGGCGTCTTCGACTTCGCGGAACAGCGCTAGTAGCTCGATACCCGGTTCCTGCCCCCATTCCTCGTGGTAGCGGCGGATGAACATCCGGTCCGGTTTTTCCAGCTTCAGTTCGAGGTCGGCTTCGGTTTCCTCGGGTTCGCCGTTGGCAACTACCGTTTGGCGAGTCGGGCTGATCTTGACCAGCCGGACGCGCTTTTCGGCCAGCGCTTCCTCGATCTTCTGCCGTAGGCCGGGTTCGGGACCCTCCAGCAGCACCTGGACCTCCAGCCAGGGTTCGTGGCCGGGCTCGACGTCGTCGATTGCCAGTGGCTCGAGTTCCCGCAGCACATCCTGAAGCGGTGCCGGTTTCCGCGGAATGCGCAGCATCGGCACCGGGCGCGGAACCGGTATGGATTCGACGCGGGCGAGCCGGTTTCCGTCGAGTTGAACTTCGAGGATCTGGTGCGGGTAGTTGGTTTCCGTGAACGACAGCGGCAGCGGCGAACCGCAGTACCGGATTCGTTCCTGGCCGCCGACGGTTTGGGCCAGGTGCAGGTGCCCGAGCGCAACATAGGCCAGTTCCTTGGAAAAGACGCCGGCATCGATCGCTTCCTCGCCGCCGATGACCAGCCGGCGCTCCGAGTCCTCCGAGGTTGTGCCGTCCTGGGCATGCAGGTGGCCCATTGCGATCAGTGCCTGGTGCGGTTCGCGTCGCTGGAGGGCGGTTTCCAAGTGCAGCCGGTAGCTTTCGGCGATGCCGTGGACGTAGTTCTGGCGCTCGCCCTCGAGACGCGGCACATCACCGGGCCGAAGGTAGGGAATGCCCAGGCACCAGGCGGCGATTTCGTCGCTGGCGTTGTGCAGCGGAATCAGTGCGCGACCCGGCTTCTCGTCCGGTTGCAACTGGCCCACGACCCGGATGCCGAAGGTTTCGAGCAGGCTCTCGGGCGCTTCCAGCCGCCCGGCCGAGTCGTGGTTGCCGGCAATCACGACGATATCCAGCTTCGGGCAGCATTCCCGGGCCGCGGCCAGGAAGCGGTAGAACTGCCGCTGTGACTGACCTGAGGGGTTGGCGTGATCGAAGATATCGCCGGCGATCAGCAGGGCATCGGGCTGGCGTTCGTGCAGCTGCGCGATCAGCCAGTCCAGGAAGACCTGGTGTTCGGTGCTCCGCTCATGCCCATGAAAGAGCTGGCCCAGATGCCAGTCCGAGGTGTGTATCAGTTTCATGCGAGTGTCCCCATTCGCTCTTGTCCGCATTCGGTCTGCGCCGAGCCCGGTGAGTCCGCCCACCGACTCCTGCCATCCATTCTAGGCTTGTGCGCGACGCCAACCGTCGCACCCGATCGGATCAAACCCGGGTTGCCCCGCGCCAGCCTGGGATTGCCATCCACAGAGTTTCCGATCGATCGTGTCGCGCCTCTCGGAATCCTGATTCGCAACAGTGTGCTACGACGGTCGGTCGAGGAAATTGACCTGTATCAGTTTGCCGATGCAGAGCCTGCCCGATGATTTGGCAGGGGATGAGGTGGAAGCCTGGGTTGAGGCGATTGAGGGCAAGGTTCGCCGCTCCAGGGGTCTGAATGCAGGGGGCTGGTGAGCGTGGCGTTCGATTCGACGCCTTGCGCGCGGCAGTCACCGGCGCATGATCGATGGCCGGGTGCGCAGTCGGCGCTGCTGCTCGGTGTCGGCCTACGTGCGGGTTGTGCGAGCACGGCGACACCTGGCGATGATCCGCGCTACTCGGTGATGTCGTACATGACATACCTTGCATTCGGCGACTGCGGCCATGGCCATACCGTCGATGCCTTCGTCCGCTACAGCGACAGTCGCTTCCGGATCGCGGCGAACAACCACTACCTTTCGGTGCCCCGTTCGTACGCCTCGGTCGAATGCTGCGTGGCGCCGAAGCCACGCCTGCGGGAGATCAAACTGCTGGTTGCCTTTCTCGACCAGTCGGGCCGCGCGGTTGGTGGCGGCCGCTTCGTGTCCAGCCTGACTGACGAGGCGCGTGAGTTCGAAGCGCTATGCGACGAATTCCTGGCGGGTTTCATGCACTGAACGCCGGACGTCCCAGCGTCCGGTGGATTGCCTGCAATATCTAGGATACTGGTAAAGCGCTTCCTAAATTGACCTCGCCATTTACCTCGGAAAAACCGGCTTGTCAACGGGGGAACAGCAAATAAATTCTAAAAAAAATATTGATAAACAACGCTCTGCGGTTGACAGCCCTCATTTGGTCGGTATACTAGATTTGTGTGCGGGGCAATCCAGCTTCGCGCTTTTCGAACCGGTGGGAGGTAGAGATGAACGAAGTTTGCGTACGTATTGCACGGTTGGCGCTGGTGCTCGATCTCTTGCCGTGGGGCAGCAACAGTCGGGGGATGGGAAAGCTGGAACTGGCTAATGCATTGGGCCAGCGAGGCATCCGGATTCATCCCGATTCCTTGTTGCGCGATCTCAAGGCCTGGCAGGACCTGTTCGAGTTGCAGTGCAGCCGGGACGAGAACGGGACGACGTACTGGAAGCGATCCAGCCGCAGGCACTCGATTTCCCACCTGCTGGATCTTGAAGACTTCACGGGCGATGCCATCGACGAATGCCTGAACAGCAACCACCGGGATGGGCTGGACGAGCACGGCATCCCGGACTTTCCCAGCGACATCATTTTCAGACACTGAGGGATCAAGCGATGAACGAAGAAGTTGGCGGTGACTTCGTGGCCTCGTTGAGCGGGGCCAACCGAAAGATGCTTTTTTATATGCTGATCCATGACATGCTGCCCTGTGACCTCGAAGATCCAGGGATGACCTTGAGAGAGGTGCAGCAGCGGTTGGCTCGGATTGGAATCGATCGGACTCTGCACGGGCTGAACCGGGATATTCAAGCACTCATGTCGGTGGCTCGTGTCCACTACGACGATGAGAAGGCTGTTCCCCGAAGGTACTACCGTCTGTATCCAGATCGGCTGATCGATTGTCTGCCCCAGTCGTTTCGTCGGGCGGCGGCACCGGCCCTGGTGCCGAGGATCCCGGATCTGCCCAGCAATATCCTCATTGCTCGCCGGAATACCGGTCTGCAGTGAACGCCGACTCCCCATCGGAACCCGTGCCGAAGCGATCACCGGCGCGGGCGGTCGGGTTGGCGACCACGCTGGTGGGCGAGCGGGTACGCGTGCAACTGCGCATCGCTGCGGAGGGAAACCTGTCAGCGCAGTTGGCGGAATTGCGTCGTGTCTTGTTGCAGGAAGCAGGACGCAGGCTGGATGGTGGAGCCGCCGATTCAGGGCGTTCGATTCCGATGCCGGCTGCCGGCGACGGGCCATCGTGGCTTTGGCTGGACGAAGGCGTAACGGCGCTTGAAATCGCTGCAGTGCTGCGTGCGCTGACGCGTCTGGCGGCAGGCGTGGTCAGTGGGGATGAAGACCGCACGCGCTGGGTTCGTGCGCTCGAGGCCTACCTCGATGACCGCGAGCGCATTGAATGCTGGAGCCCCAGCGGCTGGTTGCTGCTGGCGGGCGAGGGCTCGGCGCTCAGCGAGCGTTTGTGCGGAACCGGTATCGTCTGCGATGCAGACTATCGGCGGCTGGAATCGGAACTGCCGGCGGCACTGCGGTTGGAACTGGCCAGACTGCGGCTCGATTTCGGAGTCCAGGCTTCCGGCCTGCGGCCCTTCGGCCAGCCCGTCTTTCCGCAGCGCCTGCAGGCTGCACTGCCGCCGTGGATCGAGCGCTGCGCGGCACGACGGCGTGAGCGAGGGCCCGAGGCCGAAGACGGGTTGGAGGAAGCGCTCGAGGATCTGTGGCAGCTGGTCGAGTCGCCGATCGGCGGTGCGCAGACGCGAGCGAGTAACGCTCAACAGCGCAAGCGGCTCAAGCGGATCCATCGCCGTCTCGGCGCGCGGGCGCCCGCGCTGCTGTGGGAGGATATGGCCGGTTTGCCACTGTGCGGTGACGCGCCGATCGCGCTGGAAGTTTTCCCATCCTTTCGGTCGCTGCTGGCCTGGTTGCTGGGCCAGCTCGGGGAGTCGGACATCGAGCAGGCACGTGACATCCTGGCATCGAGGATCGGCGAACCCTCGATCTCGCCCTACCACACCCAACAGCAACTCGCAGCTCGATTACCGCAGGCCATCCCCGGCAGCACTGGTGGCCGGGAACGGGTTGTGCGTTTGCAGAGCAATGCGCTGCGGTTTCTGCGCGCCATGCCTGCAGTCGCCGGGTTGCTCGAGCGCCTGGACCGCGACGCGCGTCGCGCGCTGGACCAAGGCGGTGGCTCGATTGCGCTGGGACCCGCGTGCCCGGTTCGTGCGCTGGCCGGCGATCCGGACGCCGTGGTCCGCTTTCTGGGTTTGTTCTTCCGCGATCAGCGCATGCCGGTTTACGGCCACTCCGAGGACGGGGTCGGCCTGATCCGGCTTGTTGATCGTCCGGATCGGTCCGCGCTGGTTGCGGAACTGTTGGGCATTTTGCATGCTGGCCGGTTGCCCCGCGAACGTCGGCGTGCGGCGCTGGAACCGGCCTTCAACGCGATCGTGCGCCAGGGTTCGGTGACCGGGGGCGGTGAGATTCTGCGTGAGTTCATGCGGACGCTGAACTGGAGCGACGATTCGGGTGGCGACGATGCGCGCGTCGTGTCCTCGGGGACCACTGCCGCCGCGATACTGGTGGCGGTGCTGGCGCGCGCGGGCCGGCCGCTGGAGCGCAAGCAACTGGTCGAGGCGGCGGCCGGGTCACCGTTCGAGGTCGTGCTCAAGCCATCCACGGTGGCCAACGGTCTGGCGGCGCTGACCAATGACCCGGCCAACATCGATGCACCGGAGGTGTTCGAGGCCATCTTCCAGGTCGGCCATGGCCTGTATGCCTGTCATGCCGCGCTACCGTTCGAGATCGATGAGCAGCGCGAGTTGGCGCAACGGGTGGCAGACCATGTTCTCGGGGGGCGACGGAGTATCCGGGTCGACGATCTGTTCGGCGACGCGTACCAATGGCACTGCGCCGATCTGATCCGGGAGCTGGTCTCGGCGGGCCGATTGGGGGTGTTGGCCGGGGTCGAAGCGCAGCGTCGCTGGTATCTGCTCGACGCCATCCTGCGTTATCACCGACCCCAAGGACTGGTGAATCTGCAGAAGGGATACTGGATGGAGCGGATTCCCGGTTTGAATCCGCAATCTCACGAGAAAGTCGACCAGAACAGGGTTGTTGCCTGGGTGCTCGAACGCGAAGCCGGCGGCGGCTCGATGCCGATCGCCGAAGTGCGCGAACGCGTGCAACAGGTGCAGAGTCTCGGCGCAACCGGGCAACTGCAGATCGCCAGCCAGATTCCGGACGGCAGTCCGATCGTCAAGGCCGGGCGGGGAATGCTGAAGCTCAGGTCGAGCTGAGCGGTTTGCGGCCCGAAGGTCCGCGTGCTGCGACATGCCAGGTCGTGGGTGTATCGACAATGGTCTGGTGAATCCGGCGGGAGACCCTTCATGCTCGAACGTGCCAGAGCGCAGACGGTGGTCGATCAGCAACTGGAAGACACTTCGAGTTGGTTGATGTGGACCGGAGCGTCGGCCGAAACCAGTCGAAGCGCTCTTGCCGAGATGCATGCGCATCCATGCCTGTGGGTCGATGGCTCGACTGCACCGTGCGTGCTTGATCTGTCGGCTCACGAAGGGCTGAGGCTGCTGAAACTGGCCGGCGCGGCTTGCCCGGAGCAGGTCGTTCTGCCGCCCCACGGGATCAGGCTGCAGTTGCAATTCGAGCCGATGCGCCTGCCCGATACGGTGTTTGTCGGACGAGTTGAAGGTGCGTTGGTGGAACTTCGCGACGGCAGTGGCGAGAGGGCGGGGCATCAGGCGTTCCTGCTCGATGGCAGTGACGGATTGGTACTGCAATCCGGCGACGACTTGCGCGCGCATCCGCTGGCGCGTCGCCATGTTCGTCTCGACCAGTCCGAGCGCGGGTTGCAGATCAAGGACCTGCGTCCGCGTGTCGATCCGCAGCAGATCCTCTGGCGAGTGCTGGAAGCGGCGCGTGCCGACCTTTGCCCCCGGACTCGGTTGCTCTGGATGGCACGCCAGCCCGGGCTGCTGGATCGGCTCCTGCTCGGATCGGGCGCTGATGGACGCCGGATGCTTGCGCGCTGGCTCGAGGCGTTGATGCAACCACCGCGGGCCAATCGACCATTCGCGACCGATCGGCTGCCGATGAGCAACCTGGCCTTGTTGGCGCTGCTGGCCGGGTCCGGCCATGACCTGCGCTCCCTCTGGTTGATTCGATGTGGCTTGCAGGCTCGTGCCGCCGGTCGCTGGCCCTGCGAACGAATCGAGGGTATGTTTGCGAGCGCCGAGCCGGCCTGGCAGGACCGGCTCGGCTGCAGGCTCGAGATCCGGCGCCATTTCCCGTTCGATCTGCTGCTGTTTGCAGCCTGCTGCGAGTTGCCCGAGACGCGCCCATACAGACGTGCGCTGGCAAACCCACGCACGCCGCTGCAACTTGCAATGATTCTAGACTTTCTGGCTCATCACCAGTTGCCGCCGAAGGCGCGTGCGCTGTTGCTGCGCTGTGCTGTGCGCGGTTTTTCCCGCCTGCGGCGGGAAGCATCGGGCGATCGTGAACGCGACCCGACCTACCATGTCGGTGCATGGAAGCTGCCGTATCGGCAACGTGAGGCTCTCGAGGATCTGCCCGGGTTGCTCATCGAGATCAACGAACCTCGATTGGTGGATGCCTTCGTCGAACTGGCCGAATCGGCATTGCCGCCCGGCCCGACTCTGGATTGCGCCATGAGACTGCACCGGCATGGCTTTGGTCAGGGACGGCATCTGGTGTTGCAATGCCTCCAGCACGGCGATGCGCTATCGGAGCGCGACCGACGGCGGGCGATGAAGTGCCTTCTTTCACCGCAAGGCACCGGCCCGAAGGATCCTCATACAACCAATACTGTCATGGCTTCGGCATAGTCCAGCGCATACCCGCACCTTCGCCGGCAATGCAGATGCCGCTGCCGGACTAAACGCTCGAGGATGGCCTGCTGCTGGCTGTAAGGGTCATGCAGCTTGATCCCGGCTGACCAAGCGCCGTTTTTTTTTTGGCTTTATTTTTTTCCTTATTTAATATTGGGATTTTTCGAAAAATATCCCTATTGATAATTTCCTCTTGTTCCCCTAAAAACTAGGGATTTTCCAGCTCGCCATGAACGCTTTTTTTCGTTCACCAGATAGTTGCTAAATCCCTAATTAGGGAAATACTCTTTTTCTGCCGAAAGGAATCATTCTCATCGCCTGATTTCCACGTTTTCCCTAATTAGGGAAATGCCGCTCTAACGCTGTTTTTTGGGCGGGGGCTGAGGGTAACTGGTCGCAGGTGGTGGCACCTGGCGGCACTTGGCGGCATCTGGCGGCATCTGGCGGCAGTTGCTGCCCGATCCGAGGTGACGGGCGGCCAGGTGCAGGGTGCCGGGTAGGGGCAGGGAGCCATCCTTCTTTATACCCGCTCAGCCAGCGAGAGCCATCCATGACAGGCGCTTCGGCGCGCCCCGTGCCAGTTTGACGGCGCGGGTGGCACTTCGGCTTGCCGATCCGAGTGGCGGCCCGATCCTGTGCCCAAGACCCATCAGGATCGATCCCCCCATGCCGCATCTGAGCAGTCGCACGCTGCGCGCGCTGGCACCCGGACAGTGGCGCTCCGAACCCGTCGGTGGGCACGGGCAGGGCAGCCTCCAGGCGCGACGGTTGCACCACGGGATCCGCTGGTACTACCGCGCCGGTGCGCGCGGGATCCGGCTGCCCCTGCAGGCCCGCGACGACGAAGTACTGTCGCTGACCGAGGCACGCCAGCGGGCCCGGCAGATCGCAGCACGTACCGGGCCCACGCGCCATGATGCGACGACCCTCGGTGCCCTCCTGACCACCTACTGCGATCGACTCGCGGCCGAGGGCCGCCCGAGCGCCACGGCTACCCGCGCCCTGTTCGAGCGCCACGTCCAGCAGGCCGCCCCAGCGCTGTGGCTCACTCCTGCACGGCGGGTCGGACGCGAGGCGATCCTCGCGCTCCTGCACCCTCTGGTCGAGCGTGACCAGAGGCCGACTGCAGCCAAGCTGCGGGCTGGCCTGCACGCAGCCTACGAGGCCGCTGTGCGGGTCAGTTGCGACGCACACGGTCAGGCGCTGATGCGTTTTGGCGTCACGGCCAATCCCGTGGCCGGGACTGCGCCGATCCGCAGCTGCCGCCGCTCCCGCACGCGCGTGCTCGAGGTGGCGGAGCTGCAGGCCTACTGGCGCCGGCTGGCGAGCGTGCCCGGTGTCGTCGGCATTACGCTGCGCCTCCACGTGCTCACCGGTGGCCAGCGCATCGCGCAGTTGCTGCGCGTGACCCGGGGCGATGTGCACGGCGACAGCCTGGTGCTCCATGACGCCAAGGGCAGGCGTGCTACGCCGCGGGTGCACCGGATCCCGCTGATCGCGCCGGCCCGTGCGGAGATTGCGCGGATTGGAGGCCACCTTCCATATTTGTTCAGTCGCAACGGCGGCGTGGATTCGATCACGCCGGCGACGCTGCGTCGCCATGTCGCCCAAATCGCGCATGCGATGTGCCGGGCAGGGGCGGCGCGCGAGACATTCTCGCTGTCAGACCTGCGCCGCAGCGTCGAGACACGCCTGGCCGCGCTCGGCGTCTCGCGCGATATCCGGGCGCATCTGCTCAGTCACGACCTCGGCGGCATCCAGGATCGGCACTACGACGCTTACGACTACTACAGCGACATGCGCGACGCGCTCTCAGCACTCCACGATCTGATGAATCCACCCGTGACGCAGGCTGACAATGTCGTCGCACTGCGCCTCATTCCCCGTCGTTAGCAGCGCGGCCCGTACGCCAAGCCGTCGGAGTTCGCGGGAGCGCGCGGGGTTGCGGAATGTAACACCGGTGCGAAAAAGGAACTGCAGCGACTTGCTGCGAGCCAATAAGGAGATACGACTATGACTCAACACCACGTTGCACGCGTCAAGGTTACCGCACAAGCCGGCCGCATCCTCGGCCAGTGCGGCTTCGACTGCGATGGCACGGATCTCGCCGCGCTACTCGACGTCGGTGAAGAAAGGAACAGGCCGGCGCTCGAGACATGGATCGCAGAGGTTATCGAGCGCAACGATCTCGAGTACGACCACACCCTTTCAGCCGAGCTCGACCGTCTGCTCGCGCCGCTCATCCGCTACGCCTGGCCCGAACGACACTATCCCACCGCCGCATGAGTCTGACCGGGGCCCTGTACCCGACAGGGCCCCGCAGTTCGGCAAGGCACAGCTAAGGAATCGACCGATGCAACAGACCGAGCTCATGTTTTCCGAAACAACTGAGGCGGATGAACGGGTCAGCGAAGCACGTCTGGTCCACCGTGCGCGCGCAGGTGACCGAAATGCCTGGGACAAGTTGCTCAGGCAAAACACCCCGACCGTTCAAGCCTGCCTGCGTGCGATGAATGTACCGCCCAACGACATGGATGACCTGATGCAGGAAACGCTGCTTAGCACATACAAGGCACTAAAGCATTTCCGGGGTGAGTGCAGGCTGTCGACCTGGATGGGACAGATCGCGCGCAACGCGGCCAGGAGCCATTACGCGCGATGCAAGCGACGAGGCCGTGCGGTGGTTACATCTACGAGCGAGTGCGACGATACGTTCCATATGGATGGGTCGACGCCGGAAGGTGTGCTTTCTGTCAGTCAAATGGTCCATGAGCTGGCGGCAAGCTTGAGCGCGAAAGACAAGGAGTTGCTCCGGCTACGGTTGCTTGATGGCGAATCTTACAAGAGCTTGGCCGATAAGCTCGAGTGTCCAATCGGCACCATTCGCTCGCGCTTATTCCGGACGCGCAAGGTGATGCTCGAGACCATCGCCCAGTAGCAGGTTGATTCCGAGGCCAGATTCATGCGTTAGTCTGCTGCCCGATGTCTGGATTTGAAACTACTTCGGCCTTGGGTGGGGCGGAACGTGTCAACCTTCGGTCCGAATTCACCCTAAGCAGCCCACTAAATAAAAAACGGCAGGTCGGGAACTGGAATGGTCGCCGTGGCTTCCCTCCATCGGCAATCTTGCCAATTCTCCAGCGCCGTTTTCAGCGGCGTAAAGTCACTCTCATCCGAAAGAGGAGAACCAGAAATGCCCCTACCACTCATTCCAGTTATCTCGGCACTCGCGGCCGGCGGTTCGCTGGTTCCCCATGCGGCCGGCGGTATGATCGTGACGTCGGCCTCGGGGTATGTCGCCGGAACCTACCTGAGCACCAGCGCGATCGCGGGTGTGCTCGCGACCGCGTCAACTGCACTCGGCGGTGGCGCGCTGTACCTGTCTGGCATGGCGGGCAGTCTGATCGGCGGGGCCGGCCTGTTCGGCACTCAGGTCGGGTCCAGCGGTCTGGTCGGTATGCTGATGTCGGCGGGCCTCATCTCGTCGACGCCGGTCTGGGTGCCGCTGGCAATCGGCGGTGCCGCTGCCGGCGGCGCGGTCGGTCTCGGTTACGGCGGCTATCGCATCTACCGGTTGAGGGCAAAAATTGCCGATCGCCCCGAGGACGGCGAACTGCAGTTCTCGCATCGCGAGGCAACGGTGATCGAGCATTTGATCAAGCGGATTTCCCGGGCCTGATGGATGGCGCCGGTCTGTTCGTGTATACCTGCGTATTCCGTTCGGGTACACTTGTGTTGTAACAAGCATCTGGCTGCAAGTCAGGTGCTAAATATCTGTCGCACCTGGCGGCAGAGTGCTGGATAACACAGTATATGTCGAGGCGGCTACCATTCGGGTTCTTGCCTCTGCGCGGCGCATTGGGGTGCACAGTCCTTGATGCAGAACTGTGGTGCGGGCCTGGAGCGTCAATCGGACGCGCCCGAAGCTCCAGGCCCCTTTCTTTTTTCGGTGGGGTCCGACGATGACCGCAACGACCGTCGCGAATCCGGGTTCGATCAAGTCCTACCCACATTTCGACTTGCCACTGTCGGAAGACGAGCGCATGCAGATCGTCGGCGATCCGCAGCGCGTGGCCGGTAATGCCTTCTATCCTTTCCTCGTCAAGCGTGTTTCCTGGATTCCCTTTCGGGGGCAGGGCGATCGTGAGCCCAAGGTTCGACTGATTCGCTACGCCTCTCGCCGGGATGCGGCGATCTATGCCCATTACCGCAGCCAGTTGTCCGAACGCTACGAGTCGGCACTGGCCGATGCCGGGCTTGGCGACTGCGTGCTGGGGTATCGAAGAATCCCGGTGCGGCCGGGTGCAGCCGGCGGCAAGTGCAATATCCACTTCGCCAAGGAAGCGTTCGAGGCCATCGCGCAGTCGGGCGACTGCTGCGCGGTGGTGATGGATATTGCCAGTTTCTTCGACAACATCGACCATGCCCGGCTCAAGTCGGCGTGGTGTCGTTTGATCGGTGAGCAGCGACTGCCGCCGGACCACTTTGCCATCTTTCGTTCACTCACGCGCCATGCCTCGGTGTGTCGCAACGAGGCGTTGGAGCGGCTCGGGCTGGCAAAACGGTCGCGAGCCGACCGCAAGCTGCCAATCCAGTTGTGCTCGCCCGAGCAGTTCCGGCTGCACATCGCCGGTGGCGATGGCCGGCAGCCTTCGCTGATCCGGGTCAACCGGGAGCCGTTCGGCATTCCCCAGGGCGCGACAATCTCGGATCTGTTGGCCAATGTGTACCTGATGGCCTTTGATCAACAGATGAATGAAATGGTCACCCGCCGCGGTGGCCTCTACCGTCGCTACTCGGATGACTTGCTGATCGTCGTTCCCGGTGGAGCGGATGTCGGTCTCGAATTGCTGCAACGCACTGCCGAGCAACTCCGACCGCATGGCGATCAATTGCGCATTCATCCAAACAAGAGTCAGGTGGTGGCGTATTCCGGTCGCGGCGATGGCTGCCGCGTGGTCGAGGTGGCCACACCGCGCGGCAGGAATGGGCTGGAATATCTCGGGTTTCGTTTCGACGGGCGCTACGCCTATCTGCGCGACGCGACCCTGTCACGCCTGTATCGCAAGATGACCCACTGCTGCAAGCGCGAGGCGCGACGGGTGCAGCGGCAGCATCCGGAACGAGACCCGCATGCACTGCTGCAGGCGGTCAACTTTCAGCGGCTGGAAGCGCGCTTCGGACGCGTCGAAGACTTCGAGCCGGGGAATGTTGAAACCTGGACCTTCTGGACCTACGCCCGACGCGCCGACCGCATACTCGGCGCGCTGGGCAAACCGGTGCTGGGCCAGGTGCGCAACTACCGCAGCTTCATGCAACGGACAATGCGGGAATTGCTCGGCGCCTGAAGACCGCAATCGCGCTCGCAAGCCTGCGTGATTACTGCAAATGAATCGTGTACTGGCCAAGGCCCATGTTGACGCCCTTGCCGACATGCAGCCACTGGCCCAGCCACAGCAGCGGCCAGCACGCGGCCAATGCCTCACCCGACAGCGCCACCCGCCCGACCAGCCCACCCATCGGAATCTTCTTGCGCTGTCGGCTGGAATGTCGCGCCAGGTCGTGCCAGGCCAGGTGGACACGCTTGAGTGTCACCGCCTCGCTGCGCTGCACCAGCCCGCGGAAATTCAGTTCCGGTTCACCGGCGCCATAAAAGGTTGCCAGCGCCGAGTAGCGTCTCAGCAAGCTGGAAAACAGGTCCCGGAAGCGCAGGTCGGCCGGTTGCAGGTAGCGGTTCTGCACTCTCAGCCGCAGCGGGCTTGCAAATTCCAGTGCAAGGGCGCGCGGTGGCGCATCATTGGCGGCAACCGGCAAATCGCTGGGCTGGTGCTGATCGAGTTCATCGATGCTGATCGGCGCCCGCGCGCCATCGGCATCGACGCTCATCATGCGTGCCAGTCGCAGCGGGATTCGCGCCTCGCCGATGCCGCCTTGCGCGGCGAGCAGCAGGGCCCGGACGACCAGCGGCAGATCGGCGATATGGCGGCCGAACATCAGAATCTCGATCGACAGCGTGTCGCCTTCGCGCACCTCGCCACCCGGCGACGCGCGCAGCACGAACGGCCCCGGCGCCTGCGGATAGCGCCGCAGGATGTGCGGCTCCAGGCTGGGTCGGGCCTCGTAGATTGCCGGATACGGACATACGTTGACCAGCCGGCAGGGTTGACACTCGGGCAGGCCGGTGGTGCACACGGCCTGCTTCAAGGCATGGCCGAGCATGCCGCGCCAGGCCGAGCCCAGCCAGTCCGGCAGATGGCCCGCCCGCTCGGCCTCGAACTCCAGCCGGCAGTGGCTCAAGTGGATACCGGAAAAGGCGGGCGTGCTGGTCACTGGAAAAGCCCCGCTTCAGGCGCGGATATGCTCAGCCAGTTCGTCGAGGAATTCCTGCAGGTAGGCGCGCAGCCGCTCTTCCGATTTGAGCAGTTGCTGGACCTCTTTCATTCCCGATCGCTCGCCATGTGCAATTGCGTTGCGAAGGTTCCGGAGCACTTTGTAGCGTTTCTTGAGCGCATCATCGTTCTTGAGGATTTCATTCGTCGTTTTCCGGTCGTCATAATTCTCCGGGTTGCGTCCCGCCACGGCAGTTTCGTGCGTAATCAACGCTTCCCAGGCCAGCAGCACGGCGCGCAGGTAGTCGTCCCGTTCGAGATAGCCGCAAGCCAATGC
>JAVVDV010000049.1:0-3201 GCA_032251355.1 Wenzhouxiangellaceae bacterium
CTGCTGGGATCCAGGCCCGTCACGCGAAAAGACTCCGTCTAATTCTTGGCCGCCTTCATGCGGCTCGAAAAGCGGCGGATATGCGCCTACCCGGCCTTCGGCTTCATGAGCTGAAAGGAAATCGATCCGGAACCTGGGCTGTTGATGTCAGTGGAAATTGGCGAATTACTTTTCGCTTCGATGGAGAGAATGCCGAGGTCGTTGACTATGAAGATTACCATTGAGGTGTAACCATGCTGATGCATAATCCTCCACATCCTGGTGAAGTGATTCGTGAGCTTTGTCTTGCTCCGCTGGAGTTATCCGTGACGGAAGCCGCCAAGGCCTTGGGTGTCAGCCGCAAGACCCTGAGCGCTATTCTGAACGGACGTGCCGGAATCAGCCCGGAAATGGCGGTTCGATTGTCCATCGCGTTTGATACGACCTCAGAGAGCTGGTTGAACCAACAGACGCAGTACGACCTATGGGACGCTGAACAGCACCGGCAAGATCTGCATGTCAGACGGCTTGTCGCTGCTTAACCCAAAACGCACCGCGCCGACTGGATCCCGGATCGGCCTTCGGCCGTCCGGGATGACGGGAATCTGAGTCAGCCCGCGTTGGCCGCAAGAACGCCGTTCGGTGCGTTTCGCCTGCGGCTCAACACACCCTACGCCCGAACCATCATCGGGACCGCGCCACGCGGTAGATCACCCCGGCCTGGTCGTCGGAGATCAGGATCGAGCCGTCGGGCAGTTCCAGCAGGTCGACCGGGCGGCCCCAGGATTCTTCGCCTTGCAGCCAGCCGGTGATGAACGGCTCGTACTTGATGACCTTGCGCTCGCCGTCCATGTGCGCGCGCATGATGCGGTAGCCGCTCTTGGTGGTGCGGTTCCACGAGCCATGCTCGGCGATCAGAATGTCGTGCTTGAGGTCTTCGGGCAGCAGGTCGCCGCGGTAGAACATCATGCCCAGCGGCGCGACATGCGCCATCAACTGCTGGGCCGGGGCGACGAATTCATCAAACGCGCGCTGGCCGCCGAATTCCGGATCGCGCACCAGCCCGCCGTGCCAGAACGGAAAGCCGAAATGCTGGCCCGGTTCGCTCACATGGTTGAGTTCGCACGGCGGCAGGTTGTCGCCCATCATGTCGCGGCCGTTGTCGGTGAACCACAGGTCGCCGCTGACCGGGTCGAAATCGAAGCCGACCGAGTTGCGCACGCCCTCGGCGATCACTTCCTCGCCGCTGCCGTCGGCGTTGATCCGCACGATGCGCGCGTAGCCTTCTTCCAGACAGACGTTGCACGGCGCGCCGATCGGCACGTACAGCTTGCCGTCGGGCCCGAACTCGATGTGCTTCCAGCCGTGCCACTCGTCGTCGGGGAAGTGGTCGGTGACCAGCACCCGCTCGGGCGGGTTGTCCAGCCGCGCTTCGATGTCGTCGTAGCGGTACAAGTCGCCGACCGCCGCGACGTAGAGATCGCCGTCATGAAACGCCACACCCGAGGGCATTTTCAGGCCCTCATCGATCAGGATCACCCGGTCCGCGACGAAATCACCGTCCGAATCGACCACCGCGTGCACCTTGCCGGCGCGGCGCGAGCCGACGAAAATCGTGCCATTGGCACCGATCGCCATCTGGCGGGCATTCTCGACGCCGTCGGCAAACAACGCGACCGAATAACCGTCGGGCAGCTGCAGACGGTCCAGTTCGACCGCCCGGGTGTTCGGGGCGAGGATCAACAGTAGCGTGACAAGCACGGCGCGCAGCAGCATGACGATCTCCGGACAGGAATGTGCTCCGATTCTAGCGCCGCGCCCGCTCGTCGGCCGGTTTGCGTGGATTTTGGCCGTAATTCATATTGTTTCCGGGCCCGATCTGTGGCATCGTTAAGGGATGACGCAAGCTGCCCCCGTCCGCCGCACGATTCGGTCCACAGGCTCGGTGCTTCGACGCCGCCTCGGGCGCGAATGCGGCTGGCTGGCCGGCTGAGTCGAGCGCGCAAGGGGCGCGCCTGAATCGGACCCGACCCAGCCCACCGGCTGGGTTTTTTGTTTCCGGGAGTCTTGACCAATGAAGCATTTCCTCTCCACCGTCGATTACGACCGCGCCACGTTGCAGGGCCTGCTCGACCGCGCCGCCGCGCTCAAGGCCGCACCGGTCTCCGATGCGCTGGCCGGTCGCGCGATCGCGCTGCTGTTTCTCAATCCCTCGCTGCGCACGCGCTCCTCGTTCGAGATCGGCGCGTACCAGCTCGGCGCGCACGCGGTGGTGCTGGAACCGGGCAAGGGCGCGTGGGGGATCGAGTTCGAGACCGGCGTGGTGATGGACGGCGACGCCGAGGAGCACATCGCCGAGGTTGCCGGCGTGCTGTCGCGCTACTGCGACGCGCTCGCGATCCGCGCGTTTCCGCAGTTCAGGGACTGGTCGGTCGACCGCGAAGATCGCGTGATTCGCGCGCTGGCCCGGCATGCCACGGTGCCGGTGATCAACATGGAGACCATCATCCACCCGTGCCAGGAACTGGCGCTGATGCGCACGATCCAGGACCACCTCGGCCGGCCGGATAATCGCAAGTTCGTACTCACCTGGACCTGGCATCCGAAGCCGCTGAACACCGCCGTGGCCAACTCCGCGCTGCTGATCGCGAGCAAGTTCGGCATGGACATCACGCTGCTGATCCCGGATGAGGCCTACCGGCTTGATCCGCAGTTCATGGACGCATCAGCGGCCTTCGCCGCCGAAGCCGGCGGCAGCCTCGAGGTCACCACCGATATCGAAAGCGCCTATTCCGGCGCCGACTGGGTCTATGCCAAGAGCTGGGGCGCGCTGCCGTTGTATGGTCGACCGGAGGAGGAAGCGAAGCTGCGCGCGCCGTTCCAGCACTTCATCGTCGATGGCGCCAAAATGGCCCTGACCAACAATGCCCGCTTCAGCCACTGCCTGCCGCTACGCCGCAACGTCAAGGCCACCGACGAGGTCATGGACGCCGACTACTGCGTCGCCCTCGACGAGGCCGAAAACCGCTTGCATGTGCAGAAGGCATTGATGCTGGAGTTGATGGGTGGGTAATGATTCTTTACCGCAGATGAACGCAGATGAACGCAGATAAGATCGGGTTTGGGAGTGACGTAGGGTGTGTTGAGTTCGTAGGGTGGATAAGCGCAGCGCATCCACCACAAACCCCGGATTGGAGCTGATGGACAGCGGATTGAGTTTTA
>JAVVDV010000049.1:3301-16550 GCA_032251355.1 Wenzhouxiangellaceae bacterium
AAAAGCCAACTGGGAAGGTGGATGCGCTTCGCTTATCCACCCTACGATGGGGTGTTGGGTTTTCATCCGCGTTCATCTGCGGTTAAAACAGATTTTGAATTTCAGTTCGTAGGGTGGATAAGCGCAGCGCATCCACCACAAACCCCGGATTGGAGCTGATGGACAGCGGATTGAGTTTTACCGAAGATGAACGCAGATGACAGGCAATCAAAGCCAGATGGATGAAAAAGCCAACTGGGAAGGTGGATGCGCTTCGCTTATCCACCCTACGATGGGGTGTTGGGTTTTCATCCGCGTTCATCCGCGTTCATCTGCGGTTAAAACAGATTTTGAATTTCAGTGAGACTAACCATGAACAACGAAAAGATCGTTTTGGCATTTTCCGGTGGGCTGGATACCAGCTACTGCGTGCTGGCGCTGAAGGAGCAGGGCTTCGAGGTGCATACCGCGTTTGTTGATACCGGCGGGATCGACGCCGCACAGAAGGAATGGATTGCCGGGCGGGCCAAGTCGCTGGGCGCGGCGGCGCATCATGAGCTCGATGCCAGCGAGCCGCTGTGGAACAAGTTTGTCGTGCCGCTGTTGTGGTCGGGCGCGCGCATGCTCGATCAATACCCGATGCTGTGCTCGGATCGTTACGTCATCGTCGAGCAATGCCTGAAGCTGGCCGATGATCTGGGCACGAAACACTTCGCCCATGGTTGTACCGGCATGGGCAACGATCAACTGCGTTTCGACCAATCGGTGCGCAGCCTCGGTGATTACGTGATCCATGCGCCGATCCGCGAGCTGCAGCGCGAGACCTCCAACGTGCGTGCGCATGAACTGGAGCTGATGGCCGCGGCCGGCGTCGAGGTGCCGGCATCCAACAGTCGTTATTCGATCAATGAAAACCTGCTCGGCGTGACGCTGTCGGGCCAGGAGATCGATCGCTTCGAAGCGCCGTCCGAGGACACCCGCGTGCGCTGTCGTCCGCGCAGCGAATGGCCGGCCGCTCGAGGCGAGTGGACCATCGGCTTCGAGGCCGGGCGTGCGGTGTCGCTGAACGGCGAGCGCATGGACGGCGCAGCGATGCTGCAGCGCCTTAATGACGAGGTCGGTGCCTACGGCGTCGGCCGTCACATCTACACCGGCGATGTGTCGATCGGGCTGAAGGGCCGGATCGTGTTCGAGTGTCCCGGCATCGATGCCTTGATGGCCGCGCACCGGGCGCTGGAAGATACCGTCAACACCCGGCTGCAGGACCAGTTCCGGCACATCATTGCGGCGCGCTGGGCCGAACTGGTCTACACCGGCTTTTTCTTCGAGCCGCACAAGACCGACCTCGAGGCCTACCTGGAGTCGGCCAACCGCTTCGTGACCGGCAGCGTCACCCTGGCCACCGAGGGCGGCGCGCTGCATGCCGTGGCGGTGCAGTCCGACTACATCCTCAACGACCCGGATGCAATCTATGCCCAGTCGGCTTCGTGGACGCCGGAAGAGGCCGAGGGCTTCGTCAAGCTGATCGGTCAGAGCTCGACCCTGGCCACCAAGGTGCGCAAGGGCCAATGAGCCGGGAGCGCATCCTCGAACACCTGAGCCCGCTGATCGCCTCGGACAGCCAGAACCCGCCGCGCGCGATTACCGCCAACGCGCCGATGTTCGACTACATCCGCACCGCCTTGCGCGCGGACTTCGAGTTCGATCTGGTTGACCACGGCGACGGGCACGTGACCTTGCTGGCGGTGCGCGGGCAGCCGGGGGTGCTGTTCAACTGTCACCTCGACACGGTGCCGGTGGGCGAGGGCTGGTCGGTGCCGCCGCTGCAACTGACGGTGCGCGATGAGCGTGCCTGGGGTCGTGGCGTATGCGACATCAAGGGCGCGGCCGCCGCTCTTTTGCAGGTCGCCGAAACCACAAAGCAGCCGTTGGCGCTGCTGTTTACCTCCGACGAGGAAGGTGCCGGCGGCTGTTGCGTGCGGCGCTTTCTGGAATCCGAACGCGCAAAAACGTTCCGCATCGCCGTGGTGTGCGAGCCGACCGGCAACCGCGCCGTGCTTTCGCATCGCGGTTTCCTGTCGGTCAAGGGCTGGTTTTCGGGCACCGCCGGGCACTCGTCAGCGGCGCGTGCGCTGATCGATAACGCCGTGCACGCGGCCGGCCAGTGGATCACGGCGGCGACCGCGCACTGCCGCATTGAGGCCGAAGCCGGGCGCATGACCTGCTTCAACGTCGGGCGCATCGACGGTGGCCTGAAAAGCAACGTGATTGCCGATACCTGTTTTCTGCACTACTCGGCCCGGCTGGCGCCCGGTGGCGACAACCAGGCGCTGTTTGATGCGCTGGCCGCGCTCGATGGCGATCGCGCGCGCTGGGAGATCCCGTTCTCCGGCCCGCCGCTGCCGGCAGCCGGACGCAACCCCGACGGCGCGCGCGCGTTCGCCGCGGAGCACCAGTTCGAGATCACCGAGAAGGTCGATTTCTGGACCGAGGCTTCGCTGTTTTCGGAGGCCGGCATGGACGCGCTGGTGCTCGGGCCGGGCCATATCGAGCAGGCGCACACGGTCGATGAATGGGTCGCACTGGACCAGCTCGAGCAGGCCGCCGATCAGTACCGCCGCATCGTGGAGCATCCAGCGTGAGCGAAGTCCGTCCGATCGTGGTCGAGCTGCTTGGCCAGCTGGTTGCCTCGCGCGAGGCGCGCCAGTACCTGGAGCAGTTCTCCAGCGTCAACGAAAGCCGCTTCGCGGTGATCAAGGTCGGCGGCGGTGTGCTGGCCGACGATCTCGATGCGCTGGTCGGTGCGCTGGCGTTTCTGCACCGGCTGGGGCTGTACCCGATCGTGATGCACGGCGCCGGGCCGCAACTCGACCGGGCGCTGGCCGAGGCCGGTATCGAGACCAAAAAGCACGAGGGCTTGCGCGTCACTTCAGAAGAGGTGATGGCGGTCGCGCGGCCGGTGATCTACCGCGAGAACGCGCGCCTGGTCGATGCGCTGGAGCAACACGGCGTGCGTGCGCGCGGCCTGCTGCACGGCGTGTTCGAATGCGATTACGCCGACCGCGACCGGCTCGGCCTCGTCGGCCATGTCGGTGATGTCCACCTCGAGCCGATCCGCGGCGCGGTCGCCGCTGGTGCGTTGCCGGTGGTGGCGTGCATGGGGGAGTCGCGCTCGGGCCAGGTGATGAACATCAACGCCGACATCGCCACGCGCGAACTGGTGTGGGCGATCAAGCCCTACAAGATCATCTTCCTCACGCCCACCGGCGGGCTGCTCGACGAGAACGGCCGGGTGATTTCGGCGATCAGCCTGAACAACGATTATGACGAGCTGATCGAGCAGCCCTGGGTGCACTCGGGCATGGCGCTGAAGCTTGAGCAGATCCACGACATGCTGGCACCGCTGCCGCCGTCGGTATCGGTCTCGATCACCTCGGCCGAGAAACTCACCCGCGAGCTGTTCACCCACACCGGAGCCGGCACGCTGGTGCGCAAGGGCGAGCGCATCGAGTGGTTCGACCACGTTCCGGATGCCCGTCGCCCGGCACTGGAAGCGCTGATCGAGTCGGCATTCAAACGAAAACTGCGGCCCGACTGGTTGGCCGGGCGCAAGGTCATCGGCCTGTTGATGGCCGAAAGCGACCGCGCCGCGGCGCTGATTCTCGAAGGTGTCGATGGGCTGCCGTACCTGGACAAGATCGTCACCACGCCGCAGGCGCGCGGCGAAGGCCTGGGTGCGGCACTGTGGCAGGCGCTGATCCACCGCTGCCCGACCATGTACTGGCGCGCGCGCGTCAACAATCCGATCGCCGGCTGGTACTTCCAGCACGCCGAAACCAGCCACCGGCGCGGCGACTGGATCGTCTACAGCAACGGCATCGAAGACTTCGCCAGCCTCGAGCGCCTGGTCAAAGACGCCGCCGGGCGCGATTCGGGGTGGGTGAGCAGGCAAGAGCCGCTACAACCGCAAATGAACGCAAATGAACGCAAATAAGAACCGGGTCAGGTTGGGAACGTCGTCTTCCTGTTCCGGGCGGGGTGCGTTGAGTGAGAGGAATACGAACCGTATCGTATGTCCTCCAACGTATCGCGATATGGCCGGGGCATTCGCATGAATAGAAATGCGAAAATTCCACGAGATCGACCCCGCAGGAGGCACACAAACTCAGGTTCTCGATCCGGGGCAAGCCGGGCCTCCAAGTCCAATCCTTTGCGTTCATTCGCGTTCATTTGCGGTTCTTGATTCAATGAGTAGAAAAAAACATCATCTGGCGCTGATCGGTGCGCGCGGTTATACCGGGTCGGAGTTGCTGCGGCTGCTGGTCGGGCATCCGGGCATTGAGCTGGCGTTGGCGATGTCGGCCAGTCAGGATGGGTTGCCGATCACTTCCGAGGTTCCCGAGTGGCCCGATCCGGCGCAGTGCTTCACGACGTTGACGCCGGATCAGGTGGCCGACGTCGACGCCGATGCCTGGGTGCTGGCGGTGCCGAACGGGCAAAGCGCGCCGTGGGTGGCGGCGATTGAGGCGGCGCATCCGGATGCTGTGATTCTCGATCTGGGCGCCGACTACCGCTTTGACGAGAACTGGGTCTACGGCCTGACCGAATACAACCGGCCGCGGCTGGACGGCGCGCGCCGGATTGCCAACCCCGGCTGCTATGCCACCGGCGCGCAGTTCGGGCTGCTGCCGATTCGCGACATGCTGATTGCCCCGCCGGTGATCTTCGGCGTATCCGGCTATTCCGGCGCCGGGCGCACGCCGAACCCGCGCAACGACCCCGAGCGCCTGGCCGACAACCTGATTCCCTACGCGCTGGCCGGTCATGTGCACGAGCGCGAGATCTCGACCCGGCTCGGCCGGCCGGTGCGTTTTCATCCGCATGTGGCTGCGTTCTTTCGCGGCATCTCGCTGACCATTGCCGTCGATCTGGGTGCGCCGGTCGACGAGCGCCAGTTGCTGGATCTCTACACCGACCGCTACGCCGACGAGCCGCTGGTGGGCGTGTCGGCTGAAATTCCCGAGATCCGCACGCTGACACCGCCGACCGGTCTCCAGATCGGCGGCTTTACCGTCGATGCGCGCGATGCCGGCCACGCCAGCTTCGTGGTCGTGCTCGACAACCTGCTCAAGGGCGCGGCCAGCCAGGCGCTGCAGAACCTCAACCGGGCACTGGGCCTGGACGAATGCACCGGGATGGAACCATGAGCGAACCGATCTGGAAGAAATCCGGCCAGGCCAGCGTGCCCGAGGCGATCATGCGCTTTCTGGCCGGTGATGACGTGGTGCTCGACCGCGAGCTGCTGGCGTTCGACATCCGCGCCAGCCGGGCACACGCGCGCGGCCTGGCGCGCATCGGCCTGCTCGAGGCTTCTGATGCCGAGGCCTTGTGTCGCGAGCTCGATGCACTGGCCGAGGCGTTCTCGACCGGCGCGTTCGTGCTCGATGCGCGCTTCGAGGACGGCCATTCGGCGATCGAGGCCTGGCTCACCGAACGGCTGGGTGAGACCGGCAAGCGCATCCACGCCGGTCGCAGCCGCAACGACCAGGTTGCCGTGGCGCTGCGGCTGTACATGAAAGACCGGCTGGCGCGGCTGGCCGCGGTCTGCGCCGATATTGCCGAGGTCGCCCTCAAGCGCGCGCACGCCGAACGCGATGTGCCGATTCCCGGCCATACCCACCTGCAGCAGGCCATGCCCTCGTCGCTGGGGCTGTGGTGGGCCGGTCATGCCGAGGCCTTCGTCGATTCGGCCGCGCTGGCGCGGTCGATTGGCGATTGGCTGGATGCCTCGCCGCTGGGTACGGCCTCGGGCTTCGGCGTCAACATTGCCCTGGACCGCGACGGCGTGGCCGAGGAGCTGGGCTTTGAGCGGCTGGTGGTCAATCCGCAGAATGCCCAGGCGCAGCGCGGCAAGGTCGAGCTGCGCGCACTTGATGCACTGTCCGCGGCCACCGGTGACCTGCGGCGGCTGGCCTGGGATGTAAGCCTGTTTGCGACCCAGGAGTTCGGTTTCGTGCGCGTGCCGGCCGAGTTCTGCACCGGCTCGTCGATCATGCCCAACAAGCACAACCCCGATACCGTCGAGTTGCTGCGCTCGCTGCATGCCACGGTGGTCGGCGCGCGCGCCGAACTGGACGCGGTGCTCGGCCTGCCGTCAGGCTACCAGCGCGACCTGCAGGACACCAAGCCACCGCTGCTGCGCGCGTTTCGGCGCGGCCTCGACGGGCTGGCGCTGGTGCCGGCGCTGCTGGCCGGGCTTGTCTGGGACGAGCCGAGCATGGCCGCGGCCATTGGTCCGGCGATGCACGCGACCGACCGCGCCAATGAAAGGGTCGCAGCCGGCTCCAGTTTCCGCGATGCCTACCGCCAGGCGGCCGGGGAACTGGATGAACTGGCCGACCGCAGCCCGGCCGACAGTCTGGCTGCGCGCACCTCCATCGGCGGTTGTGCCGAGCTTGGCCTGGAGCGGATCGAGGATCGCTTGCGCGAAATTCGCAGGCACGGCTGAAGCCGCGCACGGGGCTTCCAACACACGCGCGCGGTCGGTGCCCGTCAACGTCTGCGTGTACCCTTGTAGCCGAATCGGAGTGTGTGGTCTTCGGAGGCGATGGGTAGCGAGCTGACACTGACGCTGGACATGGTGCTGGTCCTGATCGTGCTGGGCCTGACCGTGTTTGCGTTTGTGACCGAGATCGTGCGCATCGATGTTGCGGCGGTCTCGATCATGGTGTTGCTCGGTCTGCTCGGCCTGGTGCCGGCCGACCAGTTGTTCAGCGGCTTTGCCTCCAATGCCGTCATGGCCGTGATCGCGACCATGATCATCGGCGCCGGATTGGATCGCACCGGCGTGATGGGTTCGCTGTCGGCGTTGATCGTGCGCTATGGAGGGCGATCGGAGAATCGCGTGATGGCCATGCTGGCCTCCTCGGTCGGCGTGATCTCGGCGTTCATGCAGAACACCGGCGCGACTGCGCTGTTCCTGCCGGTGGCCGGCCGGGTGTCGGGGCGACTCGATATTCCGCTGTCGCGCTTGCTGATTCCGATCGGCTTCTGCGCCATCGTTGGCGGCACGATGACCATGGTCGGTTCGTCGCCGCTGATCCTGCTCAACGACCTGATCCTGACTTCGAACCGCTCGCTGCCGCCCGGTGCCGAGGCGATGCGTCCGTTCGGGCTGTTTTCGGTCACACCGATCGGTGTCGTGCTGCTGGCCGCAGCGCTGGCGTTCATGCTGTTGCTCGGCCGGCGCTTGCTGCCGGACACGGTGGCCTCGCGTGCGGCCTCGCCGGGGCGCACCAAGAACTACTTTGCCGATGTCTACGGCATTACCGGCGATGTCCACGAGCTGCTGGTCACGGTCGACTCGCCGCTGGTCGGCATGCGCGTCTCGGAGGCCGAACAGATCGACGGCGCGCCGCTGCTGCTGGCGATCCAGTCCACCGACGAGCCGCGCCTGGCACCGCCGGCCGACGAGATGATCTGGGTTGGCACGGTGCTGGGTGTGATGGGCACGCGCGATCAGGTTGCGCGCTTCGCGCTCGACAACCAGCTGCGCCTGCAGCCGCGCCTGCGCGCCTTCGGCAGCCTGTTCGATCCCGGTCGCGCCGGGATTTCCGAGGTCGTGATTCCGCCCGGATCAAAACTGGTCGGCCAGCGCATTGCCGATGCACGGCTGCGTTCGCGCTTCGGCATTTCGGTGCTGGCGATCAACCGCGGCGACACCATCGTGCGCGATCATTTGCGCGGCGAGACGCTCAAGGTTGGCGATTGCCTGGTGTCGCACTCGACCTGGCGCGATCTGTCGTCGGTGGCGCGCGATCGTGACTTCATCGTTGCCACCGACGTGCCCAAGGAAGAACAGCGGCCGAACAAGGTGCTGCCGGCGCTGGCCTGGTTCCTGGTCGCGATGGCGATGATTCTGTTCACCGAGTTCAGCCTGTCGGTGGCGTTATTGACCGGCGCATTGGGGATGATTCTGACCAAGGTGCTGAGCATGGACGAGGCCTACGCCGCGGTGAGCTGGAAAACCGTGTTCCTGATGGCCAGTCTCATTCCATTGGGCTATGCGATGGAAGTCACCGGCACGGCCGCGTGGCTGGTGCAGGAGATGCTGGCGCTGATCGGTGAGGTCAATGATGTGACGATGCAGATCGCGCTGGCGTTGCTGGCCACGCTGTTCACGCTGATCATGTCGAACGTCGGCGCGACCGTGCTGCTGGTGCCGATCGCGATCAACATCGCGCTGGCCACCGGCGGCAATCCTGCGGTCTACGCGCTGATCGTGGCTCTGGGAACGTCGAACGCATTCATCCTGCCGACCCACCCGGTCAACGCGCTGATCATCGGGCCGGGCGGTTACAAGGTGCGCGATTTCATCCGCGTCGGCCTGCCGATGAGCACGCTGTTCCTGGTCGTGATGCTGATGATGGTCAACGTGGTGTTCTGACTCACCAGGCAATCGTGCTGCCGTCCCAGGCAAAAAAGCCGCCGCTGTCGTCGGACTTGAGCCCGTCGATCACCTCGAGCAGCAGCCCGGCGGTCTTTTCGACCGAAAACAGTTTGTGTGCCGGCACGTTGGCCTGGAACGGCTGCGACAGCCCGGTGTCGGTGGTGCCCGGATGCAGCGCGGCGACGATCGCGTTGCGGTTGCGCCGCGCCAGCTCGATGGATGCGGTTTTGAGCAGCTGGTTGAGCGCGGCCTTGGAGGCGCGGTAGGCGTACCAGCCGCCGAGGCGGTTGTCGCCGATCGAACCGACCCGCGCCGAGATTGCCGCGAACACGCACTTGCCGTCGCGCGCCAGCTGCGGGCGCAACGCCTTGAGCAGCAGCGCCGGGCCGAAGGTATTGACCGCGAACACCTGCCTCAAGGCGTCCGGGTCCAGGTCTTCGAGCCGCTTTTCCGGCGCGAAGCGCTCGCCGTGCAGCACGCCGGCGGCGTTGATCACCAGGTTGAGTCGCAGGCCTTGACCGGCCAGCCATGCCGCGAGTGCCTCAAGCTGATCGCTTTGCGTGACATCGAGCGGTCGAACCGTCAGCCGGTCATCGTTGATCGCATTCAGCGCTTCGGCGTGTTCCGGATCGCGGCAGCTTGCGATCACGCGCGCAAAGCGACCGGAATCGAGCAGCGCGCGCACCAGGCCCAGGCCAATGCCACGACTGGCGCCCTGGACCAGCGCCGTGCTCTTGTCAGGGAAGCTCTCAAGCATGCTGTTGATGATCCGACGACTGCGTGAGCGGGTGGTGATTTCCGGTTACTCTTGGTGCATGCCGAGCACACCCATGAAGCGAGTTCGCGGGATCGCTGCTGCTGCGCTGCTGGCCGGCTGCGTATTGGCTGGCCTGGCCGGCTGCGGGCCTGCGTCCGCGCCGGGCGAGCCCGAGCCTGCGGTCTTTCGCTACGCCATCGAAGGCGCGCCGACCTCGCTGGATCCGGCGCATGCGGCCACCGGCTACGCCGACCTGCTGGTCGTCAACCTGTTCGATACGCTGTATCGCTACCGCTACCTGGCCCGCCCTTACGCGCTGGCGCCGAACCTCGCGGTTGGCCTGCCCGAGGTCAGCGACGATGGGCTGCGCTATGTATTCCGCATTCGCGACGATGCGCGCTTTGTCGATGATCCGGCGTTTGCCGACGGGCGCGGACGGCCGGTCACGGTGCACGACCTGATCTATGCGCTCAAGCGCCATTTCGACCCCGTCACGCGCTCGCAGGGCGCCTGGCTGTGGAGCGGTCGGATTGTCGGTCTCGATGCCTGGGGCGAGCGCGGCGCGGACTACGATCAGCCGGTGGCCGGGCTCACCGCGCTGGATGACTTCACGCTCGAAATCACGCTTACCGAACCCTATCCGCAGCTGGTCCATACGCTGGCGACCGGGTTCTCGGCGCTGGTGCCGCGCGAGGCGGTCGAATACCACGGGCGCGAATTCGGCGTCCGGCCGGTCGGGTCGGGACCGTTCCGGCTGCTGGCCTTCGACAGCACGCGCGCGCGGCTGGCGGCCCACGACGAATTCCAGCGCGCGCCGCTGGACCTGGTCGGCGAGGGCTTCGATCCGGATCAACATGCCGGGCTAGGGCTGGAGATGCTGGCCGGTCGGCGTTACCCGTTTGTCGATCAACTCGAAGTCCATTTCGTCGCCGACAACGCCGCGCGCTGGAGCGCGTTTCGGGCCGACGAACTCGATGCGATCGTGCTGCCCAGCGAGCAGGTCGAGCGCGTACTCGCCACGCGTGACCCGATCGAGCTGGCACCGAACTTTGCCGAGCGCTACCGCGCCCGCGCCGGGCTGGAGGCCGGTTTCATCTACGGCGGCTTCAACATGACCGACCCGCGCATCGGCCACCATCCCGATCCCGACCAGGCCGAGGCCAATCGCGAACTGCGCTGCGCGATCCGCGATGCATTCGACTGGAACGCGCGCAACCAGGCCTTCTACGGCGGCATTGCCGAGGTCTTTCCCGGCATCATTCCGCCGGTGGTGCCCGAGTTCGAACCCGATCTGGAGCGCGCCTCGGTGCGCCAGAACCTCGCGCGCGGTCGCGCGCGGCTGGACGCGGCCGGCTGGAACGCCGAACGGCTGCCGGTGCTGACCTACGGCATGGTCGGCGATGTCCAGCAGCGCCAGATGTATGAGCAGTGGCGCGGCTGGCTGTTGGCGCTGGGTTTTCCGCCCGACAAGGTTCGTGCCGAGACCTTCGCCAGCTTCGGCGACTACGCGGCCGCGCTCAAGAACCGCGAGCTGGATGTGTTCTTTCTCGGCTGGCTGCTCGACTACCCGGATGCGCAGAACACGCTGCAATTGTTCTACGGCCCGTTCGAGACGCCCGGCTCGAACAGCGTCAACTATCAAAACGAGACCTTCGACCGGCTCTACCGCGAAGCCGCCATGCTGCAGCCGGGACCGGCGCGCACGGCGCTGTATCAGCGCATGAACCGCATCGTGATCGACGACTGCGCAGCCATCAGCGGGCTGGCACGCACGCGTGTGCATATCTGGAACAAGCGCACGACTGCGTGGCCGGATCGCGGCATTCTCAACGGCTACTTTCTGCGCTTTGTTGCCGCCGCCGAGCCGGGGTCTACAGCGAAACCTTGACCGCCTGCGCGACTCGCTTCGAGCGCGCCACGGCTTCTTCCACCGTCGTGCCGCGCGCCAGCGCCACGCCCATGCGGCGCTGGCCCTGAACTTCCGGTTTGCCGAACAGTTTCAGATCGGTATCGGGCAGAGCCAGTGCCTCAACCAGGTTGCCGAACGCAACCCGGTCCGAATCGCCTTCGACCAGCAGCGCGGTCGATGCCGACGGCCCATGGAGTGGAATTTCGGGGCTTGTGCCGGGAATCGGCAAGCCCAGGAAGGCGCGTACGTGCAGCGCAAACTCCGACAGCGGCTGCGAGATCAGCGTGACCATGCCGGTGTCGTGCGGACGCGGCGAGACCTCGCTGAACCAGACCTCGTCGCCCTTGATGAACAGCTCGACGCCGAACAGGCCGCGACCGCCCAGCGCCGCGGTCACCGCGGCTGCGATCTCGCGCGATCGCGCCAGCGCCGCCGCGCTCATCGGCTGCGGCTGCCACGATTCGCGGTAATCGCCGTCTTGCTGGCGATGCCCGATCGGCGCGCAGAACGAGGTGCCGCCGACGTGGCGGACGGTCAGCAGCGTGATTTCGTAGTCGAACTCGACCAGCGATTCGACGATGACCTTGCCCTGGCCGGCCCTGCCGCCCTGCTGCGCATAGTCCCAGGCGCTCTCCAGCTCCGCTGAGCCGCGCACCAGCGACTGACCCTTGCCGGATGAACTCATGATCGGCTTGACGATGCAGGGAAAGCCGATGCGCCGCGCCGCAGCCTGGAACCCGTCCCAGGTTTCGGCGAACTCGTAGTTCGAGGTCGGCAAGCCCAGCTCCTCGGCCGCCAGCCGACGGATGCCCTCGCGGTTCATCGTCAAGCGCGCCGCGCGCGCCGTCGGCACCACGTTGAAGCCTTGGCGCTCCAGCTCGACCAGCGCATCGGTGGCAATCGCCTCGATTTCCGGCACGATGAAGGCCGGCTGCTCCTGCAATACGATCGCCTTCAGCGCCTCGCCGTCGAGCATCGAGACCACATGGCTGCGATCGGCCACCTGCATCGCCGGGGCATGTGCGTAGCGATCAAGCACGATCACTTCGCAGCCCAGGCGTTTGAGCTCGATCACCACCTCTTTGCCCAGCTCGCCGCCGCCGCACAGCAGCACGCGCGTGGCGGTCCTTGAGAACGGTGTACCGAGGGTGGTCATCGGCAAAGCTCAGGCGCGCGGGATGCGCACCGCCGTGGCCATGATCTGGTATTCGAACTCGGCCATGCCGGCGCGCATGCGCTTTTGCATCGGCCGCTGTTGTTCCGTCTCGCCCAGATCTTTGGCGAAATGCGCGGCCTGCTCCGGCGTCAGCTCGACATGCTCCAGCGTGCCGGCCAGCTTTACGGTCTTGCCGGCCGAATCGGTCGGGATGAAAAAGCCGTAATCCTGAAAGCGCACGCGCGCTACGGCCTCGCCGTCGCGGGCAATGAAGAAGCAGCCTTTCTTCTGGCAGACCTGCTGCACTTCGGTCTCGATCACGACCGACTGTCCGGCCAGCGCGTCGAGCTTGGCGATGGCAGACGCGAGCGAATGCACGGTCTGGTCTTCGGGCAGTGCGGCGCCGAAGTCTTCAAAGGCCTCGGTGGCCTGCACCGGCTCGGAAAGCCGCACCACGGCCTCGTCGGCGAGCGCTTGGGTGGCAAGAAAACAGGTGGCCAGCAGGCCGGTCAACATCCGTGTACGCATCGAGAGCTCCTTGCACGAAGCAGTGTCGGGAAAGAACGCAGTGTAGCGCCGCCGGGGAATGCACGATTTGAGCGCGCGCAATTTTCAGCGCAAATGCGACTGCAAACGCCCCAGTTCCCGCCGCACTGCGCGGATCAGGCGCGGTAGTCCGGATTCGGGTGGTCGAAGCGACAACCGGCCGCCCAGGCCTTGCGATCGTTGCCGTGGGCGGGCAGGCCGCCGGCATCGATCAGCATGCGCGCGGTGTGCATCAGGTTCCAGCTCATGATGGTGGTGTTGCGCTGGGTGAAGTCGTTTTCCGGCCCGCCCGAACCCTCGTCGGCATACGACGGCCCCGGCCCGGCTTCGCCAATCCAGCCGGCGTCGGCCTGCGGCGGGATCGTGTAGCCCAGGTGTTGCAGCGCGTAGAGAATCGACATCGAAGAATGCTTGATGCCGTCTTCGTTGCCGGTGATGATGCAGCCACCGGCG
>JAVVDV010000050.1:0-16266 GCA_032251355.1 Wenzhouxiangellaceae bacterium
CTTGGCCAGCATGTTGGCATCGGCTACCAGCAGGTTGACTGCTTCAATGCACACGTTCAGGTTGTTCTTGATCTTGTTGAAGTCACCGTTATAGCTATCCGTGATCTTCGGCGGGATATCGCCCCTGGAGATCCGGTCGACGTAGTCGGCCGCCACGTTCAACGGGCCGATGACCGCGTCCAGCGTGTCATTGACGCCTTCGACGATGGCACGGAAGTCGCCCTGGTGGCGCGTCGCATCCGCGCGTGTGGCCAGCTTTCCTTCCACCGCAGCTTTCGAAAGCATCTCGGCATCGCTGACCAGTAGGTTGACCGCGTCGATGCACACGTTCAGGTTGTTTTTAATCTTGTTGAAATCACCGTTGTAGCTGTCGGTGATCTTCTCGGGGATATCGCCCCTGGAGATACGATCGACATAGTCAGCAGCAACGTTCAGCGGGCCGATAACGGCGTCCAGCGTATTGTTGACGCCAATGACGATGTTCTTGTATTCGCCCTTGTACTGGCTGGCATCGGCGCGTGTATCCAGCTTGCCCTCGACCGCGGCCTTGGCAAGATGCTTGGCTTCGGCAGCCATATTCTTGACCGCATTCACAGCCTTGGCCAGCGCCTGCAGCATCTGACCGACCTCATCTTTCGCGGTGGCCTTGATGTCCATGCTCAGATCACCCTCAGCGATCTGGTTGGCAACGTTGACTGCCTCATTGATCGGCTTGGTGATGCTGCGGGTCGCGAAGAACGCGGTAGCCAGCGTCAAAAGTATGGCAATCAACGACAGCACAGCCATCAGGATTTCGGCCTGAACCGCCGTGGCTTCGGCTTCCTCGCCGGCCTCCACGACGCGCTCGTCCTGCAGGTTCTGCAACGTTCGAACCGCTTCGACGTAGTTATTAAAGGCTACCTGGAACGGCCCGTGAATGCTATTGATGGCTTCTTCGCGCAGGCCACGCTCGAGCAGCGAGCGGACCTGCTGTGACTGGGCCAGGAAAGCCTGGCGTGCGGTTTGTAATTCACGCAACGCCGCCTTGCCGGTATCGCTGAAGATGGTGCTTTCCAGATAGTCGATGTGGCCGGAGATATCAGCCGAGTCGCGATCCAGCGTGCTCAGATCTTCATCTTCCGCTGATGTCGCCTGCAGCAGCACTTTACGCATCGTACGATTCAGGCTGATGTTGATGCCGAATGCCCGTGTGGCCTTGGGGTAGTCGGCATTGGTTAGCTCATTGGTTTGCTTTTCCAGTGACTGGATATTGATAAATCCGACAATGGCCACCAGCACCAGCATCACAAGGGTGATGCCGAAACCGATCCCGAGCCGGGTACCGATCTTCAGATTGTTCAACATTGTTGTTTCTCCCCAGACAGGTTGCAGAAGGTGCGTGGCGAACGTAGAAGACGACGCGCGCGCGGGGTGAGTGCAGGAATTGCCGAGGCCGGCGAACGGCCGGCGTCGGCTTCAGCCACACTACCGATCCGGAAGATCGATTTGCATGCTGGCAGACATTGGGCCGAAGGTTTCACTGACACGATCACTGTATCGGTCGGGTTTGCCGAATCTTGAGCGCAGCGATGACTGCGTGGAACCGGCAAGCCCAGGTTGGTCGACCACGAGCGGCAGACCCCTCGCATCATCTGAAACGGAAGCTGGAAACGAACCCGGCATCCATTCCCGCACGATGCGATGAAAAAAATAACAGGAACGGCGGGGCTATTATTTGATCGGCATCAATTCCGCAACGGAAATTGAATGCTTAAAAGCATGTGATTGCGGCTTCCGTCACAAACCCGACCCGGGAATGTATTGCCGTCAGGATAAAGTTTCCGGGCGGGCGCGATCAGCATTCCGGGCGCAGGGCGTGTTGAGTTACCGCTTGCCGGCTTTCAGACGTGCGACCATGGCATGCAGCGTCGCCTGGGTTTCGGGCCGGAACCAGAACTCGGCGAAGGCCTGCCCGTTCTTCGCATCGGGCTGATCAAACAGCGCGCACAGATCGGCCCGGCACAGCGCGCGCGTGGCCGTCATCGAGTGCGACGGCATGGCCAGCAGCGAGCGGCACCAGGCCAGCGCGCGATCGACCACGGCATCGACCGGCTGCAATTCATCGACCAGGCCGATGGCCTCGGCCTTTGCGGCGGCAATCATGCGACCGGCCACCAGATGGCGCTCGGCCGCATACGGCCCGATCAGTCGGCACAGTGCGCCGTGAATCACCGCCGGCACGACCAGACCGACCTCGACTTCGTTCAGCCCAAGCTGGAATTGCCCTTCTGCCATCACGCGGTAGTCGCAGAACAATGCAATCACCGTGCCGCCGGCCGGGCTGTGGCCGGTCAGGGCGGCGGCGACCGGGATCGGCGAGCGCGCGAGCGCTTCGAGCAGTGCGAACAGATCACGCCAGAATGCAGTCATGCCGGCCCGGTCCAGCGTCAGCAGCTCGGGCACATCCAGTCCGGCCGAAAACAGCCCGGGACGACCCGACAGCACCAGCGCACTGACATCGTCGTCAGCGGCTGAGCGCACGGCCTGCAGCAGTCGTGCGATCAGATCCGGGTTGAGCGCATTGACCGGCGCACGTGCCAGCCGAAGCTCGCGAATCCGGTCTTGATGTTCAAGAATCTCCAGCATGGGGTTCAGTCCGCATTCAGTCTCGATGGCTAGAGTGTACCCGTCACTCGACGAAGGAGGTTGACATGAAAGCTCTCTGGATCGCAACTTCACTGGCCGGCGCACTGCTCCTGGCAGCGACCAATCCGGCCGAAGCCGGCGGCTACGGCAAGGGATATGGCTACGGCGGCACGCATGGCGGCCACGTATCAGGCTACGCATACGGATCGCCACGCCATGGCGGTGGATCACATCGCTACCGCGGCCATGCGCAACCGCGCCATGGCTATCGTGGCGGCTATAGCGGCGGCTACCGCGGACACAGCTATCCGCGCCATGGATACGGTCGCGGCTATAGCCATCGCAAGGGCGGTCGTCGTGGGCATAGTTATGGACATGGCTACCAAAATGGTCCGCGCCACGGTCATTCCTATCGATCCGGCTATCGCAACTACGGCCGAGCGCATATCTATCTCGATGGCATCTCTTTAGGTTTCGGTTACTGACAAAGCTGGCAACACTCCACCAAGGGCTCCTGTTCCAATTGCCCCGGTCATTGCGCCGGGGCATTTTTTACTTCGATCCATCATCATCAGCGGCCGACCCATCCGAATCGTCTCATCATTCATCAGCTCGGGACGCAGTTGCCAACCCGGGCCGGCGAGGACAATGACGGTCGAGCCGTGCTCGAAATGGCCCAGCCGCTGGCCCCGTCTCACATCAATCGCAAGGTCCTGACGATATGGCCCGGTCCGACGGGTTACCGGCGGCGGCTCGGCAAACGCAAACCGCATGCTCGAGACCAGCACGGCCGCCACAGGCACCAGCGTGAGCTGCCCCAGTGCGCTGTCCATTCGAACAACCGCGCGCTGGTTGCGACAGAACAGCGCCTCGATACGCTTCAGGGCCGGCGGATTGACGTTGAACACCTCTCCTGGAATGCAGTCCAGTCGCGAAATGAATCCGTCGAACGGCGCATGAAAATGGTGGTACATGCTCGACTTGAGTCGCAGCGTGACATAGCGGCCGCCGGCATGTCTGCGCGCGAGATCGGCATCGCCGAGCAGTTCATCGAGTCGGTAGACCATGCCCTTGGCCTGCAGCAACTGACCGTCCTCGATTCGCCCATGCGCACCGACTACGGCGTCACAGGGGCTGACCAGCACGTCGGCACGCGAATCAATCGGCCTTGCACCGGGCCTGAGGCGGCGTGTGAAGCAGTCACGAAGACTGTTGAACTCGGTGGTCTCGGCCTCGTCGAGCCGCAGGTCGTCGGCAAACCACTGCCAGACCGCGATCAGCGCGCGCGCCAGCCGGCGGTTCTCGATCCGACTGACGCGACCGGCCAGACGCGTCAGCAGGTTGCGCGGAATCCGGTTGGTCAGCCAGAAGTTCAGCGTTTCCTGGTTCTGCAAGCGGTTGAGCAGCGACGAATCTGTGGATTGAGGCATCGGGCGACACGGAGCTGTCATTTGCGACCCTTATAAGTCGTCTTCATGAACACTTTGCTACCGTGGCTGATTGCCCTTCCCGTTGCGCTGCTGTCGATTCGCTGGGTCGTGCGGCGATTGCGCCTGTCGCGCGCCAAGCATCCGTCGTTGCGCGGCCATTCGCGCATGGCCAAGCGAGCCGCGCGATGGATTCCGCGCTACGAATTGATCGGTGAGCGTTTCTTTGCCGCTGACGCTGCGCCGGCCGATGTCGTCGATCGGCGCAGGACCGGATTTGAGCGGCTGGCCGAACGATTCAGCACGCGCAGCCCGAATTCGGTCGAACGCCTGGGTCGGCTGGCCGAGCGCATCCCTGACCTTGATTTCATCGGTCGCTACCGCGTGCCGTTCCAATTCAGCAGCATGGTGCGCAAGAACCTGACCAGCGGCGTGCTGGTCGAATCCTCAGCAGGTTCGACGATTACCGATATCGACGGCAATGAATTCATCGACCTGACCGGCGCTTACGGTGTCAAAGTGTTCGGCACCGATCACTACAAGCGCTGGATCGCCGAAGGCGCACGCCGGGTCGAGGCGCTGGGCCCGGTGCTGGGGCCCTACCATCCGATCATCGAGCGCAACGTCGAGGCGCTCAAGCGCATCTCCGGGCTGGACGCGGTGTCGTTCCACATGTCTGGCACCGAGGCGGTGATGCAGGCGGTGCGGCTGGCGCGCTACCACACCGGGAAGAGTCATATCGTGCGCTTCTGCGGTGCCTACCACGGCTGGTGGGACGACGTGCAACCCGGCATCGGCAACCCGGCCACGCCCGGCAAGGTCTACACGCTGGCCGAAATGAGCGACAAGACGCTCAAGGTGCTGGCCACACGCAGCAACATCGCCTGCGTGCTGGTCAACCCGCTGCAGGCGCTGCATCCGAATGCCAATGCACCCGGCGATGGCGCACTGATTGCCGCAGAGCGCAGCGCGTCTTTCGATCGCCAAGCATATAGTGACTGGCTGAAGCGCTTGCGTGCGATCTGCAGTCAGGCCGGCATCGTGCTGATCTTCGATGAGATCTTCGTCGGCTTCCGGATTGCCGCGCGCGGTGCGCAGGAGTACTTCGGCGTACAGGCCGATCTGGTGACGTACGGCAAGACGCTGGGCGGTGGCCTGCCGGTCGGCGTGCTTTGCGGCCGTGCTGAATTGATGAAACGCTACCGTGATGACCGCCCGGTCGATATCTGCTTCGCGCGCGGGACCTTCAACTCACACCCTTATGTGCTCGGCGCGATGGCGGCATTTCTCGACCATTACGAGTCCGGGCCGGTTCAGGGCATCTATGAAACACTGGAGGCCGACTGGGAGGCACGCGCCGCGCGCTTCAACGCGGCACTCGAAAAGGCCGGTCTGCCACTGCGCATCGCCAAGCTGTCCTCGATCTTCACCGTGCTCTACGACGCGCCATCACGTTACAACTGGATGCTGCAGTTCTACCTCAATGCCGAGGGCATCCTGCTGCCCTGGACCGGCACCGGCCGGCTGATCTTCCCGATCGCGCCCGATGGCGTGATGTTCGATGAAGTGATCCAGCGCTTCGTGCGCGCCGGCCATGCGATGCAGGCCGACGGCTGGTGGTGGCACCCGCCCGGCGCCGACAATCGCTCGGTCAAGCGCGAGATTCTGCGCGAAACCCTGCGCGCCCGACTTCTTCGCGGCGCCAGCACGTAGAACATAGCAGCGTCAATCAGGCATGCTGCGGGTCATGTTCGTCGATCGACTCACCGACGATCGGATCGTAGAGATCGCCTTTCAGCGCACGAATCGGTGCCTTGTGGTACAGCCAGATATCGTGGAACGGATCGGTCAGAATCTTGGTCGCCCAGGCCAGTCCGGTGGTGATACCGGACAGGAAGAACAACTGGATGCTGCGAAACGCGATCGCGGCCATCCCAAGCCAGATCCACAGCACCGAGACGTTATAGATATAGGCCGCAGTCGAATCATGCGGCGTGATCCAGCCGAACAGTGAAGGATTGATGACCAGCACGATCGGTATCAGCGCCCAGATCGTCAGCAACACAACCTTGCGATTGAGGTTATAGCCGACCTTGATTTCTTCCTTGTATTCATGCGTGACCTGATTGGGCGCGTCGAAACCCTTGGGCTCGAAGAAGAAATGCCCCACCTGCCTTGAGGTCATCGCCAGCACCCAGCCACAGAAGGCGGCAATTACCGGCGACTCGAACACCAATGCATAACTGACCAGGAAGCAGCAGGCACTGAACAGATGCAGCGACTGGTTGATGCGATTGTGATGATAATAGCGATGGTCGTCCCAGCGCTGTTGCTTGAGTTCCTGCAAGAAGCCCATCGGGCGCTCTCCATGAGATACCTGTCGATCCTTATACGTTGGAAAAATTGCGACAGCATGACCGTTTGATGGCGGTTCCCGGGCAGCAGCGTCAAACAACTGTCACGTTGCGGTCATACCGTGCGCCCGTATGCGCAGCAATGGAAATGACCAATGCTCAACCATCGAGCCTGTGAATAATGTTCTGGACCCTTCTTGTCATCGCGACTCTTCTGCTCAGCCTGGAGCGAGTCACCTACTGGTGGGCCTGGAACCATCCGGAGGTCTTTACCGCACAGGCTCGCCGGCGTGATCGGCTGCTGCATCACGACCCCGTGCGCGCGCTGGGCCGTCTGTTCGTGGTCTTCAAGTTCATTCAGATCGGGGTGCTGCTGGGTTGGTGCATGGTGTTCGGCCAAACCTGGCTGCCGTTGCCAACCGCGCCCAGCGGCGCCATCGTACTCGGCCTGTCGCTGCTGGCACTCGGCCAGGCACTGAATTTCGGCGTGATATGGCGACTGAAAGCCGAAGGCATGTTCTACGGCAATCGATTCGGTCGTGCGATCGAGTGGCAGACCGGCTTTCCATTCTCGATCGTGCGTCATCCACAGTACGTTGGCGCCCTGCTCTCGGTCTGGGCGTTCCTGCTGATCATGCGTTTTCCGAACCCGGACTGGCTGGCGCTGCCACTGGTCTCGACCGCACTGTATGCCTGGGGCATTCATGTTGAGCGCGATTGACGAATAACCGTTGAGTTCGCGGCTGTCATCAATTCGTCAAGCGACTGTCACGGCGATGCAAGCTTTGAAGGTAAAGCTTGTGAAAAGTCCAACCGGAGCCAGACCATGCAGGCCAGCGATCGACTGCGGATCAAGCGACATGTGCGTACTCTTTGGATTTCCGATGTGCACCTGGGTTTTCCCGGTTGCAGTGCCGACTATCTGCTCGATTTCATTCGCGCGATGCGCTGCGACACGCTCTATCTGGTCGGCGACATCATCGATTTCTGGTCGCTGAAGAAGCGCCGCTACTGGCCGCAGTCGCATAACAATGTGGTCCGGTCCATCCTCGGCAAGGCCAAGCATGACACGCACGTGATTTACGTGCCGGGCAACCACGATGATGCCATGCGCTCTTATGATGGCCTGACGCTTGGCAATGTTGAAATCCGCGACCGCATCGTGCACGAAACCGCCGATGGCCGACGCCTGCTGGTGCTGCATGGCGATCAGTTCGATCAGGTCGTGATGCACTCGCGCTTCATCAGCGTGCTGGGTGCAGCCGCCTACGACTTCCTGCTGCGTCTGAATCGCTATGTCAACTGGTGTCGCGAGAAGATGGGCCGCGACTACTGGTCATTGGCCGCAGCGGTCAAGCACAAGGTCAAGAAGGCGGTGCGCTACATCGACAACTTCGAGAATGCGGTTGCGCGCGAGGCACGACGCGAACAGGTCGACGGGCTGGTCTGCGGCCATATTCATCGTGCCGAGCTCAAGCAGGTCGGCGACCATGTCTACATGAACTGCGGCGACTGGGTGGAAAGCTGCACCGCGCTGGTCGAGCATCACGACGGTACGCTGGAGCTGTGGAAGCTGGCCGATCAACCGCAGATTCTCAAGCGCATGGAGCCGCGCTACCGCGAGCTTGCAGCATGAAACTGCTGCTGGCCACGGATGCCTGGGCACCACAGGTCAACGGCGTGGTGCGATCGCTGGAGCGAACCTGTGCCGAACTCGAGAGCCGGGGTTGGTCGGTAACAGTGCTGTCGCCTGAAGGCCGACGCACGCTGCCCTGCCCGACCTATCCCGAGATCCGGCTTACGCTGCGGCCCGGCAAGGCTGCCGCCGAGGTCCTGGGCGCGGCCGACTACGACTGTATCCACATCGCCACCGAGGGCCCGCTGGGCTGGGCGATGCGGCGCGCCTGTCGCGCACGCGGCCTTGCGTTCACAACCTCCTATCACACGCGCTTCCCCGAGTACTTGCGCATGCGCCTGCCGGTGCCGCTGGCGCTGGGGTACGCGATGATTCGAAGCTTTCACGGCGCGGCCGCGCGCACCATGGTGCGAACGCCGACCCAGGCGCGCGAGTTGACCGAACGCGGCCTGCAGAACCTTCGCGTCTGGCCGGGTGCGGTCGACACCGCCTTGTTCCGACCGCGCGACAAGAACGCGCTGGCACTGCCGCGGCCGATTGCGATGTATGTCGGACGGGTTGCACCGGAAAAGAACCTCGAGGCCTTTCTCGATCTCGATCTGCCGGGCAGCAAGGTGGTCGTGGGCGGCGGGCCGTCGCTGCAGCGCTTGCGCCGCCGCTATCCCGAAGCACATTTCCCGGGCTACCGACATGGCAAGGCGCTGGCTGAAACGCTGGCGGCCGCCGACGTGTTCGTGTTCCCCAGTCGCACCGACACGCTCGGGCTGGTGATGCTCGAGGCGATGGCCGCTGGCGTTCCGGTAGCGGCCTTCCCGGTGCCGGGGCCGGCCAATGTGGTCATCGATGGTGCGACCGGTGCGCTCGACGAAGATCTGCGCGAGGCCGTGTTCCGGGCACTCGCGTGTCCGGACGATGCCTGCGTCGACCATGCGCGCCAGTTCACCTGGGAAGCCAGTGCGAGGCGCTTTGCCGAATTGCTGATTCCGACCGGTCGCGGCTGCCAGGACGGTGTGTACAATCGGCAGCCATGTCCGTCACCGCTCCCGGGCCCGAAACCCGCGTCTACCAGCCCAGCGAACTGAACCGCGAGGCCAAGCTGCACCTCGAGGCCGGCTTTGCGCGCCTGTGGCTGGTCGGCGAGGTCTCCAACCTCGCGCGCCCGGCCTCCGGCCACCTGTATTTCACGCTCAAGGATGCGCGCGCCCAGATTCGCTGCGCGCTGTTCAAGGGCAATCGCGGCAGTGTTGCTCAACTCCCGGGCAACGGCGATCAGGTGCTGGTACGCGGTCGTTTGAGCCTGTACGAGCCGCGCGGTGACTACCAGCTGATCGCCGATGCAATGCTGCCGGCCGGGGCCGGCGCGCTGCAGCAGGCATTCGAGGCGCTGAAACGCAAACTTGAAGCCGAGGGCCTGTTCGCGGCCGAACACAAGCGCGCGCTGCCGACGCATCCGCGCGTGATCGCGGTGGTGACTTCGGCCTCGGGGGCAGCGGTACGCGACATCCTGACCACGCTGCAGCGACGCTGGCCGGCCGCGCGCGTCGAACTGCATGCAAGCCCCGTGCAGGGCGATGCGGCGGTGCCGGGACTGCTCCGCGCGCTCGACACCATCGCCCGGCACGCGACCGCCGAAGTCGTGATCGTTGCGCGCGGTGGTGGCTCAATCGAGGATCTGTGGGCATTCAACGACGAGCATCTGGCGCGCCGGATTCGCGCCATGCCGATGCCGGTGGTCAGCGGCGTCGGCCATGAAACCGATTTCACCATCGCCGATTTCGTCGCCGACCTGCGCGCGGCCACACCGACCGCGGCGGCCGAGGCGGTCACGCCCGACGGGCCGGCGCTGCTGCGCGCGATCCTGCGGCTGGAACAACGCGCAGCGCGTGCGCTGACACGAACCCTGGAACAGGCCGGCCAGCGCGTCGACAGCGTTGCCGCACGCCTGGTCCGGCGTCATCCGCGGCGGCAGCTGGGCGAACAGCGCAGGGAACTGGCGACGCTGCACCAGCGCCTGGCTCGAGCGCCGCGCGGCGGCCTGCGGCATCGACGCGACGTGCTGACCGCGCTGGCCGGGCGACTGGCGCGCCAGCATCCACGCGGCCGTCTGCTCAGCCATTCCGAACGGCTGGCGGCGCTGCGCGAGCGCCTGCTGCGCGCCCAGCGTGGCCAGCACGAGCGCTGCCGTCGGCAGTTGGCTGTTGCCGCGCGCGCGCTGGAGACGGTCAGCCCGCTGGCCGTGCTGAATCGCGGCTATGCACTGGTGCAGGACGACCAGGGCCGGGTACTGGCACGGCGCGAGCAGTTCGAAGCCGGGCAGCGAATCACCCTGCGGCTGGCCGATTTCCGCGTCGATGCCGAAGTCCGCGAAACCCGTTCGCCGGCGGATTGAAAAGTCGCGGTCAGTCCTTGCCGGTAAACGAGCGAATGCGCTGGCGCTCGCGCTTGTCCGGACGACGACCGGGACCACCCTGGCGCAGCAGGCGCCGCTGTTCGGCCAGCGCCTCGCGGTGCCGGATGCTTTCGGGCAATTCGTGATAAAGGGCCTGCGCCTGCACGGCCGGGCCACGGCGATCCGACAACTCGACGACCTCGATCTCGAAACGCGACTCGCCGCGCACGATCACCAGACGATCACCGACGGCAAGCGTGCGCGCCGGCTTGCAGGTCGCGCCGTTGATCGCCACGTGTCCGCCGCGCACCGCCGTCTGCGCCTGCGAGCGGGTCTTGAAGAACCGCGCCGCCCAAAGCCACTTGTCGATCCGAACTGCCTCAGTCACGGCGCCGGTCGGCCTCGATGCGGCGCTCGATGCGCTCCAACCGTTCGACCACCTCGGTCAGCGTGCGCTCGAGCTGGCGCCGCTGCCCGGCTTCTTCGTCCTCGTGGATCGCATTGGTGGCGCTGACGATGATGGCGATGAACAGGTTGAGCACCATGAAGCTCGAGACCAGGATGAACGGCAGGAAGTACAACCAGGCCATCGGGAAAGCCTCGAACATCGGTCGCGCCACGCCGGTCGCCCAGGATTCCAGCGTCATCACCTGGAACAATGTAAACAGGCTGGCCCCGAGGCTGCCCCAGAGCTCGGGAAAAGTCTCGCCGAACAGCATCGTGCCCATGACGGCGAAGATGTAGAAGATCAGCAGCAGCAGTGCCGCGGCCCAGCCCATGCCCGGCAACGCATGGATCAGCGAGTCGACGATCATGCGCAACCGCTGGACCTGCGACAGCAGCCGCAACACGCGCAGGATGCGCAGCGCACGCAACACCTCCAGCGGGCCGCTGGCCGGCACCAGCGCAATACCGACGACCAGGAAATCGAACACGTTCCAGCCCGAGCGAAAAAAGCGCGGGCCGAAAGCCAGCAGCTTGAGCGCGATTTCGAGCACGAACACAACCAGAATGGCGGTATTGAGCGCGATCAGCACGCCGCCGATGCGCTCCATCAGCGTCGGCGAGGTCTCCAGCCCGAGGATCAAGGCGTTGACCAGGATCAGAACGATAATGAAATCGCGCGGCCGCTCGCTTTCAATCCACGCACCCAGCCGCTCGCGCCAAAGCGCACGCTCCTTCATGCCGCATCCCCACCGCGCGCGCCGCGGTGACGCGCAGCCCAGGCATGCCCGGCGCGCATCAGACTCGAAAAGGCCTCGGAATCCCCGTCGGAAACTGCGTCATGGATTCGTGTCAGCGTCGCCAGCATCCCGTCAAGCGTCGCGTGGTTGGCCGGGTTGAGATGCTGGATCTCGAAATACAGCTCGGGGCTCTCACCCGACACCGCGCCGGCCAGTTCGAGCTGGCGCTGGAAGGTGGTCGACGAGATCGCGGCCAGATCCTCGGCCGCCGCGCCGGTCTCGGCCAGAGTCGCAACGAACAGCAGGTTCAGCGCGTGCGACAAGCCCAGCACCCAGGCCATCAGCCGGTCGTGCTGCTCCAGCGAGACCTCGACCAGCTCGGCCATGGTGTCGGCGAACAGCGCGCGTGCTGCGGCCACGGCTTGCGGACAACCGCAATCCATCAGCAGCACGTGACGACCGGCCAGCAGGCGCGTATCCGGGCCGAACATCGGGTGGATGGAGCAGATCGACAGCCCGGCCACGGCTGCACGTTTGAGGGTATCGGTCAGCGGTGCCTTGACCGAGGCAACATCGAACACCAGTGCCTGAGGTCGACGATCGATCAGTTCGTCGAGAACCCTGCGGCTGGCCATCAGCGGCGCGGCGACGACGATGACGTCGACATCCAGCGGTGCATCGTGCCAGTCGCGGTAGTGCCCGGGAAGGTCGGCGGTCGCCGGATCGGCCACCAGCGCATCAAAGCCCTGGCTGTCGAGAAACCGCACCAGCCAGCCACCAAGCCGGCCGGCACCGCCGATCACCAGTGCCCGGCGACCGGCACCGCGACCGGCCAGCGCCACGCGCTCGGTCTCCTGGCGGGTCAGCGAGGCCTCGATCAGGGTGGTCAGCAGACGCTCGGCAACGCCCGGATCCAGCCCCAGCGACTCGGCGTGTGCGCGCACTCCATCCAGCACTTCGCGCTCGCGCCGGAAATCGCGCAACTGGCGCCCGACCGAGCGTTTCAAGCGACCGATCTCGGAGACGATGCGCTGGCGCTCGGCTGCGCGCTCGACCAGTTCGCGATCGATGCGATCGAGTTCGGTGCGCAGTTGCTTCAGCTCTGGCGTGGTGTTGTGGTCCGACATTTTTCAACCTGATTGGGAACCGCAAATGAACGCAAATAAACGCAAATCACGGCTCAAAAACCGGTGCGATCGACCGTCTTCACCGAAAACGTTGCGCCAACATCCGAATCCAGCATTTGACACCTGTATTTTTTCGTTCGTGCCATCTGCGTTCATCCGCGTTCATCTGCGGTTTAAAGAACTCAAGCTCGCGACATAAACTCGCCGGTCTCGGTATTGACCTTGATCCGTTCGCCCGGCGTGATGTAGTCGGGCACCATCACGTCGATGCCGGTGGTGGTGGTGGCCGGCTTGGCCGAGCGGCTGGCGGTCGCGCCCTTCATCACCGGCGCGGTGTCGGCCACTTCGAGCTCGACCGACTGAGGCAGCTGGATCGCCACCGGCGCACCCGAGATCAGCAACACATAGATCCCGCCCAATCCTTCGGTGATGTAGCCGGACTGATCACCCACCGCCGGATCATTGAGCTGATACTGGCTGAAATCTTCGTCGTCCATGAACACCCAGTCGTCGCCGTCGCGATAGGAATAGGTCGCCTGGCGGCGCACCAGGTCGGCTTCGCGCAGCAGCTCGTCGCCCTTGAGCGTGAGCTCCTGACGCTCTCCACCCGGAATCGCCTCGAGCTTGAACCGGAACAGCGTGCCACCACCGCGCGCCGTCGGCGCCGAGCGCGACACCTCGCGCACTGCCCAGACCTTGCCGTCGTGCTCAACGACAAACCCGCGCTTGACTTCACTGGCCTTGGCCACGGACCACCTCTTGAACAGAAAATAAAAACAGGACGCATAGTCTAAGCCCGGATTGTTCATGAATCGACGTCGCGAGGCGCCGCCAGATCTCGTAGCCGGTGCGTTTGGCGACCGAGCGAACCGCAGGCGTACTTGACAGTACGTCGAGGAATCGCGACCGAGCCAAACGCGGTGGATGCGAGGTCAGGTGGTGTCGCAGCAGTCGGCTGCATGCTAAGGACGAACAAGGTCGTGCGCGCGCCGGCTTTGCTGGTCATACTTGGGCCCGGATTCTTGCCGCGACCCCGCCATGCGCCTGCCCGTCTCCCGCATCCTGACCACCAGCATCCTGTCACTGATCGCGCTGTCGGTCGCCGCCTGGTTCGGCGGGCGCTGGTGGCTGTCGTGGTCGCAGATGCCGCTGGAAGGCGAGGTCGACCTGGCGGCACTGGAGCGCCCGGTCGAAGTGCTGTTCGACGGCCGCGGCATCCCGCGCGTGTACGCTGCAACCGATGCTGATGCGCTGGCCGCGCTTGGCTGGCTGCATGCCTCGGAGCGGCTGTTCCAGATGGAACTGCTGCGCAAGGTCGCACGCGGCGAGATTGCCGAGGTGGTCGGTCCGGCCGGCATCGAGAGCGACCTGCTGCACCGCCACTACGGTTTTGCGCGCCGGATCGAGCTGGAGCGCCCGACCCTTGAAGCGGCCACCGAGACCCTGATTCGCGCCTACGTCGATGGCATCAATACGCGTTTGACATCCGGCCAGCAACTGCCACCGGGCTTCGTACTGCTCGGCATCGAGCCCGAGCCGTGGACGATCGACGACGTGCTGCTGCTGGCCTACTACCAGACCTGGTATCCGACCACGCTGGTGCAGCGGCTGGCCGAGGCCTGGCGCGATGCAGCACGCGCGCACGGGCCGGCCGCGTCCGACTGGCTGGAGACGGTCAACGACTGGAGCGTGCCCAGCGTACCGGCCGGCTTCGGCGCCCAGGCCATGACCGAAGCCTCGAACACCTGGGTGCTGGCACCATCGCGCTCGGACTCCGGTGCCGCACTGCACGCGGCCGACCCGCACCTGGACTACACCCGCGCGCCCGGACTCTGGTACGCCGTCGGCCTGCACAGCGAGCAGACGCTGGATGTGATCGGCGTCAGCGCACCGGGCGTGCCGTTCATCGCCATGGGTCACAACGGCCGCATCGCATTTGCCTTCACGGTCGCGCCGGTCGACCTGTTTGAAATCTATACCTTCCAGCGTCTGCCCGGCGAGCGCGATCGGCTGCTGGGCCCGGACGGGCCGTTCGCGCTGCGCCGCATCACCGAATCAATCGCGGTGCGCGACCGCGACCAGCCGGTGACGCATGAACTGCTGCTGACCCCGTTCGGACCGGCACGCGAGCTCGACGACGGCCGTGTCGAAGTGCTGCACTGGGCCGGCTTCGACCTGCCACTGACGCCGATGATCGAGAACGGGCTGGCACTGAATCGGGCGCACAACTTCCAGCAGTTCCGCGATGCCGCCAGCAATCTCGGTGCGCTGTCGGTCAACTGGAGCTATTCCGACCACGCCGGCAACATCGGCTACGTGCAGTCCACGCCGATTCCGCTGCGCCAGCACCGCATCTTCTACACCACGCTGGACGGGGCCGATCCGAACAACCATTGGGCCGGCTTCGTGCCGCCCGGGCAACGCCCTTTTGCGCTCAATCCCGAGCAGGGCTGGCTGGCCAATGCCAACAACCATGCCGCCGACGATGCGCCCTGGCCGATGCCGGGCTTCTATTCCAAGCTGCGCATCCGCCGGGCGGCCGATTGGCTGGAACGCCAGCAGCGCTTCGATGCCGACGATATGCGCGCGATGCAACTCGACCAGGTCTCCGAGCGCGCGCTGCTGTGGAAGGACTGGCTGGCCGAGCGCGCGCTTGAGACCGGCCGCGACGCGCTGGCGCGCGAGCTGCGCGAATGGGACGGCGAAATGCGGCGCGAATCAGTGCTGGCCGGACTGTTCGCGCGCTGGTGGCAATTCCTGCCGATGCACCTGTTCGGCGACAGCGCGCTGGACGACTGGCGCCACGGCCGCCGTTTACTCGATGACTGGATGATGCAGCCGCCAGCCGAGTTCGCGCTCGCCACCATCGACCGCGCCGAGGCTGGCCGGCGCGCGCTGGATGATGCCTTGCGGCTTGAACCACAGGCGCTGGGCGAGATCCAGAGTCTGACCATCGAACACACCCTGGCCCGCTCCAGCGTGATTGACGTCTGGCTGGGCCTGACCCGCGGACCGATCCCGATCGGCGGCGACGCCGGCAGCCTGAACGTGACCTTCCCGGCCTTCGACGAGCGTACGTATCGCTTCCGTGCCCGCGCCGGCGCGTCGATGCGATTCGTCATGGACTGGTCCGACCCGGACAGCTTCTCGCTCAACCTCACGCTCGGCCAGTCCGGCCACCCGTCCAGCCCGCATTTCTCCGACCAGTTGATCGACTTTCTCGACGGCGAGGCATGGATCGTGCCGTTCAGTCGGGAAGCTGTGGAGGCGGGTGCGGCGTCGAGGCTGGTTCTATTGCCGTAGGTGGGTTTTACTTTTTTGCGCAAAAAGTAAGCAAAAAGACCGTTTCGCAGCTTGCTTCGCAAGCTTGTGCGCCCTGCTTTTGTCGCAGCATAAAGTAAGCAAAAGCGGTTTCGCCGCCGGCTGCGCCGGCTTTGAGCGAGTTACTTTTTCGGCGGAAAAAGTAACCAAAAACGCTCGTGCCGAGAAGGCGCCCGGCTGGCGCCGGGTTCCCTGCGATGCTC
>JAVVDV010000051.1:0-16017 GCA_032251355.1 Wenzhouxiangellaceae bacterium
AGGCTGAGGTTCTACCCTTGAACTACACCCGCAAGAATCTGGTGGAGGGGGCAGGATTCGAACCTGCGAAGGCATAGCCAGCAGATTTACAGTCTGCCCTCGTTGACCGCTTGAGTACCCCTCCGTCGTCTGAACGGCATTGGCCAGAATCGGACCAAGCCCGGAATTGTCGCGCAATTCCGGGCCGGAGTCAAGGGCAGCGGCCAGTCAATTTACCGCGGAAGGAGAAAATTTCCGGCTTCGGTCTTCAGGCGGCGTTGCTGATCGTGAAACTCTCGCCGCAACCGCACTCGTCGGTCACGTTCGGATTGTCGAACTCGAAAGTCGCGTTGAGACCATGTTGAACGTAGTCTACGGTCGTGCCGGCCAGCATCGGCAGGGCATCACGATCGACAAAGATGGACAGGCCGTGGTCGTGAAAAACCTCATCGCCGGCACCGGCCTGGGGCGCCAGTTCCACCACATAGGCCCAGCCGGAGCAGCCGGTACGGCGCACACCGACGCGCAGACCCTCACCACCGTCTCGCTCGATGAACTCACGGACGCGCGTGGCGGCCGCCTCGGTCAATGCAATCCCGGTTTTCGACATCTGTAATCTCCTCGCGTCGTACTCGAACGGTGCCGGTCCTATATTATTCCGTCTTCTGCCCCGAATTTCAAATGCGAACCATTTCGTTATGCCCAACGCATCGATCAAGAACCTTCTCGCCGGACATCATGCACCCGGAACCTCGCTGACTGTCGAGGGTTGGTTGCGCACCCGGCGCGATTCCAAGGCCGGCTTTTCGTTCCTGCACCTCAACGATGGCTCGTGCCTGGCCAATTTCCAGGTCGTTGCCGACCAGGACCTGGCCAATTACGCAACCGAGATCCGTCACCTGACCAGCGGCTGCGCGCTGCGCTGCACCGGACCTCTGGTCGAATCCGCCGGACGTGGCCAGGCGCTGGAACTCCGAGCCGAGAAGATCGAAGTGATCGGCTGGGTCGATGAACCGGAGAGCTACCCAATCCAGCCCAAACGTCACAGCTTCGAGTTCCTGCGCAGCGTCGCCCACCTGCGCCCGCGCACCAACACCTTCGGCGCGGTCACGCGCGTGCGCCATGCGGCCGCGCGCGCGATCCACGACTACTTCGATCGCAACGGATTCTACTGGGTCAACACGCCCATTATCACCGCCTCCGATGCTGAAGGTGCCGGTGAACTGTTCCGGGTTTCGACACTGGACCTGGCCAACCTGCCGCGTCGTGACGATGGCCGGGTCGATTTCGAGCAGGATTTCTTCGGCCGCGAGACTTTTCTGACGGTCTCCGGGCAACTCAACGTCGAAGCCTATTGCCTGGCAATGAGCAAGGTCTATACGTTCGGGCCGACCTTCCGGGCCGAAAACTCGAATACTTCGCGCCATCTGGCCGAGTTCTGGATGGTCGAGCCGGAAATCGCGTTCGCCGATCTGGGCCAGCTGGGCGACCTGGCCGAGGACTTCCTCAAGCAGGTCTTCGCGCAACTCCTGGAGCGCTGCGGAGAAGACATGGCATTTTTTGCCGAGCGCATCGAACCCGATGCGGTCCAACGCCTGGAGCGGCTGGTCGACAGCCCGTTCGTGCGCATGGATTACGCCGAGGCGATCGAGATCCTTGCCGCCAGCGGTCAGTCGTTCGAATATCCAGCCCGCTGGGGACTGGACCTGCAGACCGAGCACGAACGCTACCTGACCGAGCAGCACTGCAAGGCACCGGTGATCGTCACCAACTACCCGGCCGAGATCAAGGCGTTCTACATGCGCCGCAACGACGACGGCCGCACCGTCGCGGCGATGGACGTGCTCGCACCGGGCATCGGCGAAATCATCGGCGGAAGTCAGCGCGAGGAACGGCTCGACGTCCTGACCGAACGCATGCACCCTGAACAGCTGGAATCAGGAAACTACGACTGGTTCCTCGATCTGCGTCGCTACGGCAGCGTCCCGCACGCCGGCTTCGGGCTTGGCTTCGAGCGGCTGCTCAACTACGTCACCGGCCTGACCAACATCCGCGACGTGATTCCCTACCCGAGAACACCGGGAAGCGCGCCGTTCTGACTCCCCGGCGCCCTGCCGCCGATTCCTACGCACGAAAAAGCCCGGCGCTGAAGCCGGGCTTTTTCGTGGATCCGATGGTTGAAACAGCCGGCGGTTACTCGGCAGCTTCCATGCCCGGCGCATCCGGACGGTCGACCAGCTCGACGAAAGCCATCGGCGCCTTGTCTCCGGCCCGGAACCCGCACTTGAGGATGCGGATGTAACCACCGGGACGGGCGCTGTAGCGCGGACCGAGTTCGGTGAACAGCTTACCCACCGCCTCCTGGTCACGCAGGCGCGCAAACGCCAGCCGTCGCCGGGCAACATTGTCTTCGGCGGCCATCGTGATCAGTGGCTCGGCAACGCGACGCAGTTCCTTGGCCTTGGGCAGCGTGGTCCGGATCAGTTCGTGCTTGAACAGGCTGGACGCCATGTTCTTGAACATCGCCTGGCGGTGCGACGAGGTTCGGTTGAGCTTGCGGCCGGCTTTGCGGTGACGCATCGTGATTCTCCTTCAGACGGCTTCGCGCGCCAGATTCGACGGCGGCCAGTTTTCCAGGTGCGTGCCCAGCGCGAGGTCATGCGCGGCGAGCACGGTCTTGATTTCGGTCAGTGACTTCTTGCCGAGGTTGGGCGTCTTGAGCAGCTCGGTCTCGCTGCGCTGGACCAGATCGCCGACGTACTGAATGTGCTCGGCCTTGAGGCAATTGGCCGAACGCACGGTCAACTCGAGGTCATCGATCGGGCGCAGCAGAACCGGGTCGAAACTCTCCTCGGCGCGCTTTTCCACTTCTCGATCGCGCGCGACAAATTCTACGAACACCGACATCTGGTCCACCAGGATGCCGGCCGCGAGCTTGACGGCGTCCTCGCACGACAGCGTACCGTTGGTTTCGATGTCCAGCACCAGACGATCGAGGTCGGTACGCTGCGCCACACGCGCGCTCTCGACACTGTAGGCCACCCGATGCACCGGGCAGAACGACGCATCCAGCCGCAGGCGACCGATCGAGCGCGTTTCCTCCTCGCTGAACTTCAGTGTGGCGGCCGGCTGGTAGCCGACACCGCGCGTGACCTTCAACTGCATCCGCAAATCCTGCGGCTTGGTCAGATTGCAGATCACATGCTCGGGATTGACGATCTCGACGTCGTGGTCGGTCTGGATCTGGCCGGCGGTGACCGGACCGGCCTCGCTGGCGACCAGCGTCAGGGTTGCCTCGCTGCGGTTGAACATCCGCACAGCGACTTCCTTGAGATTGAGCAATACCTCGACGATATCTTCCTGCAGTCCCTCGACCGAGGTGTATTCATGCAGCACACCCTGGATTTCGGCCTCGGTGATTGCCACCCCGGGAATCGACGACAGCAGCACACGCCGCAGCGCATTGCCCAGCGTATGCCCGAAACCGCGCTCCAGCGGCTCGAGCACGACGCGCGCGCGGCGCTCGGAAAGCTCATCGACGATCAACCCCTTGGGCTTGAGCATCTTTTCAATCATTGCAGTTGCACTGGACATGCATGCCTCTCATATGCCGTGCCGACCCGCAGGTAACGGGCCGGACAATGTTCAATTACTTCGAATACAGCTCGACGATCAGGTTCTCGTTAATATCCGGCGGGAGATCATCCCGCTCCGGCAAGGCCTTGACCGTGCCCTCGAACTTGTCGGCATCGACTTCAACCCAGGGCGCCACGATATCAAGATCACGCGCCACTTCCATCGCTTCCTTGACGCGCAAGTGATTGCGGGCACGCGATCGCAGGCTGATCCGGTCACCGGCTCGGACCTGTGCCGAGGGAATGTTGACGACCTTGCCGTTGACCTCGACCAAGCGATGGCTGACCATCTGGCGGGCCTGGGCACGGGTAATTGCAAAGCCCATGCGGTAGACAAAGTTGTCCAGCCGTCCTTCCAGTAGCTGTAACAGGTTTTCGCCCGTCGCGCCCTTGCGCTGAGCGGCTTTCTTGTAGTAATTGCGGAACTGCCGCTCCAGTACCCCGTAGGTACGGCGAACCTTTTGCTTTTCCCGCAACTGCAGGGCATAGTCCGACGAGCGCTGGCGGCGCGAGGCGCCGTGCTGGCCTGGCGGCTGCTCAAGCTTGCACTTCGAGTCCAGGCTGCGAGCCGGGCTCTTCAGACCAAGGTCGGCACCTTCGCGGCGCGACAGCTTGCAGGTCGGTCCGATGTATCTAGCCATGATTTCGTGGTTCCAGTCGTATCGCGGTAAAAGTCAGACGCGGCGCTTCTTCGGCGGCCGACACCCGTTGTGCGGAATCGGCGTGACGTCGATGATGTTGATGATCTTGTAGCCCAGGGCATTGAGCGAACGCACCGAGGACTCGCGTCCCGGTCCCGGCCCCTTGACCCGAACTTCCAGGTTTTTCAACCCGAAATCCAGCGCCGCACGTCCGGCGTGCTCGGCAGCAACCTGTGCGGCGAACGGCGTCGACTTGCGCGAGCCACGGAAGCCCGAGCCACCGGACGTCGCCCACGACAAGGCGTTGCCCTGGCGGTCGGTAATCGTGATGATGGTGTTGTTGAACGAGGCATGCACGTGCGCAATGCCATCGGAAATGGTCTTTTTGACCTTTTTCTTACCCTTTGCGGTCTGCTTGGCCATGTCGTTTCCCTAGCGAATCGGACGCCGCGGGCCCTTGCGGGTACGCGCATTGGTGCGGGTACGCTGGCCGCGCACCGGCAAGCCGCGCCGATGGCGCAGACCGCGGTAGCAGCCGAGATCCATCAGGCGCTTGATGCTCATGCCGACTTCGCGGCGCAAGTCACCCTCGACGGTCAACTCGCCGATCGCGTGACGCAACTGCTCTTCCTGGTGCTCATCGAGTTCGCGCACCCGGGTCTGGGTGTCGATCGCACAGCGCTCACAAATCTGCAACGCTCGGGTGCGGCCGATACCGTAGATCTGGGTCAACGCGATCCAGATATGCTTGTTGGGCTGCAGATTGACGCCTGCAATACGAGCCATGTGCTTGATTCTCCATCTTGAACCCGGCATCACGCGCCGGGTAAACCTCTAATTGTAGCAGTGTTTCACTACCAGGGCAATAGCATCAACCCTGACGCTGCTTGTGCTTGGGGTCGGAGCAGATCACGAACACCACTCCACGCCGCCGGACGATCTTGCAGTTGCGGCAGATTTTCTTGACCGATGCCTGTACTTTCATGGTTACGATTCCCGTTCGATTCATGCCGCGGCAATCGCCGTGGCCCGGTAGAGACCGCGTTCTCGCGTCAGCGGCGCACAGCGCCCGAACGCCCGTAGTTCTTCAGATTCGCCTTCTTCAGCAGGCTGTCGTACTGGTGCGACATCAGGTGCGCCTGCAACTGTGCGATGAAATCCATCGTCACGACCACGATGATCAGCAGCGAGGTGCCGCCCAGGTAGAACGGCACGTTCCAGCGCATGCGCAGGAACTCCGGAAACAGGCACACCCCAACCAGATACAACGCGCCAACCGCAGTCAATCGAGTGAGTACGTAGTCGATGTATTCCGAGGTCTGCCGTCCGGGCCGAATGCCGGGAATGAATGCACCGGATTTCTTCAGATTGTCCGCCGTCTCCCTTGAATTGAAGACGATTGCGGTGTAGAAAAAGCAGAAGAACACGATCATGCTGCCAAAAAGCAACAGATAGACCGGTGAGCCCGGGGTCAGTTGTTGCGCGATTTCCTGCAACCAGCCGGACTGACCAGCCTGCCCGAACCAGGTGGTGAGCGTGGCCGGAAACAGTACCAGCGACGAGGCAAAGATCGCCGGAATCACGCCGGACATATTGACCTTCAGCGGCAAATGCGTGGATTGGTTGGAATACGCACGGCGCCCCTGGCGCTGCGCGTAATTGACCGTGATCCGACGCTGCCCGCGCTCGACGAAGACAACGAACGCTGTCACGGCAATCGCCAGCACCAGCAGGAACAGCACCGAGATCTCGCTCAGCTCACCGGTGCGCGCCAGCTCCAGCGTCGACCCGACCGCGGCCGGGAGGCCGGCGACGATGCCTGCGAAGATGATGATGGAAATACCGTTACCGATCCCACGTTCCGTGACCTGTTCACCCAGCCACATCAGGAACACGGTTCCGGCGGTCAGGGTGACCACTGCGCTGAACAGGAAGCCCGGTCCCGGAATGATCACAACCGGCAGACCCGCCCCGGCACTCTGGCTTTGCAGCGCCGCGGCGACACCGAAGGACTGGAACATCGCCAGCGCGACCGTCAGGTAGCGCGTGTACTGAGTGATCTTGCGCCGACCCGACTCGCCTTCCTTCCGCAGTTGCTGGAGCTGCGGAATCGCATGGCTCATCAGCTGCACAATGATCGCCGCGGAAATGTAGGGCATGATGCCCAGCGCGAACAGCGAAAAGCGGCCCAACGCGCCACCGGAAAACATGTTGAACATGTCAATGATGGTGCCGCGCTGCTGGTCCATCAGCTGCAGCAGCGCTTCGGGATTGATGCCCGGCACCGGGATAAAGGTGCCGAACCGGAATACCGCAAGCGCGACGACCACGACCAGCAGCCGATTGCGCAGCTCGGTCAGGCGACCCATGCCGCCCAGCAGACCCGCGACCTGTGACGGGCTGGAAGCCATTACTCGACCTTGCCCCCGGCCGCCTCGATCGCAGCGACCGCGCCGGCCGTTGCGGCCAACCCGCGCACGGTCAGCGCGCGCTCGACGGTGCCGGTGTTGATCAGCTTGACCTTCTGGGTCGACTGCGGCACAACACCCGCACGCTTGAGTACGTCAAGATCGATGACCGCGTCTTCCACCGAGTTGAGCTGGTAAAGCCGCACTTCGCGCGTGAAGCGATTGGCGCGGGCAACAAAGCCAACCTTGGGCAAACGGCGCTGGAGCGGCATCTGGCCGCCCTCGAAACCGCTCTTGTGGAAGCCGCCGGAGCGTGACTTCTGTCCCTTGTGGCCACGGCCACCGGTCTTGCCCAGCCCTGAACCGATACCGCGACCAACGCGCTTGCGCGCGCTGCGCGATCCGTCAGCCGGCTTGATGGAATTGAGTTTCATGCTTGCTTCCCGTAATGAATGTGGTCTGCGGAAACGACTACAGTTCCTCGACCCGAACCAGGTAATCCACTTTCCTGAGCATGCCGCGCACCTGGGGTGTATCGATCAGCTCAACGGTATGATGCATGCGGCGAAGACCCAGACCTCGCACCGTCTCACGATGCTTGCCAATCTTGCCGTTGCAGCTGCGTACCAGCGTGACACGCAACCTGGATGGTGTTTTATCAGCCATGATTTTCCAGAATCTCCTCGACACTCTTGCCGCGCTTGGCCGCCACCGTCTCGGGCGAGGCCATGGCCTCAAGCCCCTTGACTGTCGCGCGAACCAGGTTGATCGGGTTGTTCGATCCGACGCTCTTGGCCAGCACGTTCTGCACACCCACCGCCTCAAACACGGCGCGCATGGCACCGCCGGCAATCACGCCCGTTCCCTCCGAGGCCGGCTGCATGTAGATACGCGAGCCGGAATGACGCGACTTCACCGGATGCCACAGCGTGCCGTTGTTCAGCGAGATCTGCTTCATCTCCCGGCGCGCTTTCTCCATCGCCTTCTGGATTGCAAGCGGGACTTCACGCGCCTTGCCGTAGCCAAAACCGACCTTGCCGTTGCCGTCACCGACAACCGTCAGCGCGGTAAACCCGAACTGACGGCCACCCTTGACGACCTTGGCCACGCGGTTGACGGCGACCAGCTTCTCGATGTAGTCGTCGCTTCTTTCTCTTTCTCTCGCCATTGGATTATCCGGTTGATCTCTAGAATTCGATGCACTGGGCTTAGAACTGCAGGCCCGCTTCGCGCGCTGCTTCGGCCAGCGAACGCACCCGTCCGTGGTACTTGAAGCCGCCGCGGTCGAAAGCCACCTGTTCGATGCCCTGCGCTCGGGCCTTTTCGGCAATCGCCTTGCCCACCGCGCTCGCCGCATCGCGGTTGCCGGTCGCCGACAACCCGCTGCGCAACGCCGGCTCGACGGTCGACGCCGCGGCCAGCGTGCGATCACCGGTGGCGGTGGTCAGCTGGGCATAGATATGGCGGCCCGAACGGAACACCGAAAGACGCGGCCGCTCACCACGCGCAATGCGAGCCCGCGACTTACGGGCCCGGCGAATGCGACTTTGCTGTTTCTCACTCATCGCTAAATCCTCAAACGAAAGCCATCAGGCCTTCTTGGCTTCCTTCATGACCACACGCTCGCCGGCGTAGCGCACACCCTTGCCCTTGTAGGGCTCTGGCGGCCGATAGGCGCGAATTTCCGCCGCAACCTGACCGACCTTCTGCTTGTCGGCACCGCGCACGATGATTTCGGTCTGCGTCGGTGTTTCCACCGTCACACCCTCGGGCACGCTGAAATCAACCGGATGGCTGAATCCAAGCTGCAGGTTCAGGCTGCTTCCCTGAGCCTGGGCGCGGTAACCGACGCCGATCAGGTTCAACTTCTTTTCGAAACCCTGGCTGACACCGACCACCATGTTGTTCACCAGCGCCCGCATCGTGCCGGCCATCGCGTTCGCAGACGGCTCGGACGTAAACCGCAGCACGCCGTCTTCCTCGTTCATCTCTACCGTTTCGTGCAGGTCCAGCGAAAGTTCACCTTTCGGCCCCTTGACCCGAACGTTCCTGCCCTCGCGCGCCAGTTGCACGCCCTTCGGCAATTCGATCGGATAACTTGCAATTCTTGACATCGGAATTCTCCGTCAGGCGACGGTGCAGAGGACTTCGCCGCCGTGACCTTCACGGCGCGCGCGAACATCGCTCATCACACCCTTGGATGTGCTGACGATGGCAATACCCAGACCGTCACGCACGCGCGGCAACTCACCAGCCCCGAAGTACTGGCGTCGACCGGGCTTGCTGATGCGCTTGATCTGCTCGATCACACCACGACCGTCGAGGTACTTGAGCTCGACTTCGAGCACACGCTCGGCACCTTCACCACTTTCCTGATGGCTCAGGATATAGCCCTCGTCCTTCAGCACCTCGGCGATGGCGCGCTTGATGCCGGACGCCGGCATCGAGACTGATTTCATGCGCACGGCCTGCCCGTTGCGAATCCGCACCAGCATGTCGGCGATGGGATCGTTCATGCTCATCGTATCGCTCCTGTTACCAGCTGGCCTTGCGCAGGCCGGGAATTTCGCCGCGCATCGCAGACTCACGCAACTTGTTGCGTGCCAGACCGAACTTGCGGTAATACCCGCGCGGACGCCCGGTGATCCGACAGCGGTTGCGAACACGTGCCGGACTCGAATCACGAGGCAGCTTGGCAAGCGCGAAAATCGCTGCCTGCTTGTCCTCGAATCCGACATCCGGGTCGGCGATGATGCGCTTGAGCTCGGCGCGACGGGTCGCGTACTTCGCGGCCATCTGCGTGCGCTTGAGATCTCGCGCAATCATTGATTTCTTGGCCATGCTATTGACTACTCCTGCAAATGAATTCTTGGGCGAACTGCTTAGCGCGCACGGAACGGGAACCCGAACGCTTCAAGCAGCGCCTTGCCCTCATCGTCGTTCACCGCCGAGGTCGTGATCGCGATATCGAGACCGCGGATTGCATCGACCTTGTCGTAATCGATCTCGGGGAAGATGATCTGCTCGCGAACACCGAGATTGAAATTACCATTGCCGTCAAACGCCTTCGGACTGATACCCCGGAAGTCACGCACACGCGGCAGGGCAATACTGACCAGGCGATCAAAAAACTCGTACATCCGCTCGCGCCGCAGCGTGACCTTGGCACCAATCGGGTAGCCGTCGCGAATCTTGAAACTCGCCACGGATTTCCGAGCCTTGGTCACCACCGGCTGCTGACCTGCAATCTGCCGAAGATCACCCAGCGCCTTCTCGATCACCTTCTTGTCGGCCACAGCTTCGCCGAGACCCATGTTGAGGGTGATCTTTTCCAGCCGGGGCACTTGCATCACATTTGCGTAGCCGAACTTCTCGGTCAGCTGCGCGATGACGGTATCCCGGTAAAACTGTTGCAACCTGCTCATTGCATCCGCCTCAAATATCTACCACTTCGCCGGTCGAACGGAACACGCGCACCTTGCGGCCGTCATCCAGCACCTTGAACCCGACCCGGTCACCACGATCGGTGGCGGGGTTGTAAAGCATCACGTTGGAGGCATGAATCGGTGCCTCACGCTCGACGATGCCGCCGGGCTGCTGACGCTGCGGGTCCGGCTTGGTATGCCGCTTGACCATGTTGACGTTTTCAACCAGGTAACGATCGCCGCCCAGCACGCGGAGCACGTGGCCGCGCTGGCCTTTGCTGCGTCCGGCGATGACGATGACCTCGTCGCCCTTGCGTATCCGTTGCATCAAACCTCTCCTTACAGAACTTCGGGGGCCAGCGAAATGATCTTCATGAACCGCTCGCCTCGGAGTTCACGCGTGACCGGGCCAAAGATTCGGGTGCCGATCGGCTCGAGCTTGTTGTTCAGGATCACCGCCGCATTGCCATCGAAGCGAATCAGCGAACCGTCGCGGCGCCGAACGCCCTTGCGCGTACGCACCACTACGGCATTGTAAATCTCGCCCTTCTTGACCTTGCCCCGGGGAATCGCATCCTTGATGCTCACCTTGATGACATCGCCGATGTTTGCATAGCGGCGCTTGGAACCACCCAGCACCTTGATGCACATCACCTCGCGGGCGCCGCTGTTGTCGGCCGCGGAAAGCCTGCTTTGCATCTGAATCATGTTCTTGCTCCGTGATGCCTACTGCGCACGCTCGAGGATTTCAACCACATTCCAGCTCTTGGTCTTGGAAAGCGGCCGACCGGGGACGATCCGCACCAGATCGCCTTCATTGCATTCGTTCGTTTCATCATGCGCATGCACCTTGCTCGAGCGCCGGATGTACTTTCCATACAGCGGGTGCTTGAGGTTGCGCTCGAGCCGCACCGTCACGGTCTTGTCCATCTTGTTGCTGACGACGCGACCGGTAGCGCCGTGGTCCGTGCGTGTTTGCTCTGCTGTGCTCATGCGTTCTGACTCCGCGACAGGTTGATGACGGTCTTGACGCGCGCGATTTCACGGCGCACCTGGCGCAGCTCGTGCGGCGCGCCCAGCTGACCGGTGCCCAACTGCATGCGCAGGTCGAACTGCTTCTTGCGCAGATCGATCAGCAATTCCTTGAGTTCATCGGCAGACTTCTGCCGGATTTCACTGGCCTTCATCACAGCGACCTCGCCACCATCGTGGTCTTGACACTGAGCTTGGCTGCCGCACGGCGAAATGCTTCGCGGGCGACGTCTTCGCTCACACCCTGAATTTCATAGATCACGCGACCGGGCTGAATCGGGGCAACCCAGTACTCGACGTTGCCCTTACCCTTGCCCATACGCACCTCGACCGGCTTCTTGGTAATCGGCTTGTCGGGGAACACGCGAATCCACAGCTTCCCACCACGCTTGACATGGCGGGTGATCGCGCGACGCGCGGCCTCGATCTGGCGTGCGGTAATGAACCCGCGGGTCGTGGCCTGCAGCGCGAACTCGCCGAAGCTGACCTTGTTTCCGACCTGGGCCAGACCGCGGTTGCGACCTTTCTGCTGTTTCCTGAACTTGGTTCTCTTTGGCTGCAACATGATCAGCTCTCCCGACCGGCGCCCTTGCCGGACGATTTCTTCTCTTCGCTCTTTTCCGCGTGCAAGTCGAAGACATCACCGGTATAGACCCAGACCTTCACGCCGATCACGCCGTAGGTCGTACGCGCGGTGGCGACTCCGTAATCGACGCCGGCACGCAGGGTGTGCAGAGGCACGCGGCCTTCGCGATACCACTCCGTGCGCGCGATGTCGGCGCCATTGAGACGACCGGCAACCTGCACCTTGATACCCAGCGCACCCAGGCGCATGGCGTTTCCGACCGCTCGCTTCATGGCGCGGCGAAACATGATTCGCTTTTCAAGCTGCTGCGCGATGCTCTCGGCGACCAGCGTTGCATCCAGCTCCGGCTTGCGGATTTCAGTGACGCTGACCGCCGTCGGCACGCCGAGCAGATCGGTGAGCTTGCGCCGCAGCCGCTCGATATCCTCGCCTTTCTTGCCGATCACGATACCGGGCCGAGCCGTGTGAATCGTGACCTGGGCCTGCTTGGCCGGACGCTCGATCTTGATTTCGCTTACCGCTGCCTGCGCCAGCTGCTTCTCGATATAGCGCCGTGCGAGCAGATCGCTGTTCAGCGTATCGGCAAACTCGCGCCGTTCGGCATACCAGCGCGCACCCCAGTCCTTGGAGATGCCAAGCCGGATTCCGGTTGGATGTACCTTCTGACCCATGATGATTCCTTATTGCTCCGCGACCGTGACAGTGATGTGGCTGGTACGCTTGAGAATGCGTGTGTAGCGACCCTTGGCCCGCGCACGACCGCGCTTCAAGGTCGGACCTTCGTCGACCATGATCCGAGCCACCTTCAGCTCATCGATGTCGGCACCGCTGTTGTGCTCGGCGTTGGCCACCGCGCTCAGCAACACCTTGCGCACCACGTGGGCGGCCTTCTTGGTGCTGAACTCCAGCAGCTGATCGGCACGCTCGACGGTCAGGCCACGGACCTGGTCGGCAACCAGTCTGGCCTTCTGCGCGGAGATCCGTGCACCCCTGAGTTTTGCTGTCGCTTCCATGTCGGCTCTGGTCCTTACTTGGTCTTGCGATCGGCCGCGTGGCCCTTGAAGGTCCGCGTCGGTGCGAATTCACCGAGCTTGTGACCGACCATGTTCTCGTTGATCAACACCGGCACATGCTGACGGCCGTTATGCACGGCAATCGTCAAACCCACCATGTCGGGCATGATCATCGAACGGCGTGACCAGGTCTTGATCGGCCGCTTGCTGTTCGATTCCAGCGCCGTCTGCACCTTGGCATGCAGGTGGTGATCGATGAACGGGCCCTTTTTCAGTGAACGTGGCATTTGCTATTTCCTGATCAACGGTTACTTACGCTTGCGCGAACGCACGATGAATTTTGTCGTACGCTTGTTCGAACGGGTACGCTTGCCCTTCGTCTGCACACCCCAGGGCGTGACCGGATGGCGGCCACCCGATGTGCGGCCCTCACCGCCGCCATGCGGGTGATCAACCGGGTTCATGACCACACCGCGCACGGTCGGACGAACGCCGCGCCAGCGTTTGGCGCCAGCCTTGCCCAACTTCTCGAGGTTGTGCTCGCTGTTGGATACCTGGCCGATGGTAGCGCGGCACTGCGTGTGCACCTTGCGCATCTCTCCGGACCGCAACAGCAGGGTTGCATAGCGACCTTCGCGCGCAACCAGCTGAACCGCAGCGCCTGCCGAACGCGCCAGCTGCCCACCCTTGCCGGGCTTCATTTCCACATTGTGAATCGTGGTGCCGACCGGGATCGAGTTCAGCTTCATTGCATTGCCGGGCTTGATCGGCGCCTCGTTTCCACTCATCACCTCGTCACCGTCGCGCAAATCGCGCGGTGCGAGGATATAGCGGCGCTCACCGTCGCTGTATTTGATCAGCGCGATGTGGGCACTGCGGTTCGGATCGTATTCAATACGTTCGACGACGCCGCGAACGCCATCCTTGTCACGCTTGAAATCGACCAGACGGTAGCGCTGCTTGTGTCCGCCGCCCTTGTGACGCGTAGTCATTCGGCCGGCATTGTTGCGCCCGCCGGTCGAGCTCTTGGCTTCAGTCAGTGCCTCCAGCGGCCGACCCTTCCACAGGTGCGGATGCTTGACACTGACGACGCCGCGCCGTCCGGGTGATGTTGGTTTTGCCTTGACGATAGCCATGATTCTGTTCCGGAGAATTCGGTTATTCAGCGCTCAGCTGTTCGATCACCTGACCGCTTTCCAGGCGCACATACGCCTTCTTCCAGCTGCGCTGACGACCGACGCGCTGGCGAAAGCTCTTGGCCTTGCCCTTGACGTTGACCACGCGCACATCCTGTACGCGCACATCAAACAGACCTTCGACTGCCTGGCGAATCTCGCCCTTGTCGGCGTCGCGCGCAACTTCGAACACATACTGGTTCGATTCGGCCTGCAGGCGCGCAGTCTTTTCCGATACGTGCGGCAAGCGCACGACCTGATACATGCGTTCGCGATTCATGCCAGCCACTCCTGAATCCTGTTGATGGCGGCGGTGGTCACCACGACCTTTTCAGCCCCGACCAGGCTGGCCGGATCGATCGCGTCGACACCAAGCGTATTGACGCCGGGTAGATTGCGCGCCGCGAGATAGAGGTTTTGATCGAGTTCGGCATCGATGATCAGCCCGGACTCGAAACCCAGAACCGCAAGCTGCTCGACCAGCGCGCTTGTGCGCGGCTCGGCCAGGGACAGGCTTTCGACCACCATCAATCGCTGCTGGCGAACCAACTCGGCCAGAATTGTGGCAATCGCAGCCCGATACATCTTGCGATTGACTTTCTGCGCATGGTCGCGCGGCGTCGCAGCGAAGGTTTTTCCGCCGCCGCGCCACAGCGGGCTGCGGATGGTACCGGCGCGGGCGTTGCCCGTTCCCTTCTGTTTGTACGGCTTGCGTCCACCGCCAGAGACCGCCGAGCGGTTTTTCTGAGCCTTGGTTCCAGCGCGCGCGCCGGCCAGGTAAGCGACCACGACCTGGTGAACCAGTGCCTCGGAAAACGGCCGATCGAAGATCGCCTCGTTGACCGCGATGCTGCCGCTGCCGCCTGTGATTGCGAGTTCCATGTCTGCTTCCTCGAAAATCGTTACTTCTTCACCGACGGGCGCACCATCACGTGCCCACCCGGGGCACCGGGCACCGCGCCACGAATCAGCAGCAGGTTGCGTTCAGCGTCGACGCGAACGACTTCCAGGTTCTGCGTAGTGACGCGGGCCGAGCCCATTTGACCGGCCATTTTCTTGCCCTTGAATACGCGACCCGGCGTCTGGCATTGCCCGATCGAGCCGGGCGCACGATGCGACAACGAGTTGCCGTGCGTGGCGTCCTGGGTGCGGAAATTGTGGCGCTTGATCACGCCGGCAAAACCCTTGCCCTTGCTAGTGCCGGTCACATCGACCTTCTGGCCGTTTTCGAAGCGCTCGACGGTGAGTTCTGCGCCGACTTCGAAGTCGCCATCACCGTCCTCGAGGCGGAACTCCCACAACCCTTCGCCCGGCTCGACACCGGCGGCGCGGAAATGCCCTCCCTCGGGAGAGTTGACCAAAGACGAACGACGCGAGCCCGTGGTGACCTGGATGGCCAGATAGCCATCACGGTCGGCCTGACGGACCTGGGTGATGCGATTCGGGCCAGCCTCGACGACCGTGACGGGAATGGAATTCCCTTCCTCGGTGAAGATGCGGGTCATGCCGCGTTTGCGTCCGATGATTCCGATTGCCATGACAAGCTATCCTTAGATTCAGCAAACTTTGATCTGGACGTCGACACCGGCGGCCAGATCGAGTTTCATCAATGCATCCACGGTCTTGTCGTTGGGATCCACGATGTCCATCAAACGCTTGTGGGTCCGCAACTCGTACTGGTCACGCGCATCCTTGTTGACATGCGGCGAGATCAGCACCGTGTAGCGCTCCTTGCGGGTCGGCAGCGGAATCGGACCACGCACCTGCGCGCCGGTCCGCTTTGCCGTCTCGACGATTTCCTGCGTCGAGCGATCGATCAGCCGATGATCGAAGCCCTTCAAGCGAATACGAATTCTCTGTTCGGCCATTGCCGTTACGCCTTTGGTCTGTAAAAGAACAAATACAACCGTTACCTGCCCTTGGCAGGCATTTCGCCGAGCCGATCACCCGGCGTCTTTCCTGTAGGAACGGCGTCCACGCCGCGATTCATTTCAATGACGGCTAAAAACCGCCACCAATCGCGATCCGGAGATCGCTCCTACAGTCCCATCACTCGTGAATCTTCGCCACCACGCCGGCGCCGACGGTGCGGCCACCTTCGCGAATCGCAAAACGCAGGCCTT
>JAVVDV010000052.1:0-15802 GCA_032251355.1 Wenzhouxiangellaceae bacterium
CTCGTCGGCCGGCTCGTTTCGCAGCGCTTCCGGGCCGGCCGGACGAACCACGGACCCGGTATCGGCGGTGCGCTGCGGGGTCGCGCAGGCCGCCAGAAGCAGCAGCGGCAGCAGCAACGCAAGCGCGAGTGCGGGGCGGCGGTACGCAAGCGTCCGGTTCATCGGTCCGCGTTCTCGGTCGTCATTCAAGATCGGCTCCCTGCTCATCTCAGCCATCGTTTCGCTGCCGGGCGCGGGCCTCGGCCTCGGCCCGCAACTGCGCCCTGCGCTCGGCCACGCGGCGGCGAATTTCCTCGGCCCGCGCACGCGCCGCGGCTTCGGCGTCTTCTTCAACCTCGGCATCGCCATCCTCGAGAGCCGCGCCATCGTCGGCTGCCGGTGCCTGTTGCGCAACCTGGCGCGGCTTGGGCTGAGCCCCGGGCTTGAGGGCCTGGGTCTCGACTTCCAGCGCCAATTCTGCACGTCGGCTGCCGGCTTCGAGCCGCACCCGGCGCGGCTGGATTTCCACCACCGTCCAGGCCGACTTGTCGCCGGCCATGGTCATGCCTTCGCTCAACAGCAGCGTTTCCTTGCTGTCATTATCGGTCACCATCGCCAGCTTGAGGTCGGGCGTGATGATGATGCCGGCGACCTGCGACTTCAGGTCGGGCACTTCGACCGCCGGTTCGGGTTCCGGTTCCGCCGGCAGCTCTTCGCCCGAGGCGGCATCGGCCAGCTCAACCACCGGCAGTCTGCGGTCGGCAAAGAATACCGGCCGCTCGATGATCTCGCGGAATGCCCCGACCTCGGCCAGCTCCGGCCGCTGCGCCAGCGTGCGGGCCAGCAACTCGGCGTTGGCCGCGTCCGCCGCAATGCGCCCGGCATCGGCGCGCCCCAGCACCAGAAACGACAGCACGAACACCGCGCCCAGCACGGCCAGCATTCCGATCAGCAGCACCGTCAGCAGGTTGTGTTCGGTGTCGAACTTCACGCGTCGGCCTCCGGTCCCGGCTGGTTGATGTAGCCGATCATCTCGAAGCGGATGTCGATCTGGCCGTACTGCATGGCCTGGCGCAGGGTGCGCTGGTCGGGTGTCATGCGCTGGTTCAACAGCACGTTATCGACGAACACCACCGGCACGCTGCCCTCCATGCGGTGCAGGATGCGGGTGAAATCATCCAGCGGACAGATCATGCGCACGTTCAGCCGCACCGACTGGAACAGCTCCGGCTCGTCGGAGCGCCGTGGCGAGGTGTTGCCGATCTGGCATACCGCCGGTTCCGTGGCCTCGGCCGCAATCCAGTCGCGCAGCATCCGGATCAGCTCGGCCGCGGCGATGTTGGGGTCGTCACCGGGCAGGAACAGCATGCTGCCCTGCTGGCTGGCGCGCAGTTCGTTCAGACGTTCGCGCATCGGGCCGGACATTTCCACCATGCCCTTGTAGCGCGCGATACGGTCTTCGAGCGCGCCGATTTCACGACCGAGCTCGGCATGGCGCTGGAAGAACCAGTGAAACCCGGCGAAGTACACCACGATCAGCGCGATCACCAGCAGGCCGATCGCCAGCGGACGCGACTGCTTGCGGTCGGGCAGAAGCTTCATGACCCGGCCCCGTCCGGTTCGGCCGGGTCAGCGGCCACCGCCAGTCGCGCCTGGGCGCGGAAGCGTTCCTCGCCGGTGCGCGGATCGATCGCGATCTGGCCGACAAATTCCGGTGCGGTCAGCAGCGGCGATTCGTTGAGCAGCCCCAGAACGCGCTGCGAGCCCTCGGCCTGGCCCTGGATGCGCAGCTCGTCGCCCTGCAGCTGGAACTGCTGCAGCCAGACATTGTCGGGCAGCACGCGCGTGAGCTCACGCACCAGCTCGATCAGGGTCGGACGCTCGACCCGGCGCTCGGCCAGGAAATTGGCCGCGGCCAGCGAGTCTTCCAGCCGCGCCTGCAGCTCGGCGGTCTGGCGCGCCTCGTCGCGCAGCGCGGCCGCCTGGGCTTCCAGCCGCACCAGCGAGCGCTCGCGCAACACCAGCGATTGCACCATCACCACCGCCAGCACCGCGACCACCGTCAGCCCCAGCAGCAGATTGAAGCGCGCGCGCGCATGCACGTAGCGGGGCCGCCGCGCTTCGGGCAGCAGGTTGAAGCCCTCGCCACGCGGTGGATCCTCGCCGGCCAATGTGTCGACGGCATGCACGATCGCGCCGAAGGCCCGTACACGCTCGACCAGCGCATTGACCCGGTCCAGCGGCGCGATGCGCAGCGCGACCCGGATGCGGCCGTGTTCGTCGTCGCGCGACTCGACGCGGTGGCCCAGCCAGACCTGGTCGGGCCGAAACGGCGTGAGCTGATCGACCTGGAAGGCCAGCGCCTGCGACAGGTTGTCCTCGATCGCGGCGGGCAACTCCACCGGCAGTGCCAGCACGTTGTCCTCGGGCAGCAGCAGCCGGACTTCCGGGTTGCCATCCTCGAATTCAGCCACCAGATCGCGCCAGCGTGTGCGCAGCAGCGCGGCATCCTCGCCGGCGCCGAACACGTCGAGCACGCGCAGCTCACCGTCGGCCCGCCACAGGCGCAGGTCGCCGCCGCCCGAGGCGGCCGGCACGATCCACAGCTGCGGCTTGGGCGGCATCAGGCGCGCCGACCACGCCGCCGGCACCAGCGCCGCCAGCTCGCCGCCCCACCAGCGCAGGAAGGCAGGCACGGGCGAGGCGCGGTAGCGCTGGCGAATCGGTTCGCCCAGTCGTTCGAGCAGCGTGGCGTTCATGAGTTCAGGATCAGCCCTCCGGGGCGCTATTGTAATGATCCTGCCAGCGCAGGATGCGGAACGGTCGACCGCGCGCGTCGGTGCCGAGGCGGACGGTGGCCTCGATCGCCGAGGAATGGCCGCCCGGCAGCGTCGCGCGGCTGATCACGGTGTGGGTCAGTCCACCCCCGCGCTGGCTTACGGTGGTGCCGTCGGGCAGCAGCAGCTGCATCGAATCGCTGGGCTGGTATTGCGAGCGCTCGGCGATAAACGCATCGACGTCCTCGGCGGTCATCTCCGGAATCGTCGCCAACACGCCGGCCGGGGCGAAGGCCGGGTTGAAGTCGCCGCGACCGGAATGCACGGTAAGACTGTCCACCACGGCCTCGAAAAGTTCCCGGCTGGTGCCGATCACCTGCTGCAACTCCTCAACCGTGCCGAACGGCTGGTTGGCCGGTCCGTAGGGCAGATCGGCGGCGAAGTACTCGTCGATCTCGGCACCGAGCACGCGCACCTCGTCGTCCGGGTCGATCCAGTCCTGGATCGCGGCGACCATCAGGTCAGCCGATTCGGGTTCGAGCCCGACCGATTCGAACAGCCGCTTGATCAGGTCGGGATTGGTGCGCGCAGATGCGTTGAGGTCGATCTTGCCGGTTTCGTCGAAGATGCGGATTTCAATTTCGGCATCGCCGAAGCGAATCGTATGCGGTCGGCCGTCGGCGACCCAGCGCGTTTCCATGTCCGGGTTGCGCAGCTCGACCACCGCCCGGTGCAGCCCGGCCTCGGCGGCGTAGCGCGCATCGGTGGTGTCGAACAGATTGCGCGCCTGCAGCGTCTCGGTGCGCGCCAGCACCGCGAAAGTGCCGACGATGATGGTCAGCAGCGTGAGCATCCACAGCACCACGATCAACGCGATGCCGCGCGCTTTGGCAAATGAGGTCGGCATCGTCAGCGCCTGTTGTCGCGGCGGCCGCCGAGCATCTGCATGCGGATGTCCTCGACCGAGCGCGGACCGAGATTGCCATCACCGGTCTCGATCACCACCGGTGTGACCAGTTCGGGCCAGAACAGGCCGTTGTTGCGGGCAAAGTCGAAGCGCATCGAAACCGCCAGCGGAATCTGCTCGGGCGTTTCCCACAAGTCGCTCCACACCACCTGCTCGCGGTCCTCGCTCCAGCCCAGATACTCAAACAGCGCGTCGCCGACATCTTCGAGCAGCGTGATCGGTGCCTGGTCTTCGAGATCGCCGGGCTCGTAGCCGTTGAGCATGGCAAAGGCAAACACCAGGTCGCGCCCGACCTCGCCGCGTTCGAGCCGGAGTTCCTGCACATACGGTCCGCCGAAGCCGAGATAACCCGGCATCGGCGCGATGAAGCGGATCCGTTCGCGCTCGCCCTCGAAGCGCAGCGGCGGTTCGTTTTCGTCCGGCTGCTCGATGATCAGCGGTCGCGCATGGCTGAGCTGACGACGCAGGAACTGGTGCACCACGCGCAGCCGGTTGGTTTCCTCGATCAGCTGCTCGCCGGAGCCCGACGAGCGGATGCTGGCGCGGAAGCCGCCGTAGGCCATCGCCATGATCAGCCCGATCAGCGCCGTGGCCAGCAGCAGTTCGATCAGCGTGAAGCCGCGTTCGGCGGCCAGCGGACGTCGCGCGGTTGCGGGATTCGATCGCGATCGGGATTCCGGGGTGTGCAATCGCGGCGCGGACGCCTTGGCGTGAAATCGCGGCGTGGACGCTGCTCCTACAACGGGCGGTACGGGCTTTGGTGTAGGAGCGGCGTCCACGCCGCGAGACCGCGAGAAATATCCGCAGGTCGAAGGCTGTACCGATTTTGGTGTAGGAGCGGCGTCCACGCCGCGATGCCCTTGCGGTCCGGTACGAAATCGGAAACGAGGCACGCTTCGGCTCATCGGCCCTGCCGCTCGCGCTCGGCAAAGTTGCGATCGACCGAGCGCAGCGTCTCGAAGGTGGCCTCGCGCTCGCCGCGGCCCTCGCCCCAACGCACGGTCAGCGCGACATAGTACAGCTCGATCGGCAGGTCCTCGTACAGCACCTCGGGCCGGTCGTCGATGAAATACGGGTCGATCAGCATTTCCCAGCGGTAGACCTCACCATAGCGGCCGCTGTACCGGCCCGGCTCGGGCAGCGCTTCGATCCCGACCATGTCGAGCTGGCTTTGCGCCAGCAGCGCGGCCTGGGTGTAATCCCCGGCGCGGCGGGTGTTGCTCAGCGAGGTCGACAGGATCTGCAGCGTCATCCCGAACAGCACCGAGAAGATCGCAAACGCGGCCATGACCTCGATCAGGGTGAATCCGCGCGCGCGTTTCATCGACGCTTCTCCGCCGGCTCCTGGCTGATCTCGCCGGTCAGCCAGCCGACCGTGATGGTCCACTCGCGGCCGTCCACCGACAACACGATGCTGCCGCCGGTCGAGGCGCCGTCGGGAAAGAAGCGGATGCCGCCGGCGTTTTCGCCGGTCAGCTCCGAGCGTGCGGTATTGAGGGTGATGTCCAGGCCCTCGGGCAAGCGCTGCGGCTCGCGGCTGGCCGCCTGCCAGGTCAGTCGCTCGGCATCGACAAGAAACACCTTCTCGGTGCCTTCGACGATCGCGCGACCGCGCGTGTGACGCAGACCGGCCAGCACCTCGCGCACCTCGTTGCGCAACTCGGCCGCGCCGACCGAACGCATCACCGAGCCGCCGACCAGCCCGAACAGCGCCACGATCAGCACCATCACCACCATCAGCTCGACCAGCGAGAAGCCGGTCGAGTGCAACCATGGAGACGCGCGCCGCATCGGGCGGTGGTCAGATGTTCCAGTTGGCGATATCGCGATCCGGCCCCTCGCCGCCCGGCTGGCCGTCCTTGCCGTGGCTGAAAATGTCGAAATCGCGGTGCTCGCCCGGGAAGCGGTAGGTGTAGCGGTTGCCCCATGGGTCGTTCAGCACCGATTCCTGCACGTAGGGGCCGTTCCAGTTCGAGACATTGCCCGGCCGTTCGACCAGTTCGCGCAGGTCGCGCGGCGCGCGGCCGGTGTCGAGGTAGAACTCGTCAACGGCCATCGACAGCCGCTGCACCTGCGCCAGCGCGGTGCGCGACTTGGCATCCTCGCCGCGACCCATGATATTGGGTACGACCAGCCCGGCGATCAGCCCGAGGATGATCAGCACGACCAGCAGTTCGACCAGCGAAAAGCCCTGGGTTGAAGGTTTCATCACAGCTTGCCTCTTGAATCCGAATGCATATTCAATCCGCCGATTGCTTCCACAGCGGGGTTGGCGAACACCCGCCGACTGGTCATTATGACAACGACCATGGGAAAGATTCACCGAAAGATTCACCCGATCAGTTCATTGATGCTCAGAATCGCCATCAGCACCGACATCACGATCACGCCGATCAGGGCGGCCAGGCCGAGCGTGAGCACCGGCACCAGCAGCGCCATGATGCGGTCGATGGTGGTCTGGACCTCGCGATCGTAGGTATCGGCGACCTTGAGCAGCATTTCGTCGAGCTTGCCGGTTTCCTCACCGACGTTGATCATCTGCAGCGCCAGGCGCGGAAAACGCCCGCTCTCGTTCAGCGCGCGGGCCAGCGGCGCGCCGGTCTTGACCTTCTTGGCGGTCTCGCCAAGATCCTCGCGCAGCACAGTATTGGTCATCACGTTGCGTGCGATGGAAATGGCCGACAGCAGCGGCACACCGTTGACCAGCAGCGTGCCGGCGGTGCGCGCCAGCCGGGCCATCTCGATCTTGGCGACCACGTCGCCGACCCACTTGAGGCGCAGGAAACGCCCGTCCCAGGCCAGCCGCGAGGCCGGCTTGGCCATCTGGCCGCGAAACCACAGCACGATCACGGCGACGATCGCGATCAGCCCCCACCAGAAGTTCTTCAGCACATCACCGACAAAAATCACGATCTGCGTCAGCCACGGCAGTTCGCCGCCGAAGTCCTCGAACATCGGCGTGAACTGCGGAATCACGTAGACCATCAGCAAGATCAGCGAGGCGATCGCCAGAATGACCAGCAAGGCCGGGTAGATCAGCGCCGAAATCACGCCGTCCTTGAGCTGCTTGGAGCGCTCGAGATATTCGGCCATGCGCGCCAGCGTCTGGTCCAGCGCGCCCCCGACCTCACCGGCCCGGACCATATTGATGTAAAAACGCGAGAACACGCCGACGCGCTCTTCCAGCGCCTCGGACAGCGAGATGCCCTCGCGCACGCGGTCGCGGATTTTCTGCAGCACGCGCTCGACGCGCTCGTTTTCGGCCAGTTCAACAAGGATGCCGAGCGAGCGATCCAGCGGCAGACCGGCGCCGAGCAGGGTCGAGAGCTGGCCGGTCAGGTCGCCGATTTCGCGTTGCGACAAGCCCTGGCGGCCGCGAAACAGCGTCTCGAGCCGGAAGCCGGCCGACACCTCTTTCGCCTGCACCGGAATATTGCCGGTTTCCTGGATATGGGCGATGACCAGGTCGACGCTGGGCGCTTCCATTTCCCCATTCAGCGCCTCGCCGGCCGGTGTGACCGCCTTGTAGGTAAACAGCGGCATCAGGCTTCCTGCGTGACCCGCAGCACTTCCTCGACGCTGGTCACACCCAGCAGCGCCTTGCGCATGCCGTCCTGATACATGGTGCGCATGCCTTCATCGCGGCTCAGACGCTCGATCTCGCCGGCGGTGGCCTGTTTCATGATCAGCCTTCGGATCGGGTCGGAGATCACCAGCAGCTCGACGATGCTGGAACGGCCGAGGTAGCCGGTCGGGTTGGCCTCCGAGGTACCCGGCCGGTACAGCGTGATCGGGTCGGCATCGGTGAGTTCGCGCAGGCCCAGCTCTTTGATCATCTCGGGCAGCACGGTGAACGGCTGACGGGTTTCCGGGTCCAGCCGGCGCACCAGGCGCTGGGCCATGATCGCGTTGACGGTCGAGGTCAGCAGGTAATCCTCCACGCCCATGTCGAGCATGCGCGTGACGCCACCGGCGGCATCGTTGGTGTGCAGCGTCGACAGCACCAGATGGCCGGTCAGGGCCGACTGGATCGCGATCTTGGCGGTTTCCAGATCGCGCATTTCGCCGATCATGATCACGTCCGGATCCTGGCGCACGATCGCGCGCAGCGCCGAGGCAAAGGTCAGCCCGATCGACGACTTGGCCTGGATCTGGTTGATGCCCTCGAGCTGGTACTCGACCGGATCCTCGACCGTGATGATCTTGCGCTCGGGCGAGTTGAGCTGGCTGAGCGCGGTGTACAGCGTGGTGGTCTTGCCCGAGCCGGTCGGGCCGGTGACCAGGATGATGCCGTGCGGCATTTCCAGCTGACGGATGAACGCCTTGCGGGTGTCGTCGGAAAAACCCAGGCTGTCGAAGTCCAGCGTGACCGCCTCGCGGTCGAGAATACGCATGACCACGCTCTCACCGTGCGAGGTCGGCACGGTCGACACGCGCAGGTCGAGCTCCTTGCCCTGCACCCGGTGCATGATGCGCCCGTCCTGCGGCAGCCGGCGCTCGGCGATGTTGAGCTTGGCCATGATCTTGACGCGCGAGATCACCGCCGCGGTCGAGCGCGCCGGCGGCGCCTCGACTTCCTGCAGCACGCCGTCGACCCGGTAGCGCACCTTGAGCCGATTCTCGAACGGCTCGATGTGGATATCCGAGGCCCGGGCCTCGACCGCGCGCTGCATGATCAGGTTGACCAGCCGGATCACCGGCGCTTCCGAGGCCAGGTCGCGCAGGTGCTCGACGTTTTCCTCGTCGTCGCCCTCGCCCTCGTCGTTCAGGCCTTCGGCAATCTGACCCATGGCGCTGCGGCCGCCACCGAAGTAGCGCTCGATGGCGTTGTCGATCTCCGAGCTGATACCGACCGCCGGCGCGATTTCCAGCCCGGTGGCCATGTTCAGCGCCTTGAGCACGGTCGAATCCTGCGGATCGGCCATGACGACGGTCAGCTTTCCCTCGTCGAGGGCGATCGGCACCAGGTGCTGCTGCTTCATGAAGCGCACCGAGATGGCGTCGAGTTCCGGGCCGTGCTCGGGATAGTCGCGCTCACCGACCAGCGGCAGCTTCAGCATTTCCGACTGCGCCTGGGCGAGATCGCGCTCGGACACCAGCCCCAGACGCACCAGCAACGTCAGCAGGTTGCCGCCGTGCTGCTCGCGATAGGTGCGCGCACGGCTGTAGTCCTCGCGGCGCAGCCGGCCGCGCTCGATCATCAGATCGCACAGCTCGGCGGCGCGATCCTCGAGGTGGTCGCCAACCTGCGGCAGCAGATCGGTTTCTTCGGGTTGGGCCAGCGCCTGAGTTTCCATGGTTCGGAATTATAGCGGCCGAAGGGGATGGCGCATTCGACCCGGATGCGCCGCTCAAGTTCGCCGGCCGAATGCAATCTGCTCGAGAAACGGACGGTTCATCAGGATCCAGGTCGCCACCGGCACCACCGCCGGCAGCATCAGGTAGCCGAGCTGGTAGCACAACGCGATCAGGGTCGGCGACAGCCCGGAGACCGTCACCGCCGCCGCACCTTCGGCTCCGGCGTTGAAGGCGAGGATCATCCAGGTATTCCAGAACACGCCCCAGGCCGTGACCAGCGAAATCACCGCAAAGCCGATCGCCAGCTGCAGCAGACGCCGACGGCCCTCCAGCGGGGTTGCCATCACCAGCCCGAACAGCAGCGCCATGCCCCAGGCATAGATCATCGGGTTGACATCGAAGGTCACCAGCGCGACCCGACCCTCGATCAGGCGCTCGAGCTGTACGTGGGTCTGGACCTCGAAACTCTTGCCGAACTGGACGACCGCCTCGAACACCTCGGGGTACACGCCGGTCAGCAGGCCACCGACGAGCCGACCGGCCGGCCACATCAGCGCGCTGCCGAACGAGAACCACAGGAAGAACCCCAGCGGCAGGTAGAGAGCCGCGAGCAGGAACATTTCCTTGACCGGGTTGCCGGTCGATTCTGCTTCCGGGCCGTTATTTTCCGGTGCACTCACACCGCACCCTCCACCCAGGCCCGGGCGTTGTCGAACATTTTCATCCACGGCGAATGGTCACCCCATTCGGGCGGCGCCCACGAGTAGTTGAGCGCGCGCAGCAGCCGTTCCGGATGCGGCATCATCAGCGTGATGCGACCGTCGCGATTGCAGATGCCGGTAATGCCGTCGGGCGAGCCGTTCGGGTTGTCCGGATAGCACGCCGCGACCCGGCCGTGGCCGTCGACGTAGCGCAGCGTGACCGCAACCCGTTCAGCATCGGACGGATCGGCGAACGCGGCGCGGCCCTCGCCGTGGGCGACGACCACCGGCAGGCGCGCGCCGGCCATGCCGGCCAGGAACAGCGACGGCGAATCAAGGATTTCGACCTGGCCCAGGCGCGCTTCGAACTGGCGCGAGCGGTTATCGACAAAGCGCGGCCAGTGGTCTGATCCGGGCACCAGTTCGGCCAGTTGCGCGAGCACCTGGCAGCCGTTGCACACGCCAAGCGCGAATTTGCTCGGGTCGGCAAAAAAGCCTCGAAACGCCTCGGCCAAAGCCGGGTTGAACAGGATGCTGCGCGCCCAGCCGCGGCCGGCCCCGAGCACGTCCCCGAACGAAAAGCCGCCGGGCAGCACCAGTCCGTGAAAACCATCGAGCTGCTGGACACCGGCCTCGAGATCGCTCATGTGCACATCAAAGGCATCGAAACCGGCGCGATGAAAGGCCATCGCCATCTCGCGCTGGCCGTTGACGCCCTGTTCGCGCACGATCGCCACGCGCGGCCGGGTACCACGGTTGACGGCCGGCGCAGCGAACGCGAACGGAACCACCGGCGACAGGCCCGGCGCCTGAAACTCGGCGCGCGCGGCGTGCTCTTCGTCGGCGCAGTCCGGGTCGTCACGCAGCCGCTGCAGCGCGTGGCTGGTCGCAGCCCAGCGGGTGTGCAATTCCGCCAGTTCGCGCCGCAACAGCTCGCGATCGCCCCGGGCCACAACCAACTCGGGATGCTCAATCGGCGCGCCCAGGCGATGGGCCCAGCCCGTCAGCCCGTGCTCGGCCAGCGCCTGCTCGAAGCGCGCCGCATTTTCTTCGGGCACCTGCACCACCAGCCCGATTTCCTCGTTGAACAGGAACGCCAGCGGGTCCGCATTGATCGGCATCTCGCTCGGGATCACAATCGACAGCCCGCGACGCGCGGCGAATGCCATTTCGAGCAGGCTGACAATCAGTCCGCCGTCGGAGCGGTCATGCAGCGCCGTGATCACACCATCGGCGACCAGCGCCTGCACGGTATCGAACAACAGCGCCAGCCGTGCCGGTTCGTCAATATCGGGGACGTCACCCAGCTCGCGCACGAAAGCCTGGGCCAGCGCCGAACCACCCAGCCGCTGACCCGGCGGTGCCAGCAGCCACAGCGACGAGGGGTGATCGGCCAAAAGTGGCGTGATATGCCGGCGCACATCCGGCACCGGCGCGAACGCGGTCACGTTCAGCGACACCGGCGCGGTGACCGCCAGCGCTTCGCCGTCGTGCTGCCAGCGCGTGGTCATCGACAGCGAATCCTTGCCGACCGGGATCGCCAGTTCCAGCGCGTCGCAGAATTCGCCGGTAATCGCCTCGACGGCCTGGCGCAGTGCGACGGCCTGGCCGGGCGCTGCGGCCGCGGCCATCCAGTTGGCCGACAGCTTGATGCGGCGGCGACCGGCGGTGACGCAGCCGGCCAGGTTCAGCAGTGCCTCGGCCACCGCCATGCGCGCCGAGGCGGCCGGGTTCCAGATTGCCAGCGGCGCGCGCTCGCCGATCGCCAGCGCGCTGCCGTGGTCATGCTGGTAGTCGGTCAGCGTGATTGCGCAATCGGCCACCGGCACCTGCCACGGACCGACCATCGGATCGCGCACAGTCAAGCCACCGACCGTGCGATCGCCGATCGTGATCAGGCATTGCTTGGAGCCGACCGCCGGCACCACCAGCACGCGTTCCAGCGCCTCGGACAGTTCAATGCCGGCCAGGCCCTCATTCGGACAAGCAAGCGTTTCGGAATCGACCTGCATCACGCGCCGGGGCGTGTTGCCGAACAACACATCGAGACTCAGATCCACCGGTGGCCGAGCGCTTTCGGTATCGGCCAGCGTCAGATGCGCCTGCGCCGTGGCCGGGCCGAGATCGGCCATCGGACATCGCTCGCGCGCGCAGATTGCGGCAAAACGATCGAAATCGGCCTCGGCCACCGCCAGCACGTAGCGTTCCTGCGACTCGTTGCACCAGATTGCCATCGGCGACAGCGACGGGTCGGCTGACGGGATCGCGCGCAACTCCAGCGCGCCGCCGACGCCACCGTCGTGCAGCAGCTCGGGAATTGCGTTCGACAGGCCACCGGCGCCGACATCGTGGATCGAGGCAATCGGGTTGGTCTCGCCCAGCTGCCAGCAGCGGTCGATGACTTCCTGGCAGCGGCGCTGCATCTCCGGGTTGGCGCGCTGCACCGAGGCATAGTCCAGCTCGGCCGAGGATTGACCGGCGTGCAGGCTGGAAGCCGCGCCGCCACCCAGCCCGATCATCATTGCCGGGCCACCGAGCACGATGATGCGATGGCCGGGCGCAAGCGCGAGTTTCTGCGTCTGCTCGGCCGCGATCCGGCCCATGCCGCCGGCCAGCATGATCGGCTTGTAATAGCCCCACCAGTGATCGCGCACCTGCCAGCCCAGGGTGCGGAAGTAGCCGGCCAGCGCCGGGCGTCCGAACTCGTTGTTGTAGCGCGCAGCCCCCACCGGTCCCTCGAGCATGATGGAAAGCGGCGTGGCCAGCCGATCCGGCGGCAGCGGCGCGCGCTCCCACGGCTGCTCCAGCCCTGGAATCGCCAAGTCGCCGACGGCAAAGCCGCTCAGGCCCGCGACCGGGCGTGCGCCGCGGCCGGTCGCAGCCTCGTCGCGAATCTCGCCGCCGGCGCCAGTGGCCGCGCCCGGATCGGGCGAGATCGCGGTCGGATGGTTGTGGGTTTCGACCTTGATCTGGATGTCGAGCGCCTGTCGGCGTTCCTGCCAGCGCGCGCTATCGTCGAGGAACGGCGCAAACACGGTTGCATCGAAACCAGCCAGCACCGCAGCATTGTCGTCGTAGGCCACGCGCACGCCATCGGGCACGCGTGCATGGGTGGTGCGGATTCTGCCGAACAGGCTGTCCTCCAGCGGCTTGCCGTCGACGATCCAATCGGCATTGAAGATCTTGTGCCGACAGTGCTCGGAGTTGGCCTGCGCGAACATCATCAGTTCGGCATCGGTGGGGTTGCGACCGAGCGCGACGAAGGCATCGACCAGATAGTCGATCTCGTCGCCATCCAGGGCCAGACCGAGCTCCCGGTTGCAGCGCGCCAGCGCCTCGCGCGGGCTCGCCCCAAGCTCGATTTCGGCCAGTGCGCCGGGCTTGGGCGTATCGAACCAGTGCGCCAGCGTTCCGGGGTCAGCGACCCGGTCTTCGGTCATGCGGTCATGCAAGAGCGCTGCGGCCGCCGGCGGCAATTCCGACGGATGGACGCCTTCGATGGCGTAGACCAGGCCGCGCTCGATGCGACCCGCACCGCCCAGTCCGCAGCGCGCCAGAATGTCCTCGGCGCGCGAGGCCCAGGCACTGCGGGTGCCGCGCCGCGGCACGACGCACAGCTTGCCGGCCAGTGCGGCAGGCTCGACCGGGTGGGCGTGCAGCAGCGCCAGCAGTGCCGGCAGCGGCGAGTCGGTCGTTTCGACCAGAAACAGTTCTTCGGCCTGCAATCGAAGCGGTCGGCCGCAGGCCGATGTCAACGCCGCTTGCAGACGAGCGAGCCGAAACGGCGCCAGCGGCTGGCGACCTGCGAGAACCTGCATGCGCTAATTCCGAACCGTGGAAGACGCGAAGAGTGTACGCACACCGGCACGGGTCGGTGACCCGCGCCGCCACAGCAACGAATCTACTCGGCGCTTGCGCGCTGGGTGCCGCGATCGAGCCGGATGCGCAGATCACCCGGCGGCACATAGCCGGGAATCAGCTCGCCCGAGGCTGTCATCAGCGCCGGTGTACCGGTCACGCCCAGCGCCTGGCCCAGCCGGTACTGCTCGGCCACCGGCGAATCGCAGTTGGCCGGGTCGGGTGTCTCGCCGGCCTTGGCGATCGTCATCGCCTCGTGCTGATCGGCAGCACACCAGACCGAAACCATCTTGTGGAAGGTTTGCGATCCGACACCGGCGCGCGGAAAGGCCGCGTAGCTGACCTGAATGCCGGCTTCGTTGTACTCGGCGATCTGCTCGTGCAACCGACGGCAATAGCCGCAGTCGACATCGGTAAACACCACGATCTCGTGCTCGGCATCATCCGGGCCGAAGGAAATCAACTGGTCATGGTCGAGCGTTTGCAACACTTCGCGCCGGATTTCACTGCGCGCGGTATCGGTCAGGTCCTCGCGCGTATCCAGATCCCACAGCCGACCCTGCATCAGAAAGCGGCCATCGTCGCTCATGTAGACGATGTCGGAACCGATGCGCACCTGCAGCATTCCGTCCATCGGCGATTCGGCGACTGCAATTTCGGCATCTTCGCCGACCAGGCCCGCAGCGCGTTCGCGCACGGCAGCGTAGTCGTCGGCCGCGACGGTACCGGCAAGCCACAGGGCCAGCAGCCCGACAAGCATTCGATTCACGATCTGTTCTCCATCCCGTTGGGTTTCAATTCGATAACCGCCCATTGCAGCAGACAATCGCAGCAGACAATCGCAGAAGACGATTGCACAGGGCGGTTGCTGATGCCGCTTTTTGATGACAATTGTAACTGCCAATCGTACCTGCACGCCCCGAGTCTGAGCGCCATTGCGGTCTGTCGCATTGGAGTGGCAAGCCCGGCATTGGTTCCGTCAGGCTCAGGATCAGCCGCGCGGATGGTGGGTGCGGTGCAGCGATTTCAGGCGGCCGGCCGCCACGTGCGTGTAGATCTGCGTGGTTGCCAGATCGCTGTGACCGAGCAGGAGTTGCACCACGCGCAGGTCGGCGCCATGGTCGAGCAGGTGGGTCGCGAACGAATGGCGCAGCTTGTGCGGCGAAACCGGGGCATGGATTCCGGCGCCCAGCGCGTGCTTGCGAATGCGCAGCCACACGGCTTGCCGGGTCAAGCGGGCGCCACGCGGACCGATGAACAGCGCATCGGTCGGACCGGCCCGCAGCCAGCGACGTCGCGGCTCGCCCTGCCAGCGCTCCAGCCAGTCCAGCGCAATCTCGCCCAGCGGCACCAGACGATCCTTGCCGCCCTTGCCGGTTACCCGCACCAGGCCCTGGCGGGTGTTGATCATCGGCAGGTCAACCGCTACCAGTTCCCCAACCCGCATGCCGGAGGCGTACAGCACTTCGAGCATGCAACGATCACGGATGCCGTGCGCGGTCGTGGTATCGGGCGCTTCGAGCAATGCCCGGACTTGGTCACCACTCAGCACCCCGGGCAATCGCCCCGGCAGTCGCGGCGGTTCGAATCCGGCCAGAGGATCGCCCTCCATGCGGCCGCTGCGACGCAGCCATCCAACCAGACGCCGCAGGGCACTGAAGCGACGCCGCAGCGTTCGCACCGAGGTGCCGCCGCGCAGGGCCCGGGCCATCAGCTGCGGCAAGCGCGAAGCGTCAAAGACGACACGGTCGCCGTCATCCAGAATGAAAAGACCTGCCCGGGCGAACCCGGACAGGTCTGTTCGGTAGGCATCCAGCGTGTTGTCGGCCAGCCCGTCCTCAGCCCAGGCCGAGTCCAGAAACTGATCGATCAAACGCCGGGTGGGTTCGTCCGCCAACTCCGGGTCAGGAACCCTTGCCGGTCAAGCGCGCAATGCCTTTTTCGGCCATATCTTCAAAGTTCGCCAGCGTGTCACGTGCATCGCCGACCAGCTTCTCGACCGCTTCACGGCCCCGGTTCACATCGCGCTCGGCCAGTTCCAACGCGGCTTCGCGCGCCTGCTCGAGTGCCGCGACCAGCCGATCCCAGGGCGAACCGCTCAGCCCTTCCGCGCTACCTTTTTTTTTTGACCGCTTCTTGGAAGCCTTCTTCTTGGAGGCCTTCTTCTTGGAAGCTTTCTTCTTGGAAGCTTTCTTCTTGGAAGCCTTCTTCTTGGAAGCCTT
>JAVVDV010000053.1:0-15675 GCA_032251355.1 Wenzhouxiangellaceae bacterium
CCGCAGCTGACCGCCGAGGAGACACGGCGAGCGCAAGCCGGGCGGTAGAGCATTCGCCTGCAGGCAGGCTCCTACGCGAGCCTGATGGACGCATGGGGAGCGGAAAGCAACTGGATACCCGCGCAGCGATCGCAGAACCAGCTGTCGTTCAACGCGACGACTTCCCCGGCTCGGCAGAATCTTTCAATCGTCGGCGCAGACCCGTCAGCCGCCGTGCAGCCGCACGAGGTGGCCGATGGCGGGGTCGGTTCGGCCGGCCAGCATTTCGGTGAGGATGGCGCGGGCGGCTTCGAGGCCGCGCTGCTCGCGCACCTCGATCAGCCGGTTCTTCGTCACGTAGTCGTAGAAGCGCGCGGTGGCCTGACCGACGCGGCGGTCGAACTCGGCCGAGCCCCACTCGACCTGGCGGCGCGCGACCCAATCCGGCGCGAAGAAGAACTGCGGCTTGGGACCGGGCAGGTCCTTGTCCGGCTGCGGCGGCGCGTGTGCGTGCGCCGCACCCAGTGCCGCGTCGTGCACCAGCCGATCGACGAGGTGGCGGTGGATGCGCATCTGCAGTTCACCATTCCCGGCAACGTCGACGTACAGCGTCGGCCGATCCGCGTCCAGCTGCTCGAGATCGTCGTAGCCGAGGACGTGGCCATACAGACCCAGGCCTTCGACGAAGCTGCGGTGGCCGGCCGATGTCAGGCCGATGATGTCGATTTCGGAAAACAAGCCGATGCTGAAGGCCACGGCATAGCCGGTGCGGCTCGATGCGCTGGAGATCACCACGCACTCGGCGCCGAAGAAGTTCTGCTCGGCAAGGAAGTCGGCCAGCCCGAACGCGGTCACGAACAGCGGCCGGAAGATCGCGTGCAGCGGCTCGGAGGCCGCGCTGTGGAAGCGGTCGTCGTCGGTGCGCTGGTACCAGTTGTAGACCTCCGGCAGCGCGCGCCGGTGCGGGGTCTCGTCGCGGAAGCTGCGCGCACCGATCTTGCCCGGACGCACGACCAGGTGCGTGGCCGACGGGAAGTAGCCGTAGTAGCGCTGACCCGGGTCGATGCCCTCGACCTTCGAGTCGACCACATCGGCGTAGCCCCACACCGGCAGCAGGCCGAAGCCATCGATCCTCGAGGGAAAGAAATCCCAGTAGTGCAGCGCGTCGCCGAAGGCTGCGTAGGTGACGTTGTTGACGGTCAGCGCGAAGCGATCGAGCGCGAACACGACCTCGCCCGCTTCCGCCAACGGCACCTCTACCGTATCGATCTGCATGTCGTCGAAGCGCGCGCGGTTCATCAGCAAACGGGTCATCGTGCCGGCATCGGGCATGGTTCGGGCCTTCGGGGCTGGGTGTTGGGTCATCGTAAACGATGGCAATCTGCACGACACCCCGAAGCGGATGTAGGCAGGCGTCTGGTGGCCGGCGATGGGGCCCAGCCTGATTCCATCTGTCGCGCTTCATTCGCGCCGGAGAGACGATGCGCGCGCAAGCTGGACGGTCATTCAGCAATCCATGCCTCCACCACAAGCTCCCTGAAAGCCATACCGCCCCGGACGGTCTACTGCCGGTGAATCCGGGACTTAAGGCATTGCAATCGATGGAATCGCAACATCGCAAGCCGCGCGTGGTGGTGCTGGGCGCGGGTTTTGCCGGGCTGCGCGCGGTGCTGCGGCTGGCGCGCGAGCCGGTCGAGATCGTGGTGATGGACCGGCACAACTACCACCTGTTCCAGCCGCTGCTCTACCAGGTCGCAACCGCGGCGCTGTCGCCGGCTGATATTGCCGCGCCGATCCGCGCGATCGTCGGCAAGCTCGACAATGTCCAGGTCGTGCTCGACACCATCACCGGTATCGACCGCGAACAGCGCGCGGTGCATACGCTCAGCGGCCGGCAGGTCGACTACGACTGGCTGGTGGTGGCCACCGGTGCGACCCACAACTACTTCGGCAACGACCACTGGCATGAACATGCACCGGGCCTCAAGCGCATCGAGGATGCCACCGAGTTGCGCCGCCGCATTCTGCTGGCGTTCGAACGCGCGGAGATGGAAGACGACCCGGCCCGGCGCGAGGCGCTGATGACCTTCGTCATCGTCGGCGGCGGCCCGACCGGAGTCGAGATGGCCGGGGCCGTGGCCGAGCTGACGCGCTACACGCTGGCCAAGGATTTCCGCCGCATCAAGCCGGAAAGCACGCGCGTGCTGCTGGTCGATGCCAACGATCGCGTACTGCGACCGTTTCCCGAGCAGCTGTCCGAGCGCGCCTGCCGCTCGCTGAAGAAGATGGGCGTGGAGCTGGTGCTCAACTCGCGCGTCGACGGACTGGACGCGCATTGCGTCAAGATCGGCGAACGCATGATCCCGACCGAGACCGTGATCTGGAGCGCCGGCGTCAAGGCCTCGCCGGCCGGGCAATGGCTGGGCGTGGAGGCCGACCGCTCCGGCCGCGTCGAGGTCGACGAATGGTTGCGGCTACCCGATGATGAGCGCGTGTTCGTGGTCGGCGATGTCGCCAGCCACGTCAACGCCGACGGCATACCCACGCCCGGTCTGGCCCCGGCGGCCAAGCAGCAGGGCGGCTTTGCTGCGCGCATGATTGCAGCCACGGTCGCCGGCAAGCCCGTGCCGGCGCCGTTTCGCTACCGCGACTGGGGCCAGCTGGCGACCATCGGGCGGCACTCGGCGGTGGTCAACTACCGCGGCCTGCGCATCACCGGCTACCTCGGCTGGTGGCTGTGGGGCTTTGCCCACATCTATTTCCTGATCGGCTTTCGCAACCGGCTGGTGGTCGCGGCCAACTGGTTCTGGTCGTACCTGACCTTCGGCCGCGGCATCCGCCTGATTACCGGCGATGTGCAATCGCGCGACTCTTCAAATTGAATCGAACTCTGGATAATTTCTCATGACTGAACGCAATGCTGCAAGCCTGATGGTCGAATGCCTCGAAGCCGAAGGCGTCGAACGCGTATTCGCCGTGCCCGGCGAGGAAAACCTGGACCTGCTCGAAGCGCTGCGCGAATCGTCGATCGAGCCGGTGATCACGCGCCACGAACAGGCCGCCGGGTTCATGGCCGCCGCGCACGGCCGACTGACCGGCAAGCCGGGCGTGTGCATGTCCACGCTCGGTCCCGGTGCGACCAATTTCATCACTGCCGCCGCCTACGGTGAACTGGGCGCGATGCCGATGGTGATGATTACCGGCCAGAAGCCGATCAAGTCGTCCAAGCAGGGCCACTTCCAGATTCTCGATATCGTCGATGTGATGCAACCGGTCACCCGCTACAGCCGCCAGATCGTCTCGGCCGCGACCGTGCCGTCGCGCGTACGCGAGGCCTTCCGCCGGGCCGAGGAGGAACGCCCCGGCGCGGTGCACCTGGAACTGCCCGAAGACATCGCGCGCGAGGATGCCGCCGGCCTCAAGCCGCTGATCGCCAGCCAGACGCGCCGGCCGGTGGCCGAGGAAAAGGCGATCGCGCGCGCAGTCGAGGCGATCACCAAGGCCAAACGGCCGCTGCTGATGTGCGGCGCCGGCGCCAACCGCAAGCTGACCTCGAAGATGCTCCGGCGCTTCATCAACGCCACCGGCATTCCGTTTTTCACCACCCAGATGGGCAAGGGTGTGGTCGGCGAACCCAACGATTGCTGGATGGGCACAGCGGCGCTGTCGGACGGCGACTATGTGCATCGACTGATCGAGCACTCCGACTGCATCATTAACGTCGGCCACGACGTGGTCGAAAAGCCGCCGTTCTTCATGCGCGAAGGCAAGCGCACGGTCATCCATGTCAACTTCTTCACCGCCGAGGTCGACCCGGTCTACTTCCCGCAGATCGAGGTGACCGGCGACATCGCCAACGCAATCTGGCAGTTTGCCGAGCGCATCGAACCGCAGGATCACTGGGATTTTTCATTCGCGCGCCAGGTGCGTAAAGCCTTGTTCGAAGAGCTCGATTCGGGCCGCGAATTGAACGACTTCCCGATCCATCCACGGCGGCTGGTGCACGCGGTGCGCGACGCCCTGCCCGATGACGGCATCGTGTCGCTGGACAACGGCCTGTACAAGGTCTGGTTCGCGCGCAACTACCGCGCGGTGCGGCCCAATACGCTGCTGCTGGACAATGCATTGGCGACCATGGGTGCCGGGCTGCCGGTCGCGATCGGCGCCAAGGTGGATTTCCCCGAACGCAAGGTGCTGGCGATCTGCGGCGACGGCGGCTTCATGATGAACTCGCAGGAACTCGAAACCGCCGTCCGGCTCGGTCTCGACCTGGTCGTGCTGGTGCTCAGAGACGACGCCTACGGCATGATCCGCTGGAAACAGGCCGATATGAACCTGCCCGACTACGGGCTCACGTTCGGCAATCCGGATTTCGTGCGCTATGCCGAGGCCTACGGCGCGCATGGTCATCGTGCCGACAGCGTCGAATCGCTGGAAGCACTGCTGGACACAGCGCTCAACGGCAGCGGCGTCCACCTGATCGACTGCCCGATCGACTACGCCGACAGCAAAGCATTCCTGTTCGACGAATTGCCGAAGCGCAGCGCGGCATTGTAGGCAACGCCTCGATGGCAGGATCAGACACCGTTCGGTGCGTTTCGCTTCGCTCAACGCACCCTACGCCCTGAACCATCCGCGTGCCCGCCGTAGGGTGCGTCGAGCGCAGCGAGCACGCACCGATCCAACCCTGCGACCACCTTCCAGATTGATGTGAACTCCGTTCGGTGCGTTTCGCCTGCGGCTCAACACACCCTACGCGCCGAAGCCCCCGCCGCCCGGCGTTTCGATCGTCAATACCTGGCCGGCCTGCACCTTGACCGAGACCTTGGACGGCAGGTCCTTGCCGTCGAGACGGTTGCGACCGGGCTGACCGGACTCACCACCGGAAAGGCCCCACGGGGCATGCACGCGACGTTCGGTGATCAAGGTGACTTCGGCCGGCTCGAGGAATTCAAACGCACGCACCAGGCCATCGCCGCCGGCGTGCCGACCGGGACCGCCGCTGCCGCGCCGCTGGCGGTAGCTCACGACGCGCAACGGGAAGCTGGTCTCCAGCACTTCGGCCGGCGTATTCAGCGTGTTGGTCATGTGGCTGTGGACCGCGCTGCGACCGGGACCGCCGGGGCCGGCGCCACAGCCGCCGGCCAGCGTTTCGTAGTAGCTCCAGCGCGCGCCGCCCAGGCCAAGGTTGTTCATCGTACCCTGGCTGGCGGCCGGGATGCGATCGGGCAAGGCCTGCGCCAGCGCGGCCAGCAGCACATCAACGATGCGCTGGCTGGTTTCGACGTTGCCGGCGGCGGTCGCGGCCGGGGCGTGCGCATTGACCAGGCACGCCTCGGGCGCCTGCAAGTCAAGACGCTCAAGTGCACCGGCGCAATTCGGCGTCTCGTCGGGCAACAGGCAACGCAGCACGTAGTAGACCGCGGCCGCGGTCACCGACAGCGGACAATTGAGGTTGCCGGCCACCGGCCCGTCGGTGCCGTCGAAATCAACCCGGATGGTGCCCTTGCGAACTGTCAAAGCGACCCGGATCGACGGCCCCGGCCCGCCCAGGCCATCGCAATCCATGCGGTCGACGGCGCTCCAGGTGCCAGTCGGCAGCTCCTCGATCGCGCTGGCCGCCAGCCTCGCGCCGTAGTCGTTGAGCGCAACGGCCAGCCGTGCGAAACTTTCCGGGCCGGATTCGGTGACCAGCGCGGTCAACGCACACTCGCCGTCAACCGAGGCGGCGACCTGGGCCTGGAAATCGCCGCGTGCCAGTGCCGGATCGCGCATGCGCGCACAGATCGCGTCCAGTGCTTTTTGGTCAAGATTGCCGTCGCGGTACAGCCAGGTCGGTTGGATCAGCACGCCTTCGTCTTCCAGCGTGCGCGACAGCGGCATCGAGCCGGGCGTGGCCGTGCCGATGTCGGCGTGATGGGCACGGTTGGCGACGAAGCCGACCAACGCGCCCTCGACAAACACCGGCGCGATCACGGTGACATCGGGCAGGTGGGTGCCGCCGGCATAGGGGTCGTTCAGAATCAGACGCGAACCCGGCTGCCAGTCGTGGCGGTCGGCCAGATCGCGCATCGCCCAGGCCATCGAGCCCAGGTGCACCGGAATGTGGGTGGCCTGGGCCAGCAGTCGACCGTCGGGCAGAAACAGCGCACAGGAGAAATCCAGCCGGTCGCGGATGTTGGGCGAGAACGCGCTGCGCCGAAGCACCGCACCCATGGTCTCGCAGATCGCGCCGACCCGGCTTTCGAATACGCCCAGTTCAATCGGATCGACGGCGGGCTTGGGCAAGTCGGCGGCAGGCATCAGTCCGGGGCGGCGGCGTTCAGGGCTTGATAACGAATGCTACGGTACCATCTCTGTGAATTGAATCTCGCGCCCCATTCTTTCACCCACCGATTGAGGAGATCCTTACCATGGCTTTTGCCCTTCCCGCCCTGCCCTACGAACGCAATGCACTCGAGCCGCATATTTCGGCCGAGACGCTGGACTACCACTACGGCAAGCATCACCAGACCTATGTCGACAAGCTCAACGCCGCCGTCGACGGCACGCCGGATGCCGACAAGTCGCTCGAAGATTTGATCCGTTCAGCCTCCGGCGGTCTGTTCAACAACGCCGCCCAGGTCTGGAACCATACCTTCTACTGGCACTGCCTGAGCCCGAACGGCGGCGGCGCGCCCAGCGGCGCAGTGGCCGAGGCGATCAACGCCGCGTTCGGTTCGTTCGACACCTTCAAGGAAAAATTCACCGAAAGCGCAATCGGCAATTTCGGCTCGGGCTGGACCTGGCTGGTCAAGAACAGCGACGGCTCGCTGGCGATCGTCAACACCGATGATGCCGACACGCCGCTGACCGGTGATGCCAAGCCGATTCTGACCTGCGATGTCTGGGAACACGCCTATTACATCGACTACCGCAACGCCCGCCCGAAGTACCTCGAGGCGTTCTGGAACCTGGTCAACTGGGACTTCGCGGCCGAGCAGTTTGCCGACTGATCAATCCTGCAACCCACGAGAACAAGCGAGGCCGGGCACCCTTCGGGGCTGCCCGGCCTCATTCGTTTTAGAATGTGAAAGCCGATTGGTCGGGAATCCTCCCAAGCCGAAAACGCGGTGCGTTTCGCGTGCGGCTCAACACACCCTGCGCGCCGCAGCCCTCACTTCTTGATCGCTCAGCGCTGCGAGATCGGCGCAACCCTTCTCGGCTCCGGACCGGTGTAATCGGCGCTCGGGCGGATGATGCGGTTGTTGGCGCGTTGTTCCATCACGTGCGCGGCCCAGCCGGTCACGCGCGACATCACGAAGATCGGCGTGAACAGCCCCGTCGGGATGCCCATGAAGTGGTAGGCCGAGGCGTGGAAGAAGTCGGCATTGGCAAACAGCTTCTTCTCGTTCCACATGATCTTCTCGACCTCCTCGGAGACCGGGAACAACACCGTGTCGCCGACCTCTTCGCTGAGCTTGCGCGACCACTCGCGGATGATCGCGTTGCGCGGATCCTTCTCGCGGTAGACGGCATGGCCGAAGCCCATGATCTTTTCTTTCGCCTCGAGCATGCGGTGGACGTCCGCGCGCGCCTGCTCGACCGAGCTGTACTTCTCCAGCATCGCCATTGCCATCTCGTTGGCGCCGCCATGCAGCGGCCCTCTGAGCGAGCCGATCGCGGCGGTGATGCACGAGAACATGTCCGACAGGGTCGAGGCGCACACCCGCGCGGTAAAGGTCGAGGCGTTGAACTCGTGCTCGGCGTACAGGATCAGGGACACGTCCATGACCCGCGCGTGCAGTTCCGACGGCGGCTTGCCGTGCAGCAACGCCAGGAAATGCCCGCCGATGCTCTCTTCGTCGGAATCGGTTTCGATGCGCACGCCGTCGTGGCTGTAGCGGTACCAGTAGGTGATGATGGCCGGAAATGCGGCCAGCAGGCGGTCGGCGACATCGTGCTGGCGATCGAAATCACCTTCCGGTTCGATATTGCCGAGGAACGAGCAGCCGGTGCGCATCACGTCCATCGGATGGGTGTCGGCCGGAATGCGCTCAAGCACTTCGCGCAGCTTCTCCGGCAGCGCACGCAAACCTTTCAGTCGCGCTGCGTAGGCATCGAGTTCGGCCTGCGTCGGCAACTCGCCCTTGAGGATCAGGTGGGCGGTTTCGTTGAAGCTGGCGTTTTCAGCCAGGTCGTCGACATCGTAGCCGCGGTAGCGCAGGCTATTGCCGGCCGCGCCGACGGTGCAGATCGAAGTCTGGCCGGCCGATTGGCCGCGCAGGCCGGCGCCGGTATTTTTTTCGGTCATGACTGCTCCTTGAAGAGTTCATCGAGTTTCTGTTCGAACGCGTGGTAGCCGAGGTAGGCGTACATGTCCTCGCGCGTTTGCATGATGTCGATGACATCGCGCTGGTGGCCCTGGTTCAGCAGGGCCTTGTAGACGGTTTCGGCGCCCTTGTTCATCGCGCGGTAGGCACCGCAGCAATAGAGAACGATATCGACCCCGACCTCGCCCAGTTCGGGCGTGGAGAACAGCGGCGTGTGGCCAAACTCGGTGATGTTGGCCAGGATCGGCACGCCGACCGCGTCGCGGAAGCGTCGGTACTGCGCCAGCTCCTGCATCGCTTCGGGAAAGATCATGTCGGCGCCGGCCTCGACGCAGGCGACGGCGCGCTCGATTGCCGACTGCTCGCCCTCCACGGCCAGCGCATCGGTGCGCGCCATGATCACGAAATCGTCGTGGATGCGCGCATCGACCGCCGCCTTGACCCGATCGACCATTTCGTCTTTCGACACGATCGCCTTGCCCGGCCGATGACCGCAGCGCTTGGCCTGGACCTGGTCTTCGATGTGGATCCCGGCCGCACCGGCCTTGTCCAGCGAGCGGATGGTGCGCTGGATGTTGAATGCGCCGCCGAAGCCGGTATCGACATCGACCAGCAGCGGCAGGCTGGAGGCGTCGGTGATCCGGCGCACGTCGACCAGCACATCATCGAGCGTACTGATGCCCAGATCAGGAATTCCCAGCGAGTTGGCGGCCAGACCGCCGCCGGAAAGATAAATGGCCTTGTGACCGATCTGCTCGGCCATGCGCGCGGTCAGCGCGTTGATCGTGCCCACCACCTGCAGCGGCGCATGTTCGGCCACGAGCGTGCGGAATGTTTGTCCCGGACCCGGCATAAAGATTCTCCCGTTGATGAAGCCCTGCCGTCCGACAGGATTCCGACGGCAAGCGGTTTTTTACTCTAGCACGAAGGCCTGTTTTGGACCCCGTGCACAATGCCTTTTGCGATGCAAAAACGGTTCGACTTTAGTCGCGCGGCGGCGGGGCCAGGCACGCGGCGGCGGAGCTAATCACGGGGCGGCGGCGCCGGGGCCAGCACCTCGCGCTGGCCGTTGTGCTCGGGCGGGCTGACGATGCCCTGGGCTTCCATCTCCTCGATCAGACGGGCGGCGCGGTTGTAGCCGATGCGCAACTGGCGCTGGACGCTGGAAATCGAGGCCCGCCGACTCTCCAGCACCCAGGCCACGGCACGATCATAGAGTTCATCGGACTCGTCGCCGGCGGCCGCCTCGAGCAGACCGGTTTCACCGATCTGGCGGCCGTCGGCGGTGGTCTGGGTATCGGACAGCACCTCGTCGAGGTACTCGGGTTGGCCCTGCGCACGCAGCCACTCGACTACCGCATGAACCTCGTGGTCATCGACAAAGGCGCCGTGGATGCGCTCGGGCAGGCCGCTGCCGGGCGGCAGGTAGAGCATGTCGCCGTGGCCAAGCAGGTGTTCGGCGCCCTGCTGGTCGAGAATGGTGCGCGAGTCGACCCGCGAGGACACCTGGAACGCCATCCGGGTCGGGATGTTGGCCTTGATCAGCCCGGTGATCACGTCCACCGACGGCCGCTGGGTGGCCAGGATCAGATGGATGCCAGAAGCGCGCGCTTTCTGCGCCAGCCGGGCGATCAGTTCCTCGACCTTCTTGCCGACAATCATCATCATGTCGGCGAATTCGTCGACGACCACGACGATGAACGGCAGCTTCTGCAGACTCGGTCGCTCCTCGCCGGTGGCCAGCGTGCTCGGGTCGACGAACGGATCGGGGATGGGCTGGCCGGCGGCTTCGGCCTCTGTAATCTTGCGGTTGTAGCCGGCCAGGTTACGCACGCCCATCTGCGACATCAGCTTGTAGCGGCGCTCCATCTCGGCCACGCACCAGCGCAGCGCGTTGGCCGCCTCCTTCATGTCGGTGACCACCGGCGCCAGCAGGTGTGGAATGCCCTCGTAGACCGACAGTTCGAGCATTTTCGGGTCGACCATGATCATCCGGACCTGGTCGGGCGTGGCCTTGTAGATCAGGCTCAGGATCATCGAGTTGATCGCCACCGACTTGCCCGAACCGGTGGTGCCGGCGACCAGCAAATGCGGCATGCGCGCCACATCGGCCATCATCGGCCGGCCGGAAATGTTCTTGCCCAGACCCAGGGTCAGCGGCGAGGACGCCTTGACGTAGACCTCGGACTCGAGAATCTCGCGCAGGTAGACGATCTCGCGCTTGGCGTTCGGGATTTCCAGCCCGATCACGCTCTTGCCGGGGATCACATCGACCACGCGCACCGCAATCACGCTCAGGCCCCGCGCCAGATCCTTGGCCAGGTTGGCGATCTGCGCGCCCTTGACGCCCGGCGCCGGTTGCAGTTCGAAGCGGGTGATGACCGGCCCGGGGTGGACTTCGACGACCTCGACCTCGATGCCGAAATCGGCCAGCTTGAGCTCGACCTGACGGCTCATCGCCTTGAGCGTGTCGGTGGAATATCCGGGCTTCTGATCGGGCGGCTCATCGAGCAGGTCCAGCGGCGGATGGGCACCGGCCGGAAGGTTCTTGAACAGCGCGCGCTGACGAGTGGCCGGGGCCTTGAGGGTCGGCTCGTTGGCGGCCACGCGCGGCTCGATCTTGACCTCGGGCCGCTTGCTGCGCTTGACCGTGTCCTTGCGCCGGACCTCTTCGCGCTCGGCGCGCGCACGCCGCCCGGCCCACCAGTCACGCAGCCGGGCCAGACTCTGGCCGGTGGCCAGCCAGCCATCCAGCACCCAGCCACCGATGCGTTCGACCACCAGCACCCAGCTAAGGCCGGTAAACAGCGTGATCCCGACCAGCAGCACGGCCAGGTTGGCCAACGCCGCGCCGGCAAAGCCGAGCACAGCAATCATCGGCACGGAAAGAAGATCACCCAGAATGCCGCCGCCGTGCAGCAGCGAACCACGCGGTTGCATCTCGAACAGGACGCAACCCGACAACAGCACCAGCAGCAAGCCGGCCAGCCGCACACCCCATTCCATCCAGCCGACCGGCTGGCTGCGCTCGCCCAGCACACGAAACGCCGCGGTCGTCAGCAGCACTGGCAGCAGCCAGGCCATGTAGCCGACCAGAAACAGCAGGAAATCCGACAACCAGGCGCCGAAGCGACCACCGAGATTGCGCACCCCGCCGCCGCCGGACTGCGAAAACCCCGGATCGGTCCCGGTATGTGTCACCAGGCTGAGCAGCAGGTAGGCGGCCACCATCAGCAGCAGCAGGAACAGCGACTCGAACAGCCGCCGCACCATCGCCTCGGGCAGGCCGCCCGGATCCGGTTTCTTTTGCGCGCGTTTCGCCAAGCGCCTGCGCTCCCATCTGGACGTATCAAATATCCGGCCTATGGTACTGGATGCGCTCGCCACAGGCTTCGGCTCCCGCAGCAGCCGAGCGGGCGACTTGCGTCGGCCACCGGTCGGCCGCATCTGCGACAATTCCACGTCGATAAACACAACGCCTGAACGGAGATCGTATCCATGTCCGAAGCCGCCGCGAAACCGCCGGTCCGTCACTTTCGCCTGCTGGTGCTCGGCTCCGGTCCGGCCGGCTACACCGCTGCCATCTACGCTGCGCGCGCCAATCTCACGCCCGCGGTGGTCACCGGCATCGAGCAGGGCGGTCAGTTGATGACCACCACCGAGGTCGAGAACTGGCCGGGCGACAGCGACGACCTGCAGGGCCCGGAGCTGATGCAGCGCATGCTCAAGCACGCCGAGCGCTTCGATGTCGAGATGGTGTTCGACCACATCCACAGCGCGGAACTTGGCACCCGCCCGTTCCGGCTGAGCGGCGATTCGGGCACCTACACCTGCGATGCACTGATCATCGCCACCGGCGCCTCGGCGCGCTACCTGGGCCTGGACTCCGAAGAACAATTCAAGGGCCGCGGCGTGTCGGCCTGCGCGACCTGCGACGGCTTTTTCTATCGCGACAAGCCGGTCGCCGTAATCGGCGGCGGCAATACCGCGGTCGAGGAGGCGCTGTACCTGTCCAATATCTGTTCGAAGGTCACGCTGGTGCATCGGCGCGATGAACTGCGCGCCGAGAAGATCCTGCAGGACCGGCTGTTCGCGCGCGAAGCCGAGGGCAAGGTCGAGATCGTCTGGGACCACGTCGTCGACGAGGTGCTCGGCAGCAACGACGGCGTGACCGGCGTGCGCATTCGCCATGCCGACGACGGCAGCACGCGCGAGATCGAGGTCGACGCGATGTTCGTCGCCATCGGCCACGACCCGAACACCGGCATCTTCGCCGACCAGCTCGACATGCAAGGCGGCTACATCCGGATCAAGTCCGGGCTCGAGGGCATGGCCACGGCGACCAGCGTGCCGGGCGTGTTCGCCGCCGGCGATGTTGCCGATCACGTCTACCGCCAGGCGATCACTTCGGCCGGCTTCGGTTGCATGGCCGCGCTGGATGCCGAGCGTTTCCTCGATCACGGCTGATCCGGCGGCGCTGCCGGCCAAGGCCTGGAACGCGCGCAATCGCGGCGGCGGGCCGTTCAGCGATCAGCGCTTCATCGCCGCGCTGGCCGAGACCGGCTGTGTCGGCGGCGACACCGGCTGGTCGTTCGCCACAGTCGGCGATGGCCAGACATGCTTCGCGCCGGTCTGGCGCAAGGTCCACTCGCACGGCGAATTCGTGTTCGACCACGCCTGGGCACGCGCAGCCTATGCCAACGGCATTCACTGGTACCCGAAGCTGCTGGTCGCGGTACCGCTGACGCCGGTGACCGGCCCGCGCCTGCTAGCCGATGATGCCGACGGGCGTGCGCGACTGGCGGCCGAACTCGAGGCCATTGTCGAGCGCGAATCGCTGTCCTCGTGCGGCGTCAATTTCTGCGACGCGGCCGATGCCGAAGTTCTGAGCGCGCGCGACTGGCTGGCCCGCAGCGACTGGCAGTTTCACTGGCACAACGACGGCTACCGCGATTTCGACGACTTCCTCGAGCGCCTGCGCGCCAAGCCGCGCAAGAACATCCGGCGCGAACGCCGGCTGGCGCACGCCGACGGCTGGCACTACCGCTGGGTCGACGGGACTTCGGTCAGCGACGAAGAACTGATCACGATCCAGCACTGCTACCAGACCACCTTCGAGCTGTACGGCAACCTGCCGATGCTGAATCGAGCATTCTTTCGCCGCGCCGCGCGCGATTTCGGGCCGCAGTTTCTGGCGTGCATTGCCAGCCGTGACGGTGTCGACCGCGCGGTCAGCGTGTTCTGGCGCGACCGCACCCGCCTGTACGGCCGCTACTGGGGCGCGCTGGAGGAAACCCGCGATGTGCACTTCGAGGCCTGCTACTACCAGGGCATCGACTACTGCATCCGCGCCGGCATCGAGGTATTCGAACCCGGCGCGCAGGGCGAGCACAAGATCCGCCGCGGCTTCGTGCCGGTGGCCACGCGCTCGTTCCACTACATCCGTCATCCGGGCCTGCGCGAAGGCATCCGGCGCTGGCTGAAGCTCGAAGCCCAGGCGCTGGAGCAATACCGCCGCGACCTGCAATCGCTGATCCCGTACCGCGGAGAGGCCTGATGCCGTTTTCGGTGCCGATACTGGCTGACGCGCCGGACACGCGCTTTCCGGATCCGGCCGCCTGCCGCCACCCCGACGGCCTGGTCGCCATCGGCGGCGGACTGGAACGCGAGCGGCTGCTGGCCGCCTACCAAAACGGCATCTTCCCGTGGTACGAGCCGGGCGGGCCGATCCTGTGGTGGTCGCCGAACCCGCGCATCGTGATCGAACCCGAGCGCTTCCATAGCCCGCGCCGACTGGCGCGAACCTGGCGCCAGCGCCGGCACCGGGTCACGCTGGACCAGGCTTTCGAGGCCGTAATCGACGCCTGCGCCGAGCCCCGCGACTACGCCGACGGTACCTGGATCACGCCGGAGATGCGCACGGCCTATGTGGATCTGCACCGCGCCGGGCACGCCCACAGCGTCGAGATCTGGCACGATGATCGCCTGACCGGCGGTCTGTATGGCGTGGCGCTGGGCCGGATATTCTTCGCCGAATCCAAGTTCCACCGCGCGCGCGATGCCTCGAAGCTGGCGCTGGTCGAATTGATGCAGGTGCTCAAGCGCCACAACTTCAAACTGTGCGACTGCCAACTGTGGAACCGGCATCTGCAGCAGTTCGATGTGCGCATGGTCGAGCGCGATGCGTTCCTGGCGCAGGTCCGCAGCAGTGCAACGGAACCCTCGGCCTGGCCCGCCGGCCCATCACTCCTTCAACCCGAATCCGGAGAAACCAATGAGCGAATCGACTGAGTACACGCCACCGAAGGTCTGGACCTGGGAACCGGGCAACGGCGGCAAGTTCGCCAACATCAACCGCCCGACCGCCGGCGCCACGCATGACAAGGAACTGCCGGTCGGCCGCCACCCGCATCAGCTCTACTCGCTGGCCACCCCCAACGGTGTCAAGGTCACGGTGCTGTTCGAGGAACTGCTGGCGCGCGGGTTCACAGATGCCGAGTACGACGCCTGGCTGATCGACATCGGCGAAGGTGACCAGTTCGGCTCGGGCTTCGTCGCGCTCAACCCGAACTCCAAGATCCCGGCACTGGCCGACCGATCCACCGACCCGATCACGCGCGTATTCGAATCCGGCTCCATCCTGCTGTACCTGGCCGAGAAGTTCGATGCATTCCTGCCACACGCGCACCACGCACGCACCGAAACGCTGAACTGGCTGTTCTGGCAGATGGGCTCGGCCCCGTACCTCGGCGGCGGCTTCGGCCATTTCTACGCCTACGCGCCCGCGCCAATTCGCTACTGCATCGACCGCTTCGCAATGGAAGCCAAGCGCCAGCTCGACGTGCTCGACCGGCAACTGGCCGAACGCGAGTTCATCGCCGGCGACGACTACACCATCGCCGACATCGCGATCTGGCCCTGGTACGGCCAACTCGCCCTGGGCCGCCTCTACGACGCCGCCGAGTTCCTATCCGTGCACGAATATGAACACGTGCAACGCTGGTCCCAGACCATCGACCAACGCCCGGCGGTCACGCGCGGACGCATGGTCAACCGACCGTTCGGTGATCCGTCGATGCAGTTGCATGAGCGTCACGATGCCAGTGACTTTGAGTTGCGGACGCAGGACAAGATCGGGGCTGATCCATCCGATTGAGTTGAAAAGGCGGTTTCGGCGCCGGCTCAGTGCGAGTTACTTTTTCGGCGGAAAAAGTAATCAAAAAGACCGTTTCGCCGCTCGCTTCGCGAGCTTACGGGAACTGCTTTTCTTGCAACAAAAGCAGGCACAAGATCGTTTCGCCGCCGGCTGCGCCGGCTTTGAGCGAGTTACTTTTGTTGCGACAAAAGTAACCAAAAACGCTCATGCCGAGAAGGCGCCCGGCTG
>JAVVDV010000054.1:0-14291 GCA_032251355.1 Wenzhouxiangellaceae bacterium
CGTGAAGAAGTACGTCCCTCCTTCGAGACGATTCCTCCGGTAATTAACCACTCAGCGCCCCGCTTGCCCTTGCCCACGAGCATCGTACGCGATCCCTCTCCCGGGTGCGGCCTTTGGCCTTACCCGGGCCACGAAGACACGAAATCCGCCACGTAGCCCGGGTAAGCGCGGCGCACCCGGGATCAATCAGCGCGGTTTCCCTATACCCGCGAATCCGCCACCCTTTCCCGGGTGCGGCCTTCGGCCTTACCCGGGCTACGAAGCTGGGTGGTGACAGCCCCGGAAGGCGCGTATAGACTGGCCATTCCGCAAGAGGGAGAACAAACAATGAGCAGCAAGAACTGGAATGCAACCCGCCCCGCGCCACTGGCCGCGATCCTCGCGGGCACCGTCTTTGTGCTGAGTCCCGCGCACGCGCTGGCGCAGGCTGCGGACTCCGAACAAATTGCGCGCGAGCGTGCAGACGCCAGAGAGGATGACGATGATCGGATGGTCGTCACCGCGCGCAAGCGCGAGGAGAATCTGCTCGAGACGCCGGCCGCAATCTCCGCGCTGCCACCGGAGATTCTCAACGAGCGCAACATCTCGAATATCGACGACGTCGGCAAACACATTCCCAACCTCAACGTGTCGCGCTTCGGCGTCGGCAATACCGCCCAGGCCGCGGTCTTCATTCGCGGCATCGGGCTTCAGGATCACATCATCACCACCGACCCCGGTGTCGGCGTGTACCTCGACGGCGTCTACCTCGGCCGGCAGATGGGCTCGAACCTGTCGCTGGTCAACATCGAGCGCATCGAGGTACTGCGCGGTCCGCAGGGAACCCTGTATGGGCGCAACTCGCTGGGTGGTGCGATCAACATCATCACGACCAAGCCGGGACGGGAAGAAGGCATGGTGGTCAACGTCAAGGGTGGTTCGCGCGATCGGGCGGCGATCGACAGCTACGGGCAGTTTCCGCTGACCAGCAATGTCGCGGTGGGTGTTTCGAGTTATTTCAAGCGCCGCGACGGCGTCGGCAAGTTTCTGCTGCTCGACAACCCGGAGCGCGAAGTCGGCGAAGAGAAGGAATACGGCGGACGCATCACGGCCAACTGGGACGTCAACGATCGTCTCTCGCTGCTGTTCTCGGTCGATGGCATGGAAGCCGAGAACGGACAGTCTCCCTATCAGATCCAGATCACCGGCCTTGATCCGGCTTCCAATTTCGTACCCGGCACACCAATGCAGGACCGCCCCGACCCGTTCATCGGAGATTTCCCGGCCTTGCAGCCGGATTTTCCGTTCGATCTGACCGCATTCGGTTTCCCGGAACTGATCGGGGCACGCGACGACAGCCTGAGCACGGTCGCCGGCATCGAATCGACCTCGAACGCCGCCTGGGGCACATCGATCACCGCCGATCTGGAGCTGACCCCGGCGCTGTCGGCCCGGTTCATCGGCAGCTACCGATACTCCGAATACACCGGCGGGCTTGATGACGACGAATCCCCGCTGCGGCTGTCGGAATTTCCCGAGGACGGCGAAGCCGAACAGATTTCCCTCGAACTGCAGCTGGCCGGACAGTTTGGCGATCTCGATTTCGTCAGCGGGCTGTATTACTTCAATGAGGACGGCGAAACCAATTCCGGGCCGTTCACGTTCAGCCCGTTCAACATGCCCAACAGCGAAGACAGCTTCGGCGTGCCGTTCGATCTGGGCTTTCCCACCGGACTGGGCAACTTCGACCTCAACCAGGAAACCGATTCCTACGCAATCTACGCCAACGTCAAATACGGACTGACCGAGCGCCTGACCGTCGGCGGCGGCTTGCGTTATTCGAAGGATGACAAGGAAGCCGATGCGCTGTTCCCCAGTTTCCCCGAACGCACCTTCCGCAAGGCCGACTTCGAGGAACTGACTTGGGACATCAACGCCACGCTGGCGCTGGCATCGTCGCTGAATGCCTATGCACAGATCCAGAAGGGCTATCAGACCGGTGGCTTCCCGCCGCGGCCGTTCGGCGGCCCGGACCAGTTCGTCAGCTTCGATGAGCAGACCGCGATCAACTACGAAATCGGTCTGAAAGGTGACCTGATGCGTCGCCTGGTGTTCAGCTTCGCCGCGTTCTGGACCGAATACGATGACCTTGCGCTTCCGTTCTCGGACACCCAGGCCGGCGGTGGCTTCGTGACCATCGTCGAGAACGCCGGCGAATCGCGCTCGCGCGGCTTCGAACTGGAAGCCGATTTCGAAGTCATCGACGGATTTCACCTGCGCACGGCCGTGGGCTACCTGGATGCCGAGATTCGCTCCGTCAAACCCGGCACCATCGGGATTGGCGCCGGCGATTCCCCCGCGCTGACTCCGGAATGGACGCTGTCGATCGCGCCGAGCTATCGCCTACTGCTTGCCAACGGCGGGGCATTGCAATTCAATGCCGACTATTCCTACCGCGACGAGATGTTCGGTCAATCAATCAACAATCCGAACGAATTGATGGATTCGCGCGAGCTGATTGGTTTCACGATCGACTACCACGCCCCCGACGGCTCCTGGAGCCTCGGTGCCTACGGCGAGAACATCACCAACGAAGTCTACGACGTCGGCCGACTGCAGCAAACCGGCTTCGTCGGTGTCGTGCTGTCCAACGACCGTCGCGAACTCGGCGTGCGTCTGACCAAACACTTCGGCGGCGTGATGTAGTCGCGACGGTTCAAGAGCAGAATGCCGAAGGGCCTGCCGGCACTCGTTTGACGGCAGGCGTATACTGGACTACACTGTAGGACAATCGCCTACAGCGAGTGTTCTCATGTCCGTTACCAGCGTTCGTCTGCAGCCCGAAGTCGATCGAGCGGCAACCGAGCTGGCCGACCATCTGCGTCGCAGCAAGAGCTGGGTGATCAACGAGGCAGTGAGCCAGTACATTGACCACCACCGACTCGAGCAGCAGCGCTGGCAGGAAACTCTGGATTCGATGGCGACCGCGGCGCGCGGCGAAGTGCTCGACGGCGATGCAGTGGCCGACTGGTTGCTTGGATGGGGAAGCGCTTACGAGCGCCCGGATCCTTAAAAAAAACGCGGTGAAACTGGTCTACTCGGCAGTTGCGGTGGCCGATCTGAAACGGCTGCGCGCCTTCATTGCCGAGCACAATCCCACCGCTGCGGCGCGCGTTGCCAGCCGGCTGCGAGAACAAGTCGAGCGACTGGAGAAGTTTCCAAGGCTGGGTCAAGCGGTGCAAGCGGCACCCGATCCGGAGACGATTCGCGACGTCATTTTCGGTGACTACGTGATTCGCTACTCGCTGCACGACGACTGCCTGGTGGTGCTCAAGATCTGGCACGGTCGCGAGAATCGTCCCGAATCAGCCGCGCCCACAGATCGTTGATCCAGCCCATCAGCTCGGCGATGAACGGTTCGCGCACGCGATTCGGATCGATGCTCCAGCGGTCGATGTCGGGGTGGCCGATCGCCGCGTATTCCCAGTCGATCAGGATCAGGCGATGACCGCTGTCGAGGATGTTGGCCGGCACCAGGTCGTGGTGGGTCAGGCACGCTGTCCAGTCGGACTCGTCGAAGGCCTGCAGGCGCGTTCGGAATGCGCGCCAAGCCTCGGTGCTGGCGACGTCGGCCCGCCCCCGACGCTCGACCTGCTGCCAGTAATGGTCGAGGTAGGCACCATAACGGCGACGCGGTAGCGGTAGATCGAGTTCCGCCAGCGCATCCAGCAGCGGCCACAAGCGAGCCCGCTGCTGCGGGTCGACCCGATCATCGACCGTCCACGGCCGCGCCTCCACCCACGGAAACACCGCGAAGCGATCGTTTGGATCGCGGTAGAGCATCGGCCGTCCGATGCCGTGCCGGGCGACTTCATCGACGATGCGATGCTCGCGCGCGCGGTCGATGCCCAGTCGCTTCGGGTCGGGATGATTGAGCCGCAACAGCAGGTGCTGATCGCGGCCCGCCGCCTGCAGCCGGTAGTTGCGGTTGGTCAGGCCGCCGGCGACCTTGCCGAGCACGCGCGGCTTTTGCGTCATCGACAACTGCCAGTCGCGCCAGCCGGACAGCGCCCGGTCAAGCGTGATGAAACGTGGCGATCGCGACATCAGCGCTGTCCCGTCGATTGGTCGCGGTAGTCGGCCCGCCAGCGACGCCAGCCGAACACCGAGATCACCAGGTAGGCCAGGTGCAGCGCGGCGGTCAACGGCAGACCGCGATCGAGGAACAAGAATACCGCGAGACTGTTGATCACCATCCACCAGGCCCAGTTGTCCAGCACCTTGCGTGCGACCATGAAAGTCGTCACCACCGCGCCGAAGGTGATGAAGGCATCGAGATAGGGACGTGCCGCCGCACTGTGCAGTTCAAGCACTCGACCGGCCACGACCGTTGCGGTCAACACCAACAACATCGCCAGACCTTGGCGCACGCCGCTCCAGCGCGTCACCGGCAAACCGGCATCGGTCGCGCCACCGCGCGTCCATTGCCACCAGCCATAGACCGCCATGCCCAAGTAATAGACATTCAGCGCGGCCTGCATCGGCAACTGCACGCGCCAGAACAATACGCTGAAGATCGCCGTGCTGACCAGGGCGGCGGCCCAGCACCACGGGTTCTGGCGCACCGCCAGCACCAGGTAGGTCACCGACAGCACAACGGCCAGCGCTTCCCAGCCCGACAGGGCAGCCAGTGCGCTGAGCAGCGTATCGTCGTTCATTCGTGCAGCCGCGCGAGACGATCAGAAGGCATAGGCCGCCGTCGCTCCGAGCACGCGCGGCTCGCCGAACTGGAAGTACGGCTCGACGATGTAGCCCTTGCGCGGATCGTTGCCGAAGGCGCCGAACGCGCGCACCTCGATGTCCTGGTCGGTCAGGTTGCGCGCCCACAGCGCCAGGTCCCAGCGGCCATGCCGATACCCCAATCGCAGATTGACGCGCCGGTAAGCATCCGAGCGCACCTCGTGGCGGCTGGAGAAGAAGAAGGCATCCTTGCCTTCGAGCTCGCCGCGCAGGTAGACGCGTTCGCTGAGTTGCCAGACGCCACCCAGCGCGAACATCCAGTTCGGCGCGTGCGGCAGGTCGCGGCCGTCCATGTCGACCGGGACACCGTTGACCGGGTCGGCATCGACGTGCGAGAAGTTCAGGAAATCCTCGAAACGCGATTCCAGCAGGCCGAGACTGGCAAACACGCCAACGCTTTGAACCGGCTGCCAGTTGAGCTCGGCTTCCAGTCCATAGCTCTGACCGGCCGTGGCGTTGGTGGTGAAATCGATGAACTGGCAGGGGCAGTCCTCCCCCTCGATCGGGCGAACCAGCGACTGGGCCGTCTGCACATCGTCGCGGTCCTGGAAAAACAGCGCCGCGCGCAGGTCGAGCCGGTCATCGAAAAAGCGCCGTTTCAGGCCGAGCTCGTAGTTCCACAGCGTTTCGGTGTCGAACTCGCGCTGCGCATCGGGGATGGCCGAATCGCTGTTGACGCCACCGGCCTTGTAGCCGCGCGCGGCCAGCGCGTAGGCCAGACCGCCGCCGGGTACTTGATATTCCAGCGCCAGCTTGCCGCCCCACAGCGTCTCGTCGGGATCGAAGGCCGCGCCGTCGCTGTCGGCGTAGCGCGCCTCGCGCTGCTCGACGCGCGCACCGGCCACCAGCTTCCAGGCACGCCCGAGCGGCACATCGAGCTGGCCGTACACGGCGCGATTGTCGGTGTCGTAGTCGCGCAGGAAATCCTGCTCGAAGAATGTCCACTGGCGGCGCAAGTCCTGGGACTGGTCGCGGGCGTAGGCACCGACCACCCAACCGAGCGTGTCGGCGTCGGTATTTGAAATCAGCCGGATATCCAGTGTGGTGTTGGTGTTGTCACGAATGTAGTTGTCGAACGATTCAAAGCTTGGCGCCAGGCATTCGAACGCCTCGCAGAATCCGGCAAAGCTCCAGTCTTCATCGAAGCCGTATTCCATATCAGCGTCGGTATGGCTGATCAGCCCTTCGACCGTGAAGGCGTCGAAGCCGCGCCACTCGATGCGCGCCGAAGCAGCCAGGGTTTCCTGGCGGTCGTGACCGGGCTGGTCGGAGAACGTGGTGCGGTTGTTGTCGAGCGAGAACCCATCGAAACCATTGTCGAGATCGAGGTACAGCGTGGACAGATCGACCGTCAGATCATCGCCGGGCTGCCAGCGCAGCTTCGCCCGCAGTGTCTGCTCGTCGAGATTGTCGGTATCGCTGACACCGAGAAAGGCGTTGTGCTGGAAACCGTCGCTCTGGTAGTTCGCATACGCCACGCGAAAACCCAACGTGTCGCTGAGCGGGCCGGACACCATGCCCTCGGCCGCGCGCGTACCGAACTCGGCAATACTCGCCTCGAAGCGACCGCTGAAGACCGCGGTCGGCGCACCGGAGACCAGATTGATCATGCCGGCCAGCGCGTTGGCGCCGAACAGCGTGCCCTGCGGTCCGCGCAGGATCTCGACCTGCTGGATATCGAGCGTGGTCGCCGCGCCACCGATGCCGGTCAGGTCGATGCTGTCGATCAGCAGCCCGACCGAGGCGTTCATCGGCTCGACGAACTGGCTGCGCTCACCGATGCCGCGAATCTGGAAAAACCGGCCGCGCGAAGCGCCGCTGGAAAGATTCACGTTCGGCGCAAGATTCAGCACGTCTTCAAGATGGGCGGCATCGCGCTGGGCCAGGGTGTCGGCGTCGATCACCGTGGCGCTGACGCTGAGCTCGTCGAGCCCGGCGGAACGGAAATCCGCCGTGACGAGGATGCGATCTTCGGGTTCGAACGGGCCGGCGAGGTCGGTCTCGGCGACAGCGACCGCCGGAAGTGCCAGCACGAAGCCGGCCAGTGCGGGTTGCAATTTCATCGTGTAAGAGTCTCCGTGGAAAGCCAATGGAGACCCGGTATGCGAGCGGGATTGCCGATCATCCGGCGGACGCGAGTCTTGCGACCCGCAGATTCCTGTCCCTACGCCGGCATTAACCGGATCAGGTTCGACGGGTCCACCGAAATCGGTGTCTCAGGCTAATGACGCCACCCCGAGGAAGCAAACAGATTGTATCGGATCGCGACGCTCGCGCGCACGCTAAATGATGTTCGTGCCGTCGCCACCCGGCAGCCTGGGGCTGCCGGGTGGCGAAGCAGGATCAGAAGTTGACCGACACGCGGCCGTAGACGAAACGACCGTTGAAGCCGAACGGTGAGAAGCCGGAGAACGGGAAGATGCGATCGAACGTGGTCGTCGACTGCCCGGCACTGTTGTTGTTCTCGACCGTGGTGTCGGGGAAGACATCGAACACGTTGTTCGCACCAACGGCCAGCGAAAGGATGTCGTTGGCCTGGTAGCTCAACTCCAGATCGGTGATCCACTTGGCGTCCAGCGTTTCGTCAGAATCGACCGAACTACCCGGATCCACGGTTTCACCGAAGCGATTGGCCAGCGCATTGAAGCGGAACGGACCGTAATACCAGGTGCCGCCGATGTTGAACTTGGTCTTTGGCGCGCCGTCCTCGAAACGCTTGCGCTCCAGACGCGCAAACAGGTTGTCCTCGGTGACCCCGATTTCGGCCAGCTGCGGCGGCGGCGCGATCACATCGGTAACCTCGTTGTCGGTGTAATTGAAGCCACTGTTCAGCGTCAAGCGACCGAACTCGTTGAGCGACAGATCGTAGCTGGCGACGATGTCGACGCCCTTGGTTTCGCTGTCAATGCCGTTGAAGAAGAAGCGTGCGCGATTCGCACCGGTGCCGGCCAGCAGCTCCTCGATGCCCGGACCGGACAAGTTCTCCGACAGCACGATGCGATCGTCAATCTCGATGTAATAGAAATCGGTCGTGATGTTGAGCCCGTCGATCGGGGTCAGCACGAAGCCACCGGACAGCGAGATGCTTTCTTCTTCCTCGAGGCCGGGCGAGCCCAGCGCCCGCGCCACGTCGCTGTCGGGCCGGAACGTGCCGGTTTCGGTCGGAACACCCTCGACGAATACGGTCGCGATCGAGGTAAAGCTCTGCTGAGCCAGCGACGGAGCACGGAAGCCGGTCGAAGCCGAGGCCCGGAGCGACAGTGCCTCGTTGACGCGGAAGCGCGTGGCCAGTTTGCCGTTCAGGGTCGAGCCGAAGTCGGAATAATCTTCAAAGCGCAGCGCAATCGCAGCATTCCAGCGAGCGGTCAGATCGACATCGATTTCCGAGTACAGGCTCCAGTTATCACGGCCGCGGTCAATTTCGGACTCGGGCGTAAAGCCGGGAAACACCTGGCTGCCGGCCGCACCCGGGAACGGGCCATTAATGAAGCTGGCTTCCTCGCCGGCATCGATTTCGTATTCCTCGTCGCGGTATTCGAAACCGGCGGCGATGTTGACCGGCAAACCACCGATCCGGAACAGCTTCGAGGCATCGGCATTGAACACCAGGTGGCGATTGGTCAGAGTGCCGGCATCGAAGGTGGTCGGGCTGGTCGGGCCGAGCGAGGTATTGACGCTGTTGTCGACACCGAACTCCAGTTCATTCTCACCCCAGACCAGCGAGGAATCGAGGAACCAGCCGTCGTATTCGCCACGCACGCCGAAGCTGTAGCTCTGGTCGGTGGTGTCGGTGGTAATCAGCGGCAGGAATCCTTCCGGCCAGATCTCCGGCACGTTGCGCGAATCCAGCGCGCGTCGGTAGAAGCCGCCGGCATCGCCTTCGCGGTCGGCGTAGTTGCCGAAGGCATACAGCTCGAATGGACTTGAACCCAGCGGCAGCACACCGTTGTAGAACACCGAGAGCTCCTCGGTATTGGGATCACCGAAACGATGGTTGATGCGATCGAAGGTCAGTTCGCGCGGGTCCAGCGTGCCGTCGGCCTGGCGCGGGAACTGCTCGCGGAAATCGAAGCCCGAGCGGTTGGTCTTGTTGCGATCGCGATACTGCGCCGCGACATGCAGCGCACCCTCTCGACCCAGCGCAATGCCGCCACCGACCTGCACCGTTACCGTGTCGCCGTCGACCTCGGTACGGTCGCTGCCCGGTTCGATGTTCAACTGGGTGCCGTCGTCGGAAAACGAAACATTCTTGACGCGCGGCACGCCGTCGATCTTGGTGACGTGCTGGCCGAACGTGGTCGAGACATTGAAGTTGCCGGGCTGATCCTTGAGCACGATATTGATGACGCCGGCGATCGCGTCCGAGCCGTACTGGGCCGAGGCACCATCGCGCAGCACTTCGATGCGCTCGATCGCGTTCGGTGGAATCAGGTTCAGGTCGACCGCGGTCGAGCCACGACCGATCGAGCCGTTGAGGTTGAGCAGCGCCGAGGTGTGGCGGCGCTTGCCGTTGATCAGCACCAGGGTCTGGTCGGGTGCGAGACCGCGCAGCTGCGCCGGGCGCACCTGGTCAGTGCCGTCGGTGATCGACGGGCGCGGAAAGTTGAAGCTCGGCAGCACGCGCGCGAGGATGGCGCTGGTTTCGGTCAGGCCGGTGCTGGTCAGAATTTCAGCCGAGATCGTGTCGATCGGCACGTTGCTGTCGGCCACCGAGCGGTCGCGGCGGCGCGTGCCGGTCACGGCAACTCTGTCGAGTTCGGCGGCCTCACCCTGCTCCACCGTGGGCTGTTCGTCGTCCTGGGCCTGGACCAGCAAAGGCCCGGCGGCCAGTGCCGCAGCAATGGCCAGCGCCAGGGCAGCGCGGCGTCGGGATCCTTTTCGATCCTGAATCGACAGCAATGGAAATGCTTGCGGGTTGTGGCTCATGGCTTCTCTCCTGTTTGTTGTGTTTGTATGCGCCCCTGTCTTCCGGACGGTACCGAACTTTTGTCCTTTTTGCAACGCAACAAATATCCTCCTGGTTGCAATCGGGTGACAATACAGTCATCGGACAGTCACGCCGCCCGGCTTTGTTCTGCGCAGGCCTGCAATTGCCCGAAGTGGTGGCGCGTGAACTCGATCTGGCGACTCGCCTCGTCGATGCCGTTGACCGCTTGCACGAATGCGGCCGCGCCGGGGTGGGCGCGCGCGTACCAGCCCAGGTGCTTGCGCGCGATGCGAACGCCGCGCTCGGAGCCATAGAACGCATGCAGCGATGCCAGGTGCTCGAGCAGGATCGCGCCGATCTCGGCCGGTGTTTTTTCCGGAAGACGCCGACCGGTGGCCAGGAAATGCGCAATCTCGGCAAAAATCCACGGCCGGCCCTGCGCGGCGCGACCGATCAGAAGGCCGTCGGCGCCGGTGTGGTCGAGCACGGCGCGGGCCTTTTCCGGAGTATCAATGTCGCCGTTGGCCCAGACCGGCATCGACACATCGGCCTTGATCGCGGCGATCGTGTCGTACTCGGCACGGCCCTGGTACTTCATATCGCGCGTGCGCCCGTGCACGGCCAGCGCGACAATGCCGGCATCCTCGGCGATGCGCGCGATCACCGGCGCATTGCGCTGGCCGGCCGCCCAGCCGGTGCGGATCTTGAGCGTGACCGGCACCTCGACCGCGCCGACCACCGCCTTCAGGATGGCGGCCACCCGCGTCTCATCGCGCATCAGTGCCGAGCCGGCCCAGGCCTTGCAGACCTTTTTCGCCGGGCAGCCCATGTTGATGTCAATGATCTCGGCGCCGTGCTCGACCTGGAAGCGCGCAAACGCCGCCATCTGCTCCGGCTCCGTTCCGGCAATCTGCACGCTGATCGGGCCGGGTTCGCCGCTGTGGTCACGGCGCTCGGTGGACTTGCGCGTGGCCCACAGCGCGGGGTTGGCCGCGGTCATCTCGGAAGTCGCCAGGCCCGCGCCGAGACGCCGGCACAGCAGCCGAAACGGCTTGTCGGTCACCCCGGCCATCGGCGCCAGACCCAGTGCCGGGGTGATGCGGTAACCGCCGATGTTCACGGTTCGTTCGGGGCCGGACCCGACAAGCGCATAAAAACCTGCGCCAGCAGGTCCGTCACACTTTTCCCCTTGCTTTCCTGCTGGTCACCCAGGCGACGATCCCGGCCCATTCATCCCAGTCGCGCTCGGCCAGATACGGCGGCAAGTCGGAGACCGACAGCCCGGACTGGAAGGCACGCACGTAGTTCATGGTGTCGCGCAGCGAGCCGATTACCGGCGCGGTGTATTCGTCCAGGAACCCACGCAGCTCACGGTAGATCACGGTGTAGGGCTTGACCCGGTTGGCCACCAGCCCGACCCGCACCTGGCGCTCGGTAACCGGCTTGAGTCCGAACAGATGGCCAAGAAAACGGTGCGCGGCGTGCATGTCGATCGGTGACGGCAGCACCGGAATCAGGACCGTGTCGGCGCGCCGCAGCAGCTGGCCCAGCTCCGGACCGCGCAAGCCCGCGGCCGAGTCCAGTACCAGGAAGTCGGTGTCGGCCGGCGCGCGCACCGGCCCGTCGGCGGCATTCAGGCTGATGATTTCGGGGTAATCGCCCGGCCGCACCGCGCCCCAGTCGGCCGAGGATTGCTGCGGATCGAGGTCACCGAGCGCGACGGCGTGTCCTTCCCAGGCCAGCGCTGCGGCCAGGTTGGTCGCCAGCGTGGTCTTGCCGCAACCACCCTTGGCGTTGAGAATCGCGATCGTCTGCATACGCTGATCTCCCGGTGGAGCTCAATTCCAGGCCTATGATAAACCGTGTACGCGGCAGTACGGACGGAGCGGTCAGCGCGACCGGCTCGGATCGGGCGGCGGCGAATGCAGCATCCAGCGCTTGCGCTCTTCGTCCCAGCGCCACGCCTCGGTGTACTCGACCAAACGCTCGCGCGCGGTGTGACGGTTGGTCATGCGCAGCTGGATCAGCCGATCAAAACCGCTGCCGTCGGGCAGGCTCATCACCTGCACCAGGCGGTACTGGCTGACCCGGAACTGGTGCAGGCGCTCGATGTCGAGGTCCGACACCGGATGCTCTTCCAGCCAGTCGGGGTGGATGAAATCGATGATGGAATCAAACTGGTTCCAGCGCACGACCGCCTCGAAGCGCTGCAGCGTCTCCTCGCGCAGCAGGTCCTCGCGCTTTTGCGGACAGCCGGCCAGCACGAGGGCCAGCAGCGCGAGGGCGATCGATTGCAGGATACGGGTCAGCTTGGACATGATCTTGAACTCGCAGGACGATACGCTAGATCGCAGCATACCGGGCTTGCAGCCCGGCGGCCAGCTCGCCATTGAACACGACCCGCGGATGCACATCCAGGCGCGCGCGTCCGCCGCTGCGCGCGGCATCGACAAAGGCATCGACTGCGGCCGCTTCCGGCCAGTCGCATTCAATCCCGAAATCGCCGTTGACAGGCGCACGAAAGCGCACTTCGCAGCGGCCGATCACCAGATCCTGCGCGAGCCCGGCGCGCCGCAACGCCAATCTCGGCAGCGACCAGCCGGCCAGGATCATCAGCGAGACCAGTGCGCCGCCAAACGCGGTGCCCTTGTCGTTGACATTCGGCGCCAGTGGCGCGGCCAGCGCAATGCCCTGCCCGTCCAGTCGCACGATCTTCAGCTGCATGGCCTCGGCCAGCGGAATCCGGCCGGTCAGCAGCGTCTGCAGCCAGTCGCGCTCGGTGCTCAGGTCCATTGCGCAATCGCATCGGCAAGGCGGTCGACGTCGGCATCTGCGGTGGCATACGAGCACACCAGCCGTGCCAGGCCGTCGTGACCCGGCCAGATGTGGAAGGCAAAGCCGGCTGCATGCAGTTCGGCCAGCCGCGCCGGTGGGGCCTGCATGAACACCTCGTTGGCCTCGACCGGCCAGTACAGGCTTGCCACCGGACTGGCTTCAATGGCTGCAGCCAGTCGCGCTGCGGCAGCATTGGCATCACGCGCCAGCGTCAGCCACAGGTCATCTTCAAGCATTGCCAGCAGCTGTGCCGAGACATAGCGCATCTTCGACAGCAGGTGGCCGCCGCGCTTGCGCATCCGCTCCAGCGGCTCGAGCCATTCCGGATGGCCGAACACGACAATCGCCTCGGCCGCCATTGCGCCGTTCTTGGTCGCACCGAACGACAGCGCATCGACACCGGCCTGCCAGGTCAGCGCGGCCGGTTCACACGCCAGCCATGCCACCGCATTGGCAAAGCGCGCGCCGTCCATGTGCAACGCCAGCCCGCGCGCGTGCGCGACTTCGGCCAGGGCGCGTACCTGGTCCGGCCGATAGCAGGTGCCGCATTCGCTGGCCTGGGTGATCGAAACCGCCGCCGGCTTGAGGTTGTGCACGCCGTGCGCGCCGGCCGCATCAATCGCCGCGGCCAGCGGCTCCGGCTGCAGCCGCCCATCGCTGCCGTCGAGGAGGGTCAGCGTCGCTCCGTGCATGTAGAACATCGGCGCGCCGCCTTCGTCATTGGCGATATGCGCCCGGCGATGGCACAACACCGTGCCCCACGGCGGCGTCATCGCCGCCAGCGTGATCGAGTTGGCCGCCGTGCCGGTAGCCAGCGGCAGCACCCGGCATTCGCGCCCGAAGCGCTCGGAAAAAGCCGTATCCAGCGCCAGGCTCCAGTCATCTTCGGCATACGCGGTGGCGGTGCCGGCATTGGCCGCCACCAGCGCCTCGAGCAGGCGCGGGTGCGCCGGCGCCTCATTGTCGCTGCGGAAGTTCATGGTCGCTCGGAGTTGTCGGAAGGCGCACTCATTTTACCCGCAGCAGCCGAGGATCCGGACACGATGGGTGCAGCCGGCCGATCACCGTGCAGGCGCATCGGCATGCGTCCAAACAACCGATCGAAGAAGTGCGCGCGCTCGGCCGCGGGCATGGCCGCACTGCGCCGAAAGTCCAGCCTCTGTTCAGGACGCCCGGGATCGCCCAACACACCCCACAACGGCCGCGCACTGGCCGGATCGATGGCGTAGCGGAAATCGCCGATAAAGCGCTGATCACCGACATCCATGTCAGCGTGATGAAACAGCCAGTCCGATGAGAAGTGCCGAAAGCGCGCCAGGTCGCGCGCCCGTCGGCTGCCCGGTTCCGGGACTTCGGCCAAATGCTCGACCGTGGCACCGCGCCACACAGTAGGAGCCGTGCCGGGCAGCACGCGGATCGCCACGGCATGAAAGTGCGCGCCGTCATCAATCAGGCCGCGCCAGACGACGAGGTTGGCGAACGAAGGCTTGACCAGCGATCGCTCGACCGCCAGTCCCTCGCGCGCGGCCCAGTCGCGCAACAGCGCTTCGGCCTGGGCTTGCTGCCAGAGACCGAAGCCCAGGTAGCTTGTGGCCCACAGCGCGGCCAGCAGCGAGCCGGCCGGGCGCTGCTTCCAGATCGCAACACCGAGCAGCAGCAGGATCGGCAGCGTGAACAGCGGATCGATCACGCTGATGACGTTCCAGGCCACGCGCTGGTCCGACAACGGCCACAACAGGCGGGTGCCGTA
>JAVVDV010000055.1:0-13673 GCA_032251355.1 Wenzhouxiangellaceae bacterium
CACGCCGCAGGTGATCGTCGCTTCGTTGATCAGCGGGTTCGGATCGTCGGCCGAGACGGTATAGGTAAACGTCTTGTTTACCCCCGCTTCAAACCCACCCAAGTCGCCCAGCACTGTATCGGCGCCGCTGCAACTTTCAAAGCCAGGGAAACCGAGTCCAGTCGTTGCGTCCTGGAAACCGATCGTGTAGGTGATTACGTCACCGACCTTGGCCGATAACGGCCCACTCTTGGTCACGTCGATCGCCGGGGCGAACAGATTGATCGAGGCCGGCTGCTGCTGGGTGTTCAGATCATTCGAACAACCCGAAGTGTTCGGGCCATCGCATAAATCACGCTCCCGCACCGTGGCCTGAACGTCGAGCACGAATCCGGCGATCGGTGGAATCGGAAACGCTCCGCCGATCTCGACGGATCCGTTCGGGGGCGGCACATTGCACGGAAACACCAGTCCGATCGGTGCAGCATCGCTGACCGGTGCCGGTGTACATACGGTGCCGTTTCTGACCGCCGTAATCGGCGCACTTCCGATCTCGGGGAATCGAATGTTCATCCCTTCCTGGTCGATCACGCCGTAGAACTCTTCGACTTCATGATTGTCGCCGAATGAGTCGAAATTGAAGAATTCGGCGGTACAAAAGCCCGTATCCCCAACCTTGCCCGGATCGTCGCAATTCGTTCCGATACCGACAAAGTGAAGTTGCGCCGAGGCCGTCGTCACAAGGCCCGCGGCGAGCAGAATCACCACGCCGAGGCTGCAACTGGTCCTCCATAGTGAGTTGATACATGGAATCTTCATGATCCTCCTCCTCTTCCAAGTGACGGATCAGGCGCAATTGCCGAATCCGCTGGAACGGCGAGCGCGATCGATGATTCGTACTGGTCAGGATCAATCGCACCATTACGTTCCACCAATACCATTTCAATTTCCACGCCAAACTTTCAATGCATTGATTTTCATTGTTTTTACTCTCTACATCGAAGGCCCTGGGCGTTGCGATGCACCGTTTCGCGAATCCAGCCCGGCTTGGCGCCGGAATGGTCGAAGCGTGAGCCAACCCTCAAACCGCTCGCGGCAGCTTATGAGATATCTATCACTTATAAATAGCCTTAAAGTGCTTCATTATTCATTTAGAGAATGAATTATCGAATTGGAGAACATACAGGGCACGGAATAGCGGTGGAGAACGCGAGCGAAGAATCCGCGCTGCCCGATTCGGCGGCATAATCGGTCGGTCGCCCCTGCCGCCCGGCCGCCATGAATCCATCGTTACGAAATCTTCTTGTCTTTGGAATCCTGGCACTCGGCGCAGTCGGTTCAGATCCTGCCCAAGCCGAGATTCGCGACCATGCGTCAACCACGATCGTCGTTGTGCGCCATGCCGAGAAGGTCGATGACTCTCAAGATCCGCCGCTGAGCGGGGCCGGCGAGGCACGCGCTCGGGCGCTGGCCGGGGTGCTGGCCGATGCCGGGCTGGATGCGACCTATGCCAGCCAGTACCGGCGCACCCGGCAAACCGCCAAACCGGCCGCCGACGCTGCCGGAATCGAGGTCCGGATCGCGCCCATCGAAGGTGAGATCGCGGCCTGGGCCGGGCCATTTGCCGAAACGCTGATCGAACGCCACGGCGGCGAAACCGTGCTGGTTGTCGGCCACAGCAACACGGTGCCGGCGCTTGTCGCGAAGCTGTGTGACTGCACCATTCAGCCACTGACCGATGCCGATTACGATCACCTCTACATTGTCGAACGAGCTTCCGGAAGACCGGCGCGGTTGATCCGAGCCCGGTATGGGAACTGACCTTGCAATGACCATGCGATCAAAGCGACTTTCCTTTCTCGACCGTTTTCTGACGCTGTGGATCTTCGCCGCAATGGCGCTGGGCGTGGCGCTGGGCACGATCTTCCCGGCCTTTCCCGGTGCGCTGGATTCGATGTCGGTGGGCAGCACCAACATCCCGATCGCGATCGGCCTGATCCTGATGATGTACCCGCCGCTGGCGCGGGTGCGCTACGAGAAGCTGCCGCTGGTGTTTTGCGACACGCGCGTGCTGGCGCTGTCGCTGGTGCAGAACTGGCTGATCGGCCCGGTGCTGATGTTCGCGCTGGCGGTGATCTTCCTGCGCGATCATCCGGAATACATGACCGGCCTGATCCTGATCGGGCTGGCGCGCTGCATCGCGATGGTGCTGGTGTGGAACCAGCTGGCCGGCGGCAGCAATCAGTACGTGGCCGCACTGGTGGCGTTCAACTCGATCTTCCAGATCCTGTTCTTCAGCGTCTACGCCTGGTTCTTCCTGACCGTGCTGCCGCCGCTGTTCGGGCTCGAGGGCAGCGTCATCGATGTTGGCTTCATGACCATTGCCAAGGCGGTGCTGGTCTATCTCGGCATTCCGTTCGCGGCCGGTTTCCTGACGCGCCACTTCCTGCGCAGACGGCGCGGCGATGACTGGTACGAGACGAGATTCCTGCCGAAGATCGCGCCGATCACGCTGATCGCGCTGCTGTTCACCATCGCGGCGATGTTCTCGCTCAAGGGTGCCTCGGTGCTCGAGCTGCCGCTGGATGCGCTGCGCATCGCCGTTCCGCTGGCGCTGTACTTCCTGATCATGTTCGTCATCAGCTTCTGGATGGGCAAATGGATCGGAGCCGACTATCCGCGCACGACTGCAATCGCCTTCACCGCGGCCAGCAACAACTTCGAACTCGCGATCGCGGTCGCCATTGCCGCCTTCGGTCTGGCCTCGCCGGTGGCCTTTGCGACCGTGATCGGGCCGCTGGTCGAGGTGCCGGTGCTGATCTCGCTGGTCACCGTCGCGCTGTGGCTGAAGCGGCGCTGGTTCGCAGATCGGCTGGCCGATCCTCTCTCCAATCGGGCAGCATGAGCTGCATCGTTCGTTTGGCTTCAGGATTTACCCATGCCCCGATCCACGTTGCTGGCCACGGCCACCATCCCCGACACACGCGTCGAACTGAAGCTGGTCGAGCACCGCGACCGCTTCGCGATCAGCATCCCGGGTCGCGGCGAGTTGATGAACTCGCGCAGCCATGGTTCCGAGGTGGCGCTGGCCGAGCTGGCGCGCGAGCGGCTGGGCGAGCGCGCGGCGATGCGCTGGCTGATCGGCGGGCTGGGCATGGGCTTCACGCTGGCCGCCGCACTGCGGGTGCTGGGCGAGGATGCCGAGGTCGTGGTCGCCGAACTGGTGCCCGAGGTGGTGGAATGGAACCGGCAATGGCTCGGCCAGGTCGCCGGCCATCCGCTGCGTGATCGACGAGTCACCGTGCACATTGGTGACGTGGCCGAGCCGATTCGCACGCCCGCTGGCCGCTTCGACGCCATCCTGCTCGATGTCGACAACGGTCCGGAAGCGCTGATCCGGGTCGAAAACAACTGGCTGTATTCTCCGGCCGGGCTGAATGCTGCGCGCGCCGCGCTGCGGCCGGGCGGCGTGCTGGCGGTCTGGTCGGCCAGCGGCGACGAGCGCTTCAGCAAGCGTCTGCGGGCCTGCGGATTCGAGGTCGAGGCGCACGAAGTCCGCGCCCATCGCGCCGGCAAGGGTGCGCGGCACTGGATCTGGCTGTGCCGTTGAGCGCGGTCGCTTGCAGCGGCCCGCCACCGGATCGGGTTCGAATCGGCCCGGTAGCGGCGAGACGATGGCCGCAAGCCACTATCATGCACGCTGACCATCCACAGTATTGTTCATGACCGACCCGACCCCAGCCGACCCCGGCTTTCCCGAACTCGGCCTGCCCGAGATGCTGCTGCGCACACTGGCCGAGTTGGGCTACGAAGCGCCCTCGCCGATCCAGGCAGCGACGATTCCGGCGCTGCTGCGCGGCGGCGACGTGCTCGGCCAGGCCCAGACCGGCACCGGCAAGACCGCGGCCTTCGCCCTGCCGATCCTGGCCCGACTGGCTGAGCGCGCCGACAGTGATCCGCGGCCGTCGGCGCTGGTGCTGGCGCCGACCCGCGAGCTGGCGATTCAGGTCGCCGAGGCCTTTCACCGCTACGCCGCCCACGTGCCCGGCTTCCACGTGCTGCCGATCTACGGCGGCCAGTCCTACGGACCGCAGCTGGCAGGACTCCGGCGCGGCGCCGACGTCGTCGTCGGCACGCCGGGCCGGATCATCGACCACCTCGACAAGGGCACGCTGAAACTCGACGGGCTGCAGACCCTGGTGCTCGACGAGGCCGACGAAATGCTGCGCATGGGCTTCATCGACGAGGTCGGCCAGGTGCTGGAGAAGGTGCCGGCCTCGTGCCAGAAGGCGCTGTTCTCGGCCACCATGCCCGACCCGATCCGGCGCATCGCCGATCGCCACCTGGACCAGGCCGAGCACATCACGATCCGCGGCCGGACCACGACCGCAACCAATACCCGCCAGCGCTGCTGGGTGGTCGGCGGCATGCACAAGCTCGATGCCCTGACCCGCATTCTTGAGGTCGAGGAATTCGACGCGATGATCGTGTTCGCCCGCACCCGGATCGCGACCGAGGAACTGGCCCAGCGCCTCGAGGCGCGCGGCTTTTCGGCCGCAGCACTGCACGGCGATGTACCGCAGAACCTGCGCGAGAAGATCGTCGACCGTCTCAAGCGCGGCCAGATCGACATCCTGGTCGCCACCGACGTGGCCGCGCGCGGCCTCGATGTCGACCGCATCAGCCACGTGGTCAACTACGACATTCCCTACGACACCGAAGCCTACGTCCACCGCATCGGCCGCACCGGCCGGGCCGGCCGTTCGGGCGAGGCGATCCTGTTCGTCGCGCCGCGCGAGCGCAACATGCTGCGTGCGATCGAACGGGCGACGCGCCAGCCGATCGAGCAGATGACGCTGCCGACCATCGGCGACGTCAACCAGCAGCGGCTGAAGCGTTTCCGCGCCCGGATCGAGGCGGCGCTGCAGGATGATGCGCTGGCCTCCGGCCGCGATCTGGTGCAGCAGAATCTCGAAGCGCTGCAGGTGCCGCTGGAGGATCTGGCGGCGGCGCTGGTGCTGATGGCGCGCGGCGACTCGCCGCTACTGCTCGACGAACGCGAACCGCAGGCCGGCTTCGAGCGTCATTCCGAGCGCAGCCAGCGCCGGGATTCCGATCGTTCTGACAATCGTCTTGCCCATCGTCCTGACGAGCGCCCTGCCGGGCGCGGCGGGCAACAACGGGATCGCCGGCCGGGCCGTTCGTCGGCTGACCACCCGGAGCGCGCGCCGGGTCGCGGACCGGGCCCCGAGGCCGGTTTCGTGCGCTACCGAATCGAGGTCGGCGCGGCGCACGGCGCTCGGCCCGGCAACATCATGGGCGCGATTGCCAACGAGGCCCAGCTGGGCGCGCGCCAGATCGGCCGAATCCGGATTCATGACGACTGCAGCCACGTCGAACTGCCGGTGGGGATGTCGCCCGATGTGCTCAAGCACCTCGAACAGGTCTGGGTGGCCGGCCGCCAGCTCCAGATTCGGGAAGATACCGGCAACGGGCCGCCGCCGCGCCCGGCGCCTTCCCGTCGACCCCCCGATCGCGACCGCAAACCGGACCGTCCACGCCCGGCCAGAAACACCGGCAGCAAACCCCGGCGGGCGCCCGCTGCCGACGACCGTGACAAGCACGGTTCAGCGAAGGGTGCCGAGGGCGGCAGCCAGCCGCCGAAGCGACCCAAGCTCAAGCGACCGCCGCGTACGCGGGCCGAGCGCAAGCAATTCCTGAGCGGGCGCAAGAAGAGCGGCGACTGAGCCGGGCTCGATCAGTAGCGGATCACCGAATGCACCGGCAGCGGCACGCGCTCGGCACCGGCGAGGAACTCCAGCTCGATCAGCACGCTCGCACCGACGACTTCGCTGCCGGCCTCGGTGAACAGCTCGCAGGTCGCGGCCATGGTGCCGCCGGTGGCGAGCACATCGTCGACCACCAGCACGCGGTGGTCGGTACGCACCGCGTCGGCGTGGATTTCGACCGCATCACTGCCGTACTCGAGCTGGTACTCGCGCCGGATGGTCCGGCGCGGCAGCTTGCCGGGCTTGCGCACCGGCACGAAGCCGGCACCCAGCGCACGCGCCACGCCGACGGCAAAGATGAAGCCGCGCGATTCGATGCCGGCGACCAGGTCGATGCCCTTGCCGGCAAACGGCTCGTACATCCGATCAACCGCCCAGGCCATGCCCTCGGGGCTGGCCAGCAGCGGCGTGATGTCCTTGAACACAATGCCGGGCTCGGGCCAGTCGGGCACGTCGCGGATCAGGTGGCGGTAGTCGGTCATGGCGCGCTTCCGGGGAATTCAAGCCAGATCATACCGAAGAGCACCGGGCACGACGCGTGGCATGGCACCCTTGCACAGCCGTCGAAAGCTGCGCACAAACGCCGCCATCGAGCGTCCGTTGCCCGGTTACCATGCTTCGGCCTATGCGCCGAGTTCAAACCCGCCTATGACTGACATCCGCAACCACGCGCGCCCGGTGCTGCTGGGGTCGGCACCGCTGGTGGTCAAGATCGGCTCGTCCCTGCTGATCGGCGCCGATGGCCAGCCGCGCATCAACTGGATGCGGGCACTGGCCGGCGCGCTGGCGACGCGACCGGGGCCGCTGGTGATTGTCTCCTCCGGCGCAGTCGCGCTCGGCCGGTCGGCATTGGGGCTGGAGCGGCGACCGGCGACGCTGGCCGAAGCCCAGGCCGCAGCCGCGGTCGGCCAGATCCGGCTGGCCGGCTTGTGGGCGGACGCCTGGGCGGCGCACGACCGCAGCTCGGCGCAGATGCTGCTGACGGTCGGCGATCTCGACGATCGCGCGCGCTACCTCAACGCGCGCAACACGCTGGAAACGCTGCTGGCGCACGGCGTCGTGCCGGTGGTCAACGAGAACGACACGGTCGCGACCGGGGAAATCCGCTTCGGCGACAACGATCGCCTGAGCGCGCGCGTCGCGCAGCTGGCCGGTGCCGGTCTGCTGGTGCTGCTCAGCGATGTCGACGGACTATATGCCGCCAACCCGAAACAGCACCCCGAGGCCGAACGCATCGCCGAGGTCGACCGGATCGACGCGCACATCGCGGCGCTGGCCGATGGTCCGGAGCAGGCCGGGGTCGGCACCGGCGGCATGATCAGCAAGCTGGCGGCCGCGCGCATCGCTACAGCCGCCGGCTGCCCGGTGCTGCTGACCAGCGGCCACGACGAATATGAACCGCTGGCGCGCTTTCTGGACGAAGGACACGGCACGTGGTTTCATGCCGCCGAGCGGCCGCTGGCGCGGCGCAAGCAATGGCTGCGAGGCTTGCAGCAACAGGCCGGCGAGCTGCTGCTTGACGCCGGTGCGGTGGCCGCATTGCAGCGCGAGGCCAGTCTGCTCGCGCGCGGTGTGACGGCCGTGCAGGGGCGCTTCAAGCGCGGGGATCTGGTCGGATTGCGCGGTCCTGACGGCCCCGTCGGCCAGGGTCTGGCCGGCTACGCCAGCGATGAACTGGCGCGCATCGCCGGTCGCCACAGCGAGGAGTTCGAAGCGATTCTCGGCTACGCCGGGCGCGGTGCGGTGGTGCACCGCGACGATCTGGTGATCTTCGACCGCGTCGACTCGCGATCGTCTGATTAACTCACTTCGCGTAGCGAGCGCCGTAGCAAGCGCTCTGGTGGACCGCAACGGCTCAGGGCCGATGCGGCCGAGCGAGGTACTCGGTGCTCTGCATCTCGATCAGGCGCGATACGGTGCGCTCGAACGGCGCCGCCAGACGCTGGCCGGTGTACACGGCCTCGATCGGTGCCGCGGCCGAGGCAATCAGTTTGACCGAGCGGTCGTAGCACTCATCGACCAGGTGGATGAAGCGGCGCGCGGCGTTGTTGTCGTCCTCGCCCAGCACCGGGATGTTGCTGACGATCAGGGTCGAGAAGCGGAAAGTCAGTTCGATGTAGTCGCCGGCCGCGCGCGGTCCCTCGCACAGCTGGGCAAAGTCGGCCCACAACAGCGAGCCGGCGCGCTGGCGGATCGCAAGCCTGCGGCCGCGCACCTCCAGCGCGTCGCGCTCGATTGGCTGGTCCGGGGCCAGTGCCGCGAACTCCTCGGCCAGCTGACGCTCGGTCGCGTCCCCGCAAGGCGTGTACCAGGTTGGGTGGCGCTCGAGCTCGCGCAGTCGGAAATCCTCGGCCGCGTCCAGCGCGATCACGCTGCAGTTGCGCTCGAGGTTCTCGATCGCCGGCTCGAACCGGGCGCGTTGCAGACCCCCGGCATAAAGCTGGTCGGGTGCCTGGTTGCTGGTTGCAATCAGCGTCATGCCGCGCGCAAACCACTGCCGGGTCAGCTCGCCAAGCAACATCGCATCGGCGATGTCCTCGACGTGGAATTCGTCGAAACAGATCACCCGGCCACTTTTGCGCTGGCGCTCGGCAATTGCATGCAGCGGGCTGGCGCGGTTGCCCAGACCCTTGAGCGAGGCATGCACTTCGTCCATGAAGCGATGGAAATGCGAGCGCTCGACCGGCTCGCCGGCCGCGCGCAGCGACTGCACGAACAGGTCCATCAGCAAGGTCTTGCCGCGCCCGACGCCACCATGGATGTAAAGCCCCGGCACACGCGCGGGCTTGCGCAGCCAGCCGCCGCGTTCGGACAGCAGATGATCGTGACAGCTATGCAGCGCATCGGCCACGCGCGCCTGTTCGCCATCATGGGTGAGCTTGCCTGCCGCAACCAGTGCGCGGTAGCGCACCGCCGGGCCGTCGGGCCGACTCAAGGCAGGTGGGGCTGCACCGCGTTGCGGATCAGCCCGCGCAGGTCCATCAGCCGGCGATGGAAGAAATGCCCACAGTTTTCCATCATCACAAAGTCGGGCCGTGGGTTCAGACCCTCAACCCAATCCTGCACCGCGCGCGGCGAGACCACATCATCCTCGTTGCCCTGCACCACCAGCCACGGACAGTTCGGCGCCACCAGTTCGGTAAAGCCGTAGCGCTCAACCGGCGGTGCAATGCTCAACAGCATCCGCACCGGCAGCTGCTGGGCCGCGCGCAGCGAAATCCAGGCGCCGAACGAAAACCCGGCCAGCCACAGCTCGTCATCCGGGCGTACCCGGCGCACCCACTCGACCACAGCCAGCAAATCCTCCAGCTCACCCTCGCCATCGGCATAGCTTCCCTCGCTGTCGCCGGCACCGCGGAAGTTGAAGCGGATCGTGCGCAGCCCGGACTCGCGCAAGGCGCGCTCGATGATCGTCACCACCTTGTTGCGCATCGTGCCGCCATGCTGCGGATGCGGATGGCAGATCACCGCCGTGGCCGCGCGTTCCTGGGCGGTTTCAGGCAGATCGACCCGGCACTCGAGGCGCCCGGCCGGACCGCTGAGAGAAAGGGCGGCAGTGGCCGCGGGGAAAGCATTCGGGTCGCTGGGAACGGGATGGCTCATGGGCAGCATCGATGGCGTCGCGGAGACGCATGATAACCGATGCAAACCGGCCGACTGACGAGCAGCCTGCAACCGCCCCGGGCACAAAAAAGGGCCCCGGGAGAGGGAGGAACCCGGGGCCCACGGATCGGATCCGGTTTGGGGACGAGACCGAATCCGCAGGGTCCGCTCAGGGAGGAAAGCGAACCCCCGCCCCTGCGCAGGGCACTACATCAGACCGGCGGCTCGTGCAAAAAGTTTCAGATCCCGAAGATAATTGTTTTGCGCTGCACAATCGGGCTTGCTGGCCTCCGACAGCATGTTCGGTCGAGCCCTCGGGACGGGACCGGTCGCCGCACACGGCATCGTTGCCACTCCGCTCCAACCCCGGGCGACCACCATTCGGGCGCTCGGAACGCTTGTAACTGCAGGGAAAGTGCGTCATCATACGCAGCGGGGGTCGGCGTGAACCCCGGCCCGAATCCGAACCCATTTCAAACCCCAATTGGAGTCTCCCCGATGACCATCTTCAACCACCGGATTGTTGTTCGCAGCGTTGCTGCCGCCGCCCTGCTGGCCCTGGCTGCCGGCTGTGCCACGAAGGCCGAAGTGCAGCAGGCCCAGGCCGAAGCCGCCGAAGCCAAGCGCATCGCCGAAGAAGCCCAGAGCATGGTGCAGAATGCCCGCAGCATGATGCAGCAGGCGATGGAAGCCGCGCGCGCCGCCCAGGCCGCTGCCGATGCCTCGCAGAACTGCTGCAACGATCTCGAGCGCAAGCTCGATCGCGCTCTGCAGGACATGCAGCGCAAGTAAGCTCCGGCCGTTGCCCGGAACACGAAAAAGCCGGGTCAACGCCCGGCTTTTTCATTTTCAACCTCTTCAACGGGACAGGCGATGTTTGCAATCCGACACGGTGGTCTGGCCGTTATCGTTGCCCTGCTGCTGGCCGCAACGGTCTCGGCCCAGATGCGCGAGATCGAATGGAATGAACTGATGCCGCCGGATGAAGCCCAGGCCTGGATCGACAACCAGATGGGCGTCGACCACAGCGGTGCCGGGCCATCCAGTGCAGTGTTTCAGTCCTTCCGCACCGTCGGCGAGCTCGATGGCCAGCGGATCCGCATCCCCGGCTTTGTGGTGCCGATCGAGACCACCCCCGAAGGCCGGCTCAGCGAGTTCTTTCTGGTGCCCTACTTCGGTGCCTGCATCCACGTGCCGCCGCCGCCGGCCAACCAGATCATCTACGGCCGACTGGCAAAGCCGATCGAGATGGTCAACATCTGGGACGCGTTCTGGATGGAGGGTCAGCTCAACATCGAGGATGTGAGCAACGAGACGGCCGATTCGGCCTACACCATGGATGTAAGCGCGCTCAAGCTTTACGAATAGCAGCTTACGGTCGCGTGTAGTCCCAGCGCTCCAGCCAACGCCCCCAGTGATGCTCGACCCGATCGAGGTCGGCCGCATCAAAGCGCCGCGGGTTCTTGACGTAGCCACGAATGCCGGCCAGGTAGTCGACCAGCGTCGGCTCCAGCGCCTCGAAGCGGCCCAGCCCGAGCTGAGCATAGATGTGCCGGACGACATCAACCGGTTCCTGCTCCAGATCGGCATAGCGGATCTCGACGAAGCGATCCGACCCGAGATCGGCGACATCCGTATACATGCGTTCGAACATGCGCGTGAACGCATCGAAAATCCACGGCTCGATGCGCTCGAGATCGAATGGTTGCAGCGCGTAGGCCGGCAGCAGCTTGCGGTAGAAATTACGCGTGGAGTCGAACACGTCGAACGGGCTGCGGTGAATGTGGATGAAGCGCGCCTCGGGCCAGATCGAGCGCAGCCACGCCACCTGGCCGGTCCAGGCCGGATTCTTGACCAATAGCTGATTGCCACGGCCGGCCAGCAGCAACTTGCGCGAATACTGCTCCAGCCGTCGACGCCGACGAGCCAGCCCGGCATCGTCGGCTGCCGGAAACAAGCCGCGCTCGAACTCGGTCTCGAAGGCTTGCGGAAAATACAGCGCGTGGTAGTACGACAGCGGCTGCATCGAGGCCAGCGCAATCTCGTCTTCCTGCGGCGAGTCCGGCGTGACCGCAACGTTGTCGATCAGCCGGCTCTCGGGCAGCGCGCGCACCAGTGCGGAGCGCAACGCGCGCCCGAGCAGCAGAAAATTCCACGGCATGCCGGTGGCGATCGGATCGGGCCAGGCAAAGCGCGGGTCGCGGCTCATCAGGTTGAACAGGTGTGTGGTGCCCGAACGCCAGTGGCCGAGGATGAACACCGGCGGCGGCATGTCGGGCAACGGATCGCGGCGCGCGGCGACCCATGCCCGTTCGGCCAGCGACAGCGGCGCGCGCCCCACGGCGGCGCCGAGAAAGGCCAGCGCGCGCGGCCACAGCCGCAGCGCAATCGGATGCTGCGCAAACAATCGCAGCAGGGTTGCGACATCGGCGCCGAGCAGCGGATGGTTCCAGGTCGGGGTCGGTTCTTGCACGGAATCGCTAGGGGCAGGCCGCAGGCCCGCCGGATGGACGGATGGTGCAGACTACACCGGCCCGGGCGCGGTTTGCTTGCGGCTGAAGGCGGAGAACTCCCATGCGCAACCTGGTCACCGGCGGCAGCGGTTTTATCGGCGCACATCTGGTGCGCGCCTTGCGCGCGCGTGGCGAGCACGTGCGCGTACTCGATATGCGCGCCCCGGAACCGGCAATCGACGGCGTCGACTACCGCTCCGGCAGCATCAACGATGCCGAAGCCCTGCAATCGGCCGTGGCCGGATGCGAGCGGGTGTTCCACCTGGCCGCGATCGCACATCTTTGGGTGCGTGAGCGCGAGCAGTTCCAGCGCGTCAACGTCGACGGCAGCTGTGCAGTGCTGGCCGCCGCACGCGCCGCGGGTGTGAAGTGCACGGTGCATGTCTCGTCGGAGTCCATGCTGATTGATGCACGCCGCGGGCGCGGCCGGCAGCAGATTGACGAGTCGACCACCGTCAACCCGGAACATCTGGCCGGACCCTACTGCGTATCCAAGTGGCGCGCCGAGCAGGCGGCCACAAATGCAGTGCGCGAGCACGGTCAGCATGTCGTGGTGTGCACGCCAACCGTGCCGGTCGGCCCCAATGATCCATGGCTGACGCCGCCGACCCGGATGCTGCTGGATCTGGTCCGGCGGCAACTGCCGGCCTGGCTGGACACGACCCTGAACTACGTCGACGTGCGCGACGTCGCCGAAGGCCTGGTGCGCGCAGCCGAACGCGGCGAGCCGGGACGGCGCTACCTGCTGGGCGGCGAAAATCTCGCGATGGACCAGTTGCTGGAACGGCTGGGACGGATTTCGGGCGTGAAAATGCCGCGCCTGCGCGTGCCGTGGCGGGTTGCCTGGCTTTCGGCACACATCAATGAGGCCTGGTCGGATCGCATCAGCGGCAAACCGCCGGCCGCACCGCTGACCGGCGTGCGCCTGGCCGGCGCCCAGGTCGAATTCGACAACCGCCGCACCCGCGCCGAACTCGATTGGCAGCCCAGAGCGCTGGATCAATCACTGGCCGACGCGCTGGCCGACTTCCGCATCCGCGGCCTGGTATAGCCCCACGCCAGCAATCAACCGACGATTGCCCGCAACACGAATTGACGGTATCATTACCGGCTAAGGATGGGCGATTAGCTCAGCGGGAGAGCACTGTCTTCACACGGCAGGGGTCGCTGGTTCGAACCCAGCATCGCCCACCACCATCCCTCTTCTACGCCTCGGGCAATGGCCTGAAGCGCACGCCCAATTCGGCGCTTCCAACACAGCGCACAAGCCGGCCGGCAATGCAAGCCGATGCCGTTCGCAGCGGTCGTCTGTAATGAATCCTTTTTGATTGGAGCTGTTTTCAATGAACAACAATGTTGCAGGAATCATTGCGGGCCTGGCCGCGACCGTTGTGCTGTCGGTTTTGATGCTGGTCAAGGGCATGATGGGCGTGATGCCCGAACTGAACGTGATCGCGATGCTGGCCGGCCAGATGGGCGGTAGTGCGGTGATGGGCTGGATGGCGCATTTCATGATTGGCGCGATTATTTATGGCTTGGCGTTCGCCAACCTTCAAGGGCTGCTGCCCGGTGGGTCGGTGACGATCAAGGGCATCGCGCTGGGCGTGGTCGGCTGGCTGGTCATGATGGTCGTGCTGATGCCGATGATGGGCGCCGGCTTCTTCGCCCTGAACATGGGCATGATGGCAACCGTCGCCACGCTGATGTTGCATGTGATTTTCGGTGCGGTGCTGGGAGCGGTGTACGGCAAGCTTGCCAAAAGCTGACGTTACAGCATTGCTTTACCCGC
>JAVVDV010000056.1:0-13290 GCA_032251355.1 Wenzhouxiangellaceae bacterium
TTCCCTGCGAAACGCGCCTTGATTCGCACCGGCACAGCGGCTCTGAGCGTTACCTAATTAACCGCATGGCCCACTAGTCAAAAGCACCCGGCCCTGGTCCGCGGCATTGCAAAGCCCTGTTCGAACGGCTATCCTTATCGCTTATCTCTTGATCGCGATAGAAGGATAAAGTTATCGAACTGGAACGGATCGGGCGGCACTGCAACCTGCTCGGCGACGCGACTCGCCTGCGGCTGCTGGCCCTGCTCGAGCGCGAGGAACTGACCGTGGCCGAGCTGGCGCGCGTGACGCGACTGGCGCAGCCGCGCGTGTCCACCCACCTGGCACGGCTGCGCGAGGCCGGACTGGTCGCGGATCGACGCGAAGGGGTTTCGGTCTATTACCGTCCACGCACCGACGAGCCCGACTGCCCGCTGTGCACACTTTGGCGATCGCTGCGCGATGCGCTGGACGATCCGCAGATCGACGCCGATGCCGGCCGACTGCCCGAGGTACTGGCCGCGCGCGCGGTCAGTCAGAACTGGGCCGACGCGGTCGCCGGCGACATGGAGCGCCATTATTCGCCTGGCCGCTCGTGGGAAGCGACCGCGCGCGCACTGGTGCAGCTGCTCAAGCCCGGCCGCGTGCTTGACGTCGCCTCCGGAGACGGGCTGATGGGCGAACTGCTGCACACTTGCGCCCATTCGATCGACTGCATCGATATCTCGCCACGCGTGGTCGAAGCCGGTCGCTCGCGCGTGCGCGAACTGGCCAACGTACAGTTTCACGAGGGCGACATGCACGCGCTGCCGTTCGCCGACGGACGCTTCGACACCTTGCTGCTGCTGCATGCACTGAGCTACAGCGATCAGCCGGAAACCGCGCTGGCCGAGGCCGCACGGGTGCTCGCAGCCGGCGGCCGGCTGCTGCTGGCAACACTGAAATCCCACCGTCACCGCAACCAGGTCAAGCCCTATGGCCACATCAATAATGGCTACGCGATCGAGACGCTGCGCCGGATGACACGCGGCGTCGGGCTGAACGTGGCCTTCTGCGAGATCACCTCGGTGGAACGCAAGCCGCCGAATTTCGAAATCATCACCCTGCTGGCCAACAAACCATGACCCAAGCACGATGGAACAATCCCGACCGCGTCGCAAAACTCGACCAGGCCATGGCCGAGCGCATTCTGCTGCTCGACGGCGCGATGGGCACGATGATCCAGACCCACAAGCTCGACGAAGATGATTTCCGCGGCGAGCGATTCGTCAAGCACGGCTCGGACCTCAAGGGCAACAACGACCTGCTGGTGCTGACGCGTCCCGAGCTGATCGCCGCCATTCATCGCGAATTTCTCGAAGTCGGCTGCGATCTGGTCGAGACCAACACCTTCAACGCCAACCGGATCAGCCAGGCCGATTATGCGCTGGAGGATCTGGCCGAGGAAATCAACCGCGAGGCCGCGCGACTGGCGCGCACGGTCTGCGACGAGGTCGAGGCCCAAACACCGGACAAGCCGCGGTTCGTGGTCGGCACGCTGGGACCGACCAACCGCACCGCGTCGATCTCGCCGGACGTATCCAGCCCCGGCTATCGCAACATCACCTTCGACCAATTGGTGGCGGCCTACACCGAAGCCACGCGCGGCCTGATCGACGGCGGCGCCGATCTGCTGATGATCGAGACCATCTTCGACACCTTGAACGCCAAAGCCGCGATCTTTGCCGTCGAGGAAGAATTCGACCGCCGTGGCGCACGCTGGCCGGTGCTGATCTCCGGCACCATCACCGATGCCTCCGGCCGCACGCTGTCGGGTCAGACGCCCGAGGCCTTCTACCATTCGGTGCGCCATGCAAGACCGCTGGGCGTGGGCTTCAACTGCGCGCTCGGCGCCGATCAGTTGCGACCGCACATCGAGTCGCTGTCACGCATCTGCGAATGCGCCGTGACCGCACATCCCAACGCCGGCCTGCCGAACGAGTTCGGTGAATACGACGAAAGCCCCGAACAGATGGCCGAGGTCGTCGGCAGCTATGCCGCCGACGGTCTGGTCGACATCATCGGCGGCTGCTGCGGCACCACGCCGGCCCACCTCGAAGCCATCGGCAAGGCCATCGCACCCTACCCGCCGCGCAACCTGAGCCGCCGCAAAGCAGCGTGAAACCCTTTTTGTCCACAGATGAACACGAATACATCGGCATTGCCGGAATCCGGCTTGAATGAAACCGCGAATGAACGCAAATGAACGCGAATGGACTTTCGTTAAGCCGACAGTTCGGCCGTGTGGAATGTACCTTTCGAGACTGCCCACTGCCATGGGTTGCAAACGGACCGTATTCATCCGGCTTTCTTTGCGTTCATTCGCGTTCATTTGCGGTTCCCATAACCGATCCTTATCCATGAATCAAGACACGACCCCTCGATTACAGGCTCCCAAATGAACCAGACCACGCAGTCAAAACGCTACACCCGCCTGAGCGGCCTGGAGCCGTTGACGATTACGCCGGATCTTGGTTTCGTCAATGTCGGCGAGCGGACCAATGTGACCGGGTCGGCGAGGTTCAAGCGACTGATTGCCGAAGACAAGTACGATGAGGCGGTCGAGGTCGCGCTGCAGCAGGTCGAAAACGGCGCGCAGATCATCGATGTCAACATGGATGAGGGCCTGCTCGATTCCGAGCAGGCGATGACGACGTTTCTGAACCTGATCATGGCCGAACCCGATATTGCGCGGGTGCCGATCATGATCGACTCGTCGAAGTGGTCGGTGATCGAAGCCGGGCTGAAATGCATCCAGGGCAAGGGCATCGTCAACTCGATCAGCCTCAAGGAAGGCGAAGATGCCTTCCTCGAACAGGCGCGCAGGATTCGTCGCTATGGCGCTGCGGTTATCGTCATGGCCTTCGACGAGACCGGCCAGGCCGATTCGGCCGAACGGATGCTTGAATGCCTCTCGCGCGCTTACGGACTGCTGACCGAGAAGATCGGCTTCCCGCCCGAAGACATCATCTTCGACCCCAACATTTTTCCGGTGGCCACCGGTATTGCCGAGCATGACAATTACTCGGTTGAGTTCATCAATGCCACGCGCGAGCTGAAGAAACGCTTCCCCGACTGTCACGTCTCCGGCGGCGTGTCGAACATGTCGTTCTCGTTTCGCGGCAACAACCCGGTGCGCGAGGCGATGCACTCGGTATTTCTCTACCACGCCACGCGCGCGGGCATGGATTTCGGCATCGTCAATGCCGGCCAGCTGGCGGTCTACGATGACATCGATCCGACCTTGCGCGAACTGGTCGAGGACGTGGTACTGAACCGCCGTTCCGATGCCACCGAACGACTGCTGGAAGAAGCTGACAAGTACAAGGGCGAAGGCCAGCGTCAGGAAAAGGATGAGGCCTGGCGCGAGAAGTCGGTCGCCGAACGGCTGAACTACTCGCTGGTCAAGGGTATCGACAAGTATGTCATCGACGACACCGAGGAAGCGCGTCTGCAATTCGACACCGCGCTCGAGGTCATCGAAGGCCCGTTGATGGACGGCATGAACCATGTCGGCGATCTGTTCGGCGCCGGCAAGATGTTTCTGCCGCAGGTGGTCAAGTCCGCGCGTGTGATGAAGAAGGCGGTCTCGCACCTGATCCCCTACCTGGAAGCGGAGAAGAAAGTCGGCGAGAAAAAAGGAACCGTGCTGCTGGCCACGGTCAAGGGCGACGTGCATGATATCGGCAAGAACATCGTCGGCGTGGTGCTGGCCTGCAATGGCTTCGAGGTCATCGACCTGGGCGTGATGGTGCCGGCCGATCGCATTCTCGACGAGGCCGTGAAACACGATGTCGACCTGGTCGGACTTTCCGGCTTGATCACACCGTCACTCGACGAGATGGTGACCGTGGCCGAGGCAATGCAGAAACGCGGCATGGACAAGCCCTTGCTGATCGGAGGCGCAACCACCTCGCGCGCGCACACCGCACTGCGGATCGATCCGGCCTACCAACAGCCGGTGTGTTGGGTCAAGGACGCCTCGCGCTCGGTCGATGTGGTGCGCAAGCTCGCCAGCACCACGCATCGAAAAAACTACGCGGACACCATCGCCGAGGATTACGAGCAGGTCCGCCAGCGCCACGCCACTCGCACCAACCGCAAGCCGCTGATCAGCATCGAGCAGGCACGCGCCAACGCATTGAAGCTGGACTGGAGCGGGTACCAGCCCGAACGCCCGCGCAAACCGGGCATTACGGTAATCGAGGACTGGCCGCTGGATGAACTGGTCGATGTGATCGACTGGACGCCGTTCTTCCAGACCTGGGAACTGGCCGGTCGCTATCCCGACATTCTCGAAGATGAGATCGTCGGCGAGGCGGCGCGTTCGCTGTTCGACGACGCCCGCGCCATGCTCGATCGCATCGTTGCCGAGAAATGGCTGCAAGCCAAGGCGATCTGTGCGTTGCTGCCGGCGGCCCGCGACGGTGACGACATCCTGATCTACAAAGACGAGCAGCGCGAACAGGTCATCGAACGCCTGGTCTGCCTGCGCCAGCAGGCCGATAAACCTTCGGCCAACCTGTGCCTGGCCGACTTCATCGCGCCGGTCGAATTCGGTATCCACGACCATATCGGGCTGTTTGCCGTCACCACCGGTCACGGCATCGAGGATGCAAAGAAACGGCTGCCGGACAACGATGACTACGCCGGCATCCTGCTGCAGGCGCTGGCCGACCGGCTGGCCGAAGCGCTGGCCGAGGCACTGCACGCGAAAGTCCGGCGTGAACTGTGGGGCTATGCACCCGACGAAAGCCTGAGCAACGCGGAACTGATCAAGGAGAAATACCGCGGCATTCGCCCGGCACCGGGCTACCCGGCCTGCCCCGACCACAGCGAGAAGCGCAAGCTGTTCGATCTGATTGATGTTCCAGGCCGTATTGGCATGGAACTGACCGAGTCGTTCGCGATGCACCCGGCCGCAGCGGTCAGCGGGCTGTATTTTGCGCATCCCGAGTCGCAGTATTTCGTCGTCGGCAAGATCGGCCGCGACCAGGTGGAAAGCTACGCCGAGCGCCAGGGCATTTCGGTCGAGCAGGCCGAAAAATACCTGCGTCCGAACCTGGAGTCGGCATGAACGCGCCGGTGCGCTGGGGCATTCTCGGTGCGGCCAGGTTCGCGCGCGAGCACATGGCCCCGGCGATCGCGGCCACGCCCGGCGGTCGGCTCGCCGCGCTGGCCTCGCGAAGCGGTGAATCCAATGCCCGGGCATTTCGCGATCTGGCCCCCGACCTCACCATGCATGCAAGCTACCAGGCGCTGATCGAGGATCGGTCCATCGACGCGGTCTATATCCCGCTGCCCAACCACCTGCATATGGACTGGACGCTCAAGGCGCTGGCTGCCGGCAAGCACGTGCTGTGCGAAAAGCCGATGGCGATGCATGCCGATCAATTCGAGGCGCTGATCGAAGCACGCGATCGTGCCGGACGACTGGCGGCGGAAGCCTTCATGATTGTCCATCATCCGCAGTGGGACCACGTCCGCAAGCTGCTGGCCGATGGTGCGATCGGAGCACTGGAACACGTCGAAGGGCTGTTCAGCTTCCGCAATACCGACCCCGACAACATCCGCAACCAGGCCGAAACCGGCGGCGGCGCGCTGCGCGATATTGGCGTCTACATCCTCGGCGCGACCCGGCTGGTGACCGCCAGCGAACCCGACACCATCGACGCACGCGTTCGACTCGAGCACGGCGTCGACGTATTTACCGACATCCGCGCGACCTTCCCCGGCTTCACCTATTCGGGTACCGTCTCGATGCGCATGGCGCCGATGCAACGCATGACCTTCTGTGGCCGCGACGGCGTGCTGACGGTCGAGTCTCCGTTCAACACCGCGCTGTTCGGCGATACGCGCGTGGTTGTACGCAGCGCCGACGGCGAGACCCGAGTCCGGCGCTTCAACGATGCCCGTCAGTACGAAATCCAGGTCCGGCGCTTCAATGACAGCGTACGCACCGGCTGCCCCTTCCCCTGCCCGCTGGAGTTTTCGCGCGGCACGCAGCAGGCGATCGACCGCGTGCTGGCCAACGCTACGCCGATCGACTGATTCGGGCCGGCTTTCAGCTGGCGCGGCGATTGCGCTGGCGCAAGCCGCTGCCGCAGGTCTCTCGCACCACTAGCTCCACATCGATCGCCGTCGACGGCGCCGACCGGCCATCCATTCGCGCCAGCAAGGATGCGGCCAGTACACGCGCAGCCTCCGGCACGTTCTGGCGCACGGTGGTCAGCCCGGGATACATGTGCGCGGCGGCCGGAATGTCGTCGAAACCGACCACGGCCACGTCTTCAGGCACGCGCAACCCTTGATCCTGCAAGGTCTTGATGACCGCCAGTGCAATCATATCGCTGGCGGCGAACACTGCATCGAAGGCCGGGTAGAGATCCGGCAGCGCGCTGGCCGCCTGACGGGCACGCTCAATATCGAACGGCGCCGGCAGCACCAGCTCCGGATTCGGCGTGATCCCGGCCGCGCTCAACGCTTCAGAGTAGCCCTCGAAGCGCTGTCGAATCTCGGGCAGTCGGGTGTCGCCAAGAAATGCGATCGCGCGCCGACCGCAATCGAGCAAATGACGCGTGACCCGCTCGCCGCCGCAGCGGTTGTTGCTGCCGACCAGGGTTTGCCGGTCGTCCTGCTCATCCTCCAGCGCCCCCCAGATCACTACATTCGGGTGGTGACGTGCAAATTCGGCAATCGCCGTGCGCTGGCGTGCCTGGCCGATGATCACCAGTCCGGCCGCGCGACCGCTGACATAGGCACATTCGGGATGCTCCTCGTCCCACGGCGTCGCGTGCGAGACCAGCACATCGAAGCCATGGCCGGAGAATTCGTCGATCAGCATCGCCAGCATTTCGATGAAAAATGGATCGGAGACGCGCTGCAGTGTGCCGTGCTCGATCGTGAAGATCACCTCGATCACGCGCACCTTGCCGAGCGCCAGGCTGCGCGCCTGCTCATTGGCCACGAAGTGCGTCACACGCGCCAGTTCCATGATGCGCTCGCGCGTGCGCGCGGCCACCAGTTCGCTGCCGGCCAGCGCGCGCGAAACCGTCGACTCCGATACACCGGCCAGCCGAGCCAGGTCGCTCATCGTACGGATCGCCTGCTGGCGCGGCTCCTCAGCCATCCACCGACTCCGGCACCAACGCTTGCTCCAGCACGGCAATCAGACCCCCATGACCCGGCAGGCGGGCCTCACCGTCCTCAAACCGCCCACCCAGGCCGGTGTCGAGTACACGCGCCCCGGTCAGATCGGTTGGAATCGCGGCGCGCTGGGGAAAATCGGTGGCGTTGAACATGCAAAGAACTCGCTGTTGACCTTCGGACCGCTCGAATGATAGGACATGCTCGCCGGCTTCATGGAAGACAATGCCACCGCTGCGCAGCACGGGAAACTGCCGCCTGAGTGCCAGCATCCGGCGGGTGAAGTTGAGCGTCGAGTCCGGGTCGCGGGCTTGCTCGTCGACGGCGAGCGCGGCGTGGCGTGGATCAACCGGCAGCCACGGCTCGACCGTCGAGAACCCCGAATGCAAGCTGCGCGCGGCCCACGGCATCGGACTGCGTGAGCCGTCACGGCCGAGGTTTTCCGGCCAGAAACGAATCGCCTCGGGGTCGCGCAGGCGCTCGAACGGAATATCGGCCTGCGGCAGGCCCAGCTCCTCGCCCTGATAGACAAAGATCGTGCCGCGCAGCGTGGCCAGCAAGGCCATCAGCACACGCGCAAAGCCGGGGTCGGGATTGCTGCCGCCCCAGCGCGTCACCGCGCGCTTGACATCGTGGTTGGAGAACGACCACGACGGCCAGGCCTCGACGCCATCCCAGGGCTCGAGCGCGTGGCGCAGCAGGCCCGGCGTGAGCCGATCGGTTTCCAGAAAGATAAAGTTGTAGGCCGTGTGCAGCCGGTCCGGCCCCTGGGTGTACTCGACCGTGCGCTGCATGTGCTTGCTGCTGGCGATCTCGGCAACGCTCATGCGTGCATCGTACTGATCGAGCAGCGCACGCATCTGGCGCAGAAATTCAAGATTTTCCGGCCGCGACCGGTTGTACAGATGCGTCTGGAAGTGATACGGACGGCGCGGTTCCGGGGCATCGCTGGGCGGGTTATCGCGCAATTCAGCATCGTGATAATAGTAGTTTGCAGCATCCAGGCGGAAGCCGTCGACCCCGCGATCCAGCCAGAAGCGGGCGACATCGAGCATTGCCGCGCGCACCTCGGGGTTGTGGAAATTCAGATCCGGCTGTTCGGCCAGGAAGTTGTGCAGGTAATACTTGCGCCGTCGCGTGTCCCATGACCAGGCCGGTCCGCCGAAGTAGGACAGCCAGTTGGTCGGCGGCGAACCGTCCAGGCGCGCGTCAGCCCAGACATACCAGTCGGCGTGCGGGTTGTCGGCACTGGCGCGACTTTCCAGGAACCACGGATGACGATCCGAGGTGTGCGAGTAGACCTGATCGATGATGATCTTCAGGCCACGCTCGTGGCAACAGCGCACCAGCGTATCGAAGTCATCCAGTGTGCCGAAAACCGGGTCGACGTCGCGAAAATCGCTGATGTCGTAGCCGAAATCGCGCATCGGCGAGACAAAGAACGGCGACAGCCAGATCGCATCGACACCGAGCGTGGCAATGTGATCGAGCCGCTCGATCACGCCCGGCAGATCACCGACGCCGTCATGGTTGGAGTCGTAAAAGCTGCGCGGGTAGACCTGATAGATCGCCGCACCCTTCCACCAGTCATTCATGGTCCAGAATCTCCTTGCAGGCTTACCAGAACGCGATCACCAGCGCGGCCGTTGCCAGCAGCAACAGCCCGGCCAGGATTCGATAATTTCGGTACCAGGCCAGTCCGCGCAGTTCGGCGGTCTCGGCATGAAAATCACTGGCGCGCCACAGGTAGTCGGAAATCGCCTCGGCGTTCGGCGGCGGCGTTCGCAGACTGACCGTGATCAACGTGGTCGCACAGAGCAGGAACAGAATCGGCGCGACGTACAGAAAGTGCAGTTCAAACCAGTCCAGAAGTTCAATCGCGACGAACCCGGCGACACCGGCGACAACGCCAACGACGATGCTGGCAAAGGCGCCGGCCGAATTCGCCCGCGGCCAGAACACACCGACCAGGAACAGCGCCACCACCGGCGGCACCGCATACGAAAACATCGTCTGCAGGTACGAGAAGATTGAGCGGAACTGGGTGATGAATGGCGCCCACAGCACCGCGAACACCAGGAAAAGCGCCATCACGACGCGGCCGATGATCATCAACTGATGACCGTCCAGATCCGGCCATCGGCGACGCACGAAGTCCATCGTCACCAGCGTCGAGGCCGAATTCAACGCCGAGTCGATCTGCGACATGATTGCGGCCACGAAGCCGGCCAGTACCAACCCGAGCAGCCCGACCGGCAGCAGATCGAACATCAGCATCGGGTAGACCTGATCGGAATTTTCCAATTCCGGATACAGCAGGATCGCGGCACTGCCCGGCAGCACCATGATGAACAACGGCGCGAGCTTGAGCGCGCCGGCGAACAAGGCCCCCATCCGTCCATGGTGAACGTCCTTGGCGGCCAGCACGCGCTGCACGATGGCCTGGTTGGTGGCCCAGTAGTAAAAGCCCAGCAGCGGCACGCCGGTAATCAGCCCAAGCCAGGGCATGGTCGGGTCGTTCAGCGGGCGGATCAGGCTGAGCCGGTCGGGGTCAAGTTGCTCGAATACCGCGCCCAGTCCGCCGACCTGATCGAATGCGGTCCAGGCAATCACCAGTGAGCCCAGCAGCAACAAGAGCGCCTGGACCACGTCGGTAATCATGACCGCAGCCAGGCCGCCGGCCAGGGTGTAGATGCCGGCGATGACCGCCAGCGCGGTCATGGTCTGCCACAGCGGCACGTCGGGAAACACCATCTGAATCACCAGCGCACCGGCAAACAACGAGCCGGCGGTCTCGACCACAACGCTGAGAAACAAGGTCAGCGACGAAAAGTAGGTCCGGATCCGTTCGTCAAAGCGCCGGGCCAGAAACTCCGGCATGGTGTAGGTCCGCCGCCGCAACAACACCGGCAGAAAGAACACCGCAAAGATCACCAGCACGATTGCGGCCATCCACTCGTAGTTGTAGATCGAAATGCCGGTGGCGTAGGCCTCCCCCGACAGCCCCACCAAGGTCGTGCTCGAAATATTGGAGGCAAACAGCGAGAACCCGATCAGCGGCCAGATCATGTGCCGCCCGGCCAGGAAGTAGTCATCGGCATTGTGGATGCGACGCGACAGGAACAGTCCCAGCGCAATCATCGCTGCGAAGTAGAACAGCACGATGGCGATATCGACGGGGTGCAGATTGATCTCGGGCACAGGGCTCTCCATCCGGTTCTGACGATGCCAGCGCGTGCGTATCGGCAATGCCTGATCACAACGCAAGGGCTTGCAATATTGTGCAGCGCATAGCCCATTTGCTCGGGGCAGTCGCCATAAAAATGCGATGCAATATAACCTAGAACAGTACGTTAAGCAAAAATCATTTCAGAAAAAAATTTATTGCAACCGCTTGCATTATTATCCGGGCATGGGGTAGCATTCGGTCCGCCTGAAGAAAAACTTCACATATCCAACGGGGTTTCAACACGATGAAAAAAGACCTACTCAGCAGCATGGTTTCTGCCGCACTGTGCCTGGGTGCACTGGCCGCAATCGGCCCGGTGGCGGCCCAGTCGGAGCCCGAAATCGGCGCCAAAGAGGAAAATGCCGCAGCCGACGCCGGACGCGCGGATTTCGACACCATCATCGTCACCGGCAGCGCCAGCGGCACCGTGACCAAGTTCGAGTCCTCGATTGCGATCAGCAATTTCGGCGAAACCGATATTCGCGAATCGGCGCCACTGACAATTACCGACCTGTATGCCGAGGTTCCGGGCTTTTACGTTGAAACCTCGGGCGGTGAATCCGCCGCCAACGTTTTCGCACGCGGCATTCCCGCCCCGGGCCAGTTCCGCTTCACCAAGCTGCAGATCGACGGGCTGCCGACGATCGAGGAAAGCGGCATCCCGTTTCTCCCGCCGGAAAGCTACATCAAGCTCGATGAAACCATCCAGCGGGTCGAAGCGGTTCGCGGCGGCTCGTCGACCATCTTCGCCTCGAACGCCGCCGGCGGCATCATCAACCACATCACCAAGAAAGGTGGCGATTTCAACGAGGGCTATGTCGGCTTCGAATACGGCGATTTCGGTCGTCAGCGCTTTGACGGATTCGTCGCCGGCCCCCTGACCGACCGCCTCAGCGCCTCAGTCGGCGGCTTCTTCCGAACCGACGACGGCGTGCGCGATCCCGGCTTCACCGCCAACGAGGGCGGCCAGCTGCGCAGCAATTTCACCTACCAGATCGAAGACGGCGAACTGAATTTCTCGGCCCACTACGTCGACGACAAGAACATCTTCTATCTGCCGATTCCGCTCGGTCTCGACGACAGCAACGACTTCACCAGCATTCCGGGCTTCGATGCCAACGACGATACGCTGACCAGCGCTGATGTCCGGCGCGCGCGCATCGTGCTGCCCGACGGCGTGCGCGAGAAGGACCTGACCGACGGCATCAACACCGAGTCGTTCTCGCTGGGCTTCTCGATCGACCGTGATTTCGGCGACTGGCGGCTGTCGAACAAGTCGCGCTACGTCGACGGTGACACCATCTTCAACGCGATTTTCTCGATCACCGCGCCGGAAGACGCCAATGATTTTCTGGCCCGCGAACTGATCCGCGCCCAGAACGCCTTCCCTGGCACCGAGCAGCTGGCGCTGCGCTTTCTGGGCCACGGCCCGGGCAGCGACTCGACCTTCGGTCTGGCCGGTCCCGACTCGCCGGGCAACAACGGCAACGGGCTGATCATCCAGAGCGGCTGGTGGAACGTCGAAACGTCGGTCGAAAACTTCCAGAATGATTTGCAGCTGACCACCGACTTCCAGGCCGGCGGCTTCCACACACTGACGCTGGGCGGCTACTACAGCTTCGCCAATTACAAGTCGGAATGGAATTTCAACAACATCCTGCAGGAAGTCGACGGTTCACCGCGCGGCGTTGATGTATTCGCTGTCGACGGCGAAGGTCAGGTGATCGGCGCGCTGACCCAGAATTCGTTCTCGCGTTTCGGTGATTTCTATCGCAACTATGATGCCGACGTGCGCACGCTGGCCGTCTACGCGACCAACGAATGGGAAATCACCGACCGTCTGCGCCTGGATTTTGGTGCGCGCTACGAGGAACTGCGAATTGAGGGCGATGCCGAGCGTCTCGGCACCTTCGATCTGTCCGACACCAACCCGCTGATCGGTCCCGATGGCTTGCCGACGCTGGCCGATGATGCCGTCACCTTCGGCACCGGCCAGTTCGATCCGTTCAAGGAAACCTACGACGAGTTTGCCTGGGCGGTCGGTCTGAACTACATCTTCACCGACTCGATCGCGGTCTATGCGCGTGCCAACGACGCCTTCCGCACGCCCGATCCGAACGATCTGGCCGCCAATCCCGCCGGCGCAGGTGATCTGCCGGTCAACGACATCTTCCAGGCTGAACTGGGGCTGAAGTTCAACAGCGAGTACGTGCGCGCGTTCATCACCGGCTTCTACAGCGACTTCACCGACCAGATCTTCTCCGACCCGGTGCAGGATGAAAACGGCAATGTGGTCGAAGCGCAGACACTGCTGGAGTCGGAAACGCTGGGTCTGGAGGCCGAAATCGGCATCGGACCGTTCTACGGCTTCGGCGCCAACATCAACCTGACGCTGCAGGATCCGGAAATCGAGGGCTTTGAGGTGCTCGGCGACAACGACTTCGGCGTCGTCGGCGACGAATTCGTCGGCAACGAAATCCAGCGCATCGCCGGAACCATCCTGCGCGTTGAACCGCGCTACGACTTCTTCTACAACGATTTCGCCGGTGCGGTGTTCCTGAAGATCTATCACGTCGATGATCGCTTTGCCAACAACGGCAACACCGTAGTATTGCCGAGCTATACCACGGTCGGCGCCGGCTTCACGCTGGACTGGAAGAACTATGAATTGACGATTACCGGCGACAATCTGACCAATACCATCGGCGTGACCGAAGGCAATCCGCGCACCGATGCGTTTGCCACTGGCCAGTCGTCGATCGCTACCTTTGCGCGTCCCATTGTTGGCCGTAACTTCCGCGTCAAGTTCGGTTATCGGTTCTGAACCTCCATGCGGCCGGGTCGGGCAGAGCAGCGCCCGACCCGGTTTTTTTTATCCAAGCGGTGAATGCAATCGG
>JAVVDV010000057.1:0-12871 GCA_032251355.1 Wenzhouxiangellaceae bacterium
ACATCCTGATGTTCAACGCCCATTCGGTGCCGGTGGGTCGTGACCAGATCCAGCACCTGGAAATGGCGCGCGACATCGCCGGGCGCTTCAATCACCGCTACGGCGAGCATTTCGTGCTGCCCGAGGCCGCGGTCGACGCCTTCGTCGCGACCCTGCCGGGAACCGACGGGCGCAAGATGTCGAAGAGCTACGACAACACCATCCCGCTGTGGCTGCCGGAAAAGAAATTGCGCAAGGCGATCATGAAGATCGTTACCAACAGCCAGGAACCCGGCGAGCCCAAGGACCCGGATTCGGCGCACGTCTACGCCATCTACGCCGCCTTTGCCAACCAGCGCCAGCGCGCGGCGATGCGCCAGGCCTTTGCCGACGGCATTGCCTGGGGCGAGGTCAAGCAGCAGTTGTTCGAACTGGTCAACGGCGAACTGGCCGCGCCGCGCGAACGCTACGAGGCGCTGATCAACGAGCCGGCCCGGATCGAGCGCGAGCTTGCGCTGGGTGCCGAGCGCGCACGCGCAATCGCCACCCCGTTCATTCGCGAACTGCGCGAGGCGGTTGGGATTCGGGCGCTGGTATGATGTCGTCGTCGAACCGAGGCTGTTTCAGCGCTTGCCGAACAAGCGTTCAAGCACTTCGTTGCGATCAACTTCCAGCAGGGCTCCCAGTTCCCGCACGATTGCGTTGAGCGTCCCCGCTTTCAAGCTTGCATGTCGTGGAACCGTCAAGTGAGAGGGCACACCTTTTTCGATGCGCGTCAGGCGGGCATGACTGCCGGTTTGCCGGGTGACGTTGAAGCCAATCCTGCCGAGTGCGGTGATGATTTCATCGCCACTGATGTCGCGCGGCGACTTCACGCGGCAATAATTTCATCCCGAACGAAATGCAGCCGAATGACCGCCGGGCGCTCGTCTTCGGCGAAATGACATGCCACGGCATCGCGGGCCATGCTGCGCAATTCATCGAGCGTATCGGCCTCGGTAAAGATCGTCGCACCCAGTGCCCGTGCTTCAAATCCGCCGTCGGCAGATTCTGCAACTTCGAAAATGATCTCGGAACTCATCGCTTGAATCCGCAAATCGAGAGTGAAATCGTAGCATGATCGGTTACGTAGGCCGGGTCACTCTCCACTTGCTTACAATTCAGGTTTTCTCGGAGTGACCGTATGATCGATGTTCGGGCCTGGACACCGACCGCGCTGGCGGTGGCCGACGGCGGTCGGTTCGCGGTGCGGCATGCCTGGTGCGTGGGGCGCAACTATGCCGCGCATGCGCGCGAGATGGGATCGGATCCCGATCGCGAGGCGCCGGTGTTCTTCTCCAAGCCGGCCGCCGCACTGGTACAGGACGCCCGCATTGCGTACCCGCCGCGGACCGAGGATCTGCACCACGAAGTCGAGCTGGTGGTGCTGTTGGCTGCCGGTGGTCGTGATCTCGATCCGGCCACGGCCCAAGCGTGCGTGTTCGGCTACGCGGTCGGCTGCGATCTGACCCGGCGTGACGCGCAGGCACGGGCCAAGGCCGCCGGTGGACCGTGGGCGCTGGCCAAGGGCTTCGACCAGTCCGGGCCGCTGGGTGAAATCGTGCCGGCCGATCAGTGGCAGCCGCGTCCGGAAGCGGCCATCGAGCTTGCCGTCAACGGCCAGTTGCGCCAGCAGGCGCGTCTGGGCGAGATGATCTGGCCGGTCGGCGAGCTGCTGGCACAACTTTCGCGTGAGCTCACGCTGCAGCCCGGCGATGCGGTCTTCACCGGCACGCCGGCCGGCGTCGGGCCGTTGCAGCGTGGCGATCGCGTACAGGCGCGCATTGACGGGCTGCCGCCGCTGGACTTCTGCATCGGCGAATGAGTCTGACCACGATCGCGCTGACGGCGGCCGGCAGTGCGCTGGGTGCGCTGCTGCGCTTTGAACTCGGACGCTGGATCGGCCGCTGGCTGGGCACGCGTTTGCCGTGGGCGACGTTCACCGTCAACCTGCTCGGTTGCTTTCTTGCCGGCGGCCTGCTGGCCGGCAGCGCCGAGCTGTCGCCGGGCGTGCATACGCTGCTGGCCGCCGGCGTGCTCGGCGGTTTTACGACCGTGTCGGCATTTGCACTCGAAGTTCATCTGCTGATCCGGCGTGGATATGAACTCGGCGCGGCGGTCTACCTGCTGGCTTCGCTGTTGGTGATGCTGCTGGCGACTATCGCCGGTTACCGGCTGGTTGCGTGAAACGGCCGAGATTTCGAATCTACCTTTGGATCGCGTTGGCCGCGATGTGCGGCGGCGGATTGCGCGCGCTGATTGCGACGCTGCCGCTGGCCGTGTCGGTCGCGACGCTGACCGCGAACCTGCTCGGCGCGTTGGCGATCGGATTGTTCTGGGCACTGTGCGGTCCCGAGGGCCGGTTCGCGTTCACCGCCGAGCATCGGCTTGTGGTCATGACCGGTTTTCTCGGCAGCCTGACCACGTTTTCGATGGCCGGCGTGCATTCGGCTTCAGGCTTGCTCGATGGCGAAACGATCGCGGCGCTGGGCCATGCGATGTTGACGCTGCTGGGTGCGCTGCTGGCTGCCGGGTTGGGGCTGTCGCTCGGTCGGCTCTTGGGCCGTCGCATCACGAAGCGCTGAGAGTTCGGCTGCGCTAAGGTTTCAGACCCGCAACCGGAAGTTCTCGCATGCTGCTCGACTTGCTGATTTCGGCCCCGATCACCGCGCTGCTGGTGGCTCTGCAGGTGTATTTCCGACCGAATACGCTCCCACCCGACCGGCGGCGTCTGGACACGATCCTGACCGTGCTCGCGCCGCTGTCGGTGGTGGTCATCCTGGTGCTGGGCCATCTGTGGATCGACTACCCCGGCATGGGCCTGAACGTCATGCTGGTCGCAACCGCCTACCTGGTGCTGCTGGCTGTACTGGCGCTGGGCTGGTGGCTGCGGCGGCGATAGCCGGGAATGTGAACACACGCAGTTGGACGGTTGTGCAGGTTTTGCCCGCGGCCGCACGGATGGGCGCCGAAGCTTTCAGGGTCCAAGCGCGAATGGCGGCAGCGCTGTCTTTGATGGTTACGATTTCAGTGGGCGGGGCTTATGGCTTCAGCGACAGCGGTTGTCAGCCGTGGCGGTGTCCATAGGGTTGCAGACCGCCGCCGGGAGTCTGCGCGGCGGCGTGCCACCAGCGCGCCGGTGCCGGTGAACATGCGCCAGAGCTTGCGCGATTTCGGCGTCACCACGCGAGCGGCCAGCCCGTCGGGTCCGCGACGGAGCAGTTGCCGGCCGATATCGCGATACACGCCCAGCGCAGTGGCAACCGCCCAGGCCGCGCGTGGCGGCAGCGCGCGCAGGCCGATGCGGGCCGAGGCGTAGTAGGGTTCGGCGGTATCGAGCAGCCGCGTTACCTGCCCGAACAGCGCCGGGTGATGCATCGGGTCTGCCAGCTGCTCGACGGTCAGCACGTTTGCCGCCAGCCACTCGGCCGGCAGGTAGCAGCGCCCGCCTGCAGCATCTTCGACCACGTCGCGCGCGATGTTGGTGAGCTGGAAGGCCAGGCCCAGGTCCGAGGCACGTGCCAGTGTTTCGGTATCGTGCACGCCCATGATGCGCGCCATCATCATGCCGACTACGCCGGCGACGTGATAGCTGTAGCACAGCGTATCGCTGAGCGTTTGCGGCTGCCAGCCGGCAACGTCCAGCGCAAAGCCGTGCAGGTGATCATCAATCCACTCGATCGGGATGGCGTGTCGGCTGCAGACTTCGGCCAGCGCGCGGTAGGGCAGGGCGTCGCGCGGTGCACCGCGGGCGGCGGCGCGCGAGTCGCGACTCAGTGCCGCCAGCGCCTCGTGAGACGCCGTGTCGAGCCGCCCATGGCCGAGCGACTGGCCGTCGGTGACATCGTCGCAGTGCCGACACCAGGCATACAAAAGCGTGACATCGCGCCTGAGCGCCGGCCCGAACAGTCGGGTGGCGGCGGCAAAGCTTTTCGAGCCTTGCGCGAGAATTTCTGCTGCCGTTTCGGGCTGCTGGTGGTCCACGAAACTCAAAAAGACGGCACGTCCAGCCCGCTGTCGGCCAGCATCAGCGATGCGGTCGCGCGCGCCGAGCCGACCACGCCGGGAATGCCGGCGCCCGGATGCGTGCCGGCACCGACCAGGTAGAGATTGCGGATTTTTGCATCGCGATTGTGTGGTCGAAACCAGGCCGACTGGGTCAGCACCGGCTCGACCGAGAACGCCGAGCCCAGGTGCGAGTTGAGCTCATCGCGAAAGCCGAACGGCGTCAGCGTGCGGCAGGTCACCAGATCCTCGTTCAGCCCCGGGATATGGTGGCGCTCGAGGTAGTCGAGGATTCGCTTTGTGTAGCGCGGCCCGACTTCGTCCCAGTCCAGATCGGCCGTGCCCAGGTGCGGAACCGGTGACAGCACGTAGTAGGCGCTGCAGCCCTCTGGCGCCAGCGAGGGGTCGGTCAGGGTCGGGGCGTGCAGGTAGAGCGAGAAGTCGTCGGCCAGATCCGGTGCGTTGAAGATATCGTCGATCAGCTCCCGGTAGCGCGGACCGAACAGCACCATGTGATGCTTGAGATGCTCATGCACGCGCTTCAAGCCGAAATAGATCACGAACAGCGACATGCTCCACGATCGTTTGCTCAGCGCATCGCGCTGGGAACGGCCGCGGTCGGTATGGCCGAGCAGCTTGCCGTAGGTATGCAGCACGTCGGCGTTGCTGGCAACCATGTCGAAGCGTTGATGGTGGCCGTCGCGCGTGGCAATGCCGGTAATGCGGCCATTGTCGGTATCGAAGCGCGCGACCTCGGCATTCAGGTGAACGCTGCCGCCGAGTTCCTGAAACAGCTTGACCATGCCGCGCACCAGTGCACCGGTCCCGCCCCTGGCGAACCACACGCCCCACTCGCGCTCCAGCGCATGGATCAGTGCATAGATCGACGAGGTCTTGAACGGGTTGCCGCCAACCAGCAGTGGGTGAAACGAGAACGCCTGGCGCAGGTGTTCATCCTGGATGAAGCGCGAGACCTGGGCGTAAACGCTGCGCCAGGCGCCGAGCTTCATCAGCGCCGGCGCGGTCCGGATCATGGAACCGAAATTCAGGAATGGAACGTGGCCGAGTTCCAGATAGCCTTTTTCGAACACCGCCCTGGAATAGTCGAGAAAACGCCGATAGCCGTCGACGTCGGCCGGGTTGCGCCGTCGGATCTGGGCTTCCAGTTGTTCCGGGTCGTTGGTGTAGTCGAACACATCGCCGTCTTCCCAGCACAGGCGATACATCGGGTCGACCGGCAGCAGCTCGACGTAGTCCGAAAGTTGGCGGCCACTGAGTTTGAACAGCGCCTCCAGGGCGCTGGGATCGGTGATCACGGTCGGGCCGCCGTCGAACACGAAGCCGTCGTCTTCGTACACGTAGGCGCGCCCGCCGGGCTTGTCGCGCTTCTCGAAAAGTGTGGTCTGGATGCCGGCCGATTGCAGTCGGATCGCAAGCGCGAGTCCGCCGAAACCCGAGCCGATCACCGCGGCGCTGCGAGGGTGCTTGTTCAATCCTTCGATTCCCGTTGCAGAAACGTCGATTCGCGCAATACCTTCATGGCGTCGCGCACCGGAACCGGCGGCTTGCCGATCAGCAAGCGCGCCTGATCGGCAAGTGTGAGCGATGCGGCGTAAAAGCGCGTGATGAGAGTCTCTTCCAGGCGGTAAAAGCGCTCGAGCACGCGGTAGCGATGTTCGGGCCGACCGGCCCGGAACAGCATCCGGTTGAGCAGACGAAAGAAAGCCGTGCGGCGCCAGAAGTTGCATGCATGCGCGCGCGTCAGACGCGCCAGCGCCGGGCCGTCCAGCGGCCAGGCACTGGCAATTGCATCGGCCAACGCCATCGCCTGGGGCAGCGAGTAACCAGTGGTCGGGTGGAACAATCCGGCATGCAGCCCGGCACGCGCGACCGTCTCGCCGGCCGGCCAGAAACGCTCGAAGTCACCGGCCAGCAGGATCGGCAGCACGCCGTGCTCGCGGCGGATGGTGCGCAGCGGTGTCCAGCCCTGCATCTGTGCGTAGTCGGTGATGCGCTGCTCGAACACGGATTCGGGCAGCGCCTGGCCGTCGCTGTAGCAGGTGTCTTCGATCAAAAGCTCGCGCTCGCCGAACGGCAGCACGTAGACGAAGCGGTAGCCGTCGTGCTGGTCGACCGTGGCGTCCATGATCACGGGCAATTCCAGCCCGTGCGGGACATCGGTCTCGAGCACCCGGCCGACGAATTTCTGGAAGCCGAGCACCACGCCTTCGGCGGCGCGCGGGCCGCGGCCGTCGATCACGGCCGTGCCGGTCAGTCGAGCGCCATCGGCCAGCGTCACCGCATCGGCCGTCATGGCCGTAACCGGCGCGTTGCAACGCAGCTCAATGGCCGGCTCGGCGCTCAGTCGTGCGGCCAGTGAAGCGGTGGTCATGCTCAGGTAAGCGCTGTCCAGACGCCGTGCGTGTGTGGGAAATCGAACCTGCTGCCCCGGCCAGCGCCGAACCACCATATCGGCGACGAAACGGTGCTGATCGGCGCTCAGGTCGCCGGCATGGAACGACCAGGTGTGTTCGCCGCCGGCTGCCGGACCGGCTTCGAGCAGCACGATGCGCGTGCCGGGGTGGCGTTCGGCCAGGCGCAGCGCGATCAGCGCATTGGCCAGGCCGGCACCGGCCAGCAGCAAGGTTTTCGAGGAATCCATTCTGGTATTCTCGCCCAGCCGGGTTCACGCGTGATTCACGCTGGCATCGGCCTACTGCTTCAATTTCATATTGAAGCCGGCTTTAACCGGCTCGAGTGTCCGCAGGGGAGTGCATGACCAGTTCCGGGAGCGCAATTTTCATGCCTGCAGGTGCCGCGGCTCGTGCCGAGACGTCGCGGGCATCCGCAGTGCCGTGCGATTTGTCGGTCGACCGGCTGCAGCAGGGCTTCGAGCAGCAGTTGGCTGCGACGGCTGCGCGTGTCTGCGGCCACGACGAGTCCTGCCCGCAACTGGCCGCGGCAATGCGCTACAGCCTGCTGGCGCCGGGCAAGCGCGTGCGTCCGATGCTGGCGCTGTTGACCGCGGTGGACCTGGGGGCCGATCCCGGTTCGCTGATGCCGTTTGCGGTCGCGCTGGAAATGGTGCACTGCGCCTCGCTGATGCTTGATGACCTGCCGTGCATGGACAATGCCACCCAGCGGCGCGGCCGCCCGGCAGCGCATGTCAAGTTCGGAGAAGCGGTTACGACGCTGGCTGCGGTCGGACTGCTCGGCCATGCTTCGGGCGAGCTGGCTCATGCCGAGCGCATGGAGTGCGCGCTGCGAACCGAGTTGATTGCGCAGTTGAGCGCCGCGGTCGGCACCGCCGGCCTGGTTTCGGGCCAATCGCGCGATCTCGGTGAGCGGCGTGACGAGATCAGCGACGGCCAGCTGGCCCGCATCCATCGCCAGAAGACCGCCGTGCTGTTCGAACTGGCCGTGGTCGGCGCCGGCCTTCATGCAGGGCTTGGCGAGCTCCGGCTCGAGCGCCTGAAACGTTTTGCCAGGCAGGTCGGCATGGCCTTTCAGACCGCCGACGATCTGCTCGACTGCAAGCGTCTGGCGCATGATTCCGGCAAGGATAGTGACTGCGACCGCGCCAAGGCCGGGTCGGTGCACCGGCTGGGCGCGCCCGCGCTGCGCGCCCGCCTGGATGATGAACTGGCCGCGGCCGAGCGCGAGATGCAGCGTCTGGAGATGCGCGGACGCGGACTTGCCGACTACGTGCGCGCGCTGTTCCAGCGCCATCTCGATTAGTCCCGCTTCGATGGAATCTGTTCCGCTGGCGCGGCCTGTGGTGCTGCTTGCGGCTGATGTCGCGTTTTCCTTTGCTGACCGTTTGGTGCTCGATGCGGTCTCGCTGGCGATCGAGCGTGGCGAGATCGTGGCGCTGCTGGGGCCCAATGGGGCCGGCAAGTCGACCCTGATCCGCTGCATCTGCGGTCGGCTGGCCCCTGCGGCGGGACAGGTGGCGATCGACGGCCGTGACCCGCGCCGGGATCGGGCCGCGCGTGCCCGGCTCGGGCTGGTGCCGCAGCGCATCGGCGTCTACGAGCATCTGACCGTGGCCGAGAACCTGGCCGCGTTCGGTCGTCTGAGCGGGGTGGATCGGGCGCGCCTGGATGAAGCGGTGCAGGCAACACTGGCGCGCTGCGCACTGGAAGCAGTCGCCAACCAGCGCGCCGCAACCTTGTCGGGCGGATGGCAGCGCCGGCTGAACATTGCCTGCGCGATCGTCCACCAGCCGGCCTTGCTGGTGCTCGACGAGCCCACCGTCGGCATCGACCCGCCGGCCTGCGCGGCGATCGAGCAGCTGCTGCTGGCACTGGCCGCCGACGGGGTCGCGATCCTGATGACCAGTCACGACCTGGCCCAGCTCGAGCGCATTGCCGGCCGGGTTGCGTTCCTGGCCGATGGTCGCATCGTCGAGGATGGCGAACCGGCGGCGTTGCTCGACCGTCACTTTGCCGATCGCGTCGAGTGCCGGGTGCGGCTGAGCAGCGACGCACCGTCTGCCGCCAGCGTGTTGCAGCACGCCGGTCTGGATGTGGATGCGGGCGACCCGCTGCTCTGGGCCGGGTTGCTGACGCGCGCGCGCGCCGACACGCTGGCGCACGAGCTGTCGTCGGTAACCGAGCTGGCCGAGCTGCGCATCCGCCGGCCCGGCCTGGATGCGCTGTGGCGCGCGCATTACAGTGAGGCGCCGAGCATCGCCGAATCGGCGGCGGGTGAGCCATGCTGACGGTGATGCGCATCATGGCGCTGGCACTGTGGCGGGATCGCGGCGCGCTGTTGCTGGCCTTTGGCCTGCCGCCGCTGATGTTCTTCGTGTTCGCCGAGGTGTTTTCCGGCGCCGGTGATGAGGACTTCACCCTGCGCGTGGCGATTCTCGACGAGCATGGGAGTGCGCGCAGCGCGCTCATGGTCGAGACGGTGAGTGCTCTGGACGGAATCGCAATCGTGGAGGGAGCGGTGCGCGATTCGGATGATCTCGAAGCACGCGTGCGTGCCGGCGATGCGGACGCGGCGCTGTGGTTGCGCGGCGACCCGGCGCTGATCGATCCTGAAAAGGCACCGGTGGTGATCGTCGGCGATGGCTCACGCGCGCTGGCCGCAGCGGTGCTGGCCGGGCGCGTGCAGCGGGTTCTGGCCGAATCGTTTCCGGCGGTCGCGATCGAGCGCGCGCTGGTGACGGTCGAGTCTTTGGCCGGGCCGCTGGGTGATGCGCAGCGCGCGCGTATGGATGCGGCACTGGCGACACTCCGGCAACGCGATGGCCAGGCCCGAACCGATGGCGATGATGCGAGCTGGCTCGAGCAGCGGCTGCTCGGCGCGGGCCGGGGCAACGATCCGGGTGTGAGCTACTATGCCGGCGCGGTCGCGATCCTGTTCCTGCTGTTCTCCGCCTTCCAGGGTGCGATCTCGCTGATCGACGAGCGCAGCAGCGGCATCCACGACCGGCTGATGGCCGGACCCGGCGGCATCGGCGTGGTGGTGGTCGGCAAGGGCCTGTTCCTGACCGCGCAGGGCCTTATCCAGGCGGCGCTGATCTTTGCACTGGCCTCAACCCTGTACGGGCTGGACTGGTGGGCGCAGTTCGGCGCATGGCTGGTCACCGCGCTGCTGGCGGCAACCATCGCCGCCTGGGGTGGGCTGTTGCTGGCCTCGGTCTGCACCAGTCGCGCGCAGGCGCAGACCGCATCGGCGTTTGTCGTGCTGCTGCTGTCGGCGGTCGGCGGCAGCATGATGCCGCGCTTTCTGATGCCCGGCTGGCTGCGCGAGCTGGGTTGGCTGACGCCCAACGCATGGGTGATCGAATCGTGGCAGGATCAGTTCTGGCGCGGCCTGCCGGTGGCCGATCTGGCGCCGGCCTGGGGGGTATTGTTTGCCGCCGCTGCCGGCTTGGTAATTGCGACAATGCTGATTGCGCGCCACCGGATGCTGTCGCCATGAGGCCGCGTTGGCCTGGCGTTGATCCGCTGCGGTAATAATCCCGGCCGTGGTGATCGGGATGCGGAGACTTTGTATGCAAGGTGGTTTTGATGGCTGAATGGATGTTCAACGCCGGGCTGTTTGTCGGCACGCTGGTGGCGATGGAAGGCGTGGCCTGGTGGACGCATCGCTACATCATGCACGGCTGGGGCTGGGGCTGGCATCGCTCGCACCACGAACCGCGCACCGGGATGTTCGAGAAGAACGACCTGTTCGCCGTGGTCGGCTCGGTCATCTCGATCGTACTGATCGCGCTGGGCGCGGCCGAGCACGGCCCGACCTGGTGGATCGGCTGGGGCATGACCGCCTACGGGTTCTGCTACTTCGTGTTTCACGACGGCCTGGTGCACCGCCGCTGGCCGCTGAAGTGGCAACCCAGAAGCGGCTACCTCAAGCGCCTGATTCAGGCCCACAAGATGCACCACGCCGTGCACGCAAAGGACGGCTGCATCTCATACGGATTCCTGTACGCGCGGCCACTGCCGGAACTGAAGCGACAATTCCGGAGCATGCAGAAGGGGTGAGGCCGGCAATCGGTGCCGGACCCGGTTACAGCGATTCGCCGACCAGTTCCGGTTCGACCTCCAGCGCGACCCCGTAGCGCTCGTTCACCGCGTCGCGAATCTCGCGCGCCAGCGTGAGCAGATCGTCGCCGGTGGCCCGGCCGCGATTGATCAGCACCAGCGCATGATCCTCGGATACGGCCGCATCGCCGACCGCGCGGCCACGCCAGCCCAGTTGGTCGATCAGCCAGGCGGCCGAGAGCTTGGTTCGGCCGGGCTTGTCGGGCCAGTGCGGCAGCTCGGGGTATTGTTCGATCAGCGCCTGCGCATCGCTGCCGGCAATCACCGGGTTCTTGAAGAAGCTGCCGGCGTTGGGCTGGTGCTCCGGGTCCGGCAGCTTGCGCTTGCGCACGCGCATGACCGCCGCGGCCACGGTGCGCGGGTCGTCGGGTTGCGGGTGGCCGTGACGCTTGAGCTCGTCGAGCAGTGACGGATATTCCAGCACCGGCAGGCCGTCGAGCTTGAGTTCCAGTTCGATCGCGAGAATCACGAAGCGGCCCGGCTCGCGGCTTTTGAAGCGACTGTCGCGGTAGTCCAGCTCGCAGTCGCCGGCTGCCAGCCGCACACGTTGATTGGCATGCCGGTCGAACACGTCCACCGATTCAAGACAGTGCGCCAGCTCGACTCCGTAGGCGCCGATGTTCTGCATCGGCGCGGCGCCGACCAGGCCGGGAATCAGTGCAAGATTTTCCAGCCCCCACAGGCCCCGGTCCAGCGACCAGCGCACCAGCGCGTGCCAGTTCTCGCCGGCCGCGGCAGTCACGCGCACGCGGTCACGGTCGATCACCTCGCTTTCGATGCCGGTCAGCCGGTTGACGATCACGCGGCCGTCGAAGTCGCGCACGAACACGGTATTGCTGCCGCCGCCGAGGATCATCACCGGCAACGGCGTATCGAGCAAGGCCGGCAGCGCGTCGGCATCGTCCAGAACCGCCCATTCCCGGGCGCGCGCCGGAAGCCGGAAGGTGCTGGCGTCGTCCAGCGGGACGTCGTGTTCGATGCGCGGGGCATTCATCCGGTCCTCTCCTCACTTTCGGCCAGCGCCCGTGCGCAGGCTTTGATCAGTGTCGGGCCATGGTAGATGAAACCGGTATAGAGCTGGACGAGATCGGCGCCTGCGGCGTGCTTGGCGCGGGCGTCGTCGGCGCTCATCACGCCGCCGGAGCCAAGGATCGGGAAGTCCGAGCCCAGCACATCGCGCGCGCGCGCCAGCACCCGGTTGGACGGTTCCAGTAGCGGCCGACCGCTCAGGCCGCCGGTTTCGTTGGCATGCGGCAGGCCGGCAATGGCCTCGCGCGCGGTTGTGGTGTTGGTCGCGATCAGGCCGTCGAAACCGGAAGCGGCGATGGTTTCCAGCGACGCGGTCAGTGCATCTTCGCGCCAATCGGGCGCAATCTTGACCACCAGCGGCCGGTGCGTGCCGTGGCGCTGGCGGGCCTCGCTGCCGGCGGCCACCAGCGCGGCCAGCAATTCCGACAGCGCGGCGGTGTCCTGCAACTGGCGCAGGTTCTCGGTGTTCGGCGAGGAAATGTTGATCGCAATGTAGTCGCAGTGCGGGTAGACCTTGTCCAGGCAGTGCAGGTAGTCGCCGATGGCCTGGTCGACCGGCGTGTCTTTCTGCTTGCCGATGTTGGCGCCGATGATGCCGTCGAAGCGGTGGTTCCGGAGCCGCTCGACCAGGTGATCGACGCCGGTGTTGTTGAACCCCATGCGGTTGATAACGGCCTCGGCCGGCTTGACCCGGAACATGCGCGGCGCCGGATTGCCGGGCTGCGGCTTCGGGGTGACCGTGCCGACCTCGATATGACCGAACCCGAGCTGGCCGAGCGCGTCGATGTAGTCACCGTTCTTGTCCAGCCCGGCGGCCAGCCCGACCCGATTCGGAAACTCCAGCCCCATCAGCACGAACGGGTCGTCGACACGCGCGCCGGCATACAGCCGCGGCAGCCCGAAATGGCCACCGAACTTCAGCGACTCCATCGCCAGCTCGTGCGCCGTCTCCGGCGCCAGCGAAAACAAACCCTTGCGCAGCCATTGATACATTAATCCTGTCCTTGGTCAGGTCTACGGCAAAGCATTCTTACCGCAGATGAACGCAGATGAACGCAGATGAACGCAGATGAACGCAGATGAACGCAGATGTTGAAGTGTGATTCCGTTCACTGGCACAACGATTCTTAAATTCAGGCGATGTATTAGGCTTTCTGGAATTAGTGAAAAGAAAATAGTAAATAGCACTAGTGTCCGGTTAATAATCGAATAAATTCAGTTGGTTATCGAGGCCGGCCTGGCCGGAACTGTTATCGGTATTG
>JAVVDV010000058.1:0-12315 GCA_032251355.1 Wenzhouxiangellaceae bacterium
GCTCGGCGAGGCCGCCAGTGAAGCCCGTGCAGTTGGGTTCGAGCAGGCCCCGGAACGTCAACTGATCGAGGTGACCGACTACGCGCCGCGCAGCATCGCCGACGACGATTCGTTCCAGCACCCGGGGCTGCCGGAAAACGTCCTCTGGTTCAGCACCACCGAACCGCCGCCACCGCGCCTGGCGCTGATACTCGACGGGACCCGGCTTGGCGTCAATGCGCGCGAGGCCGGATTCTCGGTGCAACTGCCCGAATCACTAAGGCGCTCGCTGGCCGAGCAACCGGGCGCACATCCGATATGGCTGTATGACCCGGTCGTCAACCAACGCCAGCCGCTGGGCGAGCTGACCGTGCTCGCTGCGGCAAAGCCGGTGACCGACTTCTGTGAAATTGAAAACTGGGGGCCACGGGAAACTCGCGCCGGTCAGGCCTTCAACGAGCAGCCCGATGGGGCTTCGGCGATGTGGCTGAAGAGCCGCTGTTTTCCGCCGGATACCGTTGTGCGTGTCGGCGGGGTTGCTGTCAAGACCACGCTGCGACCGGCCGACGCACTGATTACCACGCACATTACCGATCCGGGGTTGTTCACGACACCCGGCGAACTGCGCGTGGAACTGTACGACCCCGCCAGTGGCAGGGTTCAGCCGGTCGGCACCTTCACGGTGCAACCATAGGCGCCATCAACGCCCGGCGTGCAGCATCCACAACGTCCCGAACAGCCCCCGATCCGGCCGCCACGGCAGACACCATTCGGCGTTCGCGAAGCCGGCATCGCGCACCGCATCGAGCAGGTCCCAGGCAAACGTGTGGTAGGCCAGCACGCCATGCGGCGAGACCGGGTCGCCGTGGTATTCGGGTTCGACGTGGTGGATGGTGTTGCCGTCCTCGTCGATCTCGGCGCGCAGGATCGATTGGGCCTGCGAGTCAATGAACGGGACGGTCAGGATCAGATGCCCGCCGGGCTTGAGCACGCGCGCGAATTCGGCCAGCGCCGCGCGGTAGTCGGGAATGTGCTCGAGCACGTCACAGGTCAGCAGCGCATCGAAACGCGCGTCGTCGAAGCTCAAGCTTGTGGCGTCCTCGAACCGCAACTGCGCGTCCTGATCGAACAGCGAGCGCAGATAGGCTTGCAGCCGGTCGGCGCTGGTGTCGTCAAAATACTCGCTGCCGATGGCGTTCGGGTAATGCGCGCGCAGCCAGCGAAACGCCGGTGAGGCCTGCTCGGTGGCATAGACTGGTGCCTGTGCATCGGGCAGGCACTCGCGCAGCAAGGCCAGCGCGGCGCGGTTGCGCGCATTCAGTTCGCAGCGCGCGCAGTGCAGATCCTCGCGCAGGTTGATCTCATCGTCCGTGCTGCCGCCGTAGGTAAAACTCGAGGGCGCCTCGCACAATCCGCACCAGCCTTCAACCCGGCCGCTGTTGGCGGTCACCTGGCGCAGTCGCTGACCCCACAGCCAGCGCCCCTCGAATAGCCCGGAATTGGAGTCAAAAAACTCCCGATAGACCTCAAAGTTGGAAAAGCGCAACAAACTCATCGTGTCAGGTCCCACGCCGAAATCCATTCCAGCCGCGCACGCCGAAACCCCAGATCCTGTTCCAGCCGTCGGGCCAGATCCGGCATGTGACCGGCACCATAGAAGATGGCGACCCGCTGGTGGCCGGCCGCCAGTTCGCGCGCCAGCACCTCCAAAGCGCGGCCATTGCGTACCTCGATCAGGGTCGAGCCGTCGGCGCCGGCCAGCCGCGTCAGTGAATCGCCCTGGTCGGCCAGTTCCTCGGCCAGCGCGCGCTTGAGCGCCCGTTCGCGGTCCTCGGCCAGCAGCACCTTGAGCAGCGCGGCGTTGCTGCGCGCAGCCTCGCCGCTGCCCTGCTCGGCCAGTCCCAGCGCCCAGGCGCGCACGGCCAGCTGCAACCACGACTCGTTGCGTGCGCGCATGCTTGCCGCGAACTCATCGGCGTCCAGATCCGCGTGCACGAAGTGCGGCGCGGAATAGTCGATTTCATCGAGCTGAAAAGCCAGACCAAGCGCGTTTTTCATGCCGCCTTGCAGCAGACCGATCAGCGACGGCGAGCCGGCCGCTGGGGATTCCAGCGCCTCGGGTCGGCCGACCAGTTCGAACAGCACCCGCTGGTAGTCGTTGAAACGCTGATTCAGATCCTGGTAGTAGGCCGGCTCACCGACGTGCACGGCGCCGACCAGATCGACGCGCGCGCCGTCGGCACGCTCGAAGCGGCCGATCGCGACCTCCAGCGCCAAAGGCTCGCCGGATGCCGAGCGCGTGACCCGCAACCAGTCATCGGATTCGGCCCATGCGGGCAGACAGGCGATCAAGCCAATGCAAAGCAACAGGCATCCCGAGATCGCCGCACTGCTACCATTGACGGTTGAGCTTGCCTTTCGTGGGGACAACTTCATGTGTGGAATTGTAGCGGCCGCGGCCGACCGCGATGTCGTGCCGATCCTGATCGATGGTCTGCGGCGGCTGGAATACCGTGGCTATGACTCGGCCGGCCTGGTCACGCTGGACGCCGAATCCGGCCTGAGCCGCTATCGGGCGGTCGGCAAGGTGCAGATGCTGGCCGACGCACTGGAGCCGCATCATCGCGCCGGCCTGGGCATCGCGCACACGCGCTGGGCCACGCACGGCAAGCCCAGCGAGGCCAATGCGCACCCGCACGTGGCCGGAGCTCGGATCGCGGTGGTCCACAACGGCATCATCGAGAATTTCGAGGCGTTGCGCGACGAACTTCGCGCCGGCGGCAGCCGGTTCGAGTCCGAGACCGATACGGAAGTCATCGCCCACCTGGTCGAACGCGCGTTCTCCAGCCGCGGCGCTTCGGTGGCCGCGCTGGCGGATGTGATCCGGCAATTGGACGGCAGCTACGCGCTGGCGGTCGTCGACCGCGACCTACCCGACCGCATCTGGGGGGTGCGCCGCGGCAGCCCGCTGGTGGTCGGGGTCGGGGTCGGTGAGCATTTCCTGGCCTCCGACGCAGCCGCGCTGGTGCCGCTGACCCAGCAGATGATCTATCTGAAAGACGGCGACATCGTCGAGCTTTCGCGCGAGCGTTTGCAGATCTTCGACATCGACGCTCGTCCGGTCGAGCGCCCGGTGCAGGTCTCGGCATTGCCGGCCGACAGCACCGACCGCGGCCACTTCCGGCACTTCATGCTAAAGGAGATCCACGAGCAGCCTGCTGCCATTGCTGCGACCCTGGACGGCTACCTGGCTGGTGGCCGCGTGCTGCCCGAGCTGGACCGCGACCTGCTCGCGCGCACCCGCGCGGTCCACATCCTGGCCTGCGGCACCAGCTACCACGCCGGCCTGGTCGCGCGCTACTGGATCGAGGCCCTGACCGGCATCCCGACCATGGTCGAGATTGCCAGCGAGTACCGCTACCGCGACCCCGCCGTGCCCGACGGCACGCTGATGCTGGCGATCTCGCAGTCCGGCGAGACCGCTGACACGCTGGCGGCGCTGGAAATGGCCGGCGAGCGCGGCTACCTCGCCCGACTGGGGCTGTGCAACGTGCCGGAAAGCGCGTTGACGCGGGTGTGCGACCACACCCTGATGACGCGCGCCGGACTCGAAGTCGGGGTCGCTTCGACCAAGGCATTCACCACCCAGCTTGCGCTGCTGCTGCTGTTTGCCGGTGCGCTGGCCGAAACCAGGGGGCGATCGCCGCGCGCGATTCATGACCTGACCGAGGCGCTGGGCCAGGTTGTCCAGCAAGCGCGCGAGGTGCTGGCACTTGAGCCCGAGATTGAACGCTGCGCGGCCACGATTGCCGACTGCGAACACGCGCTGTTCCTGGGCCGCGGGCCGGAGTACCCGATCGCGCTGGAGGGCGCGCTCAAGCTCAAGGAGATCAGCTATATCCACGCCGAGGGCTATGCCGCCGGTGAGCTCAAGCACGGCCCGCTGGCGCTGATCGACGAATCACTGCCGGTGATTGTCTCGGCCTCGAGCAACCACCTGCTGGAAAAGCTCAAGTCCAACCTGCACGAAGTGCGCGCGCGCGGCGGCCGGCTATTGTGCTTTGCCGACGAGAACGTCACGCTGAGCAGCGGCGAGGGCATCGAGGTGATCCATCTACCGATCGCGCATTCGATTGCCTCGCCGATTCTGCAGGTGCTGCCGCTGCAGCTGCTGGCCTACCATGTCGGCGTCATGCGCGGCACCGATGTCGACCAACCGCGCAACCTGGCCAAGTCGGTCACCGTGGAATAAACGGAAACAGCGGGCAAAAAAACGCACCCCGGTTAGAGGGTGCGCTTTCCTGTCCGGGCCCGCAGACCGAAGCTGCGGGTGGGAGAGCACTACAAAACCCCTTGTGCGCCCGTCCCGTTACTGGACGTCCCTTCCCCGATGTTGATCAATGCGCCAGACGCGAAAGGTCCGGCATTTCTTCCTCGAAGGTCACCTGCTCGTAGTCGGTATCGTCGCGTTCGAGGTTGGAAAGCCAATCCAGGATGGCTTCTTCGGCCACCATGGCATCAAAGTTCGCGGTTTCGATGCTGCTGAGATCCATATCATCCTCCTGCACGTGATCGGTGTAATTGGTCATGTTCGCGAAGCGCGTCCAGCCAGTGTCAGTTCGCCCTGAGTAATTCAAGAATCGGGCCAACTTTGGATCCAACCGCGCAGCGGCGGGCGTCAAGCCGCATTGGTTGGGCGTGAGGATGCTTGCGAGTGACAATCTGCGTCACTCGAATTTCGTATTTCGTCAGGCGGGGGCGGGAATACCGGGGGGCGGGTTCAGTCTTCTCTGCGGCCCGGATTGCAGTCGAACCACTCGGCCAGGCGCGCCTCCAGACGGTCGACACCGCTGCCGTCCTCAGCTGAGAACGCCTGCACCTCGATCCCCGGTCCGACGGCGCGCTGGACGGCGCGACAGGCGTCGATCTGCTTGCCGCGACCCAGCTTGTCGGCCTTGGTCAGGACCAGATGCAGCGGCAGGTCGCGGTGAACGGCAAAATCCACAAGTTGTTGGTCGCCCTCGCGCAACGGGTGCCGGATGTCCATCACGATCACCAGCCCGGCCAGCGCCGCGCGTGCGGCCATGTAGCCGCCGATCAGCTTCTGCCAGTGCTGGCGCAACTGGCGGCTGACGTTGGCATAGCCGTAGCCCGGCAGGTCAACCAGCCGGCGCTCGTCGTCGAGACGAAACAACACGATCTGCTGAGTCCGGCCCGGCGTGCGGCTGGTTCGGGCCAGTGCCTTGCGGCGGCACAGGCGGTTGATCAGACTTGACTTGCCGGCATTGGAGCGCCCGGCGATCGCAACCTCCAGGCCCTCGTCGGGCGGCAGCTCGCGCGCGTGGTGTACGCTGCTGACGTATTCCGCGCCATGCAGGAGGGGTCGAATGGATTGCATGCGGTTCATTTCCGGGTGCGGATCGCGCGATAATAGAGGATGACCGCCGCGCGCGTATCGGTGGTGGATCCGAATTCCCTTACGTTCAACTGGAGCCCGAACCATGCTTCGACTCGTCATTCTCCTCGCCGCGCTGGCCTCGTCCAGCGCCATTGCTGCCGGCGACCCGCAGGCCGGCCAGGCAAAGGCCGGTGTTTGCGCGGCCTGCCACGGCATGGACGGCAACAGCCAGGTGGCACAGTGGCCCAAGCTGGCCGGACAACTGGAGGACTATCTGGCCCGCCAGACGCGCATGGTGCGCGACCAACAGCGCAACGTGCCTCAGATGTATCCGATCGTGATGAATCTCGGCGACCAGGACATCGACGATATTGCTGCGTGGTACGCATCGCAGACGATCAAGCCCGGCGTGGCCGATGAAGCACTGCTCGACGCCGGCAGCACGCTGTACCACGGCGGCGACCGCGCGCGCGGCATTCCGGCCTGCATGGCTTGCCATGGCCCGACCGGCAGCGGCATCCCGGCCGCCGGCTTCCCGATGGTGCGCGCACAGCACGCGACCTACACCGCCGACCGCCTGCGGCGCTACCGCAACGGCGAGGCCAACGGCGGCAACGACCCCTACAGCCCGATCATGGTCGCGATTGCCGGCACGCTCACCGATGCCGACATCGAAGCCGTTGCCTCGTACATCGAGGGCCTGCACGGCAATCCTTGAAACGCCCGAGCACGGAACCATCCGGGGCCGACGCCGGTCCCATAAGACCGTATGGCCGCGGCGCGGCCGAAGCACGCAATCCATTCCAATGAACCCCGGGGAACCAAAGATGAAAAATCCATCCCGAACGCTTGCTGCCGGACTGCTGACGATGCTGGTGCTGCTGCTGGCCGCACCGCTGAGCGCCCAGAACTGGCAGGAAGGCGAGCACTTCGAACGCATCGAAGGCCCGGACCTGCCGTCCGACGGCACGGTCGAGGTCGTCGAGGTGTTCAGCTACATGTGCCCGCACTGCGGCAACTTCCAGCCCTACGTTGGGCCCTGGCACGACCAGCTGCCGGAAAATGTCGCCTTTTCGCGCGCGCCGGTGTCGTTCAATCCGTCGTGGGAAACCTTCGCGCGCGCCTACTACACCGCCGAGGTGCTCGACATCCTCGACCAGTCGCATGAAGCACTGTTCAAGGCGCTGCACGTCGATCGCGAACCCATCCGCAACCTCGAAGACCTGGCCGAATTCCATTCAGAATTCGGCGTCGAGGCCGCCACCTTCAAGTCCACCGCTGCCTCGTTTCCGGTCGAGTCCAAGCTGCGCATGGGCAATGCCTTGATCGGCAAATGGCGGGTGCGCTCGACCCCGACGCTGGTAATCAACGGCAAGTACCGTGTCAGCCCGTGGCGCGGCGGTACCTTCGAAGACATGCTGGCGGTGGCCGACTATCTGATCGCGCGAGAACTTGGCACGGCGTCCACGTCCACGGCCACGGCGCAGTCGGCCGGACACTGATTGGAAACCGCGGGCGTCGGCACGGCGTTCACCGTGACCGACGCCCGTCCGCACTCCCATCCCCGATACGCGGTCCGCACGCAGACCGCCGGCCGGGTCTGCCGATGACCGCCTTGCCATCGCGCCGCCTGAAGCTGCTGAGCTTCAACATCCAGGCCGGCACCAGCACCGCAACCTACCGCCAGTACGTCACGCGCAGCTGGCGTCAGGTGCTGCCCAACCACCAGCGCACCGCCAACCTCGAGCAGATCGCGGAGCTGGCCGGTGACTACGACATCATCGGTCTGCAGGAAGCCGACTGCGGCAGCTTGCGCTCAGGCTTCATCAATCAGGCCAAGTACATCGCCGATCACGCCGGTTTCGAGTGGTGGACCCACCAGCCCAACCGCAAGGTTGGCGTGATTGCTCATGCCGGCAACGCCGTACTCAGCCGCATCGTGCCCGAACAGGTCGATGCGCACCGGTTGCCCGGTCCGATTCCCGGCCGCGGCGCACTGATCCTGCGCTTCGGCAGCGGCGAGCAGGCGCTCTGGCTGGCCGTACTGCACCTGGCGCTGGGTCGGCGCGCGCGGCAACAGCAGCTCGGCTACGTGGCCCAGTTGCTTCGCCGCCAACGCAATGTCGTCGTGATGGGCGATCTCAATGCCGGACCGGAAAGCCGCGAGCTGCGCGAATTCACACGTCGCTCGGAGTTGATCCTGCCGCACCCGCACCCGGTGACCTTCCCGAGCTGGCAGCCGCGCCGCGCGATCGACCACATCCTCGTCAGCCGTTCGATCCGGGTCATCAACTACGGTACCGTCGACAGTCAGGTCTCCGATCACCTGCCGCTGGCGATCGAGCTCGAACTGCCGGCCTCAACCCGACTGGATCGCCATGCGCAAGGCAACCAGCAGCAGGAAGACCCCGAACACGCGCGCCAGTCGCGCTGAACCCAGCCGATGCGCAAGGCGCGTACCCAAGGGTGCGCCAATGATCCCGCCCAGCCCGATCAGCACCACGCCGGGCAGGTACCAGAACCCGACCGTCCCCGGCAGCGCAGTCTCGCTCGGACCGGCACCCAGCAGCACCAGCGATCCGCCGAGCGCGATCGGCCAACCGCAGGCCGCAGCAATACCGACCGCGCGCAATGTGGCGTAGCCGTTGAACGTCAGGTACGGCACATTGAAACTGCCACCGCCGATACCGATTAGCGCCGACAGCATGCCAATCAATGGACCGGCCAGCCACCAGCCCCGCGGATGCGGTGTCACCGGCCGAATCCGCGCCGAGGCGCCCAGCAGCATGCGCAAGCCGATCACCCCGGCCAGCACCGCGAAGATCCGCGCCAGCATCACCCCCGGCAGCACGCTGGCCAGAAAACCGCCGAATGCGGCACCGATGGCAACCGCGCTTCCAAGCCGAAACACGACCGACCAGTCGACATTGCCGCGGCGTGCGTGTGCCCGCGCGCTGGCCGCCGAGGTCATCAGCATCGAGGCCAGCGCAGTGGCCACAGCCGTCGGCACCGCAACATCGACCGGCGCGCCACCGGCGACCAGCAGCGCCGTCATCGCCGGCACGATCACCAGCCCACCGCCAATCCCCAGCAGCCCGGCCAGCACACCGGCGGCCAGGCCAATCCCGGACAACGCAATCCATTCCATGGCCCGCAGTCTGCTCCGATGCAATCGAGGTGGATGACAAGCATACTTGCCCCATGGCGACGGGTCTGATCAAGCGCATGTTGAAACTTCTGGTGCTGGCCCTGGCAGGACTCGCGCCGGTCGCCGCGCAGGTGCTCGATGAATTCAGCGAGCCGCGCGCGCGCTTTATCGAAGGCTGGCAGGCGGCCGGTCGCGGCCAGATCGAGCGCGCGCAACAGGCACTGGACGAGCTTGGCGACTACCCGCTGGCACCGTACCTGGCCCACGAACTGCTGCGCCAGCGCCTCGATCGCACGCCGCCGGCCGAAGTGGCCGCATTTGTCGAGCGCCACGAGGACTGGTCCTTTACACCGGGCCTGCGCCAACGCTGGCTGGAGTCGCTGGCGCGACGGGGGCTGGACGACGAACTGCTGGCCCAGGCCAGACATGCCGAATCGAGCGCGCTGGTCTGCCGGATCGAGCGCATCCGGCTGGCGCGCGGCCGGACCGACGGACTCGCCGCACGCGTCCGCAAACTGTGGCTGAGCCCGGTCTCGCAACCGCGCGAATGCGATCCGCTGTTCGATTGGTGGCGACGCCCGGGCAACCCTTCGGTCGATGACGGCTGGGAGCGCTTCGGGCTGGCGATCGAGGCCGGCGAACTCGGCCTGGCACGCTACCTGCGGCGCTACCTCGACCCGCGCGACCGGCCGCTGGCCGAGGCCTGGCTGCGGCTGGCACGACGACCGGCCGACATCACGCGCATCGCCGCCGACTGGCCCGACCAGGAACGCGCCCGCCGGCTGGCCGCCTGGAGCCTGCATCGGCTGGCAACCGGCGACTGGCAGCGCGCCGATGCGCTGGCCGGCCGGCTGACGGGGCGCTTTCGATTCCAACCCGAAGAGATCAACCCGGCCCTGCGTCGCATTGCCCTGTTCCGCGCGGTTGATCTCGATGCCGGCGCGCTCGCCGCGATCGACAGGCTGGATTCGGACCTGATTGACGATCAGCTACTGGCCTGGCGAACCCGCGTCGCACTCGCTCATCAGGACTGGAACGAGGTCCTGAACGGCATCTACCGGATGAGTGCGGACCAGCAGCAGGAGGCAAAGTGGCGCTACTGGCAGGCACGCGCACTTACCGCGCTGGATCGACCCGGTGCCGACGCCATCTACGCCAACCTCGCCCGCGAAGCCACCTACCACGGCTTTCTCGCCGCGCTGCGCAGCGATCGGCCGCTCACCCTGTGCAGCCGCGAATTGCGCGCCGATGGCCAGATCCAGCTGGACCTCTTCCGAAATCCAGCGTTCGTGCGCGCGCTCGAACTGTACCGCGCCGACATGGGCTGGCACGCGCCCTGGACCTGGCAGCGGGCGATTGCGGGCATGAGTACCGAGCAGCAGCGCCAGGCCGCGCTGCTGGCGGCCGCGGCCGGCTGGCACGAGCGTGCGATCGCCACCCTCGCCGCCGCTGCGCTGGACGCCTATCCGTGGCGATTTCCATTGGCCTGGCGCGAAAACGTGCAGACCGCAGCCGAGCAGCACGCACTCGAGCCCGCGCTGGTGTTCGGCCTGATGCGCGCCGAATCAGCACTGAATCCCCAGGCGCGGTCTCCGGCCAACGCGCGCGGCCTGCTGCAGTTGATCCCATCGACCGCGCAGGCCGTCTCGCGCCGCCATGGTCTGCCCTACCGCGGTCCCGGCGATCTCTACCGTCCGGCACTGAACATTGATCTGGGCACCGCCCACCTCGGCGAACTTGAGCAGCGCTTCGACGGCGACTGGACCCGCGTCGCCGCCGCCTACAACGCCGGCATCGCGCGCGCACAACGCTGGCACGAGCGCCAGCCCGACCTGCCGGCCGATATCTGGATCGAAACCTTGTCGTTCCATGAAACGCGCGACTACATCCCGCGCGTGCTGGCGTTCGCGACAATCTACGAATGGCAGCTCCAGCAGCCGGCGCGCGTGCTCGCGCAGCATCTGCTCGCTCGCGGGCCGGCCACCTTCGATTGCCCGAGCGGCTGACCATCGCGCGCCGAGGCGCTATCCTCATCGCCTTGTTGCAAGCCCAGGATGCTGATCCCACCCCCATGAAACGCTACGACACCAACCCGCTGGCCTATGTGGCCGAATCGCCGATCCACGGTCGCGGCCTGTTCGCACGCACAGCGATTGCGACCGACACCTTCATCGGCCGCTACGAGGGCCCGGCCACGCAGACCGACGGCATGCACGTGTTGTGGTTGTGGAACGAAGACAGCGAGCGCTGGGAAGGCATCGACGGCCGGAACGAAATGCGCTTTCTCAACCACGCCGGAAAACCCAATGCGGACTGGTGGGGCGACGAGTTGTACGCCATCCGCGACATTGCCGCCGACGAGGAAATCACCTTCCACTACGGCGAGGATTGGGAATGAGGTCAGAACAATGAAGATTGCGACCTGGAATGTCAACTCGCTCAAGGTCCGGCTCGAGCATGTGCTCGACTGGCTGGACCGGCACCGGCCCGACGTGCTCGGCCTGCAGGAAACCAAGCTGACCGACGACAAGTTCCCGGTCGCGGCCTTCGACGAGATCGGTTACACGGCCGCGTTTACCGGCCAATCGACCTATAACGGCGTCGCACTGCTGTCGCGCCGCGCCGGCGAAGACGTGGTCCGCGCCATTCCCGACTTCGATGACGACCACAAGCGGGTGATCGCGGCAACCTACGGCGATGTGCGCGTGATCAACCTGTACGTGGTCAACGGCAAGGCGGTCGACGACCCGAAGTACCACTGGAAACTCGAATGGCTGGCCGCCGTGGGCCGCTGGCTGGCCGACGAACGTGCGCGCCATGAAAAGCTGGTTGTGATCGGCGATTTCAACATCGCACCCGAGGACCGCGACGTGCACGACCCCGAAGCCTGGCACGAGAAGATCCTGTGCTCGACACCCGAACGCAAGGCGCTGGCCGAGCTACAGGCACTCGGTTTCACCGATGTCTACCGACAATTCGACCAGCCCGAGCGCGTCTATTCCTGGTACGACTACCGGCAGATGGCGTTCCGGCGCAAGATGGGCTTGAGAATCGACCTGATCCTCGCCTCCGAGGCCCTGGGTGCGGCCTGCACCGCAAGCTCCATCGACCTCGAGCCGCGCAAACTCGAACGCCCCTCCGATCACGCGCCCGTCTGGGCCGAGTTCAAAGCCTGACCTGATTACGTATTCCCGATTACGTACTTGGGACAGCAGGGGTCTGGTGATCGTCGTCCGTCGAATGGAAAAGGCGTTTGAACCGCAAATACACGCAAATGAACGCAAATTTACGCCTTGAAGGCGCCGAGGTGACTGAACGTTTCAGCCGAAAACGTCGCGCAACAATTGGATTTGGCATTGGACGGACATATTTTTTTGCTCGTGTCCTTTGCGTTCATTCGCGTTCATTTGCGGTTTCAATCAAAAACAGCGGCTTGATCGAGAGCGCGACCACTGGCCTGCCGATCGGATCAGGTCAGTTCTTGTTCGCTGCACTCAACGCACCTGCCGTCCATTTCGGGACTTTGCAGGTACAGTAGGATTCCGAGCACCGCCGGGCGCGCTCAGGCGCTTGCGCAGTAGGCAGGCGGCGGTTCGATCAGGCGAATCCGGGGACGCTCCACTGCTCCACCATCTTCCGATGCGCCGCCTCCAGCCGCTCGGCCATCAGGCCCGAGAAGCGCTTGATCACGTCGTAGCCGAACTCCGCATCGGACTCGCACTCGGCAAGAATTGACTTGCCGTCGAACTCCAGCACCGTGCAGTCGGTTTCGGTACGCGCATTGAAACTC
>JAVVDV010000059.1:0-11057 GCA_032251355.1 Wenzhouxiangellaceae bacterium
CCCAGACCTCCGCGCCCGTGCGTTTAGCCAGCTGCGGCCAGGCGTATTGCGGAGTTGGCGCCATATGACTCGTGACCAGAGCATGGGCGGCATGCAGGTCTTCGAGGGAAAGTTTCATCGCAGTCTCCTGTCGACGCAAAGCGTGGCGCGCGGGCGGCCGGGTTGCAATCCCCCAACCGGCCGCTACTCCTTGGTGCATCATAAGGAGGAACGGAAGGGGTGTTCACGTTCACTGGAATACGCAGGCGCTGGGCTCTCCGCGAAGCGCCATCGCCCTACAAGCCCCATTTCGCCTGCAAAATGAGGCATTTAAGGGATGAAAATTGGTTGCGGCGGCAGAGTTTAATCTGAACTGCATGGAGTTATGACTTCCCGACCCCTCAAGCCCCGCTCCGTGGCCTGGGCGCTCGACAATAAGCCGAGGCGGTGTCCGCGCGTCAGCCCTCAACGCCCCACACCACCGGCTTCAGCGTTTTCGGCAGATACAGCGGATGCGCCGGTTCGCCGGCAGCGGTGAGACGGATGATTTCCAGCCGGTCGCCGAACATTGCGCACACACGGGCCGAGCGGTTCATGAAACGGCCGTGATTGCCCCAGGCGGCAACAATTCGATCGCAGCGGCGGGCGATCTTTTTCAGCCAGATATCGTTGCGCGGGCCGATCGGGTCGGCGGCGGCCTTGAGATCGGTCGGCTGCGTGGCGCGATACGCGAACAGGTTGACCACCCACACGCCGCCGAACCCCCAGTCGCGCGCAAAGCCGATGCAGCGGCGGATGGTCGGGTCGTCGTGCTCGGCATCGGCGGTCGACGGGTTCAGCCCGATCAGCATCAGCATCGGCCCGGCGGCCTGCCACTGCCGCCACAGCGCGTAGCGGTAGGCGCGGCAGCGACTGAAATGCGCGCCGCTGTTCACCCCGGCCTGCGCCCCAACGAGGATTCGCCTAATCCACTGAAAACGTTTCGATAAAATTGACCCAGGCGCGCCATGCCGCTACTCATCACGATTGTTCGAGCTCTTCCCAGCGCCGGTAGGCCGCCTCGAGTTCTTGCTGCAGCGCCTGCACCCGGGCGGTTTCGCGCGCGACCGTTTCGGCACTCTGCTTGAAGAACTCGGGCGTGTTCATGGCCTGACCGAGCGCGGCGATCTCGGCCTCGAGCGCCTCGACCTTCGCCGGCAGCTGTTCAAGTTCGCGCGCCAGCTTGTAGCTGAGCTTGCGGGCTGCCGGCTGCGGCGCGGGCGCCGATTCTGATCGGGCTGCGGGCGCGGACTGGACGGGCTCGGCTGCGGCGGACTCGTCGTTGTTGCGGCGCGTTTTCTGACGCTGCCAATCCTCATAGCCACCGACATACTCGCCGATGCGGCCTTGGCCTTCCATCACCAGGGTGCTGGTGATCACGTTGTCGATGAATTGCCGGTCGTGGCTGACCAGCAGCAGCGTGCCGGGGTATTCGGTCAGGCGATCTTCGAGCAGCTCCAGCGTCTCGGCGTCGAGATCGTTGGTAGGCTCGTCCATCACCAGCAGGTTCGAAGGCCGGGCAAACAGACGTGCCAGCAGCAGGCGGTTGCGCTCGCCGCCCGACAGCCGGCTGATCGGTGCGCGCGCACGTTCGGGCGTGAACAGGAAGTCCTGCAGGTAGCCGATCACGTGCCGCTGGCGCCCGTCAATCTCAACGAACTCGCGTCCTTCGGCAACGTTCTCGGCCGCGGTCCAGTCGTCCCGAAGCACCGCGCGGTGCTGATCGAAATAGGCGATTTCCAGCCGCGTGCCGTGGCGGACTTCGCCGCGATCGGGTTGCAGTTCGCCGAGCAGCAGGCGAATCAGGGTGGACTTGCCGCTGCCGTTCGGGCCGATCAGGCCGATCCGGTCGCCGCGCAGAATCAGGGTGGAAAAGTCATCGACGATGACCTGATCCTGGAACGCGAAGTGCAGATTGATGGCCTCGATCACTTTCTTGCCCGACGGCTCGGCGCCGCTGAGCTTCATCTGCACCTGGCCCGGTCGTTCGCGCCGCGCCGCGCGCTCGGCGCGCAGCCGCTTGAGTGCCCGCACGCGACCTTCGTTACGGGTCCGACGGGCCTTGATGCCTTGCCGGATCCAGATCTCCTCCTGGGCCAGGCGCTTGTCGAAGCGCTGGTTCTCGAGTTCTTCAGCATGCGCGCGTTCGTCGACGCGCCGCAGGTAGTTGGCCCAGTCGCCGGGCCAGGAGGTCAACTGGCCGCGATCGATCTCGACGATCCGGGTCGCCAGTGCCTGGACAAAGCGTCGGTCGTGGGTCACGAACACCAGCGCGCCGTTGAAGCCGAGCAGGAAGTGCTCCAGCCACTCGATCGACTCGATATCGAGATGGTTGGTCGGCTCATCGAGCAGCAGCAGATCGGGGCGCTGGATCAGCGCCTGGCCGAGCGCAACCCGCCGCTTCATGCCGCCCGACAGGCTGGAGAATTGCTGCTCGCCGTCGAGCTCCAACTGTTCGATGACCTGCTCGACGCGGTGATCCAGGTCCCAGGCGCCGGCCGCCTCGATCCGGGTCTGCAATTCGGCCAGTCGCTCCGCGTCGAACGCACCCTGGCTGGCGCGGTGGTAGTCGGCCAGCAGCTGGCCGGCGTCGCCAAGCCCGGCCGCGATGCGCTCGAACACCGTGCCCTCGACCTGTTCGGGCACTTCCTGCTGCAAGCGCGCCACGCGTACGCCGGGCGCGAGGATGACCTCGCCCTCATCGGCGTGCAGCGTACCGTCGATCAGCTTGAGCAAGGTCGACTTGCCGGCACCGTTGCGGCCGACCAGGCAGATTCGCTCATTCGGCTGGATATCCAGTTCGACACCGTCGAGCAACAGCGGCCCACCGATACTGAACGAGAGTTTCCGGAGACTTGCAAGCATGATCCGCGTCCTGATTGGGGCTCCGGCGTTGGCCAACCGGGAGGGCGGCCAGAATACACCGCTGGCCGGAACCCCGGTCCGGCCCGGCCACTGGTATCGACCGCGCCGGGTCGGTAGAATCCGGACCATGCCCTTGCCCCGGGAACGGTCATGGCCCTGCAGCAGCGCGATAATCAACACTACACCTACGGCGACTACCGGCGCTGGCCGGAGGATGTGCGCTACGAGCTGATCGACGGCATCGCCTGGCTGATGTCGCCGGCGCCGGGACGCCAGCACCAGGAACTGGTCGGCGAGATTTATCGTCAGGCCGCCAACGCGCTGGAAGGCAAACCCTGCCGTGCCTACGTCGCACCCTTCGATGTCCGGCTGCCCAAAGACAACGAAGCCGACGACGCGATCGATACCGTGGTCCAGCCCGACGTGCTGGTGGTATGCGATCCGGACAAGCTCGACGACGCCGGCCTGCGCGGCGCGCCGGACTGGGTGGTCGAGGTGCTTTCGCCGAGCACCGCCGCACACGACCAGACCCGCAAGCTCGCCGCCTACGAGCGCGCCGGCGTGCCCGAAGTCTGGCTGGTGCATCCGGTCGACCGGATGCTGACCCGCTACCGGCTGGCCGATGGCCGCTACGGCCGTCCGGAGATTCAGGAACTCGAAGGCATCACCGTGGTGGCCACAGTTGCCGACATCGAGATCGACTGGTCGCTTCTGGATGCGCGCCTGGCGCTGCCGTCATCCGATTGAGCCCCGACTGCCGGCCATCCCGATGCGCGGCCGCCGGGTCTGCGCGCCGCACTTGACGCGATGCTGAGCTACCGCCACGGCTTCCACGCCGGCAACCCGGCCGATGTGTTCAAGCACGCGGTGCTGATCGCGCTGCTGCGGGCGATGCAGACCAAGGACAAGGGCATCCGCTTTGTCGACACCCACGCCGGCGCGGCGATGTATGCGCTGAACCACGAGTTTGCGCAGAAGAACCGCGAGTTCGAGCGCGGCGTCGGCGCGGTCTGGAATGCGCACGCTTTGCCCGAGCCGCTGGTCGACTACCTCGCCGCGATCCGCCACCATAATCCGGATGGGCAGCTACAACGTTACCCCGGTTCGCCGCAACTGCTGCACGATCTGCAGCGACCGCAGGACGAACTGGTGATCTGCGAACTGCATCCGACCGAGCAGCGTGTGCTGCGCGCGCATTTCGGCCACACGCGCGATGTTCGCATCCATGCCGGTGACGGCTACGCCGCACTCGAACAATGGCTGCCGCCGCCGACCGGCCGCGCGCTGGTGCTTATCGACCCACCATTCGAGCTCAAGTCCGAGCTCGATGATCTCGGCAATGCACTCGAGCGCGCACTCAAGCGCTGCGCGCACGCCGTGATCGCAATCTGGTACCCGGTCATCGACGGCCGCAACACCACGCCCGACGCGCTGCCCGAGCGCCTGGGTCTGGACGGCGAACGCTGGCTGGACCTGCGGATTGACTTCAGCGCCTCACAACAGATGGGCCGCATGACCGGCTGCGGCATGGCGATCGTCAACTGCCCGTACCGGGCGCGCGATGCGCTGACAACCCTGCATGCCTCGTTCAACACGCACGACGGCGAACTCACCCCGGCACCAGCGTAACCAGCAGCGCGGTGGCGAGGTAGACAGCGGCGAACGGCAGCACCAGGTAACCCATCACATCGCGCGCTTCGACGCGCACGCCCGCGCCCATGACCGGCAGCACGGTGAGCAGGAAGAACGGCTGCAGCAGGTTGGTGGAAGTCTCCCCGAATGCCGTGGCCATGGCGATGCGGGCAACAAAGGCCTGCTGCATCTCCGGAGGCATCCCGGCCGAGAGCTGCAGCGCGGCTTCGGTCAGCGCCGGACCGATCACCGCCCATTCACCGCCCGCCGAAGGAATCGCGAAGTTGACCGCAGCGCCGGCGAACTGGGCAATCAGCGGCAGCGTGGTCAGACTGGCACCGTCGGCCAGCCACAGTGCCAGTTGCGCGCCCAGGCCGGAGAACATCATCAGGCCCATGATGCCGGCGTAGAACGGGTACTGAAACACGATGCCGGCGATGTTGGCGCAGGCCCGTTTCATCGCCTCGGCGTAGCGCGCCGGGCTGCGGTGAATCAACAGGCCGAGCATCAGGAACAGAAAGATCATGCGGTTGAGATCAAGGTCCGCGCCGTTGGCGGAAAAGTGCAGCGCCAGCACGGCCAGCCCGGCAAAGGCGACTGCGCCTTGCAGCCAGACCGAATGATTCATGCGCGCAGCCGGCGAGGTCGACGAGCGCGTTGCCGCCAGCACCGGGCCGATTCCGCCATCGCCTTCGGAATCAGGCGACTCGCCGAATGCTGCCAGTTCGCGCACCGCGCCCGCGCGCGGCCGCGCCCACCACATCAGCAACGGCACCAGCACAAAGTACATCGCGACATAGGCCAGGTTGAGCGTGCTGCCGAGCGTGGCGGCAACCGGCAGCGTGCCGGCCAGCACGCCGGTCTCAATCAGGAAGTTACCCTCGGTGTTGAGCAGCAGCGGAATGGTGCTGGACAGGCCGCCCACCCACGGCTGGCCCGACAGGTATACGCAGGCGACCAGGTAGGCGTAGTCGACGCCCGGCACGCGCCGCGCCAGTTCGCGCCCGAGCACCGCGGCCAGCACCGTCCAGCCCCAGCTGACCAGGTTGAACAGCCCGCCGGCGATCAGCACCAGCAGGTAGACCTTGCCCGGCGAGTCGACCCGACGGGCCAGCACGTCGATCAGACGCGCGGCCGGTGGCGACAACGCGATCGCAAAGCCGGTGACCAGGATCAGCACCATCTGCATGCCGAATTCCAGCAGCATCCAGAAGCCGTCGTACCAGTGCCCGGCCAACACAACGGGGCCAGCCGGGGTCAGCGCCCAGGCCGCCAGCGCGACCAGTGCGGTCAGCAGCAGCGCGAACACGAACGGTTCGGGAATCCAGCGACGAAGCGGCCGGGCAAGCCCGGCACTGACACGATGCAGCACGAACGGCGACCGGGTGGACGGATCAGCCGGCAGTATAGACAGCCGCCGGCGTCAGTCGTCGGTCAGCGGGTGCTCGACCAGTTTCAGTTCCGGCTCGTCAGGACACGAGCGGATCGAAAAGCCCATGCGTTGCATCAGGCCCAGCATATGGCTGTTGGCCGACAGCACCTCGCCGTGGATGCGGTCCATGCCGCGCGCACGGCCGATGCGCATCAGCTCGCTCATCATGTGGTGGCCCAGCCCCAGGCCCTGCCAGTCGTCGTCGACGGTCAGCGCAAACTCGCACGAGGTCTCGTCGGGGTCGACCGTGTAACGGGCGACGGCAACCTGCTGTTCGCGGCCGTCGTCGTGCTCCAGCACCGCGATCAACGCCATCTCGCGGTCGTAGTCGATCTGGGTAAAACGCGCCAGCAACTGCGGCGTGAGTTCGTTGACGGTCTGCATGAAGCGGTAATAGCGCGACTCATCCGACAGGTTGCGCACGAACTCCTGTTCAATGGTCGCATCCTCCGGTCGGATCGGCCGCACCGTCAACGTGCGCCCATCCTTGAGCCGGTACTCGCCGACCAGTTCGGCCGGATACGGGTGGATTGCCATGTGGCGGTAGCGCGCACCGGCTTCGGCCGGGGCGATCGCAATGCGCACATCGACCGCGACCAGACCACGCTCGTCGGCGATCAGCGGGTTGATGTCCATCTCGACCACTTCGGGCAGTACGCAGACCAGTTCCGAGACCCGCAGCAATACTTGCTCCAACGCCTGCTCATCGATCGCCGGCATGTTGCGGAAGCGCTTGAGCATGGTCGCGATGCGGGTGCGCGCGATCATGTTGTCGATGATCACCTCGTTGAGCGGCGGCAGCGCCACCGAGCGATCGCGCAGCACTTCCACCGAAGTGCCGCCCGAGCCGAAGCTGATCACCGGGCCGAACACCGGGTCGCGCAGCACGCCGATCATCAACTCGCGCCCGAAGTGGCTGGTGTGCATGCGCTCGACCGTGATGCCGGCGATGCGCGCCTCGGGGCGCAGCCGCCGGGCATCGCTCATCAAACCGCTCCAGGCCTCGCGCACCGCCTCGTCGGAGTCGATGTTCAGGCGTACACCGTTGACATCGGACTTGTGGCTGATGTCGGGCGAGTCGATCTTCATCACCACCGGGAAGCCGAGTACTTCGGTCATCGCCAGCGCTTCGATCAGACTGCCCGCGCGCGCGGTCTGGGTGACCGGGATATGAAAGGCCTGCAGCAGCGATTTGGCCTCCAGCGTGTTGAGCAGGCCTCGGCGCTCGCCGAGGGCACCGTCGAGAATCCGCCGGGCCTTGTCGAGATCGGCCGGGTTGCGGTCGCTCAACGGACCGGGCACCTGCAGCAACAGCCTCTGGTTGCGCCGGTAGGTGGCCAGATGCGCGAACGCCTCGACCGCGGCCTCAGGCGTGGTGAAGTGCGGCTGGTTCAGGCGACTGAAGTGCTCGCGCGCCGGCTGCATGCGTTCGGCCCCCATCCAGCAGCCCAGCACCGGCTTGCTGCCGGCCACCGCAACCTTGCCACAGGCCTCGGCGATCGAGCGCGCATCGGTCATCGCCTGCGGCGTGGCCATCACGATTGCCGCATCGACACCCTTGTCGCCCAGGCAGGCCGCGAGTGCGTGCTCGAAGCGCGCTGCGTCGGCATCGCCGAGCAGGTCGATCGGGTTGCCGTGCGACCAGGCCGCAGGCAAGACCTCGTCGAGCTGGGCGAGCGTGGCCGCATCGAGCGTGGCCAGCTCGACGCCGAGATCGGCGGCGCGGTCGGCCGCCATCACCGCCGGACCGCCGGCATTGGTAATCATCGCCAGCCGGTTGCCGCGCACCTTGTGCCGGCCGGTGAGCACGCGCGCGGCCGCGAACAGCTGGCTGATGGTCAGCACGCGCACCGCGCCGGTGCGTTCCAACGCGGCATCGAACACGTCGTCGGCACCAACCAGTGAACCGGTGTGCGACATCGCCGCCTTGGAACTGGCCGCGTGCCGGCCGGGCTTGATCACGATCACCGGCTTGGCGCGCGCGGCCGAACGCAGCCCGCTCATGAACCCGCGCGCGTCGCGGATGCCCTCGAGGTAGACGAGAATGCTGTGGGTCTGGTGGTCGACCGCCAGGAAGTCCAGCGCTTCGCCGAAGTCGACATCGATCGCGTTGCCCATCGACATCACCGCCGAAAAGCCGATGTTCTCGGTTTCGGCCCAGTCCAGCAGCGCAGTACAGATCGCGCCGGACTGCGAGATCAGGCCCAGATGGCCCGGATGGGCGACGTTGGCGCTGAAGGTCGCGTTCAGACCGGCCTGCGGACGGATCACGCCGAGGCAGTTGGGTCCGATCAGTCGAATGCCGTGCCGACGCGCGATCGCCATGATTTCGGCCTCGCACTTGCGGCCCTCGTCATCGGTCTCGCCGAAGCCGGCCGAAAGAATCACCACGCCGGGCACGCCGTGGCGACCGCACTGCTCGAGAATGCCGGGTACGGTCGCGGCCGGGGTGGCGATGATGGCCAACCCGACCGGCGTGTCGACGTCTTCCAGACGCGCGGCCGCCGGGTGGCCCTGGATGCGATCGTGGTGCGGATTGATCGGAATCAGGCGGCCCTTGAACCCGCCGTCGGCGAGGTTGGCAAACACCACCTGGCCAAGCGAGCCTTCCTCGTCGCTGGCACCAAACACCGCGACGCAGGCCGGATTCAGCAGCCGATGCAGGAAATGAGGGGTCACGATCACGCTCCCGGGCGGTGGTGAGTTGCGCGAGGCCGGTTCGGCCGGGCGGCAAGGTCATGCTGCGGACCCGCGACGCTGATCCAGCGCAGCGCCGATCCGCGTTTTGTGCACAGCACAATTTTACCAAGCTCTGACCGACCGCATCGTGACGATTGACGTGTCGATGCCGACCGTCGTGCCGAGCACCCCCCAATGCCGGTCGAATCGGCGAAAATCACGCCCATGGCCATTGCCTTCATCAGCCACGCCGACTGCCTGCGCCATCGCGTCGCCGCGCACCATCCGGAGACCAGCGACCGTCTGGGCGCGATCGAGGACCGTCTGATCGCCTCGGGGCTGGATCTTGCCGTGCGCTACTGCGACGCACCGCTGGTCACGCGCGAACAACTGGAACGGGTGCACGACCCGGCCTACATCGACTGGATCGAATCCAGCCGGCCGACCGGCAACGAGATGGTCTGCCTGGACGAAGGCGATACGGTGATGACCCGGCACAGCCTGGCCGCAGCCCAACGGGCAGCCGGCGCGCCGGTGCTGGGCGTGGATCTGGTGATGGCCGGCACCGCGCATGCGGCGTTCTGTGCCGTGCGTCCGCCCGGCCACCACGCCGAGCGCGCCCGCGCGATGGGTTTCTGCCTGTTCAACAATATCGCGGTCGGTGCCGCGCACGCGCTGGCCGAGCACGGACTGGAACGGGTGGCGATCGTCGATTTCGACGTCCATCACGGCAACGGCACCGAGCAGATCTTCCGCAACGACGATCGCGTGCTGTTCTGCTCGAGCTTCCAGCACCCGTTCTACCCGTTTACCGGCCACGAGAGCGACAGTCGCAATCTGGTTGATGTGCCGCTGCCGGCCACCGCTCGCAGCGAGCAGTTCCGTGAGGCCGTGGCCGAACACTGGCTGCCGGCACTGGAGCGCTTCGCCCCGCAGATGATCTTCATCTCGGCCGGTTTCGACGCCCACATCGAAGACGACATGTCCGGCGTCGCGCTGGTCGAAGCCGACTACGCCTGGATCACACGCGAACTGGTCAAGATTGCCCGACAACACGCCGAGGGCCGCATCGTCTCCTGCCTCGAGGGTGGCTACGATTTGTCCTCGCTGGGCCGCGCCACCATTGCCCACCTCGACGCGATGCTCGACTGATCAGCGCGTCTGCCGGGCCAGCCAATGCTCGATCAAGCGCCGCGCGATCGAGTCGCCGCGCGGCAAACAAAGCGCCGCACCCGAATCCCATTCACCGGCCTGGTGCAACTCGTCGGGCGTGAACCAGCGCGCGTCGCTGATTTCATCGTCTTCAAGCACGATTTCGGTGCTGCTGGCGCGGGCGAAAAAGCCCAGCATCACCGAGCCGGGAAACGGCCACGGCTGCGAGGCGAAGTAGCACGGCGGCTCGATCCGGACCCCGCTTTCCTCCAGCACTTCGCGCGCCACGGCCTGCTCCAGGCTCTCGCCCGGTTCGACGAAACCGGCCAGCGTGGAATACATCCCGTCGGGAAATCGCCGGGCATGACCGAGCAGGCAGCGCGGCCCGCGACCGTCATCGTTCGGATGCTCGACCAGCATGATCACGGCCGGGTCGGTGCGCGGAAAGTGGTAACGCGCGCATTCATCGTTGCTGCACTTGCGCATATGCCCGGCGCGCAGGCTCTCGGTCGGCGCGCCGCAGGCGCCGCACCAGCGATGCTGCCGGTTCCAGTACAGCAGCGCGCGCGCGTAGGCCAGCACGGCCGCATCGGCGGCACCTAGCAACGGCCCCAGCCGGCGCAGATCTTCAAAACCCGAACCCACGCGCGCCCGCGCGGCCTCAGCCGGAAGCGACGAGAAGTCGGCGGCAAACACCGGGCAATCATCCTGAATGCCCAGGAACGCGAGCTGATCGGCGTCATCCAGCAGCGCCGGGTCGGCGCGCGGCGGCCGCTGGCCATCGAACGCGGGACTGTCGCGCCACAGCGCAATCACCCGGCAATCGGGGTGCTGCCGCGCAGCGGCGAGCCACGCCGCATCCTCGCGCCGATCGGCCGCGCGATCCAGATCGCTGTCGGCGTAGAACAGCGCAGCGGCATGCGTTCCGGCACTTGATGTCGGCATCATTTGCAAGCACGATGAAGCATCCTGACACGATAGCGCACCTGCGCGCGACAATCATGACGACCTCAGATTCCTACACGCTGGAAGCGTTCCGGAACTTTCTCAAGCAAGCCGGAACAGAAGGCCTGATGAACCCGGCGGCCGCGCGCTCCCGACACAAGGCGCTGGAACAACTGCAGGGCGAGCTGACCGAGGGCGAGCGGCGCGACCTGCGCACGCTGGATGTCGCCGCGCTGGCCGCGCGCTTCCACAAGCTCGAGGGTTCCAGCATCCGCCCGGAAACCCTCGAGGTCTATGCCGACCGGCTGGCGCGCGGGCTGGCCGAATATCTCGC
>JAVVDV010000060.1:0-10869 GCA_032251355.1 Wenzhouxiangellaceae bacterium
GTTCGGCTCGCTCATGTCTTCCTCCTTTGATGATCATTCGAATCATTGATCACCATTATCCAGAGGGCCACGACATGAAACGTCGCACTGGTTCAGTTGCTCGATCGATTCATCGGCCACCTGCCGGGCAAGCATAGGAGTCAATCGCTGTGCAGCAACGGAATCTGATCGGGATGAGTCTGCTCAGCTGCATGTTCCGACGGCTCGGCGATGCGCTCGGCCAACGACGACGAGCGCTGGGTCCGGCTCCGAACGGCTTGGCGAAATACCTGTTCGTTCAGCGCCAAGAGCGTGAAGCGCTCGCGCGCGCGGGTGAGTCCCGTATAGACCAGTTCGCGCGTCAGCACACGGCTGGGCTGGTCCGGCAGCACCAGCACGGTATGGGTGAACTCGCTGCCCTGCGACTTGTGGACGGTCATGGCCCAGGCGGTTTCGCAGTCGGGCAATCGGCTCGGACCGAAGTACCGGATGGAGTTGTCGGCCATGGCGAAGGCGACCTTCAGCGCTTGCTTTCCCTTGTCGGGCACTTCGAGACACAGCCCGATGTCGCCATTCATCAACCCGGTGCTGTAGTCGTTCTTCGTGATCATCACCGGGCGGCCGTGATACCACTCGCCCTCGTCGATGGCGGATTGGCCATGAATCTGATGCTTCCGCAGCCAATCCCGAATCTGGCGGTTGAGTCCGGCCACACCCCAGTCGCCTTTCTTGTGTGCCGTCAGCACCTGGAAGCGGGCGTAGGCTTTGAGACATTGGCGGGCCCAGCGATGAACCTCCTCTTCCTGCGGGTCGACCGCTCGAGGCCGGGCCTCTTCCACGGCTCGCAGGTACTTCAGGTAGCCATCACACAGAATGGGCTTCAGGGTCTTCCGATCGTCGGCGTTCACCATTGGCCATTCGAGTTCACCGCTGGCATCCTCGCACAGCAGGCGCACGGCCTGCTCGTCATCGCCCCGATTGACGGCTGCAGCCAGTTCATTGATGGCCGGGGTCGAACGCCAGTTGCGACGCAGCATCACGCAGCAATCGGCCAGTCCGCCGGTACCCGCCGCCTCGTCGGTGTGGAAGCCGACTGCGCGTGAAAGCCAGTCATTCACGGCGTTGCTGTAGCGCGCCGTACCCGCATTGCCGCACAGATCGCCGAACACCGAACCCGGATCAACGGAGGACAGCTGGTCCTTGTCGCCGACCAGGATCAGCCGGGTCTCGGGGGCCAGCGCTTCGAGCAGGCAGTGCATCAGTTCCTGATCGATCATGCTGGCCTCGTCGACGATTACCACATCGGCCGGCAGCGGATTGGCGCGGTGATGCCTGAAATGCCGACTGTGGTACTGGCTACCGAGCAGTCGATGCAGCGTGCTGGCGGGCTCCGGCGCGACCAGCCCCAGCGTTGTTTGCGCGGATTGCAGCGTGGCCCAGTCTGCCTTGATGGACTCGCTGAGTCGCTGGGCGGCCTTGCCGGTGGGTGCGGCCAAGCGGATTCGCAGGGGATGAGTCGCCTGATCGGGGTTGAGCAGTTGCAACAGCGCGATGACGCGCACCACGGTCCAGGTCTTGCCGGTACCGGGGCCGCCGGTGATGACGGTGAAGCGGCCGCGGGCGGCGAGCGCACAGGCCACCTGCTGCCAGTCCGTGTCAGTCTGCGGCTGCTGAGGCAACGATCTGCCGTCGCCACCGAAGACGGCGCGTACTGCATCACCCACCACATCCGCACTGACCGCAGCGGCCGCTTGCGGGTTGATTCGCTGGAGGATGGATGCGGCGATGCCGGTTTCGGCCCGCCAGGTACGGCGCAGGTAGAGATTGCCGCGATCGAACACTAGCGGCGTCCCGCTTGCATCATCCGGGCTGCTGGCCACCAGCGGCGAGTCCGTCAGCGCTTGCTCGAGGGAGTCGCGATCCAGGCCCTGCAGACGGTTCCCCAGCCGTTCCAGCGCGCGTTCTCGCTTGCGCTGTCTGCCCGGATCGTCGTCGCGTTCCCGCTCGGGCTCCTCGGGTGGTAATTCAAGGTGCTCCAGCGGGTCGGCCAGCCAGTCATCCAGCCCGAGACAGACATGCCCCTTTCCGAGCAAGTGGCTGGTCATTGCTGCGGCCAGCAGCACGCGTTCATCGGCACCCGGCTCCAGCGTGGCCAGGAAGTTCGCCAGATGCTCGTCCACCATCCGGATCCAGCCCAGTTCGCGCCAGAGCTTCAGATCGTCCATCAGGGCCTCATGCGACATCGCGCACCTCCTGTCCGGCAAACAGCCGGTCCAGCGCTTCGATCAGCTCGATGTCGGCCGGCTCGAAATAGACACCGGCCGTCTCCGTGTTGTCGCAGCCCCGCAGGAGCAGGTAGGCCGCACCGCCCAGATGCTGCTCGGGGCGGTAGGCAGTCCCCATGCGCTGCTTGAGCAAGCGGTGCAATGCCAGTTCGTAGATCACGAACTGCATGTCATAGCGATGCTCGAGGATGGCATCGGCCATTTTCTCCCGCGTATAGGCCGTGGCATCCGGGCCGAGATGGTTGGACTTGTAATCCACCACGTACCAGCGACCCTCATGTTCGAACACCAGATCGATGAAGCCGGTGAACATACCCTGGACGGTGTGCGGGTCGAAGGGCGGGCGATCACGGCCCTGGACCGTGCGGTTGCGGACGCGCCGATCGATTTTGCAGATGTCGACGCCGTGTGTGGCGAACAGGAAGTTCAACTCGCAACTGTACTGGTGGCGCTCTGGACGCAGATCGATGAGACGGGTGCTTCGGTCGCCGAGCCGGATTGGTGCGGCAAGCTGCCGAGCCAGCCAGTCGATCAGCATCGACTCGTGGTCTTGCCAGCGCCGGCGCTTCAGACGTCGGTGAACCTCCGCCTGCAATGCGTCGCGATCCTGCAAGGCCTCGGCAAAGCCACGATTTCCGGCCCACTCGAGCAAGTCATGCAGCAGGGTTCCTGGCGCTGCACCGCGGGGGAAGGCATGGATGGTGCCGTCCTCAGGCCGGGCGGTATCGGGAACGCCGCGCTCGGCTTCGCTGCGTTCCTCGTCCGTCATTTCCTGCCAGCGGTCGTTGCCGGGCGCTTCCGAAGCTTCCGATAGGCCCGCCGTGCGCACCCCATGGCCACTCCCGCGTGGCAGCGACGAGTAGCTGGCAATCCACCAACGCTCGCGTGGTCGGGTCGGAGAATCCAGCGGCGGGGTGTATTCGAAGCTCTCGTCTTCGGGCAGCAGCTTGACGATCTCGGGGGCGTCGTCGTGCACATCCTGGACCGTGATGTGCGTTGAGTTTTCGTCCAGATGGGTCAGCGCATTCCTCAGCTCAGTCGGGCTGACCCGGCGCTCATTCAACTGCGTGCTCGACTTTCCGGCCAGTCCAGCCAGAAGATGGCTCGGCGCGGAGTCGTCGTAGGTATTCACCTTCGCCACACCCACCCAACAGGCGTGCTGGGCACGGGTCAAGGCGACATACAGGAGACGGATACGCTCCTGGACCGCAGCACGCTGGCTGCGTTCGATTGCAGTCGGATCATTCAGATCGAACTCGGCGACCCGCTGCCTGCGTTCGTCGTGATACTCCAGAAACTTGACGGCCCCGACCTTCGACCCGCCATAACGACTTGCGAAGGGCACGAACACCAGCCCGTACTGCAGTCCCTTGGACTTGTGAACGGTAATGACCTGAACCAGTCCCTCGTCACTTTCCAGCCGGATGATCTCGCTGTCGTTTTCCGATCCATCGTCGTTGTCGCGTGCGATCTCGGTCTGCAGCCAGTCGATCAGTCCCTGTGCGCCGTCGCGCTTGCCTGACTCGGCCTGCAGCAGTTCGGCCAGATGCAGCAGGTTGGTCAGCCGGCGTTCCCAGTCCGGGCCAGCCGCCTTGAGTCGCTCGGCAACAGCCGTCTCGATCAGCAGCCGTCGGAGCATGGCCAGCACACCGTGCTGACGCCAGACCTGGCCGAGCGTACGGAATCGCTCGATCTCCTGCTCCAGCAGATCTTCGTCACGGCTGAGTGCGTCCAGTTCATCCAGCGTCCGGCACAGGCTGGCGGTGGCGAGCGCACGCCGGACCCGGCCCGCATCCATCGGCCGCGCTGCGGCTTCGAGTATGGCCAGCACATCCTTCGCCTCGCGCTGTCCGAACACCGAATCTTTGTCTGACAAGTAGACCGAGCCGACACCGCGCTTGCGCAATGCCTTGCGCACGGCCTCGGCTTCCTTACCCTTGTTGACCAGAACGGCGATATCGGCCGGACGCATCGGGCGCCAGGTTCCATCCTCGGACTTGCGGAAGCCGGATTGCACACTTCCATCACGCGAACCGTTGAGCAGGTCGACGATGTGCCGCGCGGTCTGGTCGGCCATCGTCTGCTCGTAGCTGGGACTCGTTACATACTTGCCTTCCGTTGGCTGGTGCCAGAATGTCAGCGGCGTCGGACACGCACCATCAACGACGAGTTCTTCGCTCTGGCCCTTCGCCGTCACGGGCTCGAACGGCACCCGGTTGTTGCCGCCATCGCCGAAGCCGAAGGCTCCTTCCGGATTCCTGTTCCCCGCCTCGAAAAGGTGGTTGACCGCTTCGACCATTGTTTTTGTCGATCGGTAATTGGTCGGCAGCGTGAAGCGGTCTTGCGCGGTGGTTTTGTCGCGGGCCGCAAGGTAGGTGTGGATGTCCGCGCCCCGGAACCCGTAGATGGATTGCTTCGGGTCGCCGATCATGATCAGTGCATTACGCTCATTGCCGAGTGCCGATGCATAGACACGATCAAAGATCCGATACTGCACCGGATCGGTGTCCTGGAACTCATCGATCAGTGCAACCGGGAAGCTCTCTAGGATTCGGTTGCGCAACGACTCCCCGTTCTCGCTGGCCAAGGCCTGGTCCAGGTTGACCAGCAGGTCATCGAAGTCCAGCCGGTTTCGACGGCGCTTCTCGGCCTGGTAGCGATCGCGGACCCAGGCGACGGCATGAACAGTCACGGATTGCACCTCGGGCGGGGCAAACCAAGTATCGACTTGCTCGAACCAAGGGTGATCTGCGACCTGCAGATCCCTGTCCTTTGCAGCCTTGCTCCGCTTTTCCTGAATACATTTGGTCCGGAAGCACTTCAATTCGTCAGGACATTCGGCATCCGAACCGCACCATTCGTCCAGCTTCCTGAACCATTCATTTCGATCAGCTGGCCTGTTGTAGGGACTATTGAGCTCCTTTCTCGCGACGGCATCGCTCAGCAGCGACGCAACCTCCTCTTTTTTCTCGGTCCATGCGTTCTTCAGCGATTGGATTCTGTTTTTCAACTGCCGAGCGGCTTCTTCGGGTTCAAGCCCATCCAGTCGCCGACCCTGCCAGCAAGGCATCAAACCAGGCTTCAGCAGGTCGCGAAGCATCCTCGAAAAGCTGGCCGGATCGGATGCAACGTCTTGAAGACCACAACCTTCCAACTCATGACCATAGAAATACCGCCGCCAGTAGTCCTTCACCACCTGCTCGAACAGCGCGCGGTCCTCGCTGTCGACATCCTGCGCGAACAGGCTGCCGCTGTCGAAGGCGTGCTGGCGCAGCATGGTCTGGCACCAGGCGTGGATGGTATGGATAGCGGCTTCGTCCATCCATTCGGCGGCTTGCTGCAGACGCGCGGCGCAGGCCGGATGGTTGTCGGGCTCGATGTCATCCAGCAAATCCCGGATAAACGGGTCGTCACCGTCGTTGCCGGTTCGAAATGCAGTGTCGGCCTCGACCAGGCGCTGCCGGATGCGATCGCGCAGTTCCTGGGTGGCGGCTCGCGTGTAGGTGAGCACCAGAATCTCGGGCGGAACCAGCGCGCCCTGGTCGTCGCGACCGTGCCCCAAGACCAGACGAACATAGAGCGCGGCGATGCTGTAGGTCTTGCCGGTACCGGCACTGGCCTCGATCAGGCGCAGGCCATTCAGCGGAAAATGCAGCAGGTCCAGTTTTTGAGAGTTCTGACTCATCCCTGAGCTCCCGTTGAGGACAGAAACTCGACCATCGGCCCGTAGACGCGCTCCGACCAGTAGCAGAAGCCATCGGTCTCATGATTGCTCAAAAAGGCCTGAAAGTCGGGGAAGAAACGAGACAGAGCCGGATCCGTGACAGCAGGCCCCGGAAACTGCTTCGAACCAATGAACTCCTTTTCCGCATCGGCCAATGCCTTGTTTCGCCAATCCAACTGGTTGTTTCTTCGTGCCGTGATCATCGACATCAGATATTTGCAAGAAGACTTCGGCTCCACGGGCAACGGCCGGGTCTGCCCGATCACCCAGCAAGCCAACAGTTGAAGCAACCACGTTCTTGCGTCGTCGACGCCAATCGCAGGAAATTCGAAGTTCCTGTCCTTCCCCACCAGAATCGTATTCAGCTCCAACCCGCTGGCACAGGCAACGAGATGCGCAGGCCAGTAGCGAGCCAGTGTTCCCCACTTTCTCGATGCAGGTGGATTGATCTCGCTTACGGTGACTTCGATGCGCTTGCCGATGCCGCTGTCAAGCGGGTAAATTCCCGGCAGCCAGTCGCAAATCTGCGCAGCCCCCGGCTGACCGTCAACTTCGATCTCGAAGTCCAGCGCCACCTTCTGCTTCTCGACGACCGACCCAACATCCTCCAACTCAGCGAAGTAGCGCTTGCCGATTTCGTGTGCCTCCTTGACCAGCGTTCTGGCCAGCGCGGCGCCACCCAGTCCCAACGGCAGCTGGCCCTGACGCGCCAACCAGTTCATGCGCCGCTCCAGCACGGCTTCGACCGAGTCGCCGCTGTTGTCTTGGATCAGAGCTCGGAGCAAGTTGTCGCGCAGCTGCCACTGCTCGAGGATATCCAGCGACAACGGTTCGTCGATCGGCAGTCCGCCGATGTCGCGGTCACCAATCAACCGAACCTGCAGACGGTTCTTCAGGAAACTGTCCACGGGCTTCTTGCAGAAGTCGGCAAGTTCCTTCAATCCGATGGCGCGGTCCGGCCACTCCACGGCCAGCCCGTGCTGACCGGGCTCGACGGTGCGATCGATGAGACCGTCAGCCTTGTCAGGCTGCGCGACACTGGCCCACTCTCGTGCATGCGTGCGCAAGCGTTGACCGTCGGCGCCGAAGTAGCGGCGACTGAAGGGCTGTAGCGGATGCTCGACGGTGATATGCCCGACCAGAACCTCGCCGGCATCCTTGCGTTTGTCCGATCCGTCCACGGTCACCATCGCGTTGGCTTCGCCTTCAAGCCGCCAGCCCCGCGCAATGAAGTCGCGCAGTTGCGCCACCAGTACCGAGGGTGGCTTCTTGCTGTTGTCGCGCACACTGCGGCCGATCCAGCTGATGTAAAACCGCTCGCGCGCCGACAGCAGCGCTTCGAGGAACAGATAACGATCGTCATCGCGCCGACTGCGGTCCCCCGGCCGGCCATGACTGGCAATCAGGTCGAAGTCGGTTGGCCGACGCGTTCTCGGATAGTCACCGTCGTTCATGCCCAGCAGGCAGACCATGCGGAACGGGATGGCACGCATTGGCACCAGCGTGCAGAAGGTGACCTGCCCGGCCAGCAGCCGGCCGCTTCGCGCGTCCTGCTCGAGTCGTGTATCCAGCGCATCGGTCACGATATCGAGATCCAGCGGCTCGTCGATTCCAGCGCCCTCCATCGCCGAGGCCAGCGCATCCAGCGCCTGATCGAGCCGGTAGAGGTCCAGCGCATCATCGGTGCGATTGAGAACCATGAACGCCTCGGCCAGCGCCAGAACGCGCGCGGGCCAGTCTGCCGCCGATATCGGTTGCGACAGCGTGGCCCGCCAATGCGCCAGTCGCGACAGCAACTCGCGCAGTGCTCCGACCAACTTCGCGTCGCCAACGCTGATTTCATCAAAAGCAATGGCCTCGCCGTACTCGACTTCATCTCCGCAGGCATAGCCCAGCATCATGCGATCCAGCCCGAAGGCCCAGCTGTTCTCGTTGAAGGCCTGATCGGTGCCGAGCAAATCATTACGATGGGCACGATCGATGCCCCAGCGCACGCCACTTCCCTCCAGCCAGCGCGACACGCGCTCCAGATCGGCCTCGGCCATGTCGAAGCGCGCCTGTACCGCAGGCACCTGCAGCAGTTCGGCAATTTCATTGGCCGTTACCCGCCAGCGCGGCAGTTCCAGCAACACGCGGACAGTGCGCAGGAAGCTCGAGTCCTGCGTGGTGGAGCGATCGCCGATGGAGTACGGGATGTAGCACCGATCGGCGCGCTCCTGACCATCAAGCTTCGCGAACTGGCCAAACACCGCTTCGATGTGCGGCGCATAGTCCTCGATTGACGGCACCATCACGACGATGTCGCGCGGCTGCAGCGTGTCGTCGTCCTGGAAGCGCGCCAGCAACTCGTCGTGCAGGATCTCGACCTCGCGCTGTCGGCTATGAGCCGAGACGAAATGAACGGAGTCGTCACCTGCGGCCACCGGCTTGCGGTCAGCCGCGTTCGGCGGTGGTTCGAGGTCTAGAATGGACTGCTGCAACTGGCTCAACAGCGATGCGTTGTCGCCGGGTACGTGGTCGGAGAACAGGTCGATGCGATCGTCGAACCACTCGCGATACTGCTCCGGGCGATCCATCGCATCGAGCAGACCGATGAAGTCGCGACCCTGCTTGCCCCAGGAGGCCAGCAAGGGGTTGACCTTACCGATCGAGTCCGTTCCCTGCAGCACCCCATCGCTCAACCCGGGGCGGATTCGATGTCGCGCATTCCATCGCCGGTAGTCTTCGCGCGCCTCGACCAGATTGCCCCAGTAGTACCGGCACGGGTTCGTGACAAAAACCAGCACCTGGACATGGCGCGACAGCGCGGCCAACGCGCGCAGGCTCTGCTCGGGCAGCGTGGTGATGCCGAACACACTGATCCGGCGCGGCAGGCGCGGAAACGCGGCACCGTCGCGCTCGAGTGCGGCCACGAAATCGGCATGCAGGCGACCACGATGCTGCTGGCCGGCAGGTCCGGCCGATTTCACCAACGCACGCCACAGCGCCGGCTGCCATCGCTGTTCGTCGGGGATCGCCACGGTGCCTTGATCGGCCCGCCGCAGCACATCGCGATCTTCTTCCCAGTCCAGCAACCAGTCCGCGCGGTAGAACTGGTAGGTCTCGAACAGACTGGCGATCTCGCCGGCCAGTTGGTAACGACGAAACCCTGCCTCTGCGTCGATCGTCAGGTAGCGCGCCAGCGGTTCGAACACGGGTTGCTCCGTCAGTCTCCCGAGCTCGGCGAACGCCAGCCACTGCAGGCGGTCGGCATCGAAAAGGGAGTTCTCGGGCAGTCGGTCGACCCCCAGCACGATGCGGTAGGCCTGCCACAGGAAACGTGCCGGCAGCTGGAAGCGCACGGCGGCACCGATGCCGAAGCCGCCCTCCATGTCATCGGCGCCGGGGTCCTCGGCCATGCCCAGCTGCAGCCAACGGCCAATGCCCATCGACTGCACCAGTACGACTTCGTCCTCCAGCGGCTGGAGCGGATGGCGTGCGATGTGGGCCAGGAATGCCTGGCGCAACTGCTCGGGACAATTGGACTGCACCAAAGCCAGGCCCGGCGTCACATCATCATTCATGGCGATTTGCTCGTTCATCGTCCCAGTCTACGCAGAACCACGACACCGGTTGTCGCAGCTCCGACCCCGCGAATGCTCAACCCGCCTGGCCAAGCGCGGCGGCCGGGTCGTCGTCCTGAATCAGTGGGTAGCAGGGCGCACCCCAATCCTGCTGGGGATGGTTCATCAGCACCTCGATGACACGCGGCACGACATCACCGAGGATGGCGGCACCATCGGCCAACTGCTTTCGATTCACTGAGCTGCCCCAGGTGGAACCGCCGTGCATCAACTGGTTGCGGACCACGTACAGTCGCCGGAACAGAATGTGCAGCACGGTGTGGGTATCCTGACGACCCAGCGCCGCATGCGCGCGCCGGGTGTCCTCGCGAAACAGCAAAGGCCAATCGATGGCATAGTCGATGCCGTTGAGGGAATCCCAGAAGGGCTTGAATGCGAAGCGGTTGTCCAGCAGCAGGCGGATCGGGCCGGGATACCGGTGCCAGACCAGCGTCGCGAAAACGCCATCTTTGTCAAGCTGGAGCACACTGCGCAGAAACTGGCTGAAGCGGCGGGTTTCGGTGATCTCCTGGCCACCATCCTCGGCGGCGTAGGCCGCGTTGAAGGCGATCCACAGGAAGATGAACCGGCCATCAAGGTCGTCCGCTTCACGCTCTGCGCGATCCAGCCAGCTAAGCGCACGATGCACGCGCAGCGATAGTGCCGGCGGGTACGCGTCACGCTCGGCGCGATGTCGCTGTTTCAGATTCTCGAATGATCGATCGTTCACCAGCACCCCTCCCAGCTTGAGCCCTCGAACTGCAAGCACACCCACCATGCGGGAACTCCCAAGCCGCTGCCCCGCACACAGCATGCCACCGGAACAATGGTACACCGGTAACCAGGGAATACTCAAATCCAGCCAGGGAGGGCCGTTGAGACCTGGTGTATCGGCTCGGCAAATCTGGGGGAGGGCCGGAAGTCCAGTTCAGGGAGAAAATGAGGGTCTATCCGGATCTCGCAACAGATTTCATGCCCGATTGGCGCTGACTTGAGCGGCCATGGGGCCTCCTGTAAAGTTTTGTTTTGCGGAACAAACAACACAGGAGACGTGCCCCATGACCGCTTTCAAGCTTATCGCAAAGCTGCTCAAGTTCAAGGATTTTCGGTGTGCCGGCCTCACCTTCCGCCGGGGGTGGCGGCTTGATGTCCTCGTCAAACCCTACAAGAATGGCTGTCGCTGCCCTCAGTGCGGGCGACGCGGCCACCGTGCAGCGGATCGTCACACGCCACGGTGGTAAGATCGAAGCTGCCGGGGTTGTTGGTCAAGGTGCTCGGT
>JAVVDV010000061.1:0-10709 GCA_032251355.1 Wenzhouxiangellaceae bacterium
CCTCCAGCCCGCCGGCTCCCGCGCTAAGCATCTTTCATTCTCCGGGGTGGCGCAACCGGCCCCATGACCGTTAATAACCCCGCTTCGCTCAGCCGGTCAGTGTGCCATTGCGATAGTCAGCGATGGCCTGCTCGATTTCGGCGCGCGTGTTCATCACGAACGGACCGTACTGTACGACCGGTTCGCCGATCGCTTTTGCGGCCAGCAGCAGTGCGCGTGCGCCCGCGTCGCCGGCGCGCAGCCGGACATGGTCGCCGTCGCCCAGCAGCGCGGTACTCGGGGCCGTGACGTGCTCGGTCTCGATCGACAATTCTCCCTCGAACACATGGCAGAACGCACGGCGCTCGCCGGGCAGCGGCAGGTCGAGTTCCGCATCCGCGGGTAGCTGGATGTCGAAATACGTCGGGTCGAGTGCGTGCTCGCCGTCGCGGTTGATCGGCCCGTGTACATGTCCTTCGGCCAGCGCCAGTGTTCCGGCAATCACGCGAATGCGCGCGCCGTCAATCGTGGCAGTCGGAATCGTGTCGGCGGCGATTTCGCGGTAATCGGCCGGCGTCATCTTCAGCCGCGCCGGCAGGTTGATCCAGAGCTGGAAGCCGCGCATCCGACCCTCGATCTGCATCGGCATCTCCGAATGAATCACGCCGCGCCCGGCGCGCATCCACTGCACGTCGCCGGGCTTGAGATCGCTGACGTGGCCCATGTGGTCGGTGTGGCGCATGATGCCGTCGAGCATATAGGTGACGGTTTCGAAGCCGCGATGCGGGTGATCGGGGAAGCCGGCGATGTAGTCATCCGGGTTGTCCGACGAGAACTCGTCGAGCAGCAGGAACGGATCGCACTGCAGTCCCGGGGCCGAGCCCAGCGTGCGCGTGAGGCGAACACCGGCGCCATCCTGGGTCCGGCGTGCGGCGATGATTTGCGTGACTCGGCGCGCACTCATGGGTCGAAGCTCCGTGCCTGCTCGTCAAGCGCCCGTTGCGCATCGGCGAGCGAATCCTCCGCTGCAGCCGTCGCCAGCCCCTCGGCATAAACCCAGTCGATCTTGCGGATGCCGATAAAGTTCAGGAAGGTCTCGACCCATGGCGTCTGGGTGTCGGCCGGCGTGCCGGCGTAGCGCCCGCCGCGGGTCGCGATGATCAGTGTGCGCGGCCGGGTGAGCAGACCTTCGGGCCCGTTTTCGGTGTAGCGGAAGGTGACCCCGGCACGTGCCAGATGGTCGAACCAGGCCTTGACGGTGGACGGGACGGCGAAGTTGTACATCGGCAGACCCAGCACCAGCAGGTCGGACTCACGCAGCTCTGCGATCAGCGTGTCGGAGCGTTCGACCCGTTCGCGTTGCAGCTCGCCGCGCGCCTCGGCATCGCTGCCGAAGGCCTTGAAGGTCGCAGCGTCCAGATGCGGCATCGACTCGGGCGTGAGCATGCGCTGCTGGAGGTGCAGGTCCGGCTGTTGCTGCTCGAGGCGATCGAGAAAGTGCGCCACAAGGCGGCTGGATTGGCCATCGTCACCAAACAGGCTGGCGCGAACGGCAAGTACATGTAGCGGCATGGGAAACTCCAGTGTCGTAAATGATTGACCCCGCAACGAAATACCTACGCTATTCGTTGCACGGCGTTTGCGGCGCATGCCCGCAAATGCCATCGCTTCGCGGCCACGGCCGTTCAAGGCCGGGCATTCACCCGGCAGTCGGTTTGATTTTCGGGTTGATCATCCAGTCAGTCGCTGGAACCCAGCCGCTGGTTCATGATGGTCGCGTAGACGAAGCTGGACAGCAGCAGGCGATCGCTTTCAACCAGTGCATCGAATTGCACACCGCAGGCGACCGCCATGCCGACGGCCGTGGACGGCTTGACCGAGCGTACCTCGGCAGCCAGATCCACCGCCTCGGATTTGTCTCCCAGTTTGAGTTCGAACTGCAGCCGCAGCCGGTCACCGGTCTCGACCTCGTTGCCGGCCAGTCGCAGCTTGGCGCCCTGGGTGCTGATATCGATGATGCAGGCATCGATCGGCTGATCGCGACCGTCGAGCTGCACCCGGGCCTTGAGTTCGGTCTGCAGCCGTGGTTCGCTGCGGATCTGGACCTTTTCGATGCGCGTGGGATAGCTCAGGTGCAGGTAGCTGAACGGCGTCTTGACCACCGCCAGCACGCTGCTCTTGAAGCCGTGAATCTCGCGGCCGTGGAAGTAGCGCAGCGTCAGGTTGTCGTTCAGATAGCACTGGACATCGTCGCCACGATGGGTGGGCATGGTGATCAGCACGCTCTTGCCGGCCAGGCAGCCGATGAAATGCGCCTGCAGGCGCAGGTTGTCGTCGAGCCGGCCGATCTGCACGTTGGCCTGAATGCCCGGCTCGATGATCAATCCGACATCGGTGCCGGACGATGGACTCTGGGTCAGCAGGCTTGCATTGTTGTTCATGGGCGAGGCGATGGGTCTGGATGGGGCTGGATGTTCGGATCGGTGACCAGCCGGTCGCGTCCGGCCGACTTGGCCTGGTACAGCAATTGGTCGACCCGCCGCATTGCGTCGGTCAGCGATTCATCTCGGGCGATTTGGACCAGGCCGAGACTGAGCGAAATCGTCGGCCCGTCGCTGTGGCGACGGTTGGCGCGAAGTTCGGCCTTCAGGCGCTCGATACGTTCGAGCATGGATTCGGCTGACGGTGCTTCGGTGAGCACGCCGAACTCCTCGCCGCCGATGCGACCGATCAGCGCGTCGTCGGCAAACTGCCCTCGCAGCTTTTCGGCGAGCGCGCGCAACACCTGGTCACCGACCGGATGGCCGTGGGTATCGTTGATTTGCTTGAAGTGGTCGATGTCGGCCATTAGCAGGTAGCGGTGCCGACCGGGTTCCGGTGTCTGTGAAAGCAGCGCCTTGCCATGATCGAAGAACCAGCTGTGGTTGGCCAGTCCGGTCAGCCCATCGTGGCGCGACAGGTGCCTGAAATGCCGATGCGCTCGTCGGGTGCGTCCCAATACGACGACCAGCAGCACCACCAGCAGTCCGGCCAGCACCAGCACCAGGTTGCGCAGTTGCTGTTGCTGGCGACCGGCGAGGCTCTCGATTTCGGCGGCGCGGGCTCGTTCGTGCAGCAGTTCGATTTCCTGTTCCTTCAGCCGGGTATCGAACTGAACTTCGAGGTAGGCCAGCCGCATCTGGCGTTCGTGACCGAGAAACTGTTCGCGCGCCTCGAGTTGGCGCTCCAGATGATTCGCGGCTGCGTGTGGCTGCCCACGGTGCAGGGCGATGCGGGCGCGCAGCGCTTCGAGTCGTGCGAGCTGGTCCCAGGAGCGATGCTCACGCATAAACGCTTCGAGCGACTCGAGCCGCTGCGGCCACGGTGGAGCTGCAATCGTGTCCGGTGAGCGATCGAACAGGGTCTCGGCGTGCACCAGCCGCGCTTCGAATTCGCCCAGTGGAAATACACCCTCGTCGAGCGCTTCGATCGCGCGGCTGGCCAGTTCGAAGGCCTCGTCGGTTTGACCCTGATTGCGCAGCAGATCGGCCAGTCCATGCTCGAGCACGCCGACGAACAGTGCATTGCCGATGCGAGCGCATTGCTCGATCCCCAAGCGGTAGGCGCGCTCGGCCTCGGCGGCGCGCTGGTCCCACTTCAGTACCGGCGCCACGCGCTGGCGCGAGATGCATTCGGCACGAAGGTCGCCCTCGGCGCGCGCCAGTTCGATCGCTCGGCGCCCGTGCTGCAGCGCGCGCTCGGTCTCGCCGACCCGCCCGAACATGTAGGCGGCCATGTTGAGAATCGGGATGCGATGCTGATTGTTGATCGCTTCGGGATCCAGCGCCAGCGCGCGAGTCAGTCCGTCAAAACCGCGCTCGTAGTCACGCAGCAGCACGGCCGAATGAGCAATCTGATGCAGCGCTTCGATCTGTTGATTGGCCGCAAGCGGATGCTCCAGCAAGCGCTCCATGCGTGCGATTGCTGCCTCGCCGTCGCCGGACAGTGTTTCGTGGCGGGCACGCAGCAGTTGATATTCGGCGTAGCTGCCGATCCGCTCGGGCGAAACCTGCGCCTCGATTTCTTCCAGCAGCGGTCGTGCCTGTGACCAGGATTCGCCATAGCTGAGTTCACGCGCCAAGGCCAGCTTGTCGTCGAGTTCATCGGCGCCAGCAGCGACCGATCCCAGCGCCAGGATCAGCGCCAGCATGACCTCGATACCGCGCAAGGATCCGTAAGCAAACAGGTACAGGGCAGGGACTCCTCAGTCTGTGGAACGCCGGGCTCGGGCGCTGAGTGGCAGCGCCCGCGAACGGATCTGCACAGGTCGTGCGGACCAGCGTCCCAGTATACTGGCGCCCTCCATCGGTGAACCAGCGATGCGGTGCCGATTATGTGAGGTGAATCTTTGATTTCGGATAAGAAAGTGATTGTCGTCCTGCCGGCCTACAACGCCGCACGCACGCTCGAGCGAACCCTGGCCGAGATTCCGCGCGATGTGGTCGATGCGGTCATCCTGGTTGATGACGCCAGCCAGGACGGCACCGTGGACGAGGCGCGCCGGCTGGGCATCGAACATGTCATCCGCCACGATGCCAACCGCGGCTACGGCGGCAACCAGAAGACCTGCTATCAGAATGCGCTGGCGCTGGATGCGGATGTGGTCATCATGCTGCACCCGGACTACCAGTACACGCCGAAGCTGATCCCGGCGATGGCCGGACTGGTCGCCAGCGGCCTGTTCCCGGCGGTGCTGGGCTCGCGCATTCTCGGCGGTGGCGCGTTGCGCGGCGGCATGCCGATCTACAAGTACATCGCCAACCGCTTGTTGACGCTGTTTCAGAACCTGTGCAGCGGCGCCAAGCTGTCGGAATACCACACCGGATACCGGGCGTTCTCGGCCGATTTGCTGCGATCGCTGCCGCTGGTGCGCAATTCCGACGACTTCGTGTTCGACAACCAGATGCTGGCGCAGATCCTGTGCCGCGGCCACACCATCGGCGAGATTTCCTGTCCAACGCGTTATTTCCCGGAGGCCTCGTCGATCAATTTCCGCAGAAGCGTGGTCTACGGGCTGGGCGTGCTGCGGGTGTCGGTGCAAACCCTTCTGGCCCGCTTGAACCTATCGCGCAGCCCGTACCTGCGGCCATGAAGACCGATCGCTGGTTGTGGGTGCTGGCCGGGTTGGCCGTCATCGCCGTGGCGGTCTGGTTCCGGACCTGGCAACTCGGCAGCCAGATCCTGATCGACGACGAATGGCATGCGGTGCACAAGATTCTGTGGACCGAGCACTGGAGCGAGATCTTTTTCTCCTTCGGCCATGCCGACTACAGCATTCCGCTGACACTGCTGTTCAATGCCCTGGCGACCACAGTCGGCCTGACCGAGTGGCAGATGCGTGCATTGCCGCTGACCTTTGGTCTGGCCACCGTCGTGCTCGTGCCGTGGCTGCTGCGACCATGGCTCAAGCGCGAGGCCATGTTGCTGCTGGCCGCGCTGCTGGCGGTTTCGCCGGTATTGATCCACTTCAGCCGCTATGTTCGACCGTATGCGCTGGTGCTGCCACTGGGGTTCATGGCGGTGATCGCGCTGTGGCGCTGGTGGCATGAGCGTGACCGCCGCTGGCTGGCAGTGTACGTGCCGTGCGCGGTGCTGGCCGGCTGGCTGCATCCGCTGACGTTGCTGTTTACCGGATCGGCGATGCTGTATTTCATCCTTCGCGCCGCGTGGATGAAACTCCATCAGGGTGACTGGAGCGGGCTCAAGCGCGTGATTCCGGCCGGTGCGCTGACGCTGCTGCCGGTGCTGGCGCTGGTACTGCCGCCGCTGCTGGCCGACCCGGCGGCGATGCAGAGCAAGGCCGGTGTGCATCATGTCCAGCTCGAAACCCTGGTTTGGGCCTGGCACCTGGTGCTGGGTACGGCCTGCGCCCCGGCCATGGTGGTGCTGACTTTACTGGCGCTGGTCGGCGCGGTGCGCTTGTGGCGGCGTGATCCGGCGTTCTGCGGTTACTGGCTGTTCATGGGCGCGACGGCGGTGGTGGTTGTCGCCGCCTTGCAGCCGGCCTGGATTCACCATGCGCTGGTGTTGCTGCGCTATGTGCTGGTCGCGGTGCCGATGGTGTTTATGCTGCTCGCGCTGGGCATGGAAGCCGTGGTCGGTTTCGCGGCGGCGCGCTTGCGTGGGCCGGCGCGTGCGAGTTGGGTTCCACTGACCGTGGTGCTGATCCTGGTGGTCCATGCGACAACCGGGCCACTGGCTTACACCTACAGTGGCCTCAACCCGTTCACCAACCATGCGCGCTACTACTTCGATTTTGATTACGAACGCAATGTCTTCGATCAGCTCATGCGCGCAATCGAGGTGCCCGAGGTCTATCGGACCATGGCCCGAGAACCGGGCCGATGGGAAATCGTCCAGGGGCCGTGGTGGTTCGAATCAAATTACAACCAGATTGCCGAACTGCAGCGCCAGACGCAGATGCCGGTGCGCATCGGCATGATTTCCGGGCTGTGCACGCGCTGGACCCATGGCGAGTTGCGGGCCGCCGGTGGTCCGGACATTCGGTTTCGCCGCTTCGTACATTTTCGCGACCTGCTCGAAGTTACCGGGGAGGTCAACCGTTTCATCGTCCTGGTTCGTCCCGAAACCTTCGGAAACGAGCGCAAACTGCCGGGTACGTCGGCCTGCATCGACGCCTTCCGCGACCGCTACGGCGCGCCCTGGTACGAGGATGGGCAGCGCGTGATTTTCCGCGTGCCGGCTGGCGATTCAGACTGAACGGCGACGCAGCACCTGACGTCGCCACCACCAACCCAGTGCGATCAGGATGGCCAGGCCGCACAGCGGCAGCAGCACGCCGGGTCGCAGCAGTACCGCCGGTCCGATCTCTCCGGCATCGATGATGCTGCCCAGCCCGCTGCCCAGCCCGGCGTAGATCACCACGATCGGCAGCAGGCCGGCGGCGGTGGCCAGGGTAAAGCGCGCAAGCCCGATTCCGAGCAGCCCGGCGGCCGCGTTGACGGCAAAAAACGGCGCGATCGGCACGATCCGGAGCATGACCAGGTACCAGGTCGCGTCACGCGTGAGCAACTGCTTCAAGCGCGCCGCGCGGCCGCGCTCCAGCCACCTGCGCAGTCCATCGGAGAAGTGTCGCTGGGCCAGCCAGAAGGTCAGGACCGCCGAGACCATGCTGCCGAACAGCGCCAGGGCCGCGCCGCCGGTGACACCGAACAGGTAGCCCCCGGCCAGGCAATACAGGGTGCCAACGGGAAGTCCCAGGGTGGCAAGCACGATGAAACTGAGCGAGTAGGCGACCAGTGCAACCAGAAAATATCCGTCGACCAGCGATTCGATGCCCTGCAGCAACGACAACACCGGACCCAGCCCGTAGCGCAGCAAGGCCAGCAGCGCCAGCACGAACAGCGCGATCAGGCCGAGCCGGATCCAGAAATCGCGGCGGCGGGATCGATGCGGAGTGGTGCGGTCCTCGACCATCGTTCGGGGGCGCGCAACGCTTGGGCGTCGCGCGTTCAAGGCGAATCGATGGCTATCGTAGCATCCGGGCGGCGGTATTCAGAAATTGGACGCGGCCCGGGTGGCATGCAAGGCGCGTTGCCAGCCATGACGCAGCGCTTCGGCCTGCTCAACCGGCATCTCGACCTCGAAGCGCCGCTCGACCTGCCACTGACGGTCGATCTCGGCCTGGTTCTGCCAGAAGCCAACGGCCAGACCGGCGAGGTAGGCCGCACCCAGCGCGGTGGTTTCGAGCTGTTCGGGCCGGACCACCGGGGCACGCATGATGTCGGCCTGGAACTGCATCAGCAGGTCGTTGGCCGAGGCACCGCCGTCGACGCGCAGTTCGCGGATTTCGATGCCTGAATCGGCCTTCATCGCCTCGAGCACGTCCATGACCTGGTAGGCGATGCCTTCCAGCGCGGCGCGCGCGATGTGGCCTGTGGTGCTGCCCAGGCTCAGACCGGTGATCATGCCGCTGGCATGGGCATCCCAGTGCGGTGCGCCGAGACCGGTGAAGGCGGGCACCAGGTAAACGCCCTCGTTGCCGGCCACCGAGGCGGCCAGTTCCTCGATCGCCGGCGACGAATCGATGATGCCCCACTTGTCGCGCAGCCACTTGACCACCGCCCCGGCGATGAAGATGCTGCCCTCGAGCGCGTATTCGACCCGCTCACCGCGCTGGCAGGCGATCGTGGTCAGCAGGTTGTTGTGCGAGGTGATCGGCTTATCGCCGGTATGCATCAGCATGAAGCAGCCGGTGCCGTAGGTATTCTTGACCATGCCCGGGCGCGTGCAGCGTTGCCCGAAGGCTGCGGCCTGCTGGTCGCCGGCGATGCCCGCAATCGGGATCGGCCGGCCGAACAGCGACGGGTCGGTCTCGGCGTACATCTCGCTCGACGATCGCACCTCGGGCAGCAGCTCCGGGGGAACGCCGAACAATGCCAGCAACTCCTCGTCCCACGCCAGCGTATGGATATTGAACAGCATGGTGCGCGAGGCATTGGTGACGTCGGTGACGTGACAGCGCCCGCCGGTGAGGTTCCAGACCAGCCAGCTGTCAACCGTGCCGAAGGCCAGTTCGCCGGCCTCGGCGCGCGCGCGCGCGCCCTCGACATGGTCCAGCAACCAGCTGATCTTGGTCGCCGAAAAATAGGCGTCGATGATCAATCCGGTGCGTTCGCGCACCTGCTCGATCCGGCCCTCGCGCGCCTTCAGCTCATCGCAGCGATCGGCCGTGCGGTGGTCCTGCCAGACAATCGCGCGGCGGATCGGGCGGCCTGTTCTGCGGTCCCAGATCAGTGTTGTCTCGCGCTGATTGGTGATGCCGATGGCCGCGATCTGGTCGGCGCCCGTGCCGGTCTCGGCCAGCACCTTGCAGGCCACGTCGCGCTGGCTTTGCCAGATTTCGTCGCCGTCGTGCTCGACCCAGCCCGGGTGCGGGTAGTGTTGCGTGAATTCATGCTGGGCGATGCCGGCAGCGCGGCCGTCGTGTCCGAACAGAATCGCCCGGGAGCTGGTTGTGCCCTGGTCCAGGGCCATCACGTAGCGTTCGGTCATGCGCTTGCGTCGGTGGTTGCGTGGGACGAAGTTTCGACACTGTCTGCGGCGAACCAGTCGGCAACCTGCTGCCGCTGATCGGCCGTCATGTGCAGGCCGAGCTTGGAGCGTCGCCACAGCACATCCTCGGCGCCGCTGGCGAACTCTTGCGCGACAAGATAGCGCAGTTCAGCCTCGAACAGACCCGCGCCGAAATCCCGGCCGAGATCGTCGAGAGTCTCCGCATTGCCGAGTACGCGCTCGATGCGGGTGCCATAGGCGCGAAACAGCCGCCGCGCAAGCTCGGCCGGCAGGAACGGATAGCGCGCCTGGATGCGCTGGAGTTCATGCTCGAAGGCATCGAACGCGAACTCGCCGCCGGGCAGGGCGGCCTGGTCGGTCCAGGCCGGGCCCATGGCCGGTGCCAGCGGTTCGAGCCGGGCGAGTACCTGTTCGGCGAGCTTGCGGTAGGTGGTCAGCTTGCCGCCATACACCGATAGCACCGGCGCGCCGGCGGTATCGAGCTCGAGCACGTAGTCGCGCGTGACCTTCGAGGCTGAATGGGTATTGTCGTCGTACAGCGGTCGGACGCCGGAGTAGCGCCAGATAATCTGCTCGGGCGAGAGGCGACAGTTGAAGTACTGGCCAATCAATCGACACAGGTAGGCTTCTTCGTCATCGCTGATCGGGCTGTCGTCTTCCGGGCTCCCGGTCTGGACTTCGGTCGTGCCGATCAGAGTGTAGTCGCCCTCGTAGGGAATCGCGAACACCACGCGCCCGTCGTCGTTCTGGAACAGCCAGGCGTGCTCGCCCTCATACAGTTTCGGCACGACGATATGGCTGCCCTTGACCAGCCGTACGCCCGGCAGTTTTTCATCTTCGCCGTAGCGGCGTGCGATCTCGCCGACCCATGGCCCGGCCGCATTCACCAGCACGCGCGATTCGACCACGAACGGCTCACCGTCGGCGGGTGTCAGTTCGATGCGCCAGCATTTGTCATCGCGCTCGAGTCCGGTGCAGCGCGTGCGCGTCAGGATATCGGCACCACGCTCGCGCGCATCGATCGCATTGAGCACCACCAGGCGCGCGTCTTCGACCCAGCAGTCGGAATAGGCGAAGCCGCGTTTGAACTGCGGGTCGAGTTGGCCGGCGAACGGCTCCTGGTCGAGATTGACCGCGCGCGAGCGCGGCAGGCTGCTGCGGCCGCCGAGCAGGTCGTAGAGTTTCAGCCCTGCGCGCAGCATCCAGGCCGGGCGCAGGCCGCGGTGATGCGGCAGCACGAAGGTCAGCGGCCAGATGATGTGCGGGGCTGCGTGCAGCAGTACCTCGCGTTCGAGCAGTGACTTGCGCACCAGCCCGAATTCGTACTGCTCCAGGTAGCGCAAGCCGCCGTGGATCAGCTTGGTGCTGGCCGAAGAGGTGTGCGCGGCCAGGTCATCTTTCTCGCACAGGCCAACCTTGAGGCCGCGACCGACGGCATCGCGCGCAATGCCGCAGCCATTGATGCCGCCGCCGATCACGAACAGGTCGTAGGAAATCGAAGCCATCGGGAAATCAGGTTCGGTCGCTATGCGCAAGCTTTATGAGGGGCGAAGTATATGCACGAAACCGGGTTCAAACCCGATTGCATTCACCGCTTGGATAAAAAAAACCGGGTCGGGCGCTGCTCTGCCCGACCCGGCCGCATGGAGGTTCAG
>JAVVDV010000062.1:0-10633 GCA_032251355.1 Wenzhouxiangellaceae bacterium
GCCCGGCGACGACATCACCCACCCGATTCCCGACCTCACCGGCTACATCACCGAGGGCCAGATCGTGCTCGACCGGGCACTGGACCGCAAGCGTGTCGACCCGCCGATCGCCGTACTGCCCAGCCTGTCAAGGCTGCTTGACCAAGGCATCGGCGAGGGCTACACCGACATCGACCATCCGGCGCTGGCCTCGCAGCTCTACGCCGCCTACGCACGCACACGTCAGGTGCGGCTGCTGGCCAGCGTGGTCGGCGAAGACGGCCTTTCGGAAGACGACCACGCCTACCTGGCCTTCGGCGACCACTTCGAAGCCGCGCTGATCTCGCAACCCGAAGCGCGCGCGCTGGACGAAAGCCTGGCAGCCGGCTGGGCGGCGCTGCGCATGCTGCCGCACGCCGATCTCAATCGTCTGTCCGATGCCCAGATCGAGCGCTACCTCGGCAGCGGGGCTGGAAACCATGGCTGAAACGGTCTCGCGCGGCTCGGCCTCGCGCGCCGAACTGCTGGAACTCAAGCGCGAGCGCGAGATTGTCCAGGAAGGTCACCGCTTCCTCGATGAAAAACGCATCCTGCTCGCGCGCGAGCTGCTGGCGCGGATCAAGCGCTGCGAGGCGCTGCAGGCGGCGTTCGAGCAACAGCAGCGTGCGGCCCATCAGGTGCTGATTGCTGCCACCGACGAAGCCGGGCTGGAAGAACTGCAGGTCCACCCGCCGCTGGACGCGGACGCGTTCGGCATCGATCGGCGCACGCGCAAATGGCTGGGGATCACGCTGCCGGAACTGGCCACGCACGACCAGGTCCCCGACGCCTTCGTCGCCGACCCGGCCCTGCAACGCCGCCAACCGCGCCCGACCGCCGAGGCCTACCGCGCGCTGTTCGCCAGCGCCGGCGAGCTCGCCGGCGAGCAGGCCGCACTGCTCCGGCTGGAAGCCGAATACCGCAAGACCCAGCGCCGGGTGCGCGCGCTGGAAAAGATCCTGCTGCCCGAACTCGACGCCAGCCAAAGCGCCCTGGAAAGCGCGCTGGAAGAGCAGGAACTGGAAGAAGCCGTGCGCGTGCGCCTGGCGGTGCGCTGACCCGTTCGCTTCTGTCCGGCGCAACAAAGGCGCCTTTTTTATTTTTTACATCAGTAGTTTACCAGTCATTTCGCGATGCGCGGGCAGACTTTCTGTGCAGCGCATCACGACACGTTGACTTTATTAAATCCCCGTGATTTACTTAATAAGAACTTTTCACACGGGGTAATCATGAAAACAATCAACCACTGCAATCGGGCGCTGCTGAGCGGCGCCATCGCGGCCGCTCTGGTCTTCAACACCGCGCTGGCCCAGGAGGCCGGCGACGAATCCGAGTCCCGCAGCCTGGAGACCCGCGAAGACATCGACCAGGCGGTCGCCGACGGCTACCTGGATCAGATCGTGGTGACCGGGTCCACGCGCGGGGTCAGCAAGTTCCTGACCACCCGCTCGATCCAGACGCTAAGCCCGGATGAGATCGACCGTGTCGGCGCACGCAACGCCGCCGAAGTGCTGCGATCGATTCCGGGCGTGCGCTCGGAAGCCTCGGCCGGCGAAGGCAACACCAACATTTCGGTGCGCGGCGTGCCGATCGCGGCCGGGGGCTCGAAGTTCGTTCAGTTGCAGGAAGACGGCATGCCGATCCTGCAGTTCGGCGACATCATCGTCGGCACCTCCGACCAGTTCCTGCGACTCGATAGCTCGGTGGCGCGCGCCGAAGTGCTCAAGGGTTCAAGTGCGGCGACGCTGGCCAGCAACTCGCCGGCCGGGGTGATCAACTTCATCAGCAAGACGGGCGATACCGAGGGCGGGAGCGTTCGACTGACACCCGGCCTGGACCACGACAGCACGCGCGTGGATTTCGAGTACGGCGGCCCGATCAATAACGACTGGCAATTCCACGTCGGCGGTTTCTACCGGCGCGGCGAGGGCGTTCGCGATGTCGACTTCAATGCATCCGACGGTGGCCAGATCAAGGCCAACGTCACGCGCTGGCTTGACCGCGGCCACGTGCGCGTGTATTTCAAGGCACTCGATGACAACGTACCGACCTACCTGCCGATGCCGATGCGTGCCAACCAGTCCTCGATTCCGGGGCTCGACGCACTCGAGGCCAGCAACATCAGCCGTGACCTGGGCGACATCACCAGCTTCGGCGTCGACGGCCGGCAGCGCCGCAGCAGCATCCGCGACGGCAACGAAAGCCGGGTACTCGGCATCGGCCTTGATTTCCGCTACGAACTGGCTCCGGACTGGGAGCTGAACCAGAGATTCCGCTTCAACAGCACCGAAGGCTCGTTCTTCGGCGCCTTCTCGGCTGATATCGGCAGTGCAAGCGATATCGAATCGCTGTCGACCGTGCTGCAAGGCACCGGCGCGAACGGACTGGCGTTTGTCTCCGGCCCGAATGCTGGCCAGCTCATCAGCGGCGCCGAGCTGGCCAACCTCAACGGCAACGGCCTGCTCCAGAACATCCGCACCTTCGACAACGACATCAATGATCTGGACAACTTCACCAACGATCTGAGCATCACCCGGCTGTTCGAGAACTTCGAACTCACCGCCGGCTACTACCGCGCCAGCCAGAACATCGATATCGACTGGTTCTGGCAAACCTTTTTGCAGGACGTTTCCAATGATGCCCGACTGGTCGATGTGTTCGCCGACGGCGAGCAGCTGACGACCAACGGCCAGCTGGCCTTTGGCGCACCGGACTGGGGAGGCTGCTGCATGCGCGATACCAACCTCGAGGCCGACGTGGATGCCTTCTACCTGGCCGGCACCTTCCGCCCCACCGATCAGTTGAGCTTCGATGCCAGCCTGCGCTACGACGACGGCGATGCCACCGGCCATTACGCATTCGGCGCCCCGCGCGACATCGGCGCCGGCCCCGACGCGCCGCTGGCCGAGCAGAACGTCGAGTTCGTCAGCTCCGACGCCATCAACGCCACGCGCTTTGCCTACGACTGGAGCTACTGGTCGTACTCGCTGGCGGCCAACTATGCGCTGACCGACAGCCTGGCCGTGTTTGCCAGCCATGCCCAGGGCAGCCGCGTCAACGCCGACCGGCTCGGTGACGGCGGCTTCCTGGAAAACGGCACGGCCGTGGCCGGTTCGGTTGAAAACGAAGTGCAGTCGACCGAACTGGGGGTGAAGTTCCAGGGCCGCAACATCGGCGTATTCGCGACCGGCTTCTACGTCGAGACCGATGACGCCAATTCCGAGTCCAAGGGCGATGACGACCGTGCACGCATCCGCAGCTACGAGTCGCTGGGCATCGAAGTCGAAACCGTCGCAACTTTTGGTGACTTCGAGTTCCGCGGCGCGGCGACCTGGACCGACGCCGAAATTGTCAAGAGCAACGACGCCAGCCTGGTCGGCAATACGCCGCGCCGCCAGGCCGACTGGGTCTGGAGCCTGACACCGAGCTACCGGATCGGCCCGCACGCGATCGGTGCGACCGTCATCGGCACCACCGATTCCTACTCGCAGGATGACAACAGCTATGAGATGGACGGCTTTACCTACGTCAACCTGTTTGCCGAGGCGGTGATCACCGACCAGTTGCGGCTGAACTTCACCGTCAACAACCTGTTCGACGACATCGGCGTGACCGAAGCCGAGGGTGGCTTCAGCGTGGTCGATGGCGAGCGCTTCATCCGCGCCCGCTCGATCGCTGGCCGCAGCGCAGCGCTCTCGGTCATCTACGAGTTCTGAGCCTGCCGTCCGCGCACCGGGCCGGTCCATCCGGCCCGGTGCGCCCCGCCCTTTCGCGTATTCTTGCGCGGGCTGACCGGAGAACCCGATGACCCTGCACGCCATCGACCTGACCATTATCGTCGTGCTGTTTGTTGCCACCGTGCTGATCGGGCTGCTGCTCAGCCGCAAGCACGATTCCACCGGCGATTACTTCCTCGCCGGCCGCTCCATGGCCTGGCCGCTGATCGGGCTGTCGATGTTTGCATCGAACATGTCCTCGACCTCGCTGATCGGCTTGGCCGGCGATGCCTATGCGACCGGCATCGCGGTGTTCAACTACGAGTGGATGGCCGCCTTCGTGCTGATCATCTTCGCGGTGTTCTTTCTACCCTCGCTGCTGCGCACCGGTGTCTATACGATGCCTGAAGTGCTCGAACGGCGCTTCGATCATCGCTCGCGCAAGTTCTTCGCGATCCTGACCATTTTTCTCAACATCGTCGTCGACACCGCCGGCAGTCTGTTTGCCGGCGCGCTGCTGCTGAAGATGGTGTTTCCACAGTTCGAACTGTGGCAGATGATCATGTTCCTGGCCGTTGTTGCCGGCATCTACACCATTGCCGGCGGGCTCAAGGCGGTTATCTATACCGACGCAATCCAGGCGGTGCTGCTGCTGGGTGCATCGATCCTGGTCGCCTGGTTCGCCTTCGACAAGGCCGGCGGCTGGCACGCGGTGATGAGTAGCGTCGACCCGTCCAAGCTCAGCGTGATCCGACCTGCGTCGGACCCCTACGTGCCCTGGCCGGGTGTGATTACCGGCGTGTTCCTGCTGGGTTTCTATTTCTGGTGCACCAACCAGTTCATGATGCAGCGCGTGCTGGCCGCCCGAAACGTTGATCACGGTCGCTGGGGCATGCTGCTGGCCGGCTTCCTCAAGCTGCCGATGATTTTCGTGATGGTGTTGCCCGGTACTGCAGCAATCCTGCTCTACCCCAACCTGGAGCGGCCCGACCTGGTGTATCCAACGCTGATGTTCGACCTGCTCCCGGTTGGCCTGCTCGGGCTCGGACTGGCCGGATTCATCGCCGCGCTGATGTCGCAGATCGACTCGACCCTCAACTCGGCCTCGACGCTGACGACGATGGACTTTATCCGACCAAAATACCCGGGCCTCGATGACCATACGCTGATGCGGATCGGCCAGGGCGTGACCTTCGTGTTCATGCTGCTGGCGGTCGCCTGGGCACCGCAGATCGAGAATTTTGCCTCGCTATTCCGCTACCTGCAAACCGTGCTGGCCTACGCAGTCTCACCCGTGGTGACGCTGTTCGTGCTGGGCTTCTTCTGGAAGGGTGCGACCGCCAACGGTGCGTTCTGGACGCTGGTCATCGGCTTTATCAGTGGCGCACTGCTGTTTTTTGCCAACGAGGTGCTCGGCCTGATCGACATCCACTTCCTCTATATCGCGCCGATCCTGCTGGTGATCTCGGTTCTCTCACTGGTCGCAATCAGCCTGGCCGATCCACGTGCGCCAACCAAGGAACCGGAATTCCAGTGGTCAAGCGAAGACTTCCGCGATGAAGCCCGCCAGCTTCGCGGCAAGCCGCTGTACAAGAATTACCGCTTCCAGTCGCTACTGATGCTGGGCGCGATTGCCGGCCTGCTGATCTGGTTCTGGTGATCATGCGGGGCCCAGACATGCCGGAACCGATGATGCAGCACACGCGAGAACGCCTGATCGGCGGTATCGAGGCCGGTGGCACCAAGTTCAATTGCGTGCTGGCGCGCAGCCCGGAGCGCGTGCTGGCACGCGCCACCCTGGCCACCACGCGTCCCGAGCAAACCCTGGCCGAGGTCGGCGCCTTCTTCGCGCAGCAGGCACGCGAGCACGGGACACCCGAGGCAATCGGGCTGGCCAGCTTCGGGCCGGTGGAACTGAACCGGGGTGCCAGCAACTTCGGCCACATCACCAACACACCGAAACCGGACTGGAGCGACATTCCGATCGTACGCACACTGGCGCGCGAACTCGGCGTGCCGGTCGCCTTCGAGACCGACGTCAATGGCGCCGCGCTGGGTGAAGGTTTCGGATGCGGCGCTGCAGCCGGGCTCGAGCACTACGCCTACGTGACCATCGGTACCGGCATCGGCGCGGGTTTGATCAGCAACGGACGACCGATCCAGGGCTTCTCGCATCCCGAGGTCGGTCACATGCGCGTGCCGCGCCATCCCGACGATCAATTCAGCGGCCGCTGTCCGTTCCACGGCGACTGCCTCGAGGGCCTCGCCTGCGGTCCGGCACTGGCCGATCGCTGGTCGGTCGACCCCGGCGGCCTGCCGGCCGATCACCCGGCCTGGGCGATCGAAGCCCATTACCTGGCTGCACTGTGCTGGAACCTGACTTGCCTGTTTGCCCCGCAACGGATTATCCTCGGCGGAGGCGTAATGCAGGCCGACGGCCTGCTCGACCGGGTTCGGGCGGATTTCGAAGCACTGTCCGGTGATTATTTCCAGGCGCTGGAATCGGCGGCCGCGCATCCCTACCTTGCCCGGCCCGGCCATGGCGGCCGGTCGGGCGAGATCGGCGCCCTGCTGCTGGCCGAGCGTCTGCTGGCAAACAAGCGGGAACACGGTGGCCAAGGGCAGTAACTCAAGTCGACTGGGACGCTACAACCGAAGCATTCTGCTGACCGAGCTGCGGCGCTCGGGCAGCGCCTCGAAGGCCGTGCTCGCCCAGCGCAGCGGCCTGTCGCCGCAGGCGGTCACCCGCATCGTCGACGAGCTCGAGCAGACCGGCATGGTCAGCCGTTCGGGCAAGCAGCGCGGCGGCAAGGGCCAGCCCTCGATCCTGTACCGGATCAATCCATCGGGTGCCTATGCCATCGGCGCCAAGATCGGTCGGCGTTTTCTCGACCTGCTGGTCATGGACTTCGGCGGCACCATCATCGACCGCATCCGCCACGAGTACCCCTGGCCGGAGCCGGAGCAGGTCTTGCAGTGGATCGATGTCGGCATCCGGACGCTGGCCGGCGCGCTCGGTGTCGATGAGCGCCAGCGGCTGATGGGCGTCGGTGTAGCCATGCCCTGGTTTCTCGGCCAACTCGAAGCGCAGACCGGCATGAGCCGCGCGGCCGCCGAAAAGTGGCGATGCATGGATTTCGATGAAGAGCTCCGGCGCCGGACAACCCTGCCGGTGTTTTTCGAGAACGATGATTCGGCCGCAGCCATCGCCGAGCTGCTGTTCGGCTGTGGCACCGAAGTCGATAATTTTCTCTACGTCTTCCTCGGCACCTTCGTCGGCGGCGGCGTCATCATCGACGGCAACCTGATGCGCGGCGTGCACGGCAACTCCGGCGCCTTGGCATCCCTGCCGGTGCCGGGCTCGCGGCTGGAATCAGCTGAAAAGGCCCAGCCCGTCGATGTGTTGATGAACCGCGCATCGCTGTTCGTGCTGACCCGTCATCTCCACCAGGCCGGCGTTCAGGTGAGTGAACTCGACCGACTGACCGATCTGGCGGGCGCGCAGCGCGAGTCCCTCGAGGCCTGGCTGGACGACTGCGCGGATGCCCTGGCGCATGCACTCGTGGGCGTGGTCGCCGTGCTGGATACCGCTGCCATCGTCATCGATTCGCTGTTGCCGCCGGCACTGGTGACCGACCTGGTCGAACGCGTCCGGCAGCAACTGGGCAAACGGCTGCCGGCGGAGCTGATCCAGCCCGACATTCTGCAAGGTCGACTGGGCGCAAGCGCAACCGTCATGGGTGGCGCGATTTTGCCGTTTTATTCCAACTTCGTCCTCGATCGCACCGTGCTGTTGACCGGCGGCGTACCGCGCAGGATCCTGGCATGACGACCGGACCGGCACCCTCGAACGAACTCCGGCGATAGACATGGCACTGGCTCTGAGCGACCACTGGGTGTGGGATTTCTGGTTCGCCGTCGACGGCGAAGATACTCACATGTTCTTCCTGCAGGCCGCGCGCACCCTGGGCGACCCGGAACTGCGACACTGGAACGTCTCCATCGGACATGCCGTGTCGCGCAATCTGATCGACTGGCAGCCACGCAAGCCGATTCTCGCACCGGCACAGCATTCCGACGCACCGGATTCCTGTACCACCTGGACCGGCAGCGTGGTCCGACACAAGCGGCAATGGGTGATGTTCTACACCGGGACCAGCCAGGTCGAAGACGGCAAGATCCAGCGCATCTGCCGGGCGACTTCGCACGATCTCGACCATTGGCAGCGCTGCGAGGCAGTCGCAGCAGCGGTACACGACCCCTCCCACTACGAGGTTTTCGACCCGAACTCCTGGCACGACCAGTCCTGGCGCGATCCGTGGGTGGTGCGCGACCCGGCCGATGGCCGCTTCCACATGTTCATCACCAGCCGCAGCGCGCATGGACCGGCCGATGGCAGAGGCGCAATCGCGCACGCGATCTCCGACGATCTGGAGCATTGGGAGACCCGACCACCCGTGCTCGCGCCGGGCTGGTTCGGAGAGATGGAGGTACCCCAGGTCGAGCGCATCGGCAATCACTGGTACCTGTTCTGCGCGGTCAGTGCACGCTATCACAGCCAGGCCGCGCAACGGGAACTGCCCGGCCCCGCGCGCACCGGCACGATCTACTTCATCGCCGACCGGCTGACCGGGCCGTTCCGCGCATTACCCGACCCTTTCCTGCACGGTGATGCGCACGGCAGCCTTTACGCAGGCCGCCTGCTGCGTGTGCAGGATCAATGGCTGTTTTTCGCGTTCCGCAATCGCGATCCGGACGGCCGGTTCATCGGCGAAATCAGCGATCCAATGCCGGTCCGGCAGCATCCCGACGGCAGCCTGTCGCTGGAGCGCGAACCCGCGGAAGCGTGCTGAACCCGCATTATTCGCCACCCTTCCTGCTGCGGCACCGTCAGGCCCCGCGTCTGCGGCGTTTTGCTCGGTCGCGCATCCTCACCGTACTGGTGAGTACGCCTCCGGTGCGCTCGGTCGCAACAACGCCGCAGTCACAAGACCTGGCGCTCCCTCGCGACGGAACGGTGGCGAATAATGCGGGCTGAGCGCGGTCACCGGCATAATGCGGACGACCCTTCAAGGCAAGCGCATACCATGACGACCACTACGCGAAACCCGCTCGCTCTGCTCGCCGCCGCACTCGCAGGTGTTCTGATCGCGACCCTGATCGTCGTCCGCGTCGCCACAGGGGCGGCCTTGTTTGCAATCACGTCACCGCTGGGCGTGATGACGACGCTGGTGGCGGTGGCCGCATTCTGGTTCTGGCTGGAGCAGCAAAGCGGCTGGCGGCTGTTCAACTATCTACCGCCGCTGCTGTGGATTTACGCCACGCCGATCGTGCTGGCCAACACCGGCGTAATTCCGTTTTCCAGCGAAGCCTACGCCGGGCTGCGCCAGTACGGCCTGCCCTTGTTCATCGCGCTGATGCTGATCAAGGTCGATGTCGCCGGCGCCGTGCGCATCATGGGCAAGGGTGTGTTCGTGATGCTGATCGGCTCGGCCGGCGTGGTGATCGGCGCGGTCGTCTCCTACACGCTGTTCACATCACTCGGGGTGCTCGATCCGGGTGCCTGGCCGGCCTTCGGCACGCTGGCCGGTTCGTGGATCGGCGGCACCGGCAACATGAATGCCGCCTGGGCCGCGCTGGAGGGGAATCCCGGCCACATGACCATGGCGGCGGTGGCCGACAACCTGGTCTACATCCTGTGGTTGCCGCTGCTGCTGGGATCGCGCGCCTTCGCCGATCGCTTCAACCGCTGGGCCGGGGTCAGCCACGACCGGATCGAGCGCATGGAGCAGGCCGCGCTGGCCATTACCGACCGCGAGGCCGCGCCGTCGATGACCGAGATCCTGTACCTGACGCTGCTGGCACTGGCAACCACGGCGGCCAGCGTGTGGCTGGCCGCGCGCCTGCCCGAAGTCACGATGGGCGGTCAGCCGGTGGTGTCGGAATCAACCTGGGTGATCCTGCTGGTAACCACCATTGCGCTGCTGCTGTCGGCCACGCGTGCTCGCCGCCTGCCCGGCGCGCAGCCGATTGCAATGGCGATCATCTACGTGTTCGTGGCCTCGGTCGGCGCACGCGCGAACATCAGCGACGCCGATCTCGGCCAGATCGGCTGGTTCGTCGCCGCCGCCTACGTCTGGATCTTCATCCACGGCGCGTTCATCCTGGCCGGGGCAAAGCTGTTCAAGGTCGACGTGCACACGCTGGCCATCGCCTCGGCCGCCAACATCGGCGGTGCGGCCTCGGCGCCGGTAGTTGCCGCTCATCATCGCCAGTCACTGGTGCCGGCCTCGATCCTGATGGCGCTGATCGGCTACGCGGTCGGTAACTATCTGGCCATCCTCACCGGGCGGCTGGTGCAGTGGATCGGTGCTTGACCGGCAATCGATTTGATTGCCGGGTCAATACCACTCGAAGTCTTCTTCCTCACCCTTCGCGGCTGCCCGCGCTGCAGGGGCCGGCAGCTTGCCGGTATCTTTGCCGGCCGCTTTGCCGATACCCTTCGGCGACGAGCCCTGGATCAGCTTGCGCACGGCCTCACCGGACTGCTTGCCCTGCTGCACGATCTTGAAGAAGCTCATCAGCTCCTGCAGCGTCGAGGCCTGGCCGCCCATCTCTTCGGCCGTCGCCGCCAGTTCCTCGGCCGCCGACGCGTTCTGCTGCGTGGCTTCGTTGAGCTGACCCATCGCACCGTTGATCTGGCTCACGCCCTGGCTCTGTTCCTGGCTGGCCGCGGCAATTTCCTGCACCAGCTCCGAGGTCTTCTTGATCTGCGGCACCATCTCATCAAGCAACCCACCGGCCTTCTCGGCCAGCTTCACCGACGACGAGGCCACCTGGCCGATTTCCTGCGCCGCCACCTGGCTGCGTTCGGCCAGGTTGCGCACTTCGGCCGCGAC
>JAVVDV010000063.1:0-10545 GCA_032251355.1 Wenzhouxiangellaceae bacterium
CCTGCGCTCGCGCGCCTTGCCCACGACGCTTGTGCGACGGCTGAGCGTTACCTTATTACCCGCATGGCCCACTAGATCCCGGCTGCTGCGGATTGGATGATGGCAGTGATGAGGCCGGGACGACCCGGTTCCGGCCCCGGGTTCGTCGTCCCGCGCCGCTATCGCGCCAGCAGGAAGTCGGCGTATTCGTGCAGCAGGTCGGGTTTCTCGAAGTGGAGGAAGTGGCCGACGCCGTCGATCAGGCGGAGTTGGCAGTCGGGGATGAGGCGTTGGGCCTGGTGCATATCGTCGAGGTCGATGATCGGATCATCGGCACCGTTGATGATCAGCGTGCGGGCAGTGATGTCGCGCAGGTCGATCTGTTCGTCGAGGCGGCCGAGCTTGAGGATGTTGGCGCAGTGTTCGTGGAACACCTCCGCGCTTTCCTGGTTCAGTGCCGCGAACTGGGCGATGATCTGGCGCTTGTAGCCGGCGTCGAGGCGTTTGCCGAAGACTTCGAGGATGAGGTCGGCACCGCCGGCGAAGTTGCGCGTTCGGTACAGTTCGCCGGCACGCTGGACGACGTATTCCATGCCGGCGTTGGGTTGCATGCCGAAGCTCGATAGCAACAGATGGCCGACGCGCTCGGCGTGGCGGGCGGCGTAGACCGCGGCAATGGCGGTGCCCCAGGAACTGCCGGCCAGGGTGATCGGCCGGCCTTCCGGTTCGAGTTCGTTGACCAGCCGATGCAGCACGGCGACCTGTTCGTCGACCGAGACGTAGGCCGCTCCATCGAGGATGCGCGAGCGGCCGACACCGGGCATGTCGAATACCGCGACGCGGAAGTCGCCGGTGAAGTGCTTGACCACCGAGCGCCAGATCGACATGGTCTGCATGGCGCCGCTGACGCAGACCAGCAGCGGTTCATGGTGTCCGTAGACGCGGTAGGGGATTTCGAAGCGGTCGAACGCAATCGTGCCCTTGGATGTTTTCAATTTTGCTCCCTCGGTGTTGCCTTAATGGCGCCAGTGGTCGTTGCGATTGCGGGTGCTTCCGGTTCGGTGCGTGTTCGCTTCGCTCAACGCACCCTACGCTTGATTCGCGCCTTGTTCGGTGCGTGTTCACTTTGCTCGACGCACGCTGCGCGGGCATTGCGCTCGGCACGGCGCTGCTTCCAGCGGTACCAGCTTTGCGCGGCGAGCTTGTTGGCCAGGCGGTCGAACGGTGACGCGAGCAGAACGTTGCGCGCACCGTGCAGGCGGTCGGACAGGTGCATCGGCGGACTGCGCAGCGACACGCCGATGCCGGCTTCGAGATAGTGGAATTCGTGCCACCAGCCCGGCGGCATCATCAGCGTCTGCCCCGGTTCGAGCACGACTTCATGGCCGCGCGCATCAGCCAGCGCCGGGAACTGCATGAAGTCGGGCCGGTCGAGGTCGACGTAGCTGCGCACGGTGCAGGGGTGGCGGTAGAGCCGGGCGGACTGGTCGGGTGCGAACAATCGGACGCGGCGGCGGCCGCGGATGACGGTGTGAAACACGCAGCCCATGTCGATGTCGTAGTGCAGCGGCGTGGTCGAGCCCTTGCAGCCGAAGAACGTGAACACGAAGCGGCGCGAGAATTTGTGACCGATGGCCGGTGGCCGGATGTCGTCGACCAGCGCCGGAATCTGGCGCGCGATGTTGTAGAGAAACATGCGCAGGTCGCGGCCCTGTGTAAGCACGGTGTCGAGGAACTCGGCAAACGGCATGGCATCGACGTTGCCCATATAGCCGCGCCCGGGTTGCCCGAAGGAGGCATCAAAGACCCGCACGATGCGCTCACCGTAGCGCCGTGCCAGTGCCTCGGGCGTCCATTGGCTGAGCGCCGGCCAGCCGGCGGCAAAATCATCGATGATCGCTGCTTGCGAGTCCCGCAGTGCCGCGTTCAGTGCGTCGATGCCGTCGTGCGCGAGCGCGAGCCGGGGCAGGCCGGGGCGGAGCAGGGCGTGCTCGGCGGACGCGGGCCGGGCGAGCTGGGGTGAGGGTGAAGGTGAGGGTGAGGACATGGGCTGGCTGCGGGCAGCGCGCGGGCCGAGCAGCCAGCCGGACGCGGGTCGGTACCGATCGCGGCTGCGCGTGCGAGCGCCGCGCAGCCGCGATCGCGGTGAGATCAGACCAGTTCGATGGCCAGCGCGGTGCCTTCGCCGCCGCCGATGCACAGCGAGGCCACGCCGCGCGTGCCGCCGGTGGCCTTGAGCGCATGGATCAGTGTCACAACGATGCGTGCGCCGCTGCAGCCGATCGGGTGGCCGAGCGCGCAGGCGCCGCCGTGGACGTTGACCTTGGCGTGGTCGAGGCCGTGTTCCTTCATTGCCGCCATGGTGACGGTGGCAAACGCTTCGTTGATTTCATACAGATCGACATCAGCGGCGCTCCAGCCGGCCTTGGCCAGCACCTTGGCAATTGCGCCGACCGGCGCGGTGGTGAACCATTCCGGTTCGTGCGAGTGGGTGGCGTGGGCGACGATGCGCGCCAGCGGCGTGGCACCGTGTCGGGCTGCGGTGTCCTCGCCCATCAGCACCAGCGCGGCAGCACCGTCGGAGATCTTCGACGAGGTCGCGGCCGTAATCGTGCCGTCCTTGGCGAATGCCGGGCGCAGCTGCGCGATCTTCTCGATGTTGATCCGTCCCGGTTCTTCGTCGACGCTGATCTCGACATCGCCCTTGCGTGAGCGCACGGTGACCGGCGCGATCTCGGCGTCGAACAGGCCTTCGTTGATGGCGCGCAGCGCGCGCTCGGCCGAGGCGCGCGAAAAATCATCCTGCTCTTCGCGCGTGAAGCTGTACTTGCCGGCGCATTTCTCGGCGAACTGACCCATCATCGTGCCGTCGTTGGGGTTGGCCAGGCCGTCGTGGAACATGTGGTCGAGCAACTGATCGTGGCCCATGCGCAGGCCGCGCTTGACCAGATAGGGAGCGTTGGTCATCGACTCCATGCCGCCGGAAACGACGACTTCGGCCGAGCCGGCCGCGATCGCGTCGCTGCCGAGCATGATCGCCTTCATGCCCGAGCCACAGACCTTGTTCAAGGTTGTCGCGCCGGTGCCCAGCGGCAGACCGGCAGCGAGCATGGCCTGGCGGGCCGGGGCCTGCTGCACGCCGGCCGGGAGCACGCAGCCCATGATGACTTCCGAAACCTGTTCGCCGGAAACACCGCTGTCGGCCACGGCGGCCTTGATCGCGGCCGCACCCAGCTCCGGTGAGGGGACGCCGGCGAACTGGCCCTGGAACGAGCCGATGGCAGTGCGGCGGGCGGCGGTGATGACGATGGAATTGGCCATGATGGTGCTTCCTGTGCGTTGGGTTCGGTCCGGCATTATCCCAGATCGATGCGGCCGGGGGAAGCGATGATCAGGTCACGACGATCAGATCATCCAAAGCCAGTACAGCGACAGGCTGGTGACGACCATCAGGATCAGGTTCAGCGGTGCGCCGACCTTGAAAAAGTCGGTAAAGCGCAACACGCCGGTGCCGAAGATCATGGTGTTGGTCTGGTAGCCGACCGGCGACAGGAAGCTGGTCGAGGCCGCGAACATCACCGCCAGCGCCAGCGGCAGCGGGTCCAGCCCGAGCATCTCGGCCACGGCCAGGGCCACCGGTACCAGGATCACCGCCGAGGCATTGTTGCTGACCAGTTCGGTGAGAATGGTAGTGATCGCGTACAGCGCCATCAGCACGAACACCGGGTGCCACTCCATCGCGTGCAGTGCGATCAGCGAGCCCAGCCAGGCGGCGGCACCGGACTTGGTCATCGCGATGCCGAGCGGAATCACCCCGGCGAGCAGGAAGATCACGTCCCAGGACACGTCGGCGTACATGTCCTGCTTGGAAATGCAGCCGGTCAGCACCATCGCGATCACCCCGGCGATCGCGGTCAGCACGATCGGCATCGGCGTAGTCGTGGCCAGCACGATGACGCCGGCGACGATGCCGCCGGCGATGAGCATGCGCTTGCGGTCGAAGTCGTCCTCGTACTCATTGAGCACGACGACATCGGAGTTGCGATGCAGACGGTTGAGCGCGGTCTTGGAGATTTCCAGCAGCGCGATTTCACCCACGTGCAGTTTTTCCTGGGCCAGGCGGCGCGAGCGCGTGCCGCGCACGTCCAGACCGATCAGCCGACCCTGGTAGCGTTTCCAGAAATCGACCGCGCGCGCGGTGCGGCCGTTGAACAGGCCGCGGTTGCGCAGCAGGATCGGCACCAGTTGGCCGTCGGCGCGCGCGTTGCGGGTGTCGCCGAAATCCGATAGCACGTCGACCTGGCTTTCCTTGATCAGGTCCATGATCTGGCGCACCGTGGCGCGCGCCATGATGATGTCGCCGGCCTCGATCGCGGTCGTGCGTGCGCGCTTGAGCCAGCTCTGCTCGCCGCGCGTCAGGCGCAGCACCTCGACCCCGCTGTGCGGTTCGAAGCGTGCCTCCTCGAGGCTCTTGCCGATCAGCGAGCTGTCGCGCGCGACCCGCAATTCGACCACAAACGATTCCTGGTCCGGCTCGGCCAGTGGTCGCGCATCGCTGCGCGGCAGCAGCAGTCGGCCCAGGGTGAGGAAGTACAGCAGCCCGACGGTCAGCACGATCAGCCCCAGCGAGCTGAACTCGAACATGCCCAGCTCGCGGCCGAAGCGCGGGTCACCGGCGAGGATCGAGGAGGCGAGGATGTTGGTCGACGTGCCGATCAGCGTCAGGGTTCCGCCCATCATGGCAAAGAAGCTGATCGGGATCAGCACGCGCGAGGCGCGGAAATTGCTGCGCCGGACCATGTCGAGCACCAGCGGAATGGCGATCGCGACCGCAGCGGTGTTGTTGATGATGCCCGAGACCAGCCCGACCAGCAGCCCGACGCCGATCATCTGGCGCAGCTCGGAGTTGCCGACGAACGGAAACAGGCGCTTGCCGATCACATGAATCAGCCCCGAGCGCTGGATGCCGCCGGACAGGATGAACATGCACAGCACGGTCACGGTGGCGGTGCTCGACAGCCCCGACAGGCTCTCGCCCGGCGTCGGAAACGCCGCCTTGAGATTGACCCCGCGCTCGAGCAGCCACTGCGAGTGGAACAGGATCGGGATCGCCATCACCGTGACCAGAATGGCCAGCGCGGTCACGTCGATCGGCAGCTTCTCGGTCGCAAACAGGTACAGCGCACAGCCGATGATGATGAACACCAGCGCGATTTCGACGGTCATGCAGTCCCCGGCATGGGATTTGGTTGGGCGAGTCTAACCGGTTCGGGAGGGGTGGTTTCAAGGATGGGTTTTTTGGAGGGTGGCAAAACTCGTTTCGCCGCTCGTTGCGCCGGCTTTGAGCGAGTTACTTTTGTTGCGACAAAAGTAACTCGCATCAAGCCGGCGAAGCCGGCGGCGAAACCGCTTTTTTGCCTACTTTTGTCGCGACAAAAGTAAGTCCCACAGGCTCGCGAAGCAAGCTGCGAAACGGTCTTTTTGGTTACTTTTTCCGCTCAAAAAGTAACTCGCTCAACTTCGCTCCTGCACCAACTCCCGCCCGATCAACATCCGCCGGATTTCATTCGTGCCGGCGCCGATGTCGTAGAGCTTGGCGTCGCGCAGCAGGCGGCCGGTGGGGTATTCGTTGATGTAGCCGTTTCCGCCCAGGGCCTGGATGGCCTCCAGTGCGACCTGGACGGCCGAGCGCGAGGCGTGGTAGAGGCAGGCGGCGGTGTCGATGCGGGAGCGTTCGCCGGCGTCGTAGTCGGCGGCGACCTGGCGGGCGAAGCCGCGGGCCGATTGCAGCGCGGTGTAGACATCGCCGATCTTGGCCTGCATCAGCCCGAAGTCGCCGAGTGCGCGGTCGAATTGCTTGCGCTCGCGCACGTAGGGCAGGATCTGGTCGAGACAGGCCTGCATGATGCCGATCGGGCCGCCGGCCAGCACCAGCCGTTCTGCGTTCAGGCCCGACATCAGGATCTTCACGCCCTGGTGCACCTCGCCGAGCACGTTCTCGGCCGGAATCTCGCAGTTGTCGAACACCAGCTCGCAGGTGTTCGAGCCGCGCATGCCGAGCTTGTCGAGCTTCTGCGCCTTGGCAAAGCCCGGAAAATCCTTTTCGACCAGGAAGGCGGTCATGCATTTCGAGCCCGCCTCTTTGCCGGCGGTGCGCATGTAGACCAGCGCGACGTCGCATTCCGGCCCATTGGTAATCCACATCTTCGAACCGTTGGCGACCCAGACATCGCCGTGACGCTCGGCGCGGCAGGCCATCGAGCCGACCACATCGGAGCCTGCACCGGGCTCGGACATCGCCAGCGCGCCGACCCATTCGCCAGAGACCAGTTTCTCGACGTACTTTTGCCGCTGCTGCGCGTTGCCGTTGCGGTAGAGGTTGTCCAGGCACAGGTTGGAGTGCGCGCCATACGACAGCCCGACCGAGGCCGATGCGCGCGAGATTTCTTCCATCGCCACCAGGTGGGCCAGATAGCCCATGCCGGCGCCGCCGAAGTCTTCCGGGATGGTGATGCCGAGCAGCCCCATATCGCCCAGCTCGCGCCACAACTCGTGCGGAAACTCGTTCTGCGCGTCGATCTCGGCCGCACGCGGCGCGATCCGCTCCTCGGCAAACCGGCGAGTGGTCTCGCGCAGCAGTTCGATGTCTTCGGGCAGTTTCATGATGGATAACCCGGAGGGCAGATCAATGGTTTCCGCGTTCGCGGCCCGGGAAGCGGTGCGAGCGGCCCATGAACGGCAGCTTGAGCTTGCCGATCGTGGCGATGCGTTCCTCGGCCATGCGGTCGGCGGCTTTCCAGGTCGGGATGCCGTCGCGTTCGGCGATCTGGAAGATCTTCGAGACGTTGTAATAGATCGTGCGCATCATGCGCTTGGCGCGCTCGCGGTTGTAGCCTTCGAACTCGATCGAGACGTTCATCAGGCCGCCGGCGTTGACGGCGTAGTCCGGTGCATACAGGATGTTCCGGCGTTCCAGTTCATTGCCGCATTCGTCGGTTGCCAGCTGGTTGTTGGCCGCCCCGCATACGATCTTGAACTTGAAGCGCGGGATGGTGCGCTCGTTGACCACCGCGCCCAGCGCGGTCGGACAGAACACGTCGGCATCGACATCGTAGATCTCGTCCAATCCAACCGCCTCGCAGCCCAGATCCGCGGCAGCGGCTACCGCCTGATCGTTGATGTCGGTCACGAACACCTTGGCATTCTCCGCGCGCAGCAGCTTGACCAGTTCCATGCCGACATGACCGACGCCCTGCACGGCGTAGCTGTAGTCGCCGACTTCGTCGTTGTCGAACTTGTGCTGCAGGCTGGCGCGGATGCCCTGCAGCGTACCAAAGGCGGTGAACGGCGACGGATCGCCCGAGCCGCCGTGGACCTGGTGGACGCCGACGCAGTTGTCGGTTTCCTGGAACACGTACTCCATGTCGTTGACATCAATGCCGACATCCTCGGCGGTGATGTAGCGGCCGTGCAGTGAGTCGATGAAGCGACCGAAGGAGCGGAACAGGGCTTCGGACTTGTCGGTGCGCGGATCGCCGATCAGCACCGACTTGCCGCCGCCGAGGTTGAGGCCGGCCACGGCCGCCTTGTAGGTCATCCCGCGCGACAGCCGCAGCACGTCTTCGAGCGCTTCGTGCTCGCTGGCATACGGCCACATGCGCAGGCCGCCCAGCGCCGGGCCGAGCGTGGTGTTGTGGATCGCGATGATGCCCTTGAGGCCGGCATCCTTGTTGTGGCAGAAGATGACCTGTTCGTGCTCGGTGACGTCGATCGTCTCAAAAACGTTCATTCAATCCTCCGGAATCGTGCCGCCGCTGAGGCACGATGGGTTGTTGTGGAATTCTGGCCGCGGCCCGGTTGACGGGCCGGAGGGGCGGTGGCGGATGCATCCGCACGCGAGCGGCGCGTATTTTAGCCCGGCCGCGAAAGCCACTTCGTTGCGCTGCACAACGAGCGGCCTGCAAACCGGTCCGGCTGCAGCTGGCTGCGGGCGCGCGCAGCGCTCGTTACACTGCAGTTTGAGACAACGCGGAGGCAAGGCCATGAAGGTCATTGAAATTCAAGAGCGCTTCGGGCTCGATGCGCTGGTCATGAGCGAACGCGAACAGCCGCAGCCGGGCCGTCGCCAGGTTACGGTACGGGTGCAGGCGGTGTCGCTGAACTTCCGCGACCTGATGACCGTCAAGGGCGATTACAACCCGCGCCAGCCGCTGCCGCTGATCCCGTGTTCGGACGGTGCCGGCGAGGTGGTCGAGGTCGGGGCCGACGTCACGCGCGTCCAGCCCGGCGATCGGGTCGCAGGCATTTTCGCGCAGCGCTGGCTCGGTGGCGAGCCGCCGGCCGAGGCGCGCGGTTCAACGCTGGGCGGTCCGCTGGACGGCATGGCGGCCGAGTACGTGGTGCTTGATGAGGACGGCGTCGTGCCGGTGCCGGAGCACCTCGATCTGGAACAGGCCGCGACACTGCCGTGCGCGGCGGTTACGGCCTGGAATGCGGTGGTCGAGCAGGGGCGGGTGCGCGCCGGCGACACCGTTCTGGTGCTGGGCACCGGTGGCGTGTCGATCTTCGCGCTGCAATTCGCGCGTGCAGCCGGGGCGCGCGTGATCGTGACATCCAGCAGCGACGACAAGCTCGAACGGGCACGGGCGCTGGGCGCCGATGCCGGCATCAACTACCGCGAACATCCGGACTGGTACAAGCGCGTGCTGGAGCTCACCGACGGTCGCGGTGTCGACCAGGTGGTCGAGGTCGGCGGCGCCGGCACCTTGCAGCAGTCGGTCAACGCGGTGCGCATCGGCGGCACCATCAGCGTGATCGGCGTGCTGTCGGGGGTCAAATCGGAGCTCGACGTGCGCCCGGTGCTGATGAAGGGCGTGCGCCTGCACGGCGTGTTCGTCGGTCCGCGTGAGATGTTCGAGGCCATGAACCGCGCCATCGCGCTGCACCGGATCGAACCGGTGATCGACAGCCGCTTCGAGTTCGATGCCTTCCGCGAGGCGCTCGAGCACATGGCCGCCGGCCGCCATTTCGGCAAGATCGTCGTGCGCGTGGGTTGAGCCGGAAACGCGGAGAAACCCGTCGCGATCCCGGAATTGTGGTTTTACCCACAGTCATCCCGGAATTCGCGTCAGCGAATATCCGGGATCCAGTACAAAAAGGCGTCGGGCTGTGCCCGACACATTATTCGACTGGATGCCGGCTCAAGGCCGGCATGACGGTGGTGGGGCGGAATGCATGCAACAAGACCCCTCTCATTCCCGGGAGAAATCAATCGGCCCGTGGACGGGCCTCCTACACGTGCAGGAGCGGTCTCCAGACCGCGATTTTCGAAACGTGCAGGAGCGGTCTCCAGACCGCGATTCCAGTCGCCCGGCTAAGGCCGCAGGCCGCACCCGGGAAGGGGCGCGCCCGCGCATGCGCTGGAGGGTTGCGCGACGAGGGGCGATTTCCCCGGGTGCGGCCGTTGGCCTTACCCGGGCTACGGGCTTGACGCCAGCGGCGCGGAATGGTTTTTTACCTGAACATCCCGCTCGCTGACCCCGCCGCTCGTTCTTATCAAATCGCATATGATATCGTATACGATATGAAAGAAAGACGGATCGTGCTGGACACCAACGTGCTGATCGCTGCGCTTCGCTCGCGGCGGGGTTGCTCGAACCGATTGCTGTCTCGGGTCTCGATCGATCCGTTCGAGATCATCCTTTCCGCACCGCTGGTGCTGGAGTACGAAGATGTCGCCTTGCGGCAACTTGACGTTTTACCCTACACCGCGGACGAGATCCGGGAAATCATTGATTTCCTGTGTCGGGTCGGCAGGCCGACGGCAATTTTCTACTTGTGGCGTCCCTGTCTTCGCGACCCGCACGATGATCTTGTACTCGAAGCCGCCGTTGCCGGGCAGGCCGATACGATCGTTACGTTCAACCTTCGTGATTTCCACGGCATCGAACGCTTCGGGCTGCAGGCCCAGACACCACGAACATTTCTCAAGGAGATGCACCCATGAGCCAGATCAGCTTGAGATTGCCGGATTCGCTGCACAAGGCGGTCAAGGAACTGGCCGAACGCGATCATTCCTCGGCCAACCAGTTCATCACCCACGCAGTGGCCGAAAAAGTAAGCGCAATCAGAACCATGGAATGGATGGAACAGCGCGCGCAGCGCGCACCGAGCGCCACACGCTTTGCCGAATTACTGGCAAAAGCACCGGATGTCGAGCCGAGGCAAGACGACAAACCTTGACCCATTGGGCAGTTGCCCCCCCCCAATCCACAATCGACGCTGCGCCCCGGCTCTGCGCTACGCTGCGGCCGGGACGACCAACTTTTCCGTCTTCCCCGAATGGTTGTTTTCCCCGCCGTCCTCCCGGGCGCAGACCTGGGCTACGGGCTGTCTCCAATCTCTCCCGTCGTCATCCCGGAATTCGCGCAAGCGAATATCCGGGATCCAGTTCAACAAGGCGTCGGCCGCCGGCCGACTCGTTATCTGGCTGGATGCCGGCTCAAGGCCGGCATGACGGTGGTGGGGCGGAATGCATGCAACAAGACCCCTCTCATTCCCGGGAGA
>JAVVDV010000064.1:0-10223 GCA_032251355.1 Wenzhouxiangellaceae bacterium
AAACCGAGACTACTGGGCGTGGTTCCCTTGGTAACTACTCGCGTAATCTGGCCGACAGTTGCAAGCTTGCTCACTTAAGTAACTCTGCCAGTTGTTCGCGCCCGCGCGCAATCTGCTCATCCAACTCCTTCAACCGCGCCAGAATCACCGCCGGCGGATCGTACTCCACCGCCTCGTACTCCACCTCCTTGTAGCGGTTGACCGAGAGATCGTAGTCGTTCGCGGCAATCTCTGCTTTTGGAACGAGGAAGCTCTGATCGGTGCGTTTCCGGTCTTTCTCGGCGGCGCGATTGTTCCATCGCGCCAGCAGGTCCGGCAGGTCGGTGTTGTCCGGCTGCGGGGTGCGCTTGTCGTCCAGCGAGTAGCCGTCGGCCTCCATCTTGTAGAACCAGACGTTGTCGGTGCCGCCGGAGTTGGTCTTGGTGAAGACAACAATCGCGGTGGAAACGCCGGCATAGGGCTTGAACACGCCCGAGGGCATGGAGATCACCGCGTCGAGCTTCTGGTCCTCGACCAGCATCTTGCGCAGGCTCTTGTGGGCGGTGCTGGAGCCGAACAGCACACCGTCGGGCACGATCACCGCGGCGCGGCCGCCGATCTGCAGCAGGCGCAGGAACAGCGCCATGAACAGCAGCTCGGTCTTCTTGGTCTTGACGATCTGCAGCAGGTCCCTGGCGGTGGACTCGTAGTCCAGGCTGCCGGCAAACGGCGGATTGGCCAGGATCAGGGAGTATTTCTCCGCATCGGTCTCGTCGGCCTGGGCCAGCGAATCCCGATACCGGATGTCCGGATTCTCGACCCCGTGCAGCAGCATGTTCATGCTGCCGATGCGCAGCATGGTGGAGTCGAAGTCGTAGCCGTGGAAGGTAGCTTCGTTGAAGCGCCGGCGCGAGGCGTCGTCGCGGTAGATGGCATCGGCGTGGTGGCGGCGCAGATACTCCGAAGCCGCGACCAGAAAGCCGGCCGTGCCGCAGGCCGGGTCGCAGATGCGGTCGGTCGGTGTCGGCGCGGTCATGTCGACCATCAGCTGGATGATGTGCCGGGGCGTGCGGAACTGGCCGTTCTGACCGGCGCTGGCGATCTTGCCGAGCATGTACTCGTAGAGATCACCCTTGGTGTCGGCGTCGGTCATGTCGATGCCGTCGAGCTGGTCGACCACGTTGGCCAGCACCCGCGGCGTGGGCATCATGAACATGGCATCTTTCATGTGCTGCGAGTAGGTCGTGCCTTCCTCGTCCCCGATGCCGGCTCCCAGCGACTTGATGAACGGAAACACCGCGTCGCGGACGGTCTCGAACATCTCCTCGGGGCTGAAATGCTTGAACCGCGACCAGCGCAGCCGATCCTGGCCCGCGGCAAACACCGGCTCGTCGATCGCCCCGCCCAGCCGCGCGGCCTTGCGCTCGCGGATCGTGTGCAGCTCGTCGAGGCGCTTGATGAACAGCAGGTAGGTCAGCTGCTCGATGACCGACAGCGGGTTGGAAATGCCGCCGGACCACATCGTGTTCCAGATGCGGTCGACGTTGGATTTGAGTTCACCGGTGATCACGTTCGTCTTCTCCCCTGAAGCCCCGATTGAACCAGAGTGTAGCAAGCCCGGGCGGGGGGATTTCAGCGCCAATGCCTGCCGTGTTCGGCCAAGGTTGGGCGAAGTAGTCGCAGAGTAGGCCAGCACGAGCAAGACCTTTCCACAATGATGCCCTACATCGGTTTTCGGTGCAGCAATGCGGCCAGAGACTGCTCCAGCAGTGCGACGGATTGTCGGTGTTTGTCAGGCCGCATTTTTCTGACATTGGCCAGCTTCCACTGCACGGCCGGGAGCCGGTCGATGCCCGGCAGCGGAAACAGCGACCAGTCCGGATCACCGCGCTTGAATGACAGTAGAAAACGGACATCATCGCTGGACAGCCAAGCACCCAGCCGCTTTGGGAGTTCGCGACGGACTGCATCCAGACGCGCCAGCGGCATCTCAACCGTGGTCATCCCGGCAAATTCTGCCGAGTACACCTGATCCAAGGGTTTCCATCGCGGAGAAAGGACTTCGTGCATCGGTCGGGGGTGACTGAGCAGATACACCATGAAGCCTTCGAACAGGCCGCGATTAAGGCCATCGTCTTCCAGCAGCAGCGCCACGTCGAACAAATCCCGCGGATGCTGGCGATCCAGCGCGGCACAGAGCTTGCCGCCATAAAGATCCGGCAGCGAGACCACCTGCGCCGTGGCGAATCCGAACTGCTGTTCCACGGCGTCGACTACATCGCGCCGCTGCGGCGGATGCAGCGTGCCGCGAAGCACCGGCGAGACTTCCAGCTTGACCTGCACGCCGCCCCGTCGGACCAGCACGCGTAACTCATCCGGTCGTTGATGTCGAAACTCGACCCGGGTGTCTGGCAGTCGATCGGTCATCGCCAGAGTCATGCGCCGAAGCGTCGCTGCGCACTGTTGCAGGGCTTGGTCTCGTGGCAGCGAGGGCAGGAACACCAGATCGATGTCGACCGACAGCCGCGGCAGAGGCTGGATAAAAAAGTTGATGGCCGTACCGCCCTTGAGGGCGAAGCAAGGTTCTGCGTCGACGAAAGGCAATAGTGCGATCAGCAGCCTGACCTGCTCCCGGTAGCGGGCCTCAAGCGCCATCGGCGAATGCCTCTGGAACCGTCACTTGATACTCGCGATCCAGCCTGCCGCCCGGGTAGAGCTGTCGCTTGCCGGTGCCCAGATCGAATCGCTGCCGATCCAGGCGGGAATACCAGGCATGGCCGGCGTGTCGGGCGAGCAGCAGAAAGACCCGCTTGGTCCGGACCGAACCACAATGCTCCAGCAAGGCTTGCAACATCCGCGGCCGCAGCGCGCTGAGCCCGGTGAAGGTATCGACCAGTGCGCTGCTGAACAGCAATTCGTCGGGCGTGATGGCGATCCACTCCAGGATGGCGCGCTCGGGAGCCGAGGTCAGGATTGTCAAGGGTTTGCCATGCGGCTGGTACTCGGTAAAGCTGCCTGCAATCGCCGGCGACAGTCCCTTGTGGGCATGGACTTCGACAGGTCCGACCCAGTCGGCAGTCATCAGCCAGCGCGGCGGCCGGGTGGCGCCAGCGGTGAACAGGTGCAGTGTTTCCCGGCCCATCGGGAGATAGTGCGACAGGCCATGCAAGCCCAGGGCGCTTGGCCCGCCCGGCCAGAATCGCGGGGCAGTGGGCTCGCGCTCGGAATCGCACTTGTCTTCGCGATGGGTCTGCAAGGCAAATACTGCGCTCTCCCAGTCCAGTGCATCGCCGGTTCGACTGTAGGCGCCATGTCCCACCCGGCGAAGCCAGCCGCTCCCGGACAGCTTGCGCGCCTGGTCGGCGCTCACCTCATGCGCAGCCAGCCAGGTCGTTGTCACCACGGCACCGGAAGGTATTGCCTGAAGCAGCTGGTTTATTTTCATATCAAAATGCGGAAAATGATTCCGATTTCAGAACCAAATATAAACCGGATCGGGTTTAGCGTTCAAGTCCAATTCGCCCTGGATGGCTGATTTCAGTCGACTCCATGAACTTGTCAGCGACCGGGAAGCAACTCTTTCCCGTGGGAATTTTTGGATGTATCTTGAATTTAATGGTGGCCAGGGGCGGAATCGAACCACCGACACGCGGATTTTCAATCCGCTGCTCTACCAACTGAGCTACCTGGCCGGATTTTTACTGGCGGGGATGCGCGTCGCGCGCAAGCCGCATATTAGACCGCGAATCGGCGCGAAAGTCAAGTGCGAGACGCGCGCATTGGCGGAAGCCGGTCCCGGATTAGTCGTTGAGCACGATCACGTCGACGCGTCGGTTGCGGGCGCGGCCTTCGTCGGTTTCGTTGCTGGCGATCGGGAAATCCTCGCCCATGCCGACTGCATCCATGCGCGCGGGGTCGATGCCGAGCGCGGCCAGTGCGTCGCGCACCGACTCGGCGCGCTCGCGGCTGATGCGCAGGTTGAGTGCGGCCGGGCCGGTGGCATCGGTGTGGCCCTCGATACGGATGCGCTTGTCGGGCTCGCTTTCGAGCAGTTCGATCACATCGCGCAGGGTCTGCTCGGCGCTGGCCAGCAGATCGGTCTCGCCGACTTCGAACAGCACATCCCCGAGCGTGACGACGACGCCGCGATCGGTCTGGCGATATTCCATGTATTCAAGCCGGCGTTGCAGGCTCTGCGCGGTGGCCGAAGCCAACTCGGCCTCGCGCCGGGCCAGTTCGATCTCGGTGGCCTGGGCTTCGGCCAGGCGACGGGCCTGCTGCGCTTCTTCGCTGGCCTGTTCGGCGCGCAGCGCGGCGGCGTCGCGCTGTTCTTCGGCAGTCAGCGCCTGGGCTCGGGCGCGGTTCATTTCCTCTTCGGTCGCGACCGATTCCAGCAGCGCCATTTCCGCGGCACTGCGCGCCTGCTCGGCTTCCAGCCGGCTGGCGCGCAGCAACAGCGAGTTGCGCTCGCGGTCCAGCGCTTGCAGCCGCTGCCGGGCTTGCTCGGAGAAGGCCTCTGCGCGCGCCAGTTCGATGGTCTTGCGCGCAATCCATACGCGCTGGCTGCGCTCGTTGGCGTCGAGGCCTTCGGCTGCGGCACGGCGCACGGCGGTGCGCGCGTCGGCCAGCGCGCGCGGCGCCAGTTCAACGATTTCGGTCTGCTCCTCCAGCGCGCGCAGATCGGCGCGGATCCCTTCGAGCATGTCGGTGGGCGGCGGTGGTGCGGCGCAGGCGGCCAGCAACACAATCAGAGTGGCAGCGGCGATGCGAGCGAGGGCAGGGCGATTCATGGTTGGCTGTCCTCGTCGATTGAGACATCGATCGCCGCACCGAAGCTGTCGCGCAGCTCGTCGCGCAACTGCTCGAGGTCGGCACGGCGTCGGTCGACTTCGGCACGGCGGGCCGAGGCTTCGGCGCGTACGATGGCCAGTTGCGCCTGCAGCGTGGCGCGTTCGACCAGGCGTGCGGCCGGCACGGCTTTGCCGGCCTCGACCTGTTCGGCGGCGGCGGCGCGCAGTGCTTCGGCTTCGTCGAGGTCCAGCGGTGCGTGGTCGCGCGCACCGGCCTGTTCGGCCAGTGCGATCGCATCGTCGGCTTCGATCAGCAGGTCGGGGCTGACCGCGGTGGTGGCGCAGCCGCCGAGCAGCAGCGTGCACACGCACAGCAGGGCGGCGGGTTGGCGGTTATTCGGCATCGGGTTGGTTCTCCGGCACGGCGCGTTGAACGGCCGGCAGATCCAGCAGGTGGCGGCAGATGCGCCGGATCTCGGGCCAGCCGGACTCGTCGCATTCGAATCTGCGGGCATTATAGACCTGTGGCAGCAGGCAGCAATCGGCCAGTGTCGGTTGATCGCCGTGGCAGTAGCGCCCGGTTGCGTCGCTGGTGGCCAGCAGGCGCTCGAAGGCGTCCAGCCCGCGCGCGACCCAGTGGCGGTACCAGGTGTTTTTGGCAGCCTCGTCGGCACCGAGTTCGCCGACCAGGTACTTGAGCACGCGCTGGTTGTTGAGTGGATGGGTGTCGCAGGCGATGATGGCGACCAGCTGCCGCACGCGCGCGCGCCCGGCGAGGTCATCGGGCAGCAGCGGTGGCTCGGGAAAGCGCTCGTCGAGGTATTCGAGGATGGCCGGCGACTGGGTCAGCACGCGGCCCTCGTGGGCCAGCGTCGGCACCTGGCCCTGCGGATTGAGCGCGAGGTAGTCCGGTCGGTGCTGCTGGCCGCCGTCGCGCACCAGGTGGACGACCTCGTTGCGCCACTCGATACCTTTCAGTTCCAGCGCCATGCGCACGCGGTAGCTGGCCGAGGAGCGCCAGTAGCCGTACAAGGTTGGGGTGTCGTCGTGGCTCATCGTTCGTCCTCCGGGGCTTTCGCCGCGTGCATCAGGGTGTCGATGATACGGTCGAGCTGCTCGCGCTCGCCGGGCTCCAGCGCCGCTTCGAGTTTGCGTTCAAATGCCAGCGCGGCCGGCACGACCTGGTCGTGGATCGCGCGGCCGCTGTCGGACAGCCGCAGCAGCAGTTCACGCCGGTCGCTGCGGTTGGGCTCGCGTTCGATCCGCCCGGCCTCGAGCAGACGGCGCACCGCACGGCTGATCGCGACCTTGTCCATGCCGGACTTGCGCGCCACATCACGTGCCGAGGTGCCAGGATGGCGTCCGAGGATGGCCAGCACCCGCCACTCGGTCACGCTCAGATCAAAGCGGTCGCGGTAGGCGCGGGCGATTGCGTTGCTGATGCGGTTCGACAGCAGCGACAGGCGGTAGGGCAGGAAGTGTTCGAGTTCGAAGTCAGCCACGGCAGCACACGGGTTGGAGACGGCTTGAAATTAGTTTCATTTGTAACTATTATCCTTGCATTGTCATCACCGCTGCACGTGCACGGTTCGCCCGATGCCGCCGCCGCAGCGATCGTCTGAGGAGATCCGACCATGCCCGAGACCCGTCCGAATCCGCTGGGGGTTCGTCAGTTCGAACTGATCGAATTCGCCGCACCTGAGCCGGAATTGTTGCACACGCTGTTCAAGCGGCTGGGTTTTACCGCCGTCGCGCGCCATCGCGAGCAGGCGGTCACGCTCTACCGTCAGGGTGCAATCGATTTCCTGGTCAATGAAACGCCCGATTCGTTCGCCAGCCGCTTTGCCGCCGAGCATGGCCCGTGCTGCGTCGGCTTCGGGCTGCGCGTGGCCGATCCGGAGGATGCCTACGAACAGGTCCTGGCCCAGGGTGCCGAAGATTTCGGCGGCCAGCCCGATGAGTTGCCGCTGGTCTGCCCGCGCATTCGCGGCATCGGCGGCAGCGTGCTGTACCTGACCGGTGGGCGCGACGATGTCGAGCGTGAGTTCGAGTTCCTGCCCGGTGTCGACCGCAACCCGGTCGGCGTCGGCCTGGGTTTCGTCGATCACCTCACGCACAACGTCTACAACGGCAACATGGCCGACTGGGCCGGGTTCTACGAAAAGCTGTTCGGCTTCTTCGAGGTCAAGTATTTCGACATCAAGGGCCAGCAGACGGGCTTGCGCTCCAAGGCCATGACCTCGCCGGACGGCTCGATTTCGATTCCGATCAACGAATCGGAAGACCCGAAAAGCCAGATCAACGAGTATCTGGACCAGTACAAGGGCGAGGGCGTGCAGCACATCGCGCTGTATACCGACCGCATTTACGCTACCGTTGAGCAGTTGCGCGCCAACGGGGTCGACTTCCTCGACACGCCGGATACCTACTACGAGGTCATCGACCAGCGCATTCCCGAACACGGCGAAGACCTTGAGCGGATGCGGGCCAACAAGATCCTGATCGACGCCGACCCGAACGAGACCGACAAGCAGTTGCTGCAGATCTTCACCCAGACCAACATCGGCCCGATTTTTTTCGAGATCATCCAGCGCAAGGGCAACGACGGCTTCGGCGAAGGCAACTTCACCGCGCTGTTCGAAGCCATCGAACGCGACCAGCAGCAGCGCGGTGTATTGTGAACCGCAGATAAACGCAGATGAACGCAGATGAAACTCATTGGTACTTGAATATGCGCGTACCTCAGCGATTGACTACCGAGTAGGGTGCGTTGAGCGAAGCGAATACGCACCGCGTCTCCGTACTTACAACGGTGCGTTTCGCCTACGGCTCAACGGCACCCTACGCTGCGCCCGGTCGCTCCAGGGCATGTCGGAACCCGTCCGTAGTCAAATCGATCCTTGATTTTCATCTGCGTTCATCCGCGTTCATCTGCGGTAAAAAAAACGCGGTAAAAAACCCAACCGGAAACTGCCATGAAGCGATGGATTACCCACCCCAAGGTTGAAGGCCAGGCCTCGCGCCAGGCGCATTGTGATCTGCCCGAGGGTACCTACGAGCGCGAGCTGGGCAAGGAAGGATTCTTCGGCCCGGCCACGCACATGGTCCATGCCCATCCGCCCACCGCTTGGACCGGCTTCGACGGCCCGCTCAAGCCGCGCGCGTTCGATACCACCCGACTCGAAGACCCCAATGGTTCGCCGTGGGCGGCGGTCGAGTTGATGGCCAACGCGCACTGCCGCATCCGCAGCTGGAAATCGACCGGGCGCATGAACCACCTGGCGCGCAATGCTGACGGCGACGAGCTGCTGTTCGTGCACGCCGGGCGCGGTGATCTGTATTGCGATTACGGGCATCTGGAATTTCGCGACGGCGACTACATCATGTTGCCGCGCAGCACAATGTGGCGGATCGAAAGTGATTCGCCGGTCGAGCTGTTGCTGATCGAGGCGACCAACTCCAGCTACATGCTGCCCGAAAAGGGACTGGTCGGCCCGCACGCAATCTTCGACCCGGCGATGCTCGATACCCCGACCCTCGATGCGGCGTTCAAGGCCCAGCAGGGTGAGGATCCGTGGCGCGTGGTGGTCAAGCGCAATCGAGAGTTGACCACGATTCGCTACCCGTTCAATCCGCTCGACGCGCTGGGCTGGCACGGCGACCTGATGCCGGTTCGGATCAACTGGCGCGACATCCGGCCGCTGATGAGCCATCGCTACCACCTGCCGCCGTCGGCGCACACCACCTTTGTCGCCAACCGCTTCGTTGTCTGCACCTTCGTACCGCGCCCGTTCGAAACCGATCCGGGCGCGCTGAAAGTGCCGTTCTTCCACAACAACGATGACTTCGACGAGCTGATCTTCTACCATGCCGGCGAGTTCTTCTCGCGCGACAACATCCACCCGGGCATGATGACCCTGCATCCGTGCGGCTTTACCCACGGCCCGCACCCGAAGGCGCTGCAGAATGCGCGGGTGCAGAAGGCCGAGGGCACCAACGAGGTGGCCGTCATGATCGACACGCGCGACGCGCTCGAGGTCACGCCCGATGCCGAACGGATCGAGTGGACCGGCTACGTCGATAGCTGGAAGGGCTAGCGGCGAGCGGCAAGCGGTTTCCGAAACCCGGAATCCGTCCGAGTCCACTACCCAAACCCGAACCCCGATTAAGGATCTGCCATGAAACTCGCAACCCTCAAACAAGGCGGCCGCGACGGCACGCTGATCGTCGTCGATCGCGAACTCGCCCAGGCCGTGCGCGCCGATGACATCGCGCCGACGCTGCAGGCCGCACTCGATGACTGGGATCGCACCGCCCCGCGTCTGAACACGCTGTATGAACAATTATTGGCCGGTGAGTGCGAGCAGGCCTTCGCGCTGGATGTCGAGAAACTGGCCGCGCCGCTGCCGCGCGGCTACCAGTTTGTCGACGGCAGCGCCTACCTGCCGCACGTCGAGCGAGTGCGCAAGGCGCGCGGTGCGGAAGTGCCGGAGAGCTTCTTTACCGATCCGCTGATGTACCAGGCCGTCAGCGACGGCTACCTCGCACCTACCGACGACATCGTCATGGCCGACGCCGCCTGGGGCATCGACTTTGAATCCGAAATCGGCGTGATCTGCGACGACGTTGCGATGGGTGCGGGCCCCGAGCAGTGCGCCGACCACATCCAGCTGGTCACCATCCTCAACGACGTTTCACTCCGAAACCTGATTCCCGGCGAACTGGCCAAGGGCTTCGGATTCCTGCAATCCAAGCCGCGCTCGGCGCTGGCGCCGGTGGTGGTCACGCCCGATGAACTCGGTGAGGCATGGCGCGATGCCAAGCTGCACCGGCCGCTGCTGACCCACCTCAACGGCGAGTTGTTCGGGCGACCGGAAGCCGGTGAGGACATGCAGTTTTCATTCGCCGAACTGCTCGCGCACGCAGCCCGGTCGCGCCCGCTGGCGGCCGGAACGCTGCTGGGTTCGGGCACCATCGCCAATCAGGACACTTCGCGCGGTGCCAGCTGCCTGGCCGAAAAGCGCATGCTCGAGATCATCGCCAACGGCAAGCCCGAAACCCCGTTCATGGCCGACGGCGACACCGTACGCATCGAAATGCTCGACCCGGAAGGCCACAGCTATTTCGGCGCGATCGAACAAACCGTCCGCGTCCGCCGCTGATCATTACAAAGCTGCGCAACCTCGATCGGTGGGTTGAGCTTTGGCTCAACCCAACTTACGTCCCGCACGACCATATCGCCCAAGTCGGCCCCCGCCGTCACCGCGCCCGGCGTAGGGTGCGTTGAGCGCAGCGAAACGCACCATCCGAACCCGACCGTGCCGCCGAGGCTGCTTGGATCTCGTCTGCTGGGTTTCGCCTTTGGCTCAACCCACCCTACGCCCCGCACGACCATATTGCCCAAGTCGGCCCCCGCCGTCACCGCGCCCGGCGTAGCGTGCGTTGAGCGCAGCG
>JAVVDV010000065.1:0-9531 GCA_032251355.1 Wenzhouxiangellaceae bacterium
AGAGGCAGCAAGCCCGGATTACCCCGCTAACGGGGGCGGGCAGCTATTGGCCAATTCCAGTAATCTTTCACGCTAACTTGGCAACGAAATACCTTCGGTATTCGTTTGACGGCATTTGCGGCGCATGTCCGCAAATGCCTTCGCTTCGCGGCCCCGGCCGTTTAAGGCCGGGCATTAACCCGGCAATCTATTTGATTGCCGGGTTAATAGCCGGCACCGGCACGAATCTGGATGATCTCGATCGGCACATCCAGCTCGGACCAGACGCGATCGGCAGCCAGCACCGGGCACTTGCGCTCGATTGCAAGCGCAAGGCAGGCCCGGTCACCCAGCGACAGCCCGAGCGCGCGTGTTCGCGGCTCGAGTGCTGCGGCCAGTACCGCATGGCCACGACCGAACGGCACGATTTCAATCGGGCTGGCTTGCAGCCGTTGAAACGCAGCCTGAGGATCGTGCCCGTCGCGGCTGAAGCGACCCAGCACTTCCGATAGATTGACCGAACCGATGCAGCCGTTTCGGATGAATGGTTCAACAACATCGTGGCCACGCTCGCGAAACAGAAAGGCCAGCAGGGCCGATGCGTCGAGCACATTCACGGGTGCTGGCGCTGCTCTTGATCCGCTTCACGGCGCCGGTCATGGATCAGGTCTTCGACGACCTTGTCCGGTTTGCACGGCCCGTACAAGCGATCGACCCAGACCTGAAGTTCGTCGGCAGCCAGGGTTTCACCAGACTCGAGACTGGCTCTGGCGAGAATGTCACGCACCTCGGCTTCCATACTGCGTCCGGCCTGTGCAGCGCGCAGCCGCAGGCGATCGCGGACTTCGTCGGGCAGATTGCGAATGGTGAGAACGGCCATTGACGGATCATCCGGGTTGGCTTGCCGAGATGATAGCATTGCTGTCACTGCTATCAATGGTGAGCCGACCTCAGTCTGGCAGAAACAACTCCTGCAGGTCATTGAGGAAGCGCGCGCCGCGGTCGGTGCGGATCAGTTGCTGTCCATCGCATTCCAGCAGGTCCAGTTCGAGCGCGCGTTTGGCGACGGCCGAAAGCGCCGAGCGATTCAGACCGGTGCGCGCTTCGAATTCCGCCAACCGAATCGGCTCGGCCAGGCGGGTGCGGTTGAGCATGTATTCAAACGCCAGGTCTTCGGTCGGGACCGGAGCCTGCTCGGCGATGAAGGATCGGTCTTCGGCCGCGGCCAGCCAGAACTGGGGGATTTTTCGTCGACGGGTGCGCAGGATGTGGCCTTCGGCCGGCAGCGTGATCTTGCCCGACGCGCCGGCGCCGATGCCGAGGTAGTCGCCGAAGCGCCAGTAGTTGATGTTGTGGCGGCAGGCGTGGTCGGGCCTGGCCCAGGCCGAGATTTCGTAGTTGACATAGCCCGCACGCGCCAGCCGCTCGCCGCAGGCATCCTGCATCGCCCAGACGGTCTCCTCGTCGGGCAAGGTCGGCGGGCGCGCAGCAAACACGGTGTTGGGCTCGAGCGTGAGCTGGTAATGCGAGACATGCGGCGGGTCGAACGACAACGCGGTTTCGAGATCATCGAGCGCCTGCTCGACGCTCTGGCCCGGCAGCGCCCACATCAAATCGATGTTGAAGTTGTCGAACCCGGCCTCGAGTACGGCGCGGATGGCGGTGCGCGCCTGCGCGCCGTCATGGATGCGGCCCAGTACATTGAGCTTGTCCGGATCGAAACTCTGGATGCCGAGACTGATGCGGTTGACGCCGGCGGCGCGGTAGGCGGCGAAGCGGTCGTGCTCGATGGTGCCGGGGTTGGCCTCCAGCGTGATCTCGGCATTCGGTGCCAGCTTCACCCGGGCCGATACGCCATCGAGGATGGCACCGATCGCGTCGGCCGAAAACAGGCTGGGTGTGCCACCGCCGAAGAAGATCGAATGCACCGTCCGGCCCCAGACCCGCGGCAGGTCCAGCTCCAGATCCCGCAACAGCGCCTCGACCGTAGCCTGCTCCGGAATCTCACCCTTCACCGCATGCGAGTTGAAGTCGCAATACGGACACTTGCGCACGCACCAGGGCAGATGGATATAGAGCGACAGCGGTGGCAGGGAAAGTAGCATCGAACTCGGGTGTCCGGGTTCAAACCCCTTCGGCTTCGACCTGGTCCAGCAAGGCTTCAAGCGCACGCCCGCGATGGCTGACCATGTTCTTCTCGCCGGCCGGCATTTCAGCGGCGGTGATACCGCGCTGCGGGTCGAGGAAGACCGGGTCATAGCCGAAGCCGCCATCGCCGCGCGGCGAGGCGAGGATGTAGCCGTGCCAGCGACCGGTGGCGATCAGCGGGGCCGGATCGTCGGCATGGCGCAACAGCACCAGGCAGCAGAAGAAAAACGCACCGCGTCGTTCCTCGGGCAAGCCGTCAAGCTCACCGAGCAAACGCTGAATGTTGTCGTGATCTGTGGCCTGCGCACCGGCGTAGCGGGCCGAGTGGATGCCGGGCCGGCCTTGCAAGGCAGCGACCACGAGGCCGGAGTCGTCGCCGAGCGCGGCGTGCCCCGAGGCTTGCGCCGCTGTGCGCGCCTTGATCAGCGCATTTTCGATAAAGGTCCGGCCAGTCTCGGGCGGTTGCCGGACGTCGAACTCGGACTGCGGCAGCACCTCGAAACCGCGGCAACCGAGCAGCTGGCGGAACTCGGCCAGCTTGCCGGCATTGCCGCTGGCGATGACCAGCCGGGTTCGCGCCACTTCAGCCGCGTCCCAGCGCTTCGTTCTGGATCTGCATCAGGCGCTCGATGCCGCCGGCAGCCAGATCAAGCATGCGATCGAGGTCGGCACGATGAAAGGCATGGCCCTCGGCCGTGCCCTGGACCTCGATGAAGCCGCCGCCATCGTTCATCACCACGTTCAGATCGGTGTCGGCAGCCGAATCCTCGGCATAGTCCAGATCGAGCACCGGTTCGGTCCCGTGAATGCCGACCGACACTGCGGCAACCTGGCCGTAGAGCGGGTTCTTCTTGAGTTTGCCGCGCCCCTCGAGTGCCGCGATCGCATCGACCAGCGCGACCCAGGCGCCGGTGATCGACGCCGTGCGCGTGCCGCCGTCGGCCTGCAACACGTCGCAATCCAGCGTTACGGTGCGCTCGCCGAGGGCTTCCAGATCAATGACCGCGCGCAGGCTGCGACCGATCAGGCGCTGGATTTCCAGCGTGCGGCCGCCCTGCCTGCCGCGCGTGGCCTCGCGCATGTTGCGCTGACCGGTCGCGCGCGGCAGCATGCCGTACTCGGCGGTGACCCAACCCGAGCCCTTGCCTCTGAGCCACGGCGGCACGCGATCCTCGACGCTGGCGGTGCACAACACGCGCGTGTCGCCGCACGAGATCAGCACCGAACCTTCGGCGTAGCGGGTGAAGTTGCGTTGAATATCGATCACGCGCAGCTGGTCGGCGGCGCGTCCGGAAGGTCTCGGCACGGTCAATCCTGGCACAAGGGCATGGAAGCGGGGCGCAAGGGTAGCACGCTACCGGCGATTCAATCCCCGATGTGCGCGACCGCGTCCATTTCCACGTCCACACCCTTGGGCAGCGCGGCGACCTGCACCGCCGCACGTGCCGGGTACGGCGTCTCGAACACCTCGGCCATGATCGCGTTGACCTCGGCAAAGCGACCGAGGTCGGTCAGGAAGACATTGAGCTTGACGATGTTCGACAGGCCGCCGCCGGCCGCCTGGCAGACCGCGGCCAGGTTGTCGAATACGCGCCTGACGCGCATTTCGAAGTCGCCGTCGATGACCTCGCCGGTGGCCGGGTCGAGTGGAATCTGGCCGGACAGGTACAGCGTGTTGCCGGCCTGGACGGCCTGCGAGTAGGGGCCGATCGCGGCCGGCGCGTGCTCGCTATGAATCGGATGACTGGACATGGTTGGACCGTTCCCGTGGATGGATGTGTCTCAGGATACAGCGGAACGGCAACGTCCGGCTATGGCCACGGAGCCACCGATTGCAGGCCTCAACGGGGCGGATCCAGGTAGTCCGAGGTAGTGGTGTTGAGCCGGTACCAGCCGGCAACGGAGGCGCGATCCCGGCGCGCAGGCAATACTTCGTGCTCGATTTCCTCGCTCATCATCAGCACCAGCGTGCCGGCGCGCGGTTCGATCGTGCGTTGCGCGGGGGGTGGTCCCGGAAGGTGCAGCACCAGTTCGCCGCCGTCGCCGGGCTGCCATTCGGGGTTCAGGTACAGCACCAGCGACACCAGGCGATTGGCGTGGCCACGAAAGCTGTCGACATGCCGTTCGTAGCCGGCGCCGGGCGGATAAAGCGCCAGGTGCGCCTCGAACTGGAACAAAGCCAGGAACAGACGCTGGTTCAGCGCCAGCCGCAGTTGCTCGGCAAACGCCAGGAAGCGGGCCTGGGCCGGGACCTGGCGATCCAGCCAGTACACCCAGTCACCACGAATGTCGCGTTCGATCTGGTATTCGCGCCTGCGACCGATCCCGGCCGGCTTGAGTTGCCGGTCCGCGCGCAGGCGATCGAGCTCGGCGCGCAGCTCGACAACCCGGTCGGTCTCGACCGCATCGGGCCGCACGAACCAGCCTTGGGCAGCCAGCGCATCGCAGGCCGGATCGATCCAGGACAGTGCCGGACTCGCCGCCGGCGAAGACTCAGTCGCGTCCAAATTCGCGGCTGACCCGGAACACCTTGGGATTGCGCCGGAGGCGGCGCAGCACACGTGCGAGATGGACGCGATCACGCAGGCCGATCAAAAACAGCAACTCGGCGGTGTCACCGATGCTCAAGGTCTGCTCGACACGCTCGATGTTGGCGCCGGCCTGGCCGATCGAAGACGAAACCGCAGCCAGCACGCCCGGACCGTTGATCGATACAACCTTGATCATCGCGCTCCAGGTGCCGCGCGGTACCTGTTCCCAGGTCACCGGCAGGATGCGCTCGGGGTGTTCGGCGCGCAATGCCGGAAGCTTCGGGCAATTGTCGCGATGCACGATCAGGCCGCGACCGGGATGGAAATGGCCGACGATACGGTCGCCGGGAATCGGATGGCAGCAGGTGCCATAGCGAATCGTGCCGCCGCCCTCGGCGCCACCGACGGTGAAGATTTCGCCCGGCCGGGTCTCGCCGCTGCGGCGGCGCGTCAGCGGCATCAGTTTCTGCGCCACGCTCGAGGCCAGCAGTTCGCCGCGCGCGATCCGGATCAGCAAGTCCTCCAGCCGCGTCAGACCAACCTTGCGCACATAGCGGTCGAGCCGGCGCGGCGGCACCCGTTCCAGCGAACTGTCGCGCCGCGCCAGTGCCTGATCGAGCAGCCGATGACCGATCGCGACCGAGTCGGCCTGCTCGAGATTCTTCAGGTGCGAACGAATCGCGGTGCGCGCCTTGGCCGTGACCACATACTGCAGCCATTCAGGCCGTGGCGCGGCGTTTTTGTCGGTGTCGATCTGCACCGTCTGGCCGTTTTCCAGCCGTGCACTCAACGGGGCGGGCTTGTAGTCGATCAAGGCCCCGCGCGCACGATTGCCGACGTCGGTGTGGATGGCGTAGGCGAAATCCAGCACCGTCGCATCGGCCTTCAGATCGATGATCTTGCCCTTGGGCGTGAACACGAACACCTCGTCGGGAAAAAGCTCGGCCTTGGCGGTATCGAGAAACTCGGTCGACTCCTGGGTGCGTGACTGCGACTCGACCAGCTTGAGCAGCCAGTCGCGCGCGCGCGTCGCGGTGCCGACGTCCGGCGGCGTGGCCTTGTACAACCAGTGCGCGGCGGCGCCCTTCTCGGCCACCATGTCCATCTCCTCGGTACGGATCTGGATCTCGATCGGCACGTTGTACGGCGAGGTCAGCACGGTGTGCAGCGACTGGTAGCCGTTCGGCTTGGGCAGCGCGATGTAGTCCTTGAAGCTGCCCGGGCGCGGCTTGTAGAGCGCATGCGCCACGCCGAGGGCCTGGTAGCAATGCGCCTCGGAATGGGTGATGACGCGAAACCCGTACAGATCATGCACACGCCGGAACGGCAGTGACTTGTCTCGCATCTTCTGGTAGACACCATAGATGCTCTTCTCGCGGCCCTCGACCCGGCACGGAATACCGGCTTCGTTGAGACGCTTCTTGAGCGCCCCGGTCACCGCATCGATGATCAGCTTGCGATCGCGCGTCTGGGTGCGCGCGGCACGCTGGATGACCCGGTAGCGGTTGGGGTGCAGGTTTGCAAAACCGAGTTCCTCGAGCTCGTCCTTGAGCGCATGCATGCCGAGCCGGTCGGCGATCGGGGCATAGATCTGCAGGGTTTCGTTCGAGATCCGGCGGCGCGCATCGTTCGCCATCGCGCCGATGGTGCGCATGTTGTGCAATCGGTCGGCGAGCTTGATGAAGATCACGCGCAGGTCGCGGCTCATCGCCAGCAGCAGCTTGCGGAAGCTTTCCGCATCGGCTTCCTGACGGGTGCGGAACTTCATCTTGTCGAGCTTGGTGACGCCGTCGACCAGGCGCGCGACCGGCTCGCCGAACTCGCTCGAGATGTGTTCGAGCGTCAGCGGGGTGTCTTCAACCGTGTCGTGCAGGATCGCCGCGGTGATGGTCTGGTGATCCATGCGCATGGACGCGAGGATTCCGGCCACTGCGACCGGGTGCAGGATATAGTCCTCGCCGCTGCGCCGGGTCTGGCCACGATGGGCCTCGTCGCCGACCTCGAAGGCGCGCAGCGCCGTGGCAACGTGCTCGGGCTCGAGGTAGCTGTTGAGCAGTCGCCGCAGTTCGCGAACGGGGGCCGGGTAACTCATCGGGGCAAGCCCTGCAACACCACTGCGCCTGCGGCTGAGGGTGTCGGGCGCGGCACGAAATCCTCATGTATCTGCATATACATTCCGGTTTCTGCGCTCCGGCGGGTGCCGCCGGTCACCCGCTCGCTAGATTTTCCAAGGCTTCACGATAGCCGGGATGATAGCCGGGATGATAGCCGGGAGATCAGTCCTCGTCCGGCGGTGGCGGCGGAAGCTCGGCCTGCATCGCGGCCAGGCGCGCGTCCAGCTCGGCCTGGTAGGTGCGGATATTTTCCTCGTCGATCCGACCCTCGGCGATCTCGCGCAGCGCAATCACGGTCGGCTTGTCGGTCTCTTCATCGACCAGCGGATCGGAACCATTGGCAATCTGACGCGCGCGCTGTGCGGCCATCACGATCAGGTTGAACCGGTTCGGTTCGATATCGATGCAGTCTTCTACGGTTACTCGTGCCATGCAAACCTCCGGGCGTAGGCATTCCGTTCTCCCGGAAAACCCCGGGCAAGCCTTTAAGTATAGCGCTGAATCGGGCTCAATCCAAGAGCCCGTCCAGCGATCCGCCGAGCAGGTCCGACAGGCGCACACGCTGCTCGTGCTGCTGTCGTTCGCGCCGCAGCGGCCAGGCGCGGATGATGGCGATGAGCTCCGCGCGCGCCTGATCAAAATCGTCGTTGACGAGAATCCAGTCGAAATCAAGACAAGCGCGCATTTCAGTTTGTGCCTCGGCCAGCCGGCGCGCGATCACCTCGGGTTGGTCGGTGCCGCGACCGCGCAGCCGCGCCTCGAGCACGTCCAGCGATGGCGGCAGAACGAAGATCTGGCAACACTGGGGATAGTGGCGACGGACCTGGGCCGCGCCCTGCACGTCGATCTCCAGCAGCACATCGCAGCCCTCGGCCCAGCGCGCCTCGACCTGCGCGCGATCGGTGCCGTAGCCGTTGCCGAACACCTCGGCATGCTCAAGGTAGCGCCCGGCGGCGACACGGCGATCAAATTCGGCTCGATCGATGAAGTGGTAATGCTCGCCGTCGACCTCGCGCCCGCGCGGCGCGCGGGTGGTGTCGGAGACCGAAAATTTCAGCGCCTCGAACTCGGCCAGAGCGCTGTTCATCAGGCTGGTCTTGCCTGCCCCGGACGGCGCGGCGATCACGTAAAGCTCGCCGCGCCGGGTTGCGGCAGTCGGATCACTCGACATTCTGGACCTGCTCGCGCATCTGCTCGATCAGCACCTTCAACTCCACCGACACGCCCGCGGTCTCGGCCGTGACCGCCTTGGAGCCCAGCGTATTGGCCTCGCGGTTGAGCTCCTGCATCAGGAAATCCAGCCTGCGCCCGGCCGGCTCGCCGGCGGCCAGCACACGCCGGACTTCGGTGACATGGGCATCGAGCCGATCGAGCTCCTCGTCGACATCGAGCTTGGTCAGCTGCAGCGCGATTTCCTGCTCGAGCCGGCCCGGATCCAGCTCCATGCCCAGTGCCGCGATGCGCTCGGAGAAGCGCTGCCGCAGTGCCGCGCGCACGCCCGGTAGTGCGGCGCGAACGCGTGCTGCCTGCTGCTCGATGCCGTCAAGTCGCACGGTCAGCATCTCGAGAATCGATTGGCCCTCGCGCGCCCGAGCATCAGCCAACTCATCACAGGCGTGGTCCATGGCCTGCAGCGCTGACTCGAAGAGCTCGCTGGGGTCGCGACGCTGCTCGGTGACCAGACCGGGCCAGGCCAGCAGCCGACTCAGATCCACCTCGCCGCTGCGCTGATTAAGCGTCGAAAGTTCAGCGAGCCGCTCGATCAGGACCGCGGCCAGCTCGCGATTGAGTGTCAGCGTTGCGGCCTGCTCGGACGGATCGGGCTGGTAGCGCAGGCCAACATCGAACTTGCCGCGCGCGAACCGCGTCTTGAGCCTGTCGCGCACCATTGTCTCCAGCGCCCGAAACTCCTCGGGCAGGCGACTGCTGACCTCGAGGTAGCGATGGTTGACGCTGCGGAGTTCCCAGGTCAGCGTGCCGCGATCGGCAGCCTCGCTGACCCGCGCGTAGGCGGTCATGCTGTTGAGCATCATTGTTCCGTCGACGGTCGAAGCGCGCATGGTAACCCGAAGCGCCCACCGCATCGCGCGCTGCGCGCCGGACCGCGCTCAAAGACCCGCCTGGACGCCCTGTTGTTGTGCGCCTGTTGCATGCGCCCGTCGACAGGCCAACCAATCGCTGGAGTGGCACACCGATCGGGCGATGAATCGCGAACGTCGCCGCAGCATCGCTGTTGAGGCGGCAGACAATCTCGGGAAGACGCTCTTGGAGCTTTTCGTAACCCCATTCGTCAGGTTTCCATGCAAATAGAAATGTGCTCATTCTTTCTTTTTACAGCTAACGCTAAGGTAACCGGAGCCGAGGCGCCAGCGGAGGGAACCAAAAGCGGTACGCTTTTTGCGTCCGGTTGACCGCGCGGTTATGGCTCTGATGTAAGAATTTCAAAAACCGCAGACACCCCGCCTTCCAGAAACTTGGATATGAGATAGGGGACGATCACCCCCATCATTAATCCCCAGAACAACGAAAATACCAGTGAGTTTTCCTTTTTCGATTGTGAGGGCCAAGCAGGACTAAAGAGCGTAACGACCATTATCATTACAAGTGCCATCAGCGCAAAAACGTAGCCAAGTAATGGGGTGGCCCATGATCCGACCATGGTCGAGACCGCTACGATCAACGCTCCAATCAGTGATTTAACTTGAGGCTTTGCAAAATCCTGGACGCTAAACATACCTGCACTCACCTCTTGGCAAACT
>JAVVDV010000066.1:0-9489 GCA_032251355.1 Wenzhouxiangellaceae bacterium
CATCTGCGTCCATCTGCGTGTATCTGCGGTTCAAATGCCTTTCCCGGGGATGGCTGAGCCAACTACGTAATCAGGAACCCCTATGACGATCAAGGAAGATTTTGCGGATGCCGCCCTTGCTGCGGCACGCGCGGTTGGACTGACCTTCGCGCTGGTGCTGGTCGGATGCGGCGGCGCAACGCGTGATGCAGACGACGCCGCCACGGAGCTGGAAATGAATGGCGCGATTCCGGCCGAACTCGAACCGGTCGCCAACACCGCGCGCACGGACCTCGCTCGACAACTGGGAATCGCGCCCGACACGGTCGAGATCGTCTCGGCCGAGACGATGACCTGGCCCGACAGCGCGCTGGGCTGTCCAGAGCCGGACATGATGTACATGCAGGTGCTGAGCCCCGGCGTTCGCATCGTGCTGCGCGCGAACGGCGTTGAGCATCACTACCACGGCGCGGCCGGTCGGGCGCCGTTTCGGTGTCCGGACGAACGTCGCGAACCCGCGCGGAAAGCGCCACGCGTGGACTGATCCGTCAGACCGATCAGTCCTGTTCGTCTACGTCCAGGTCGCGCAGGCGCGGCGCGATCTGGATGATGGTGTGGCGGACCTCGCGATCGAGCACCAGCTTGGCATCGCGCGCGAACACTTCCAGCCGATGATCGAAGGTCAGGTTGCCGTCCTCGTTGCGGCCGAGTACACCGATTTCCTGCAGTGATTCGATGAACTGCTTGAACAGCGTGCGATCGGAGAATTCCGGCGCTTCGAACTCGTGCAGCAACGAAATGCGCTGCGCCGACTGGATGCACAGCTTCTCCAGCGCACCCCTGGACAGCCGGCCCGAGCCGTTCTTGGCCAGCACGGCAATCGTGATGTAGTAGCGCTCGAAGGTCTGCAGCATGGCATTGCCGAGCAGTCGCAGATAGTAGGTCTGGTCCGAGCCGCCGGGCGTGCGCTGCAGGTAATCGCCGCTGATGCCGAGCAGGTCGAGCCGCACCAGCGCATCGGTGCAGCGCTGGATCACGACCGGGACCTCCTCGGGCGCCCACGGCAGGAACAGCTCCTTTTTCAAAAACGGATAGATCGCCTCGGTCAGGCGACGCACGCGGGTCTTGCGCACGCGCTGGTTGTTGAGGAAGCAGCAGGCAATCCAGGCCGGCATTGCCAGCAGGTGCGAGATGTTGTTGCGGAAGTAGGTCAACAGCACGGCGTTGCGTTCATCGACCCGGATGATGTCGCCGAGCGGATGCTGCTGGCGCTGGATCACGCCCAGCGACAGGCCGTACTCGATTACCTCGGCCGGCTTGAGATCGGTGACGGTGACGCGATCGGAAAACGCCGTCATCCGGATCAGGCGCTGGTAGATCGCGATCATGGCCTCAAGATCCTCGACGTCCAGCGCCTGCCTGCGCGTGGCCAGCAGGGCCGCGGCCAGCAGGTTGATCGGGTTGACGTGGGCGGCTGCATTGATGTTGGTGATGATGCGCAGTGCCAGGTCATCGACCAGCCCCGGCAGCCAGGTCGGTTTCTCGTCGGCCGCCGGCGGCGCATCGTCCCAGCCCGGCGCATGCTCGTCCAGTAGTTCGTTGAGTGCGATCGGCTCGCCGAAGCTCACCTGCACCTGACCGTAATTCTTGCGCACGATACTGACCAGGTTGCGGAAGTCGGCCAGCGACTCGGGCTTTTTCTGCTGGCCGGACAGCTCGTGGATGTAGGAGCCGCCCTCGACCAGCCGTTCGTAGCCGATGTAGACCGGTTGAAACAGCAGCGGGCGCTTGCGATCGCTCAGGAACGCGCGCGTGGTGATCGACAGCATGCCAGCACGCGGCGGCAGCGAGCGCCCGGTGCGCGAACGCGTGCCCTCGACGAAGTACTCCAGCGCCACGCCCTTGTCGATGATCGTGCGCACGTACTCGTTGAACACCGCCGAATACAGCGGCTGAGCACGGAACGAACGGCGCAGGTAGAACGCCCCGCCGTAGCGCAGCAAGCGCCCGACCACCGGCAGGTTGAGGTTGATACCGGCGGCAATGTGCGGCGGCACGAAGCCGCGGCGGTAGAGCATGAACGACAGCAGCATGTAGTCGATATGGCTGCGGTGGCAGGGCACGTAGACCACTTCGTGACCGGCCTGGGCTTCGCGGAAGTCGCTGAAGTGGAACACCTGGACGCCGCGGTAGATGCGGTTCCAGAACCACGACAGCAGCAGTTCGGCGATGCGCACGAAGGCATACGAGTAGTCGGCGGCGATTTCGTAGGCGTACTTGCGCGCGATCGCCTCGGCCTTGTAGATCTCGATCTTGTCGCGCCGGGCCTTGGCCGCGATCGCGTGGCGCACCGAGTCGGCGTGCACGACCCGGTCGACCAGCGTTCGACGGTGCGAACGGTCAGGGCCGATTGCCGCGGTGCGCACACGCTTGAAGTGCACCCGCAGCATCCGGCTGACCCGGCGCAGATCCTTTTCCGGCCCCTGTCCCTGGCGCACCAGCTCGGCCAGCGACACCGGGCGGCCGAACTGCACGAAGGTGGCCCGGCCGTTGACCAGCGTGGTCAGCAAGCGCCGGATGCGACCGCCGAATTCCCAGTTCTCGGCGAACAGGATCTTGGCGATGGACTGTTCCTTTTCAGGCGCACGGCCGATCAGCACGCTGACCGGCACCACGTGCACCTCGTCGAGCGCACCGGCATGGATGGCATCGAGCAACTGCTTGATCATCGGCGAGTGACGCCGGGTTTCCGGACGTCGCAGCAGCAGGCCGCGGTAGCGGCGTCCGGCGCCGTAGCTGCGAGTCAGTCGCAACTGACCGGAGGAAAAGACCGCAGCCGGACGCGCCCAGCCGCGCTCGGCGCAGATCTGCTCGAGGATCAACAGCGAACTGAAGGCGTAGGTGTCGAGCATGTAGAACACCGGCTTGCGCTTGTCGAGCTTGAACTCGTCGAGATCCTCCGGCAGCAGCGTCACTCGAACCCAGACATGCAGCACACGCCGCCACAAACGCAGCCACGCCAGCCGGACGGCATGCATCCAGGAGCCGGGAAAACGGCGATGAAAAGCGTGCTCGGGCATGGGCAGATAGTCTGCACGACGGGCGGGGCGGCAAGTGTAGCACCGCTTGCAGGACAAAAAAAACGGGCAGATTCAGTGTTCTGCCCGCCAGCCGGCACAGGGCCGGAACTCATTCCGGGCACTCATGGCGGCACCCGTCGAGTTGTTTTCATCGCTGACGATCAACCACGGCGAGGGTCAAACGTCATGCTGCCAAGTATACTGCAGCCAGTTTCTAATGCAAGATCTTCATACTATTTCATATATTTCTGTTTTATATATTATTTCTATGCATCAGGCGTGACGGCATCGAATCTCGGCCTGGATCGCGGCCGCGGCTGCTGCCGGATCGTCGGCATCGCGAATCGGGCGGCCGACGACGATGTAGTCGGCACCGGCCGCAAACGCCTGCGCCACTGTCATCGTGCGTTTCTGATCATCGTCATTGGCCACCGGGCGGATGCCGGGACAAACCACCAGCAGGGCCGGGTCGACGCCGGCGCGCAGTGCCGGCACCTCCAGCCCCGACGAAATCACGCCGTCACAGCCCAGCGCCAGCGCGCGCCGGGCGCGCGACAGCACCAGCGCGGCCACATCGCAGTCAAAGCCCAGGTCGTCGAGATCGCCCTGGTCGAGGCTGGTCAGCGCGGTCACAGCGAGCACCTTGCACGACCCCTTGTTTTGAGCCGCTGCAGCCAGCATCGCGTCCTGACCGTGCACGGTGATGAAGTCGAGCTGGCGGCGCGCCAGTTGCGCCACCGCACGCCCGACCGTGGCCGGAACATCGAACAGCTTGAGGTCGGCAAATACCTTCTTGCCGGCCGCCTTGAGTTCATCGGCCAACGCGAAGAAATCGCCGGACAGGAACAATTCCAGCCCGAGCTTGTAGAACGTGACCTCCTCCCCCAGGGTCGCGATCAGCGCGCGCGCGCGCGACGCGTCCGGCACATCGAGCGCGAAGATCAGGCGGTCGCGCGGATCGATCGATGAATCAGTCTTCGCGTTCACAGGCATCGAGATGTCTCCGGATCATTCGGGCAATCGGCCCGGGTTGCTGCATATGCAGATGATGGCCTCCGGCCAGACGCTCGACCACCAGCCGCGGCACCGCGGCCAGGCGCTGCTCGATCAAGCCGACCGGCACCACCCGCGAGGGCGGCTCGGACAGGACGCACAGCGTCGGCGCCTCGATGTGGGCAAGCAGGTCCAGCACCTGGGCCTCGGTATAACGCTGGGTGGACGGCCAGGTCAGGCGCAGGTCGTGGCGCCAGCGCCAGCCGCCGTCGACCGGTTCCAGTCCGCGCGCGGCCAGCTGTTCGGCGGCCTCCGGCGACAGGTCAGAATCGCGCATCCGGGCTTCGATTGCGCGGTCGCGGGAGTCATGCACCCGACGTGGCCGATGCTGACTGGCCTGCACCGCGCGCCGCCAGCCGGCTGCGGTCTGGTCGGCCTCGGCCGTCAACGGCCCCAGCCCCTCGATCACCGTCAGCGAGGTGACCCGTTCCGGGCAGGCGGCCGACAGCACACTGGCAACCGCGCCGCCAAGCGAATGACCGAGCAGGTGGAAGCGGTCCCAGCCCAGTGCGTCGGCCGCCGCCAGCACGTCGAACACGTAATCGTCGAAGTGGTAGCGCGCCGCCGGTGGTCGCGACGCGGCACCACCATGACCGGGAAACTCCAGGCACACCAGGTCGGTACCGGTCAATTCGGCGGCCAGTGGCGCGAAACTCAAGGCGTTGTCGAGCCAGCCGTGCAAGGCCAGCACCCGGCTCGTACCGGTGCAACGACGCAGGGCGCTCAGCGGCACCGGCAAGGTCGACGGTTCAATCGCTTCCAGTGCGGTCAAGACAAGAAATCCGGCTCGGCAGGGCGCGACCGACTATACTGCAGGCAAAGGGGAAGCAGGACCACAATCATGCGAGACCGTGACGACCGTCCGGAAACGGAGGCTCCGCGCGTATCCAGTGAACAGCGCAGCCGTGCGGCCAGTCTGGCCACCGGACTGAGCATGGATGTGCGGTTCAACAAGCGCAACGTCAACGAAGATTTCCAGAGCGGAATGCTTCAGCACCCGCAAGTGGGCAGCGACGTACCGATAAAAATCACGCGCAAGCCATTCGAAGGGAACGACTATTACATCCTGCTGTGCACCCGCGAGTTGCCGGAAGTGCGCAACGCGGACATCGCATTGCGGCGCCCGGGCGGCGAGGTCCATCTGGAAGGCCGTGTCCATCGCATCCGCGAAGGCCAGCGCGCCGAGGACCAGACTGACGATGGCCGGGTGATCGTCTACCACTTCTACGAGTTCTACCCGAGCAATCTCGGCGGCTGATCCGGCTCAGGCAACTCGCTGGAGCACCGCGTAGCCGGCCACCAGCCATTTCTGACCGGCAGCGTCGAAATTGATCTGGATGCGCGCGTTGGCGCCCTGACCCTCGACCGACAGCACCGTGCCGTCACCGAACTTCGCGTGACGAACGCGGCTGCCCAGTGGTGGCAGTCCGCCGGCGGTCTCGCGCGGTGCGCGCGCCTGGGCGACATTCAGGCGCGGTCGCACGTCCTCGATCAACTCCGGCGGCAATTCTCCGACGAAACGTGACGGACGGCCGTACAGGGTCTGGCCGTGCAGTCGTCTGGATTCGGCGTAGCTCAGGTACAGCCGCTCCATCGCGCGCGTCATGCCAACGTAGGCCAGCCTTCGCTCCTCAGCCAACCGGCCGGGCTCCTCGATCGATTTCTGGTGCGGAAACAGACCCTCTTCCATCCCGGCCATGAACACCAGCGGAAATTCCAGACCCTTGGCCGAATGCAGCGTCATCAGCTGCACGCAATCCTGCCACTTCTCGCCCTGGTGCTCGCCGGCTTCCAGCGCGGCCTGGGTCAGAAACGACGCGGTCAGGCTCAGGCCGGCCTGCTCATCCTCGATCGCCTGCTCGAAGCCGTCGGCGGCGCGCACCAGTTCGTCGAGGTTTTCGCTGCGCGCCTCGGCACGGTCGGCGGTCTCGCGCGCACGGTAGTGCTCGATCAGCTCGCTGTGGTCGATGATGCGCTGCATGATGCCGGCCAGATCGGTCGCCTCGGCCGCCTCGCGCAGGCCCTCGATCAACGACCGAAACCCGGCCAATGCATTGCGCGCGCGACCACCCAGCGCACCTCCGTCGAGCTGGGCGACGGTCTCGTCCCACAGGCTGCGGTCGGCGCCCGAGGCGGCCTCGCGCAGACCCGCCACAGTGCGCTCACCGATGCCGCGCGCCGGCACGTTGACGATGCGCTCGAACGCCGCATCATCGGCCGGGTTGTGGACCAGCCGCAGGTAGGCCAGTGCGTCGCGCACCTCGGCGCGCTCGAAAAAGCGCAAGCCGCCATAGACCCGGTAGGGGATGTCTGCGCCCAGCAGTGCCGACTCGAACAGACGCGATTGGGCGTTGGAGCGATACAACACGCCGATCTCGGACGGCCGCCGGCCGGACTCGATCCAGTCCTGGATCGCGGCGACGACAAACTCGACTTCCTCGTCCTCGTTGTAGGCGGCGAACACCCGCACCGGCTCGCCTTCCTCGCCGTCGGTCCACAGGTTCTTGCCGAGTCGGTCGGTGTTGTGGTCGATCACGCGATTGGCGGCTTTCAGAATGGTTTGCGTCGAGCGATAGTTCTGCTCCAGCCGGATGATCTGCGGGTCGTAGTCGCGCACGTACTGCTGCACGTTCTCGACCCGCGCGCCGCGCCAGCCATAGATCGACTGATCGTCGTCACCGACCACGAAGGTGCGCGTGACCTCACCGCCGGCCAGCAGCCGCAACAGCGCGTACTGCAGCTTGTTGGTGTCCTGGAACTCGTCGACCATCACGTGCGAAAAGCGCTGGCGGTAGTGCGCGAGTCGCTCGGGTCTGTCACGCAGCAACTCGACCACCCGCAGCATCAGCTCGGCAAAATCGACCAGGCCGGAGCGCTCGCAGGCGGTCTGGTAACCGCGGTAGATCTCGATCATCTGCGCGGTCAGCGGGTTCCCGCCCGGATCGATATGGTCGGGCCGGACCCCATCGTCCTTGCGCGCATTGATGAAGCCCTGGACCTGGCGCGGTGGAAACTCGCCCTCGTCAAGCTCCATCTCGCGGATGGTGCGGCGGATCAGCCGGTACTGGTCGTCACTGTCGAGGATCTGGAAGTTGGCGTCCAGTCCGGCTTCCTCGGCATGCAGCCGCAACAAGCGATGGCAGATGCCGTGAAAGGTGCCGATCCACAGGCCCGCGCTGGGAATGGCCAGCAGCTCCTCGACCCGCCCGCGCATCTCGCCGGCGGCCTTGTTGGTAAAGGTCACCGCCATCACCGCCATCGGCGAGACATGCTCGACCTGGATCAGCCACGCAATGCGATGGACCAGCACCCGCGTCTTGCCCGACCCCGCCCCGGCCAGCACCAGGCAATGCCCGGCATCCAGCGTCACCGCCTGGCGCTGGGCATCGTTAAGCTCATCGAGCAGGTGGGAGACGTCCATGAAAGCCCTGTTTGAACCGCAGATGAACGCAGATTAACGCAGATCAGCCAAAACCTGCTTCCGCAGTTGAAGCCGTCGGTCATTGGCACTGATCAGCACAAGGTTGGCGAGCATCTTGAACCGCACAAAACGCGAATATGCGACAGGAAAAAAGTAAGTCACTCAAATCGCTGCGCCGGCTCACCCGAAAAAAACCAGAGTTCCCGGATTCTTCGCTGATTCGGAGCTTAATCTGCGTTCATCCGCGTTCATCTGCGGTTCAAAACGATCTTTCAGCGTTTCGTCGCAAACGTCACTCGCGCGCCAGCGCACGGTGGCCGATGTCGCCGCGCCAGTAGGCGTTGCGGAAGCGGATTTCAGGCAGCCAGTGGTAGGCAGTGGCCTGGGCGGCGGCGAGGTTGTTGCCCAGTGCGGTTACGCACAGCACGCGGCCGCCGGCGGTGACGACCTGGCCGTCGTGCAATTCAGTGCCGGCATGGAATACCTTGACATCGGCCGGAAACTCGCTGTCCAGACCGGCGATCGGGTCACCCTTGTCATACGCGCCCGGATAGCCGCCGGCGGCCATCACCACGCCGACCGCGGCGCGATCGTCCCAGTCCAGCTTCAGCGTTTCGAGTTTGCCGTCCAGCGCGGCGGTCAGCATCTCGACCAAATCGGTGTTCAGTCGCATCAGGATCGGCTGGGTTTCGGGGTCGCCCAGGCGTGCGTTGAATTCCAGCACCTTCGGGCCGTCGGCGGTGATCATCAGACCGGCGTAGAGAAAGCCGGTGAAGCGATTTCCATCGGCCAGCATGCCGGCCGCGGTCGGGCGCATGACCGTATCCATCACCTGCTGCGCCAGCGCCTCGGTCAGCACCGGTGCCGGCGAAATCGCGCCCATGCCGCCGGTGTTGGGGCCGCGATCACCGTCGTCGCGTTGCTTGTGATCCTGGCTGGAAGCCAGCGGCAGCACCGTCTGACCATCGACCAGGGCGATGAAGCTGGCTTCCTCGCCAACCAGAAAATCCTCGATCACCACGCGTCGTCCGGCCTCGCCGAAGGCATCGCCGGAGAGCATGTCCTCGAGCGTGTGCCGCACCGTGTCTTCGTCTTCGGCAATCACAACCCCCTTGCCGGCGGCCAGGCCGTCGGCCTTGAGCACCAGCGGCAGCGTGCGCGTGGCCGCAAAGGCCAGACCCTCGTCGACGGTCTGCACGACCCGCCACTGCGCGGTCGGAATGGCGTGTCGGTCGAGAAAATCCTTGGCAAACGCCTTCGAGGCCTCGAGCTGCGCGGCCGCGGCATTCGGCCCGAAACATCGAAGCCCGGCGGCTTGAAATCGATCGACCACGCCGGCGGCCAACGGCGCTTCCGGGCCGACCACGGTCAGACCGACATCGCGCGCCCGAGCCAGTGCGACCAGCCCGTCGAGGTCATCAGCTGCGACGGCCACATTTTCACATCCCGGCTCGATCGCCGTGCCGGCATTCCCGGGCGCGACCAGCACACTTGATACCGACGGCGACTGCGCCAGTCGCCACGCCAGCGCGTGCTCGCGCCCGCCTGAACCGATTACCAGTACTCGCATCTCGACTCCCGATCTCGATTTCGATCTCGATTTCGTCCGAATTCTAACGCGCGGCTTCGGGCGCGCCCGAGGTCCGGGCCGGCGCGACCTGCCTCAGATCGGGCGGTGGCCCAGCAATGGCAAACGCTGACTGGTGATCGACAGGCATGTCGCGAGCTCTAAACGACGCGAATCTCGACCCGCTTGCCGGCCCGATGAAGCAGCGACACGAGTTTGTCGGAACTGAAACGGCCAACCTTTCGATTGAACACTTCGGAGATTCGCGTTCTCGACACGCCAAGCTCTGCGGCCAGCTCGCGTTGTTTCTTTCCTCGCTTGCGAAGCTCCTTTTCCAGCTCGATCAGCAGCGTTTCGCGCGTGAGCATGGCTGCCGCCTCATCCGGATC
>JAVVDV010000067.1:0-8899 GCA_032251355.1 Wenzhouxiangellaceae bacterium
TCAGCCTGACCGTCGGCCAGGTCGATACCCTCGATGCGCCGGAACGCATTCGCAAGGGCATGGGGCAGTATCCGATCCCCGTCGTGATCCTTGCCCGTCTGGCCGTCAATCTGCAGGATCAGGGCCGAGGGATCGGTATCGGTCTGCTCCAGGATGTGATCCGCCGCACCCTGCTGATTGCCGAACAGGCTGGCATCCGGGCGATGCTGACCCACCCCATCGACGAGGAAGCAGCGCGGTTCTACAACCGCTTCGGCTTCGTCGCCTCACCGCTGCGCGAGCAGCAACTGGTGCTGCTGCTGAAGGACGCCCGGTGCCGGGTCGAGTGATTTCGCGTCAAGCATCGAACCCGTCGACCACCCGCCGCTACGCGATTCCGTTCAACGGCAGCGGATTGCGCTTGAATTTGCCTCGGCCATCAATGCCCCAAAAAAACCTTCTTGCACAACTTGACAGACGCAACCCACAGTTCACTGAACGGAATGCCACCGAGCCAGTGCGCCAGGCGGGCGGCATGAGATACTCAATCTCCCACATTGCATGTGGCCCTAAATAAGGGGTACGGTCAATGACGCTGGCCTTTATCGCTGTAACTTTTGGTTTGGTGCTCCTTGTCTGGAGCGCTGACCGGTTTGTGGAGGGTTCGGCTTCCACCGCCCGCCATTTTGGTATGCCGCCGCTTCTGATCGGCATGGTGATTGTCGGGTTCGGCACCTCCGCGCCGGAGATGGTGGTGTCGGCGCTGGCAGCCTCGCAAGGCAATCCGGGCATCGCGCTGGGCAACGCCTACGGCTCGAACATCACCAACATCGCCCTGATCCTGGGGGTGACCGCCCTGATCAGCCCCATCGCCGTGCATTCGCAGGTGCTGCGCAAGGAACTGCCCATCCTCGCGGTGGTCACGGCGCTGGCGGCATGGCAACTCTGGGATGGCGAGATCACCCGGCTTGATGCCATCGTGCTGCTGACTCTATTCGGCGGCCTGATGGCCTGGACCATCTGGCAGGGGCTGCGGAAAAAAGAGGATGCGATGGGAAACGAGATGGAGCAGGAGCTGGACGCTCGCGCCATGCCCATTCGCCGTGCGGTGTTCTGGTTGGTGGTGGGGCTGGTGCTTTTGATTGTCAGCTCCCGTGTACTGGTCTGGGGCGCGGTGGAGATCGCCCATGGGTTCGGGGTCAGCGATCTGATCATCGGCCTGACCGTGGTCGCGGTCGGCACTTCTTTGCCGGAACTGGCTTCATCAATCATTGCAGCCAGGAGGGGCGAACACGATATCGCTCTCGGTAATATCCTCGGCTCCAACCTGTTCAACACCCTGGCGGTGGTCGGGATCGCCGGTGCGATTCATCCGCTGGCGGTGGGGCCGGAAGTCTTCAACCGAGACATGCTGGTGATGGCCGCGCTGACCCTGTCGCTGTTCGTGATCGGCTACAGATTCCGCGGACCGGGACGTATCAACCGCATTGAGGGCGCGGCGCTGCTGGCCTGTTACGTGGGCTATACGGCCTACCTGATCAGCACGGTTTTCAGCGGGCAGGCATAGGTCCGATTCGATTCCCGTCGAAAACCCGGCCAACCGATCCACTGCCTGTTCGAGCCCCGGTGGCGCAATCGACAGGCGGCACGTAGAATGCGCCGAACCGCCGTCAAACCGCCGCCGATCCGCCCTCCCCCATGCTTGCCTACACCCTCCAACGACTGCTGGCGACGATTCCGGTGATGGCGGTGGTGGCGATCGTGGTGTTTTCGCTGCTCTACCTGGCACCCGGCGATCCGGCCGTGGTGCTGGCCGGCGAGCAGGCGACCAGCGAAGAGATCGCGTATATCCGCGAATCGCTGGGGCTGGACGACCCCTACCCGGTGCGGCTGGTGCGTTGGATCGGCGACGTGTTGAGCGGCGATCTGGGTACTTCGGTGTTCTCGAACCGACCGGTGACTACGCTGATTGCGCAGCGACTGGAGCCGACCGTGGCCTTGACGCTGGCCGCGCTGGTCATCGCCGTGGCGCTGGCCGTGCCGCTGGGCGTGCTGGCCGCCTGGCAGGCCGGCAAGCGCATCGACCGCATCGTGATGGGGCTGGCCGTGCTCGGTTTCTCGGTACCGGTGTTCGTGCTCGGCTACCTGCTGATCATGCTGTTCTCGGTCGGGCTGGAGTGGCTGCCGGTGCAGGGCTACCGGCCGATCGCGCGCGGCGTCGGGCCATTTCTCACCCACCTGATCCTGCCGGCGCTATCGCTGGGGCTGGTCAACGCCGCGCTGATCGCCCGCATTACGCGCGCGACCATGATCGACGTGCTCGGCCAGGACTACATCCGCACCGCACGCGCCAAGGGGCTGTCGACGTCGGCGGTACTGCTGCGCCACGGGCTGCGAAACGCCGCGGTGCCGATCGTGACCATCATCGGCATCAGCTTCGCGCTGCTGATCAGCGGCGTGGTCGTGACCGAAACGGTGTTCAACATCCCCGGTCTGGGCCGGCTGACCGTCGATGCCATCCTGCGCCGCGACTACCCGGTGATCCAGGGGCTGATCCTGGTGTTCTCCGGCGTCTACGTGCTGGTCAACCTGCTGGTCGACCTGAGTTACGCCTGGCTGGACCCGCGCGTGAGGCCCGGCTCGTGAATGCCACCACGGCTGCGGTGATCACACCGACCGCCTGGCGCGAAGCGCTCGGCCACCATCCGGGCCTGGTGGTCGGTGCGCTGGTGCTGGCGGTGCTGCTGCTGGCGGCCGCGTTCGCACCCTGGATCACGCCGGTCGACCCGTTGCAACTGGCGCCGCTGGACCGGCTGGCGCGGCCGGGCGCGGAATTCTGGTTCGGCGCCGACCTGATCGGGCGCGACGTGTTCAGCCGCACCGTCTATGGCGCACGCGTGTCGTTGGCCGTCGGCCTCGGCGTGGTGGTGCTGGCCGGTTCCGTCGGGCTGGTGATCGGTCTGCTCAGCGGCTTCGTGCGCGCGCTCGACAACGTGCTGATGCGCATCATGGACGGCTTGATGGCGATTCCGTCCATCCTGCTGGCCGTGGCCCTGATCGCGCTGACCGGCGCCGGCCTGGGCAATGTGATTGTCGCGATCGCCATCGCCGAGGTGCCGCGCGTGGCCCGGCTGGTGCGAAGCCTGACCCTGGCGCTGCGCAAGCAGCCGTTCGTCGAGGCCGCGGTCATCGCCGGCACGCCATTCCCCGTGCTGCTGGCGCGCCACGTACTGCCGAACACGCTGCCGCCGCTGCTGGTACAGGCCAGCTACATCTTCGCCTCGGCGGTGCTGACCGAATCCATCCTGAGCTTTATCGGCGCTGGCACACCCCCTTCGATCCCGAGCTGGGGCAACATCATGGCCGACGGTCGCTCGGTGTTCCATCTCGCCCCGCACATCGTGCTGTTTCCCGGCATCGCGCTGTCGCTGACGGTGCTGGCGGTCAACCTGGTCGGCGACGGCCTGCGCGATGTGCTCGATCCACGCTTCGTGAAGGTCCGATGACTACCGCACCCGCCACGCCGAACACGCCGATTCTCGAAGTCACCGATCTGGCGGTCGATTTCGCCAGCCGGCGCGGCCGGCTGCCGGCGGTCGAAGGCATTTCGCTGACCTTGAATGCCGGCGAAACGCTGGCGATCGTCGGCGAGTCCGGCTCGGGCAAGAGTGTCACGGCGCTGGCGCTGATGGGCCTGATCCCGAAACCACCCGGCATCATCCGCTCCGGCACCGCGCTCTACCGCGGCCGCGACCTGCTCACGCTGACCGAACCGGAGCTGCGCCGGCTGCGCGGCCAGTCGATCGCGATGATCTTCCAGGAGCCGATGACCAGTCTGAACCCGGTCATGAAGGTCGGACACCAGATCATGGAATCGGTAATGCTGCATACCGGCGCCGACCGTCGATCGGCCCGGGCTCGCGCGCTGGAAATGCTCGAACGCGTGCAGATTGCCGACGCCGCGCGCCGGCTGGACGCCTACCCGCACGAGCTGTCCGGCGGCATGCGCCAGCGGGTGATGATCGCGCTAGCGCTGGCCTGCGACCCCGATATCCTGATTGCCGACGAGCCGACCACCGCGCTCGATGTCACCGTGCAGGCCGAGGTGCTGGAGGTCATGCGCGCAGCCGGGGAAGAAACCGGCACGGCCATCCTGCTGATCACCCACGATCTCGGCGTGGTCGCCGAAATGGCCGACCGCGTGCTGGTGGTCTACGCCGGACGCAGCATGGAAGCCGGTCCGGTGCGCGAGGTGCTGCGCCATCCACGCCACCCCTACACGCGCGGCCTGCTGGCCTCGATGCCGCGCCTGCAGCGCGCCGACCCGGACGATCGACCGGCGCGGTTGGCCGAAATCCCCGGCCAGGTGCCGGCCCCGGGCGAGGCGCCGCCGGGCTGCCCGTTCGCCGGGCGCTGCGAGCATGCGCTCCAGCGCTGCCACGACGAACCGCAAATTCTCACTCCCCAGGGCAGCCCCGAGCATCGGGCCGCCTGCTGGCGCGCCGGCGAACTCGGAGAGCCGCATGACTGAATCCCGGCCGCTGCTCGAGCTGCACAATGTATCCAAGCATTTTCCGCAAGCCGGCAACGGCCTGCCGGCCTGGCTGGGCGGGTCGCGCCCGCCGGTGCGCGCGGTCGACGGTGTCAGCCTGAGCGTGGCGGCCGGCCAGACGCTGGGCGTGGTCGGCGAAAGCGGCTGCGGCAAGTCGACACTGGGGCGCCTGATCGTGCGGCTGGAATCGGTCACCGGCGGCCGCATCCGGTTTGGCGATCAAGACATCGAGAATCTGTCCGAGGCCGCACTGCGACCGCTGCGCCGTCGCCTTCAACTGGTGTTCCAGGATCCGTTCGCCTCGCTCAATCCGCGTCGCACGGTCGGCCAGGCGATTGCCGAGCCGCTGGTGAATTTCGGCCTGGCCACGCGCCGCGATGCGCTGACCCGGGCCGGCGACTGGCTGGCCCGCGTCGGTCTGCCGGCATCAGCAATCGGACGCTATCCGCACGAGTTCTCCGGCGGCCAGCGCCAGCGCATCGGCATCGCCCGGGCGCTGGCCAGCCGGCCCGATCTGGTGGTGCTCGACGAGCCGGTCTCGGCGCTGGATGTGTCGGTGCAGGCGCAGGTCATCAACCTGTTGACCGATCTGCAACGGGAGCTGGGCGTGGCCTTCGTGTTCGTTGCCCATGATCTGGCCGTGGTCGAGCACATCAGCCAGCGCGTGGCGGTGATGTACCTGGGCCGGATCGTCGAGATTGGCGACAAGCGCCGGATCTTCGCCCAGCCTCATCATCCCTACACCCAGAGTCTGCTGTCTGCCGTGCCGGTCAGCGATCCGGACGCGCCGCGCGTGCGCATTCGACTTCAAGGTGAACTGCCGAGCGCATCGAATCCACCATCGGGCTGCCGTTTCCGCACCCGCTGCCCGATCGCGCAACCCGAGTGTGCAGAGCGCGAACCGGAACTCCAGCCCGTCGGCGAGGACCATCAGGCCGCCTGTCACTTCGCCAGGCCCGACCCCCTGTGTGGCAATATTTAACCCAACGCAAGTCGACTGACACTTGCCACCGACAGGGTCGGCCGCACGCGCCGGGAGTGCGAGTCCTGAATCCTCGAAGGCATTTGGCCGGCGGACGATTATAATTCCCGTCCCCTACCGTTCGAGATCGAACCATGGCAGCTCGCATGCGCGCACTGGTCAAACCCGAGGCCGCGCCCGGCATCGTGATGCGCGAGGTTCCGATTCCCTCGCCCGGCCCCGGCGAAGTATTGGTCAAGCTTGAGAAAACCGCGATCTGCGGCACTGACCTGCACATCTACCAGTGGGACGCCTGGGCCCAGCGCACCATCCGGCCGCCGCTGGTGATCGGCCACGAATTCGTCGGCCACATCGTCGACATCGGGCTGGGTGTAAACGGCTACACCGAAGGCCAGCGCGTCTCGGCCGAAGGGCATATCGTCTGCGGCGTGTGCCGCAACTGCCGCGCCGGCAAGCCGCACCTGTGTCCGCACACGGTCGGCATCGGCGTCAATCGCGACGGCGGGTTTGCCGAATACGTGGTCGTGCCGGCCACCAACCTGTGGCCGATCCCGGACGAAATCCCGAGCGAACTGGCCGCGTTCTTCGACCCGTTCGGCAACGCCGCCCACTGCGCGCTGCAGTTCGACCTGGTCGGCGAGGACGTGCTGATCACCGGCGCAGGCCCCATCGGCATCATCGCCGCCGGTATCGCAAAACATGTCGGCGCGCGGCATATCGTGATCAGCGATGTCAACGACTACCGTTTGAAGCTGGCCGCCGACATGGGTGCGACCCGCACGATCAATGTCAGGAACGAGCGCCTGCTCGACGTGCTCGACGAACTGCGTATCGACGGCTTCGATATCGGCATGGAAATGTCGGGCAATCCGCAGGCCTTCGGCGACCTGCTGCGCGCGATGTACAACGGCGGCAAGGTTGCGCTGCTCGGGCTGTTGCCCGCCGGCACCGGGGTCGACTGGGACCAGGTCATCTTCAAGGGTCTGGAAGTGCACGGCATCTACGGCCGGCGCATGTACGAGACCTGGTACAAGATGACGCAGATGGTGCTGACCGGCTTTCCGCTGGAAAAAGCGCTCACCCACCACATCCCGATCGACGACTTCGAAACCGGCTTCCAGCTGATGGCGCACGGCGAGTGCGGCAAGGTGGTGTGCGACTGGTCCGGCAGCATCTGAGCGGCCGGTGACCGAACTCAACCGCGAACAGCGTGCTGCCGTCAAGCACATCGACTCGCCGTTGCTGGTGCTGGCCGGGGCCGGCTCCGGCAAGACCCGCGTCATCACCGAGAAGATCGCCTGGCTGATCGAACAGGGTCATTTCCGCGCCGGCCAGGTCGCGGCCATCACGTTTACCAACAAGGCCGCGCGCGAGATGCGCCAGCGTGTAGCCAAGCGCATCAAGCGCAAGGCCGCCGAAGGTCTGACCATCAGCACCTTCCACTCGCTGGGCTGGAACCTGCTCAAGAGCGATCCGGAAGCCGCCGGTCGGCGCGCTGGCATCAGCATTCTCGACCAGCACGCCGCATCCGACCTGGTGCGCGAACTGCTCCCGGGCAGCGTCAAGAGCGAGCAGGTCTACCGGGCACAGGCCGCAATCGGACGCCTCAAGGATGCCGCGATCGAACCGAACCAAGCGCTGGCGCGCGCCGAAAGCGAGGGCGAGGCGCAGCTGGCCGGGGTCTATCAGGCCTATCAGCAGCGCCTCGCCGAGCTCAACGCGGTCGACTTCGACGACCTGATCGTGCTGCCGGCGAAGATGCTCGAAGCACCGGAATTGCGCACCCGCTGGCGCGCGCGGCTGCGCTACTTTCTGGTCGATGAATACCAGGACACCTCGGCTGCGCAGTACCGGCTGCTGCGGCAACTGTCCGGCGCTGCGGGCAGCTTCACCGCGGTCGGCGACGACGACCAGTCGATCTACGGCTGGCGCGGCGCGCGCCCGGAAAACCTCGACCAGCTTGGCGTCGATTTCCCCGGGCTGAAGGTAATCAAGCTGGAGCAGAACTACCGCTCGGTCGGCAATATTCTGAATGCCGCCAATGCCGTGATCGCGGTCAACCCGCACACGCACGAGAAACGGCTGTGGAGCGCGCACGGACCGGGCGATCGCATCCGCGCGCGCGAGTATCGCGACGAGGTCGACGAGGCCGAGAGCGTCGCCCATGAACTGCTGTCGGCACACGGCAACGAGTCGATGCCGTGGCGCGCGGCGGCAGTGCTGTATCGCTCCAATTTCCAGGCGCGTGAACTGGAAAAGGCGCTGCGCGAATACGCCATTCCCTACCGCGTCTCCGGCGGGCCGAGCTGGTTCGACGCGCGCGAGATCCGCGACGGAATGGCCTGGCTGCGGCTGCTGTTCAACCCCGAGGACAACCCGGCCTTTCTGCGCGTGGCCAACGTGCCGCGGCGCGGCATCGGCTCGACCTCGATGGCGCGCCTGATCGGCTACGCGCGCGCGGCCGGTCAGTCGCTGTTCGAGGCCGCCACCCAGGCCGAGTTCCAGCGCGAGTTGCCCGATGCCGCTGCGCGCGGCCTGCGTGCGTTCACCAATCTTCTGATCGACTTCAGCGACCGCCTCGCCCGCGCCGGCAGCGCCGAGACCGGCAACCTGTTCGACGAACTGCTCGACCACATCGGCTACCGCGACTGGCTCGACGAGCAGGCCGACAAGCCCGAGCAGGCGCGGCGGCGGCGCAAAAGCCTGGATGATCTGGTCGGCTGGGTCCAGCGACTGGCGCGCGATACGGTCTCGGGCGACGAGTTGATCGCGCGCGTCACCCTCGCCGCCGGCCCGGACGATGATCGCAACGAGCAGGCCGACGAGGTGCGGTTGATGACCCTGCACGCGGCCAAGGGCCTGGAATTTCCGCAGGTCTGGCTGGTCGGACTGGAAGAAGGCCTGCTGCCGCACCGCCACTCGATCGACGAGGGTCGCATCGAGGAAGAACGCCGGCTGCTCTACGTCGGCCTGACCCGGGCCGAGCGCCGGCTGCGTTTGTCATGGTGCGCCGAACGTCGCCAGTTCGGTGAAACCACCAAGCGCGAACGCTCGCGCTTCATCGACGAATTGCCCGAAGACCTGATCGACGGCCTCAACGGCGCCGACGCCGAGCCACCCAGCGCCGACCAGGCGCGCGGCAACCTGGCCGCGCTCAAGGCGATGCTGGAGGCCTGAGCTGTTCCGGGTTTTCTTGAAGAATCCACAGATAAACACGGATCAACTCAGATCGTTGCGTCGAATCCTTTGTTCGCTTGATTCCGTCCTTGTTTTCGCGCTGGCCCGGAGCGACTGAGCGCGGCGCGTTGAATTATTAACGGTCATGGGGCCGGTTGCGCCACCCCGGAGAATGAAAGATGCTTAGCGCGGGAGCCGGCGGGCTGGAG
>JAVVDV010000068.1:0-8672 GCA_032251355.1 Wenzhouxiangellaceae bacterium
GGGGCGGACCTCTCAAGCCCGGCGACATCCATCAAACAACGTGAAAACACCACCATCAGATTGCGTGAATACGCTCAGCGGTCTCGCGCCTGACGGCGCTCGGCTCGAACCCGGGTGTTTCGAATCGTGGTCCCTCGACCTCGCCATACGAAAAAACCGCCTCACGGCGGTCTTGTCGTATGGCGCGCCCGAAGGGATTCGAACCCCTGACCTCTGCCTCCGGAGGGCAGCGCTCTATCCAGCTGAGCTACGGGCGCAACAAGGGGCATTGTACTTCGGATTGCGGGCGGCTTCCACTGCGCCGCTGGCGCGGCGGCGCGCCCGAAGGGATTGCTGCGCGAGCGTACCGCTCGCTTGGCCTTACGGCCCGGGTTGCTGCGCAACCCGGCGGTCTCGCGCTTTTTAGCGCTCGGCTCGAACCCCTGACCTCTGCTTGACCGAGGGCAGCGCTCTATCCAGCTGAGCTACGGGCGCAACAAGGGACATTGTATTCGGATTGCGGGCGGCTTCCACTGCGCCGCGGAATCATATTGCGTAAAACAGGAATCCGTAATACGATAGAAATACATAACACATGACAGAATGCATTACGAATGGCGAATATCAGCATACGTCTGCCGCCCGAGATTGAGCAGTCGCTGGCCGAGGAAGCGCGACTGACCGAGCGCAACCGGTCTGAACTTGTGCGCGAAGCGGTGGGCGAATACCTTACACGCCGGCAAAAGGAGCGCGTGATCGAACAGATGCGCGCGGCAGCGAGGGCGCTGTATTCCAATCCGGAAGCGAGCGCCGAGATGCATCAGATCCAAGGCGATTTCGACGCCGCCGACACGAGCCTGGATCGAATCGAGGCTGAAGAGCGTGCCACAGGCATCGACCCCGATGAAAAATGGTGGGATTGATGCGCCGTGGCGAGATCTGGACGGCGAACCTGAACCCGACCCGTGGTGCCGAAATCGGCAAGATTCGTCCGGTGCTTGTTCTGCAGGCCGAGTGGTTGACCGAAGCCGGGAGCGACACCGTGCTGGTGGTGCCATTGACGACCCAGCATCGTCCATCGCTGGATGCCTTGCGCATCGCGATCCCCGCGCGCGATCGGCTCCGCAAAACCTGCTACACGGTTGCTGAAAAGCTGCGCGCCATTGATCGGCAGCGGTTCGGAACGGGTCCTCTAACCGTGGCAAGCCATGAAGAAATGGCTGAGCTGGAACAGAGTCTGCGCGCTGTGCTGGGCATGCTGTAGGAAAGGCTGCCGGCACCGGAAGATCCCGTCAACGGCGCTCCATATATCCATCGCCCACGACTTGCCCAATTGATCTACCCTCGCCACAATGCAAAAACGCGGACGCCCCGCTCCGGATCCAATCATGCACGACAAGCTGACCATCCGCCCGGCACGGCCCGGCGACGAGGCGCTGCTGCTCGACCTGATCGGCGAGTTGGCCGACTATGAGAAAGCGCCCGAACAGGCCGTTGCCACGCCCGAACACATCCGCAGCGCGCTGTTTGGCCAGCGCCCGACGGCCGAGGCGGTGATCGCCGAGTGGGACGGCGCGCCGGCCGGGTTCGCGCTGTGGTTCCATAATTTCTCGACCTGGCTGGGCAAGCCGGGGCTGTACCTGGAAGACCTGTTCGTGCGCGAGGCCCTGCGCGGTCGCGGCATCGGCAAGGCGCTGCTGCTGCACCTGGTCGGCATCGCCCGCGTGCGCGACTGCGGACGGATGGAGTGGTCGGTGCTGGACTGGAACCGGCCTGCGATCGAGTTCTACCAGGCACTCGGTGCCGAGGCGATGGACGAGTGGACGGTCTACCGGCTCGATCAGGACGCGCTGGCGCGACTCGCCCCGGATTCCGGGTCGGCTTGATGTGCTGACCGGCACGGCAAACCCGGGACGTCGCCAGCATGGACTTTCATGATCTCAAGTCACTGCGCGAATCGCACGCCGGCTGGCGGTTGCTGGCAGCCGATCACGCGCCGCTGGTCACGGCCTTCCTGAACCGGGCTTTCATCGAGCCCAACCAGCGCGTGCTGGCCGAAAGTGAGCTGGCCGAGCAGCTCGAGGACTACCTGCACCACCTGCGCGAAATCGAGGGTGAAGACGCGTTTCCCAAGGCGGCACGCGCCTACCTGGTCGACTGGTCGGCCGATACGCGCGGCTGGCTGCGACGTTTCTATACCGAAGACAGCGACGAGCCGCACTACGATCTCACTCCACCGACCGAGAAGGCAATCGGCTGGCTCCGAGGCCTGGAACAGCCGCACTTCGTCGGCGCCGAATCGCGCCTGTTGACGGTGTTCGAGCTGCTGCGCCAGATCGTGACCGGCTCGGAAACCGACCCCGAGGCGCGGATCGCCGAGCTGGAGGCGAAGAAAGACGAGCTCGAACGCGAAATCGACAATATCCGCGCCGGCCGCCTGGGGCTGCTCGACGACACCCGGCTGCGCGAACGCTTCCTGCAAATGGCCGAGACCGCGCGTGCGCTGCTGGCCGATTTTCGCCAGGTCGAAGACAACTTCCGCACGCTCGATCGCCAGGTGCGCGAGCGCATCACACGCTTCGAGGGCAGCAAGGGCGAGGTGCTGGCCGACATCTTCGGCGAGCAGGATGCGATCGCCGAATCCGACCAGGGCCGCAGCTTCCGCGCGTTCTGGGATTTCCTGATGTCGCCGGCGCGCCAGGACGAGTTCGCGCAGATGCTCGAGCGCGTGCTGGCGCTGGAACCGATCGTGGCACTGCGACCCGATCGCCGGCTGCGCCGCATTCATGACGACTGGCTGGGTGCCGGCGAGCAGACCCAGCGCACGATCGCGCGCCTGTCCGAGCAGTTGCGACGTTTTCTCGACGACCAGGCCTGGCTGGAAAACCGGCGCATCATGGACCTGATCCAGCACATCGAACAGCAGGCGCTCGAGGTGCGCGAGCAGCCCCCGCGCGATCTGGCGATCGGCCTCGATGCGACCGCGCCGACGATCGAGCTGCCACTGGAGCGGCCGCTGTATGCGCCGCCGCTGAAACCGCACATCGACACGCAGACGCTGACCGAGGGCGAGGCCACGTTCGACAGCGATGCGCTGTTCAACCAGCTCTACGTCGACCGCGACCAGTTGCGCGGCCACATCCGGCGCGCGCTGCAAACGCGCACGCAGGTGGATCTGCAAACGCTGATCGACGAGCATCCGCTGGCGCTGGGTCTGGCCGAGCTGGTCAGCTACCTGGCAATCGCCGCCGAGGATGAGCACGCGCTGATCGACGAGAGCCAGACCCGGGAAATCACTTGGACCGGCAGCGACGGCGTCGAGCGCCGCGCCCGCGTGCCGGGCGTGATCTTTTCGCGCTAACAGCAAGCGCAGGTAGACTGTTTGCATGAGCGAAGTGCCGGCCGAACATCCGATTTCTCTGGCAGTGATCAGCCTGCTCAAGGGCGTGGTCGACCGCGACAGTCATGAACAGGCCTGGCGCGAGCTGATCGACCACCAGGCCGCAGTGGCCGACTTTGTCGCCGTGCTCGGGCTGGAACTGATCGTCGACGAGGCCGAGGGTCATGCCTTCCTGCGCCAACGCGAGCCCGAAGAAGGCAAGGCCGCGCTGCCACGGCTGGTCATGCGGCGCCAGTTGAGCTACCCGGTCAGCCTGCTGCTGGTGCTGCTGCGCAAGAAGCTGGCCGAGCACGACGCCGGCGGCGACGAGACGCGGCTGGTGCTGGCGCGCGACGAGATCGTCGAAATGCTGCGCCTGTTTCTGCCCGAAACCGCCAACCAGGCCCGGCTGATCGACCGCGTCGGCATGGATCTCAACAAGATCATCGAAATGGGCTTCGTGCGCCGCCTCAAGGGCCAGCCCAACCAGTTCGAAGTCCGCCGCATTCTCAAGTCCTGCGTCGACGCCCACTGGCTGGGCGAGTTCGACCTGCGCCTGTCCGAATACCGCGCCCTGGCCGAGGACGAAGCATCGTGAACCGCCACAGCATTGATTTCACCGGGCGACCGTACTGATGGAAACGCTGGATCTCGAGTTCGCCGTCGACCGCGCCCGGGCCGGGTTTCGCCTGCACCGGGTCGAGGTCTACAACTGGGGCACCTTCAACCGCCAGGTCTGGACGCTGGCACCGGGCGGCGACAACGGCCTGCTGACCGGCGACATCGGCTCGGGCAAGTCGACGCTGGTCGATGCCATCACCACGCTGCTGGTACCGGCCCAGAAGATCACCTACAACAAGGCCGCCGGTGCCGAAGCGCGCGAACGCTCGCTGCGATCCTACGTCCTCGGCTACTACAAGTCCGAGCGCGGCGAGTCGGGCCTGTCGGCGCGGCCGGTGGCCTTGCGCGACATCAACAGCTACTCGGTCATCCTCGGCCATTTCTACAACGCCGGCTACGATCGCCATGTGACCCTGGCGCAGGTGTTCTCGATTCGCGATCACCAGGGCCAGCCAGACCGCTTCTACATCTGCGCCGATATCGAGCTTGCGATTGCCGAGCACTTCGCCGATTTCGGCTCGGACCTGAAGAACCTGCGCAAGCGTTTGCGCGAGACCGCACACGTCGAACTGTTCGACAGCTTCCCGCCTTACGGCGCGGCCCTGCGCCGACGACTCGGCATTGCCAGCGATCAGGCGCTGGAGCTGTTCAACCAGACCGTATCGATGAAATCGGTCGGCAACCTGACCGATTTCGTGCGCGACCACATGCTCGAGGCGTTCCCGGTCGAAGACCGCATCCAGGCACTGATCCGGCACTTCGACGATCTGAGCCGCGCGCACGCCGCGGTGCTCAAGGCCAAGGCCCAGATCGAGCAGCTCGAGCCCATCGTCAGCGATGCCGACCAGCACGCCCAGCGCTCGCAACAGGTCGAGCGCTGGCGCGACTGCCGCCATGCACTGGCACCGTGGTTCGCCGGCCTCAAGGCCGGCTTGTTGAGCAAACGCCTCGAATCGCTGACTGCCGAACTGGACAAGCTGGCCGCGCGCATCGAGCGACTCGATCGCGACCGGCGCGCGCAACAGGTCGCACGTGACGACCTGCGCCAGGCCATCGCCGCAAACGGCGGCGACCGGCTCGAGCGCATCAAGGTCGAGATCGAGCAGTTGGAGACGCGCAAGCAGGCCTGCCAGCACGAGGCCGAACGCTACCGCAGACTGGCCAAGGCCATCGAGCTGCCGGTAGCCGAGGACGCCGAGCGCTTCGCCGACAACCGCGCCGCGCTGGGGCAACTGCGCGAAACCGCCGAGCACCACCAGGCCGAGACCCAGAACCGGCTGACCGACCTCGAGGTCGAGCTGCGCGAACTGCGCGCGCGCCACCAGACCGTCGATGCCGAGATCAGCTCGCTGAAGCAGCGGCGCAACAACCTGCCGGCGCAGATGCTGGCGATTCGTGACCAATTGCTGCAAACACTCAAGCTGCCCGAAGACGAACTGCCGTTTGCCGGCGAGTTGATCCGGGTGCGCGACGAGGCACGCGACTGGGAAGGCGCGATCGAGCGGCTGCTGCACGCGTTCGCGCTGTCGCTGCTGGTGCCTGACGCGCACTATACGGCGGTGGCGCGCTGGGTCGATACCACCAACCTGCGCGGGCGGCTGATCTACTACCGCGTGCGCGGCCAGGTCGCGGCACCGCGCCACGACCTCGAGGCCGACTCGCTGGTGCGCAAGCTGGCGATCAAGCCCGACTGCGGCGTCTACGGCTGGCTGGAAGCCGAACTCGGCCGGCGTTTCGACTACCTGTGCTGCGACGACCTCGAGCGCTTCCGGCGCGAGAAGTACGCGATCACCCGCGCCGGGCAGATCAAGAGCGGGCGCGGCCGACACGAGAAAGACGACCGTCATGCCATCGACGACCGCACCCGCTACGTGCTCGGCTGGAGCAACCGCGACAAGATCCAGGCGCTGGAGGCACAGCGCGAGGCGCTGGAAAAACGCATCGCGGCGCACGCAGCCCGCATCGCCGAACTCCAGCAGGCACTCTCGGCCGGCGCACGGCAACTCGAGAACATTAGCCGGCTGGACATGCTCGAGCGCTTCGAACAGATCGACTGGCAGACGCCGGCGCGCGCGATTGCCCAGCTGCAGGACGAATACCGCCGCCTGAATGAACAATCCGACGTGCTGGCCACGCTGCAGCAGCAACTCGCGGCGGTCAACACGCGCATCGGCGAAATCGAGACCGAACTGATCCAGGCGCGCGATGATGCGGCCAGCGCGCGCACCCGCCAAGAACAGGCGCGCCAGCAGCTCGACGACTGCGAACGCGCGCAGCGCGAGGCCGAAGTGGCACCCGCGACCGATGCCCAGCTTGAACAGTGGCGAGCCGAAGCACTGGGCGATGCGCTGGTCAATCTCAACACGATTGATGCGCGCGAACGTGACTACCGCGGCTGGCTGCAAGCGCGCATCGACAACGAGGACAAGCAGATCCGCACGCTCAGCCAGCGCATCGTGCAGCGCATGTCGGCCTACTGCGCGGCCTGGCCGCAGGAAACGCGCGAGGTCGATGCCAGCGTCGAGTCGGCCGATGAGTTCCGCCAGATGCTCGCGCGCCTGAAGGCCGACGAACTGCCGAGCTTCGAGCAACGCTTCAAGCAACTGCTCAACCAGAACACCATCCGCGAGGTCACAACCTTCCAGGCCCAGCTCAACCGTGAACGCAACCAGATCGGCGAGCGCATCGACACCATCAACCGCTCGCTGCACGAGATCGATTATCAGGACAACCGCTACATCAAGCTGGTTGCCGAGCGCGCGCCCGACGCCGAGATCCGCGAGTTCCAGAGCCAGCTGCGCGCCTGCACCGAGGGCAGTACCACCGGCACCGAAGACGAGCAGTACTCGGAGCAGAAATTCCTGCAGGTCAAGCAGATCATCGAGCGCTTCCGCGGCCGCGAGGGCTACAGCGAGATCGACCGGCGCTGGACGCGCAAGGTCACCGATGTGCGCAACTGGTTCGTGTTCTCGGCCTCCGAGCGCTGGCGCGAGGACGACAGCGAACACGAGCACTACACCGACTCGGGCGGCAAGTCCGGCGGCCAGAAGGAAAAACTCGCCTACACCGTGCTGGCCGCCAGCTTGGCCTACCAGTTCGGGCTGGAATGGGGCGAGACGCGTTCGCGCTCGTTCCGCTTCGTGGTTATCGACGAGGCCTTCGGGCGTGGTTCGGACGAATCGGCGCGCTACGGACTGGAACTGTTCCGGCGCCTGAACCTGCAACTGCTGATCGTCACACCGCTGCAGAAGATCCACATCATCGAGCCCTACGTCGCCGCGGTCGGCTTCGTCCACAACCCCGACGGGCGCGAGTCGATGCTGCGCAACCTGACCATCGAAGAGCTGCGCGCCGAACGCGAAGCGCGCGCACGCGTGCAGTCGTTGACCGGATGAGCACAGCCGACCGGCAAACGGCCTGGTCGTTGCCGGCCGACCTTGCCGACCAGGTCCGCAAGCGTTGGGATCAGGGGCTGCTGCTCGGGCCACCCGCCACGATCGCCGAATGCTTCCCGATCACGCTGCGGCTCAAGCGACCGCGCCCGGCCGACCTCAACGAACGCTTCAACGATGTGCGCGACTGGGTCGCGCAGCTCACCCGGGGCGACCGCGCGCATCGCGGCTTCGGCTACGACATCGAATGGAACACCGTCAATCACCGCGTGCATGGTGCCAACCGGCTGCCGGCGGGCGTGTCGATTCCGACCCGCGAGGATGCGCTGAAACTGATCGGCAAGACCGCGGCGGCCGCGACCTTCGACCGGCTGTACGCGCACATCGTCGCTGAATTTCCGCAACTGGCCGACTGGCTGGCGCGGCGCCCGATCACAGCGCTCGACCACGCCGACGAATGGCCGCGCCTGCTCGCCGTGCTGGCCTGGTTCCGACAACACCCGCGCCCCGGCATGTATTTGCGTGAGCTCGACATCGAAGGCGTCGATACCAAGTTCATCGAACGCCGCCGCAAGCGGATCAGCGAATTGCTCGACCAGGTCCTGGAAAGCCGCCATATCGAGGCTGAGGCCAAAGGCGCGCGCGGCTTCGACCGTCGCTACGGCCTGCGCCAACGTCCGGCGCTGGTGCGTTTTCGCACGCTTGACCCGGCACTGGACATCCAGGGCATCAACGATCTCTCACTGCCGGCCGATCAGTTCGCGACACTCGATCTCGACGCTGCGACGGTGTTCATCACCGAAAACGAAATCAACGGGCTGGCGTTCCCGCCGCACCCGTCGGCGATCGTCATCTTCGGCCTGGGCTACGGGCTCGACCGGCTCGCGCAGGTCGACTGGCTGGCCGAACGCCGGATTTATTACTGGGGCGATATCGACACCCACGGCTTCGCCATCCTCAACCGCCTGCGCCACCACCTGCCGCAGGCCGAATCGTTGCTGATGGACCGCGCCACGCTCGATGCGCACCGACCGATGTGGACCCGCGAACCCAAAGACCGCCGCTTCACCGGCCAACTCGACCGCCTCACCCACAGCGAGCGACAACTGTTCGAAACCCTGCGCGACGATGTAATCGACGAACGCATCCGGCTGGAACAGGAACGCATTCGCTTCGGCTGGCTGAGCGCACGGCTGCGCGATCTTTAGCGAACCACCGCGTCACGACATTATTAACGGTCATGGGGCCGGTTGCGCCACCCCGGAGAATGAAAGATGCTTAGCGCGGGAGCCGGCGGGCTG
>JAVVDV010000069.1:0-8420 GCA_032251355.1 Wenzhouxiangellaceae bacterium
ACGTGTAGGAGCGGCGTCCACGCCGCGATTCGGACCCCCACCACCAGCCGCAAACCAATCGGCCCGTGGACGGGCCTCCTGCACCTGTAGGATCGCCGTCCACGCCGCGATTGTTTCGGATCGCCGTCCACGCCGCGATTGTCAGTTTGCATGTTTCGGAGCGCCGTCCCGGCGCGATGCTTCAGTTATCGGTCGCGCGCCGGCGGAACCACACGGCACCGGCGAGGAACACCAGGCCGATCACCAACCCGACCGCCATCTCCAGCGAGAACAGCACCGCGGCGACCGAACCGAAGCTCATCAGGTGCTCCGACCCCATGCCGGCCAGATCGCCGTCTTCGAGCATTTGCACGTCGATGCTCAGCGGCACGATGCCGCGCCCGATGCGCTCGAGCACGATCAGCATCAGATTGACATCGGGCATCCGGAAATTGCTGAAAAAGCTCCAGAAATGCTGGAACAGGCCGATCAGGGCCGGCACCCCGACGGCGACCAGGATCGGCAGCCGGGGTGCGAACGATGAGCACAGCATCAGCCAGCCGAAGATCGGCAGCAGCCACAGCGACTGGGTGATGCTGCCGAACAGCATCACCGCCCACACCCGCGGCAGCGAGGCCTGCAGCCAGATGTCGGTGATCACGTTGATGCCGGCCGCCAGGCCGTAGCCGGTCGCAATCAGCAGCAGGACGAGCTGGGTGGCAATGATGCCGACCAGGTAGAGCAGCGGGACGGCAACGATGGCAGTCAATACCTTGGAGGCGACGGTCAGCCGATCCGACACCGGCAGCGATTTCCAGAACAGGATGGAGCGGTCCTTGCGATCGTCGTACAGGCTGCCGGCCAGGTAGAACACCACCACCAGCAGCATCACCGAATGAAACAGCCCGATCGGCGAAAACATCGCGATCGACGCCATCAGTTGCTGCTGCGCGTCGGGCAGCTCGGCATACATGCGCATGCCGTCGAGCGTGAACACCAGCTCGTTGTCGACCTTGGCGCCGATCATCAGGACCAGCGCGATGGTCAGGATCTGCAGGCCGAAGATGATGACCGGCGTCCACTTGAACGCGAACGCGTGTTCCCAGACCTCGCGTCGCACCAGGATCAGCAGTTGACGAAGTTTCAGCGCGTTCATGCCGCTTGCTCCCGGTGTGCTTGCCCTTGGTGCGCATCCGGTTCGCCCATCAGCGCGACGAACAGGTCGGCCACGCTCGGCTTGTGCAACTCGCCAAGCTCGGCCAGCCGCTCGCCGTCGACGCGGTCGAATAGCAGAATGTGGCGCCCGAACAGCACCCGTTCGTGGATGGGCGCGAGTGCACGCGCGGCCTCGACCCGGTCGGGGGTGACCATCACCTCGGTGAAGCGCTGGTAGATCTCATCCATGCTGCTGTGCAGGATGAACTTGCCATCCTTGATGAAGATCAGGTCGGTGAGGATGTGCTCGACTTCCTCGACCTGGTGGGTAGTGATGATAATGGTGCGCTCTTCATCGAAATACTCGTTGAGCAGGCGCGAGTAGAACTGCTTGCGAAACAGGATGTCCAGCCCCAGCGTCGGCTCGTCGAGCACCAGCAGTTTCGCGTCGATCGCCATCACCAGCGCCAGGTGCAGCTGCACCACCATGCCCTTGGACAAGGCCTTGATGCGCGATTCCGGCCGCACCTTGGTCCGCTCGAGGTAGCGCATGCAGATCGCGCGCGAGAAGCCCGGATGCAGCGCCTCGGTCAGGTCGATGATCTGCCGCACCCGCGCCCAGCGCGGCAGCACCGCGACATCGGCAATGAAGCAGACCTCCTGCATCAGCTCGTCGCGCTGCTTCGACGGGTTCATGCCCAGCACCTCGAGCCGGCCGTCGAACTTGGTCAGCCCGAGCAGGGCCTTGAGCGCGGTGGTCTTGCCGGCGCCGTTCGGGCCGATCAGGCCGACGATGCGGCCGGCCGGAATATCGAAATCGACCGCGTCCAGCGCCACGGTCTTGCCGTAGCGCCGGCTCAGGCCGCGTGCGGTGATGGTGTGGTTCATGAAGATGACTCCCGTTTGTCTTCATCTTTATCTTTGTCTTCATCCGGGCCGTGATTGCCGTGCAGCAAACGGGCCGGGTCCAGGCCCAGCGATTCGATGCGCTCGCGGATGCGTGGCCATTCCTCGGCCAGGAACTTCTGCCGCTCCGAGTCCAGCAATTTCTCGCGCGCACCCGCGACCACGAACATGCCGATGCCGCGGCGCTTCTCGACGATGCCGTCGTCGACCAGCGACTGGTAGGCTTTCGACACGGTCAGCGGATTGACCTGGAAGTCGACCGCGACCTGGCGCACCGAGGGCAGGGCATCGCCCTCGGCCAGCGAGCCGTCCAGCATCGCCGCGACGGTCTGCCGGCGCAGCTGCCAGTAAATCGGCTGGTTGTCGTCCCAGCGTGCGGCCATCAGAAGCGCGACAGCGCCGGCAGCACGATCGGGAACCAGTGCACGGCCCGCTCGGACGCGCAGTCATCGCCGCGGCAGCTCGTGCGCGCTGCTTCGGCCAGCGACGGATCGCCGGCCGGCTCGGCGGTTGCGGTCTGCAAGGCCGAGTTCGGCGAGCCGTCGAGGTTGGTGCCCAGCGGCAGGGCGCCGGAATCGGCGCGTTCGAACAGACCGGCCAGCGCCAGCGCGATGATCAGCGCGATCAGCGCCAGCGTGTGCGGAACATGAACCGAGTGATGGCGGGTAATCGGCAGCATGTGATCTCTCCTTGATGCAGCGGTCGTTGACCAGTGTTGGTGTATTACATTACTACAACACCTAGACAGTGTCAAGGGAACGATTAATTTTTTTGCCGGTCACAACGCCGCAGGGTTGCTGCACAGGGCCGGGGTGGCTGCTATCATCCCGCTCGTTCCGTTGCGGCCTTTTGCAGGTCAGGTCATCGTCAGGTCATCGATCGTCAGCAATGACCGTCAACGACCAGCGCAATCCGAATCCATTCAAATCGAATCACAATTGGAGTCGTCGCACCATGCATACCGTTTTCACGCGCTCGCTTCTCGCCGCGCTGTTGGCCGTCGCGGTCACCGCCGCACAGGCCCAAACCACCACCCTGGACAGCGAGGAAGCGCGTCTGAGCTACACCATTGGCATGGACATCGGTCAGTCGCTGTCCGGTCAGGACATGCCGCTGGATATTGATATTCTGCTTGAAGGTCTCAAGGCCAGCTACCTCGGTGAGGAAACCCTGTTGACCCGCGAGGAAGCGCTTTCGGAGCGCCAGAAATTCATCGAAAAGCGCCAGCAGCAGTTGCAGGCCCAGCGCTCCGAAGACGCGCGCATCAACGCCGAGGAAGGCCAGGCCTTTCTGGCGGCCAACGCCGACAAGCCGGGTGTCGAAGTCACCGAATCGGGCCTGCAGTACCGCGTGCTCGAGGCCGGCAGCGGCGCCCGGCCGAGCGCCGACGACCGCGTGACCGTGCACTACCGCGGCAAGCTGATCAACGGCGTCGAGTTCGACAGCTCATACGCGCGCGGCGAGCCGGCCACCTTCGGCCTCGGCCAGGTCATTCCCGGCTGGACCGAAGGTCTGCAGCTGATGCGCGAGGGTGCGAAGTACGAATTCTTCATCCCCTCCGAGCTGGCCTACGGCGAGCAGGGACGGCCGGGCCCGATCGGCCCGAACTCGACCCTGATCTTCGAGGTCGAGCTGATCGACGTGGTCGGCGACGACGCCGAATAGCGTCAGTCTGCGCAGCTTGCGCGCGAACACGACTGTATCGGCAAGACAATCGTATCGGCAAGATAATCGCAACGGTGGCCGCCCCCGGCGGTCGCGCGCTGCATCAACACGAGCTTTCTGGCTACGATGGGATCCCTGCAGGACGCGCTGCTCCAGACCGGACTGGCCAAGGACAAGCCGGTGCGCGAGGCGCGCGAACAGCACCAGGCGCGCGGCACCGGCAAGCCTTCCGGTCCGCACGACAAGCGCTCACCGCGCGCGCCCAATGACGCGCCCAATAAAAAGTCCAATCACAAGCACAAGCCCGGGCCGAAACGCGAGTCCAGCGACCTCGAGCGTGCCTGGGTCGCGCGCGAGCGTGCCGAACAGGCCGAGCGCGAGCGCAAGAAGCAGGCCCGGCTGGCCGACCAGGAAGCACGTCGCCAGCGCAACCGCAAGCTCGATGCGCTGATCGAGGGCCAGCCACTCAACGTGGATGATGCCGAACTGCCGCGCTATTTCGAACACCTCGGCCGCATCCGGCGCGTGCTGTGCACGCCCGAGCAGCGTGCAGCGATCAACAGTGGCGAACTCGGCGTGGTCAACCTGCGCGGTCGCTACTGGATCGTCGAGCCGGCGATTGTCGAGCAGTGGCGCGCGATCGCGCCGGACCTGGTGCCCGACCTGGCCGGCAAGGAGCCGGACGAACCCGAAGATTCCGGCGAATATCCGCCGGTACCCGATGATCTGACCTGGTAGCGCGCAGCTCGCTATCATGATCGATTGACCTTCATACCACCCATGGAAGCCTGAACGTGAATCTGACCCGACTGACCCTGATGAGCGCCTCTCTGCTGGCGCTGGCCGCCTGCGGCGGCGAACCCGCCGAAACCCCCGAACCCGCGCCCGAACCCGAGGCAGAAGTTGCCGAGGCCGCGACCGAGCCCGGCCCGAACCCGTTTTTCGAGCCTTCGCCGCTGCCGCTTTCCATCCCCCAGTTCGATCGCATCGAAGACGCGCATTTCATCCCGGCGATGGAGCGCGGCATGGAAGAGCAGCTCGCCGAGATCCGCGCGATTGCCACCAGTGAGCAGCCGCCGAGCTTTGAAAACACCATCGTCGCGATGGAAACCAGCGGCCGCCTGCTCGATCGCTCCACGCGCGTGTTCTTTGCCCTGGTCAGCGCCGACACCAACGACAAGCGCCAGGAAATCCAGCGCGAGATGTCGCCGCGGCTGTCAGCGCACAGCGATGAGATCCTGCTCAATCCGGCGCTGTTCGCGCGCGTCGATGCGCTCTACCAGCAGCGCGAGTCGCTGGAGTTGAATCCCGAGCAGTTCCGCCTGCTCGAAGAAACCCACCGCGACTTCGTGCGCGCCGGTGCCACGCTCGATGATGGTCAAAAGGCCCGCCTGAAGTCCATCAACACCGAACTGGCCACGCTCGGCACGCAGTTCTCGCAGAACGTGCTCAAGGAAGTCAACGACATCGCGCTGGTGGTCGACTCGGTCGCCAAGCTCGCGGGCTTAAGCGATGCGCAGATCCAAGCCGCCGCCGCCGAGGCCGCCGATCGCGGGCTGGAAGGCAAGTACGTGCTGACGCTGATGAACTTCTCCAGCCAGCCGCAGCTGGCCCAGCTCGAAGACCGCAACGTGCGCGAGCAGCTGATGTGGCGCTCGCTGATGCGCGGCAGCCGCGGCAACGAGTTCGACAACCGCGAAATCGTCTCGCGCATCCTCAACCTGCGGGTTGAAAAGGCCAACCTGCTCGGCTACGAGACCTGGGCCGACTTCGTGCTCGAAGAGCGCACCGCCAGGACTGTTGAAGCGGTTGACGGCATGCTCGGCCGGCTCGGTCCGGTCGCGGTCGCCAACGCGCGCGCCGAAGGTGAAGTGCTGCAGCAGGCGATCAACGAGCTGGAAGAACAGCCGTTCGAACTCAAGGCCTGGGACTGGCCGTACTACACCGAAATCGTGCGTCAGCAGAAATACGCGTTCGACGAAAACGAGACCAAGCCGTACTTCGAGCTCGACAGCGTGCTGGTCAACGGCGTGTTCCATGCCGCCGAACAGTTCTACGGCATCACCTTCAAGGAACGCCCGGACCTGCCGGTCTACCATCCCGATGCAAGAGTCTGGGAAGTCACCGACGCCGATGGCGAGATGCTGGCGCTGTTCATCGGCGATTTCTACGCGCGGCCGTCCAAGCGCGGTGGGGCGTGGATGAACGCCTACGTCTCGCAGTCTGACCTGCTCGGCACCCAGCCGGTTGTGGCCAACCATCAGAACATTCCGAAGCCGCCGGCAGGCGAGCCGACGCTGATGACCATGGACGAGGTCACGACCATGTTCCACGAGTTCGGCCATGCACTGCACGGCATGTTCTCGGACGTGACCTACCCGAGCTTCTCGGGCACCTCGGTGCCGCGTGACTTCGTCGAGTTCCCGTCGCAGGTCAACGAGATGTGGTCGACCTGGCCGACCATCCTCGAGAACTACGCGCGTCACTACGAGACCGGCGAGCGCATTCCGCAGGAACTGCTCGACCGTGTGATCGAGGCCGAGCAGTTCAACGAGGGCTACCGCACCACCGAGTACCTGGCCGCATCCGTGCTCGACATGTGCTACCACACGCTCAAGAACGACGAGATTCCGACGCCCGACGAGGTGCTGGTGTTCGAGGAACAGTGCCTGATCAACGCCGGCTTCGACTACCCGGTGGTGCCGCCGCGTTACCGCACGAACTACTTCTCGCACATCATGGGTGGTTACTCGGCCGGCTATTACTCCTACATCTGGAGTGAAGTGCTGGACGCCGACAGCGTCAAGTGGATCAAGGAAAACGGCGGTCTGACGCGCGCAAACGGCGACCACTTCCGCAACAGCCTGCTGTCGAAGGGCGGCAGCAAGGAAGCGATGCAGCTGTTCCGCGACTTCACCGGCCGCGACCCCGACATCCAGCCGCTGCTAGAGCGTCGCGGCTTGACGACGGATTGAGCCACGCGCCCGCAGCAAATCGCGGCGTGGACGCCGCTCCTACAAGTGTAGGAGCGGTCTCCAGACCGCGAATCGCGTCGGAATGTGTAGGAGCGGTCTCCAGACCGCGAATCGCATTGGAATGTGTAGGAGCGGTCTCCAGACCGCGAATCGCATTGGAATGTGTAGGAGCGTTCTCCAGACCGCAAATCGCATCGGAATGTGTAGGAGCGGTCTCCAGACCGCGAATCGCCTCGAATCGCGTTCCCGACGCCGCTCCGTTAGCCCGCCGTAGGGTGCGTTGAGCGCAGCGAAACGCACCGCACCACCGCCAGCATGGAAACCCGCATTCTTGGCCCGTAACACCTTCGCAACCATTGACGTTGCCGCGATCGCGCACAACCTCGCGCGGGTGCGCGAATGGGCCGGGTCGGCGCGCATCATGGCGGTGGTCAAGGCCGAGGCCTACGGCCATCACCTCAGGCGCTGCCTGCCGTCGCTCAAACAGGCCGACCTGCTGGCGGTGGCGACGATGGACGAGGCGCGTGATATCCGTGCGCTCGATGGCGATGTGCCGATCCTGCTGCTCGAAGGCGTGGTCGCCCCGAGCGAACTGGCCGAGGCCGACGCGCTGGGGCTGGAACAGGTTGTCCATCACCCGACCCAGCTCGACTGGATCGAGCAGGTCGGCATACCGCCGGGTCGCAGGCTGTGGCTGAAACTCGACTCCGGCATGCACCGGCTCGGCTTTCCGCTGGCGCGCGCCGCCGAACTGCACGCAAGATTGAGCGCGCTGCCCGGCGTCGAACAGATCGTGCTGATGACCCACTTCGCCAACGCCGACCGCCCGGACGGTGCGCCCACCCGTCACCAGATCGGACGCTTCGATACGGCCGTGGAAGGTCTTGCCGGCGCGCACTGCCTGGCCAATTCCGCTGCCCTGATCAACGTGCCGGAAAGCCGTCGTAACTGGGTGCGCACGGGCCTGCTGCTCTACGGCGTCTCACCGCTGGCCGAGCGCGACGGGCCGGCGCTGGGCCTGCAAGCGGCGATGACGCTGGAAAGCCGGCTGATCGCGGTCAACCACGTCCCGGCCGGCGAAAGCATCGGTTACGGCGCGCGCTTCACCGCTTCGCGCGACATGACCATCGGTGTGGCCGCAATCGGCTACGGCGACGGCTACCCGCGCAACATGCCCGATGGCGCGCCGGTGCTGGTCAACGGCATCGAACAGCCGCTGGCCGGACGCGTGTCGATGGACATGATCACGATTGATCTGGCCGGTCAGCCCGATGCAACCGTCGGCGACCCGGTCGTGCTCTGGGGCCGCGGCCTTCCGGTCGAACGCATCGCCCGCGCCGTCGACACCATCCCCTACGAACTGCTGTGCCGGGTCACCCGGCGGGTGAAGTACCGCAGTGCCGATTAATTCCCGTTCGGATTCTTATCTTTTGCAATTCTCAATACAGACCTTTCGAAATCCCCAACCGGCCTGTGCAAGACAGGAATACATCACGGCGTTATAAGCTTGTTCTTTGGCTGAGCTTTGTTGCGCGTGTTGCGCGAAACCCTGCGATATCGCTACCCCGGCCGAGCCATAGTAATTGCCCTGACGCTGTGGTAGGCATTGCGTATTGCTATTTGCGGTTCCATATGAATAGCTGGTGCCGTCTCCATAGTTTGTGCCGTAGGCTTGTCCGGTAGTGTTTGTGTTGCAGTTGTATCCCGTTATCTTGTTGTTTTCGGCATTTTGCCGATCAC
>JAVVDV010000070.1:0-8038 GCA_032251355.1 Wenzhouxiangellaceae bacterium
TGTAGGAGCCTGCCTGCAGGCGATTTCTTCCAAGGCCGTGCCCCGGTCAGCCGATCGCCGGCAGGCCGGCTCCTACAGCTGTAGCAGATTGGTGCGTGTTCGCAGCGCGCCGTAGGAGCCTGCCAGCAGGCGATTTTTCCAAGTCCGTGTCCCGGTCAGCCGATCGCCGGCAGGCCGGCTCCTACAGCTGTAGCAGATTGATGCGTGTTCGCAGCGCGCTGTAGGAGCCTGCCTGCAGGCGATTTCTTCCAAGGCCGTGCCCCGGTCAGCCGATCGCCGGCAGGCCGGCTCCTACACCGGTTCGTGTGCCCGGCCGCTGCTCGTGCACCTACAATCCACCCATGGTGTTGTCGCCCGGAATCAAGCTCAAGCTCGGTCAGCAGCTCAAGCTGGCGCCGCAGTTGCGTCAGGCGATTGCGTTGCTGCAGCTCAATCGGCTGGAGCTGCGTGAGCATCTGGAGCAGGCGGTCGAGGCCAATCCCTTGCTGGAGCTCGATGCGCCGGTCGAGACCGCTGCCGACGGGGAGTCTGATCGCGGTGAAAGCGACACCGAGACCCGCGAAGCCGACCGCTCGGCCGACGATATCGATTTCGACGGCGAAGACTACAGCTGGGACGATCTGCCCGACGGCTTCTCCGAAGTTTCAGAGGCGCCCGACTACGATCGCTTCATCGCCGATCCGCACCAGCAGACACTGACCGAGCACCTGCTGTGGCAGGTCAACCTGGCCGGCTTCAGTGACACCGACGAGGCGATTGCGCGCGCGATTGTCTACACGCTTGACGAAGACGGCTTCCTGAGCGCCGATCTTGGCGATATCCGGATCTCGCTGGCGCCGGAGTATTTGGTCGGCCTGGACGAGATCGAGGCCGTGCTGCAGCGCCTCCAGCATTTCGAGCCGGTCGGGATTGCCGCGCGCTCGCTGGCCGAGTGCCTGCGCCTGCAGCTCGACGCGCTGCCGTCAGGCACGCCGGGCCGGGGTCTGGCGCGCGAGTTGCTGGCTCACCACCTCGATGCGCTGGCCAGCCCGGACCTGGATCGCCTCGCCGGCCGCACCGGCTACACGCGGGCCGAAGTCGAAACCGCGCTGGCGGTGATTCGGCACTTGAATCCGCGCCCTGGCCTGCGCTTTGTCAGCGACGAGCGCGATTACATCGTGCCCGACGCCTTCGTGCATCCCGATGACGAGAATGGCTGGCGCGTCACGCTCAACCGCGCGCAGCAGCCGAGCCTGACCATCAATCGTGCCTATCGCGAGCTGATTCGGACCACCCGCGGCGAGGACCGCGACTACCTGCGCGAGCAGCTCAAGCAGGCGCAATGGCTGATCAGCTCGCTGGAATTGCGCAACCAGACGCTGAGCTCGGTGGTGCTGGGCCTGGTGCGCCATCAGGCGGCGTTCTTCGAGCACGGCGAGATTGCACTCAAGCCGCTGCTGCAAAAGGAGCTGGCCGAGGCCATTGGCGTGCACGAGTCGACCGTCTCGCGCGCCACCGGCGGCAAATACCTGCACACCCCGCGCGGCACCTTCGAGTTCAAGCACTTCTTTTCAGTGGCCATTCCCACCGGCGACGGCGGTGAGGTCGCGGCCACCGCGGTGCGCGCGCGCATCGAGCGGCTGATCCACGATGAGCCGCCCGGTCAACCGCTTTCGGATCAGGCGCTGACTGACGCGCTGGCCGGCCAGGGCGTGTTGCTGGCGCGCCGCACGGTGGCCAAGTACCGCGAGCAGCTGGGCATTCCGAACTCGTCGCGCCGCCGGCGTCTGGCCCGCAACGAGCGGGCATCCGGCTGAATCCTGCGCGCGTCTGGTATACCATTGTCGGATTACGTACTTGTTCCCGCGATGCCCCGGAGCAACGGGGCGCGGCGTAGGGCGCCGTTGAGCCGCAGGCGAAACGCACCGGGCGGGGTTGACCCAAGCCCCAGGGCGCATTCGGGTTCGGTGTGGTGCGTGTTCGCTGCGCTCAACGCACCCTACGGCGGGCACGGTGGTGTTCGGGGCCCGCAACGCATCCTGCCCAATCGTCATCGACGATCGGCGCCGGCGGAGATCCAAACGTAATCAGGTACCATTGTGTTCTGATCATTCGGTGTCGAATGATTGTTGACCGGGAGAAACCTCATGCAAATCGAAATCAGCGGCCAGAATGTCGAAGTGACCCAGGCCCTGCGCGCCTACGTCACCGAAAAGCTCGACCGCTTGCAGCGCTATTTCGACAACCTCACCAGCGCCCATGTGGTGCTGCGACTGGAAAAACTCCAGCACACCGCCGAAGCCACCATCCGGGTCGGCGGCAAGGGTCGCGACGTGCATGCCGTGGCCGATTCCGAGGATATGTACGCCGCTATCGACCAGCTGTCCGACAAGCTCGACCGCCAGGTCCGACGCCACAAGGACAAGGTCACCGACCACCGCGCCGACCGTCCGGCCGAGGCCGGCTGACTCCATACGCTGACCGCGAATCGGAGCGTTCGCCGTGGCTCAATCCATTCCGCTCGCCGATCTGCTCAGCGCCGATCGCGTCGCCCTGAATCTCAACCTGGCGAGCAAGAAATCGCTGCTTGAAAAAGCCGCCGAGCTGCTGGCCGAGGACGAGAACAGCGCCGAACAGCGCGACATCTTCCAGGCGCTGTGCCAGCGTGAGCGGTTGGGTTCGACCGGGCTCGGCCACGGTGTGGCCATTCCGCACTGCCGGGTCGGCCAGACCGGCGTGGTTGCCGCGTTCATTCGACTGCCGCGGCCGATCGAGTTCGACAGCCCGGACGGGCAGGGTGTGGACCTGTTCTTCGTGCTCGCGGTGCCGGCCGAGTGCACCGACGCTCACCTGAAATTGCTGGCCGCGATTGCCGAGTTGTTCAGCGACGATCGGAGCCGAGAGCAATTGCGTGCGGCCGACGATTACCGCGAACTGGTCGCGATACTCGAACAGGCCGGCGATCTGGCCCGGTCCTGATGCAGAAACTGGCGGTCTCGGCGCTGCTCGAGCAGTTTGCCGGACGGCTGGAGTTGAGCTGGATCTGCGGCCGCCGCGGTGCGGCGACACGTTCGCTGGCGCAGACCAGTTCCCAGACCCGGCCTTCGCTGGTCGGCTACCTCAACCTGATCCATCCCAACCGCCTCCAGATCCTCGGCCGCGAGGAGCTCGATTGGCTGGACCGCCTCGACGCGCGCCAGCGCTGGCAGACGGTCGCGGAAATCCTCGACGCTCAACCGGCCGCGATCATCCTGGCCAGCGGCGGCGAGCCCGGGCGTGACCTCGAGGAGCAGGCGCGCGACAGCGCCACGCCGCTGCTGGTCTCGCCGCGACCGGGCTGGGAACTGGTCTCGACGCTGGACTACGAGATCCACCGGCTGCTCGCGCACAGCGAGGTGCGCCACGGCGTGTTCATGGAAATCTTCACCCTCGGCGTGCTGATCACCGGCGATGCCGGTGCCGGCAAGAGCGAACTGGCGCTGGAGCTGATTACGCGCGGCCATCGCCTGATCGCCGACGATTGCCCGGAATTTACCCAGGTCGCGCCCGACACCATCGATGGCACCTGTCCGGACATGCTGCGCGACTGCCTGGAGGTGCGCGGTCTCGGCGTGCTGAACGTACGCCGGATGTTCGGCGATGCCGCGGTCAAAGCCAACAAGTACCTGCGCCTGATCGTGCACCTGAGCCAGCCGGAGAAGCGTCTGGACCCGGGCCTGGACCGGCTGGCCGGACGCAGCGATACTGCGCGCGTGCTCGACCTTGACATTCCGCGCGTGTTGCTGCCGGTGCTGCCGGGCCGCAACATGGCGGTGATCACCGAGGCGGCCGTGCGCAATTACATGCTGCAGATGAAAGGCTATGATGCCACCACCGAGCTGTTGAACCGCCACGAGCGGCTGATGGATGATGGGTCCTGAAACTTCCGAAGCGATGGTCGTGATTACCGGGCTGTCGGGCAGCGGCAAGTCGATCGCGCTGAACGTGCTCGAAGATCACGGCTACTACTGTGTCGACAACCTGCCGCCGGTGATGCTGCCGACGCTGGCGGCCGAGGCCGCATCAAGGCCCGAGCGCTACGGCCGTCTGGCCGTCGGGCTGGACGCACGCGCCGGCGCTGACGAACTCGGCGCGCTGCCATCCCTGATGCACCGGCTCGACATCCGCGCCCGTCTGCTGTTTCTGACCGCCGACGCCGATGTGCTGATCCGGCGCTACTCCGAGACCCGTCGCCTGCACCCGCTGGCCGAAGGTCGCACCATCAGCCAGGCGATTGACGAGGAGCGGCGGCTGCTGGCGCCATTGGCCGGTGCGGCCGAGCAGGTGATTGATACCAGCGACACCACCATCCACGATCTGCGTCGCCAGATCTGGCGGTTGGTGGAGCCGGGCGGCGACCTCGGGCGCATCCGGCTGGCGCTGGAATCGTTTGCCTACAAGCGCGGCTTGCCGCGTGATGTCGACTTGGTCTTCGATGCGCGCTGCCTGCCCAACCCGCACTGGCAGCCGGAGTTGCGCGAGTGCACCGGGCTGGAGCAGCCGGTGCGCGAGTTCTTTGCCCAGATTGAGGATATGGAGCACTACCTGGCCGGCGTCGATGCCTTTGTGCGTCGCTGGCTGCCGGCCTGGGCCGAAGAGCCGCGCAGCCATCTGACGGTGGCGATCGGCTGCACCGGCGGCCGCCACCGCTCGGTCTGGCTGGTCGACGAACTGGCGTCGCGCTGGCGTGCCGACGGTCTGACCGTGACCACCCACCATCGCGAGCTGGGCGCATGACGCCGCTGCTGCTGGTCACGCACGAGGGCTTTGGTGAGTCGCTGTGCGCGCTGGCCGAAACCATTCTCGGCTGGCCGCCGCCGGTGATTCGGATTGAAGTCGCCGGCGATGACGACCCGGATCTGTGTTTCGAGACGATCCGTCATCGGCTCGGTTTTCTGTGCCGCGATGTGCCGCCGCTGGTGCTCACCGATCTGCCCGGCGCGACCCCGCACAATCTGGCGCTGGAGGCGATTGCGCGCTTGTGTCCGACCGCACCGGTGGTCACCGGCCTGAACCTGCCGATGCTGCTCAGCGCGGTTACCCATCTGGATCTGCCCGCGGCTGTGCTGGCCGCGCGCGTGGCCGAGGGTGGGCGCGAGGCCATTTTTGTTGGAGGTGCCGATGCGCACGCAGTCGATCACGCTGACTAACAAGCTTGGCCTGCACGCGCGCGCGGCCGGCAAGCTGGTGCAATGCGCGGCCGGCTTTGAAAGCGAAGTGCGGGTCGCGCGCGAGGATCGCCAGGTCAACGCCAAGTCGATCATGGGCGTGCTGATGCTGGCCGCGCCCTGCGGCACCGAACTGCAACTCGAATGCGAGGGCCCGGACGAGGAAGCTGCCCTGGCCGCGCTGGTCGCCCTGATCGACAACCGCTTCGGGGAAGCGCAGTGATCCTTGCCCTCAGTGGCTCGGGCGTGTCCGATGGCATCGCGCTGGGCCAGCTGCACGTGCTGTCGCGCGGTGAGTTGCAGTTGCCCGAATACCATCTCGAGTCCGATGAAGTCGAGACCGAGGTCGAGCGCCTGCGCGCGGCGATCGAGGCCGCCACCGCGGTGCTGGCCGAGACCGAGCGGCAGCTCGATGACGAGACTCGCGACAGCACCGGCGAGCTGCTGCAGGTGCACCGGTTGATGCTGCGCGACAGTTCGCTGACCGGTGCCGCCGAGCAGGTGATCCGCGACGCACGCGTCAATGCCGAGTGGGCGCTGGATCGCCAGGCCGCCGAGCTGCGCCGTCGCTTCAGTCGGCTGGACGACGCCTACATCGCGCTGCGGGTCGAAGATCTCGACCAGGTCGTGCGCCTGCTGCAGTCGCGCCTGGCCGACCAGCCCGAGCGCGTGCTCGACGCGCGCGTGCCGCATCGGCTCGATGACACCGTCGTATTGGCCGCCGACCTCAGCCCGGCCGAGCTGGCCGCGCTGCATCAGCGCGATGTGGCCGGCCTGATCACCGAGCACGGCAGCGTCTGGTCGCACGCCGCAATCGTCGCGCGCGCGCTCAACATCCCGATGGTGATGGCTGTCCATCGCGCCCAGCGGCTGCTGCGCGAGGGCGAACCGGTGATCCTCGACAGCCACTACGGCATCGTGCTGGCCACGCGTGACGAACGTCTGCACGGCCACTACGCCGAGAAGCAAAGCGCGGCGCGCCAGAGTCGTCGCAACCTCGAGCGCTACCTGACCGTGCCGGCCTGCACTCGCGACGGCCTGCGTTTCCACCTGTTCTGCAATGCCGATCTGGCGCCCGAGATTCGCCGTTGCCGCGAGCTGGGCGCCGGCGGGGTCGGCCTGATGCGCTCGGAATTCGTGTTCACCTTCGACGAACTCAACGATGAGGATGCGCAGTACCGGATCTACCGCGAGGCGGTGGAACTACTCGACGGTCGGCCATTGACGATTCGCACGCTCGATGCCGGGGCCGACAAGCTGCCCGACGACCTCAAGCGGCTGTCCGGGCCCAATCCGGCGCTGGGTCTGCGCGGCATTCGCATGTCGCTGGCCATGCAGGAGAGTTTTCGCGTCCAGTTGCGCGCCATGCTGCGCGCTTCTTGCCACGGGCCGGTCCGGATCCTGCTGCCGATGATCAGCCAGGTCGCCGAGATCCGGCGTGCGCGCGAGTTGATCGTGCAATGCCGCGAACAACTGCGCGGCGAGGGCGTGCGCGCCGATCCCGAAATCCCGATCGGCGGCATGATCGAGACCCCGGCCGCGGCCCTGATGACCGCACAGTTCGCGCGCGAGCTCGATTTTGTCTCGATCGGCAGCAACGATCTGGTCCAGTACCTGCTCGCAGTCGATCGTCAGGACGAACTGGTCAGCCACCTGTTCGAGCCGGCCAGCCGCGCGGTGATCGAAACGCTGGCGACGATTGTTACCGGCGCCGCTCGCGCCGGCCGGCCGGTGCAGATCTGCGGCGAACTGGCCGGCGACCCGCGCTTTTCCGGCCTGCTGATCGGTCTGGGCATTACCCAGTTCAGCCTGCCGCCGGGCCAGCTGGCAGCGGTCAAGTCGACCCTGGTCAAGCTCGACGCGGCCGCTTGCCGCGAGACGATGCAGGCCTTCCTGAACGATCCCGAGGCCGAGGCGGGCGCGGCGCTGCTGGATCAACTCGGCCCGAGCGGCTGAGCGTAATCAGCATCCGCGTCGGCCTGTCCTTTGGTGCAGGTGCGCAAGGGCCCGCACTTCGCTAGGCTTTGCCCGGAAAAATTCAACGCTGGCCCGAGGAATCCTGATCATGACCGAACCGCTGTGGCGTCCCGATCCCAATGCCGTCAGCCGCACCCACCTGGCGCGCTTCATCGATTTTGTCGGTCGCGAGATCGACCCGGCGGTGACCGGCTATGAGGCGCTGTACCGTTTCTCCATTGACCAGTCCGAGGCCTTCTGGAGCGCGCTGTGGGACTTTGCCGAAGTGCGCGGCGAGCGTGGTGGTGCGCGGGTCACCGAAGGCTGGCCGGCGATGCCGGGCACACGCTGGTTTCCCGACGCGCGCCTGAACTTCGCTGAAAACCTGCTGCGGCGCGACGACGACGGCCCGGCGATCCTGTTTGCCGGCGAAGGCGGGCTGCGGCGAAGCTTAAGCTGGCGCGAACTCAACGACCAGGTGGCGCGCACCGCCGATGCCCTGCGCGCGCTCGGCATCCAGCCCGGCGATCGCGTCGCCGGCTACCTGCCGAACATGCCCGAGACCATCATTGCCATGCTGGCGGCGGCCTCGCTCGGCGCGATCTGGTCGTCGTGTTCGCCCGATTTCGGCGTCCAGGGTGTGGTCGACCGCTTCGGCCAGATCGAGCCGCGGGTGCTGTTTGCCGCCTCCAGCTATCGCTACAACGGCAAGCGTCACGACCTGTCCGGGCGTCTGGCCGAGTTGCTCGAGCGGCTGCCGACGGTCGAGCGGCTGGTGGTTGTCCCGTTTGCCGACGATCAACCCGATGTTGACGAACTGGGCGCGCGTGCGGTCTCCTGGCCAAACTTCAGCGATCGGCCCGATGCACAGTTGCAGTTCGAGCGCCTGCCGTTCG
>JAVVDV010000071.1:0-8011 GCA_032251355.1 Wenzhouxiangellaceae bacterium
CAAGCGATCGGCATCATCCTGATCGCGCCAGCCCTGGCCCAGCAGCAACAGGTGCGTGCGGATCAAATCGGCCAGCGGATAGGTGATCCGGCTGGCATCCCGACGGTCCTCCAGGCGCTCGCCCAGCCAGTCGATGATCCCAAGCCGGTCCATGAGTTCGCGCTGGATCAGCGCACCGGCTTCACCGGTCAAATGCTCCGGGCGCGCCTCGACTTGAACGGCGCGGTTGAAAGTGGCTTTGAAAAGCGGTAGAGTTTCACCCATGGCGTGCTCTTTTTTGTCGTTCGGTTAGTGATTCAACACCCTGATTCTACGACAAAAATAGACACGCCATTTCTATTTTTTGCTTGGCGTGGTGAATAAGGCGGGCTAAAGCGCCGAATACAGGAACTGTCCGAAGCGAACTGAGACAGGAAGCAAATTCCGCATTTTCGTAGCAGGCTTTCTGACGCCGGGTAATCCCAGCCAGGCATGGATCCGGAAACGGCATCTCCACAGGCAAGGTGCCGTTTTCTTGCTGATGACTCGATCGTCTTCCCTGGAGAGTGGGCTAGCGCACCGACGCCGATCAAGCTACCGGATATTGTCGATACAGAGTCGTCATGCAGACCGCGATACCCGCAGTCTGCGGCAATTCTGGATTTCAACCAGGAAACATCCTATGGACAAGACATCCAACAAGACTTCGGCAGAACGCAAATCGCAGCCCGCACAGGCCACACAAGGTGGCGTGGCGGACAAGCAGATGGGCGCTTCATCCGGCAACAAGGGCAAGTCGCCCCAACCGCAGCAGCAGACCAGGTTCACCCAGCAGCATGATGCCGGCAAGAGCCGCGCTGCGCCTGCGGTAGACAAGAACAAGAGCCAGCCCGAAAACAAGGAAGTCAAGTCCTGCTGACTCAAGTTTGAATAAACCGTCTCACGACCGTCGCCTCTGGCGGCGGTTTTAACGTTTCGTCCTCAAGAATCCCTCCCTGTTGGCTCTTCGTTATGTTGTGTGCGTCAAGCACTTCGGCCAGGCTGCCGTCTGGTCCCGATTGGAATCCAGCGATAAAGCAACCGTCGACCGCGATGTAGAACTTCCCTCTTAACGCGGCGCGGATCTCCGTTTCACCGAGCTCCCGTCGCCTGGGCGTCGGCAGACGACCTGGCCGCAGTCTGCGACCGGAAAAAATACAGTATCCGGACCAGCCCGACGGTCCTGACGAGCGCTGAAGCGTGCTCCGTCTGCGCGGGGCCCACCAGGCCCCAGCGCCTTGAGCTTGCGCGTTGACAGGTTTGGGATAGCATCCGCGGGCGGTGCCGCGCGGGGGAACGTGTCGGCATTTCGTTGCCGGGTCAATAATAATGTTCTTGAATAATATTCTTGGGCAGCCCGGCAGCCCGGCAGCGCCAGCCACTGGGCCATGTGCTGCATTGCAGATCGGGGAAAAGCGTTTTGACGGGAGGGATGACAATGCCTGGTTTTATCAGATCCAGCATGCCGGCCATGCTGTTCATGGTGGCGCTTGTGCCAGCCACAGTCTCTGGCCAGGTGACGCCTTTGGACTTCAGGGCGGCGTACGAGCGTCTCGGCGCGCAGAACGAACAACTGGGCGCCGTGCGCATGGGTGTCGATCAGGCCCAGTCCCGGCAGCGTGCGGCGGATGCGGCTCGGCTGCCGTCGTTTGAAATTGTCGGCAGCGTGACCCGGCTCGATTCGGACGTGGAGATTGATCTGGGCGGCGTCCGGCGTCGCATCGACGAAACCCTCGGGATCACGCTGCCGCCCAATTTGCTGCCGAACGGCCTGCCGATCCAGGACCGAAACTTCGGCAACCTGGCCCTGCAGGCGGTGCAGCCGGTTTACCTGGGCGGTCGTATCAACGCCGCTCGCGAAGCCGCGCGCGCGGGCCTGGCGGCCGACACAGCGGTCGTCGACCGCACGTTTGCCGATCTGGTCGTCGCCTTGGTCAAGCAATATTTCGGTCAGTCGGTCGCCGCCGATGCCCTGGCCGTGCGGCGGCAATCGGTTGAAAGTCTGCGCCAGTTGGCCTTCAACGCCAGGCGGCTCGAAGAAGAGGGCGAGATTTCGCGTGCGGATCGACTGCGAGCCGATGTGGCGCTGATCGAAGCCGAAGGTGAGCTGGCTTCGGCCAGAGAGCGCCTGACCCTCGCGCAACAGGCACTGACCACCTTGTTGTCCGAGCGTCGCGTGGTTGAGCCCCTGACCGGGATTCCGGCCGTGCCCGCGCCCTCGGACGCCGGCGAATGGCGTCTGCGCGCGGTTGAGAGCAATCCTTCGCTGATCGAACTGGGTGCGCGTCTCGATCAGGCAAAGGCCGCCTTGCGCGCTGAACAAGGCACCCTGCGCCCCGAGCTGCTGCTGCTGGGGCGGCGCGAGCTCTACACCGAGGGCTTGAGCGAGATCCGGCCCGAATGGTCGCTCAGCCTGGTGGCCAACTGGCGCTTCGCCGACGGTGGTGTCCGGCGCGCGCGGGTGTCGGAAGCCCAAGCTCGACGAACAGAGATCGAATTCCTGCAAAACGCGCTCACACGCCAGGTCGAGCTTCTGGTCGATCAGCAGATCGAGGCGCAGCACACGGCGCTGGAGCGGCACCGGACCTTTGGCGCGGCAACCGCACTGGCCGACGAGAGCCTGCGCGTGCAGCGCCGCGCGTTCGAAGAGGGGTTTGCCACCTCCCTGGACGTCATCGAGGCGGAACTGGCCCGTGCGCGGGTCGCGCTCGGCGAACTGCTGGCCCGCTACGAAGCCTGGGTGGCGACAGCGGCCATTTACGCGGCCAGTGGACAGGTCGCCGCCCTGGTTGATCGAATCGAGGAGTCGCATGATGACTGACGTGAATGACGCCGCAGCTGCCGACGCGCCGGCCGTAAAAACCGCCCCCGCACGCGGACCGGGCCTGGTCGTTGCCGGTCTTGTCCTGCTCGCGTTGCTGGCCCTGGTGTTGTGGTTGACCCGGCCGGGGCCTGCCTACCTGCAAGGGCAGATCGAGGTCGATACGGTGCGCGTTTCCAGCAAGATCGGCGGGCGGGTGGCGTCGCTGGAAGTGGCCGAGGGCGATGCGGTGACGGAAGGGCAACTGATGGCCGTGTTGACCACGCCCGAGATGGACGAGCGTGCGCGCCAGGTCCAGGCCCAGGTCGATGGCGCCACCGCCGTCGCCAACCTGGCACGCGCCGGTGCGCGTGACGAGCAGATCCGGGCGGCCCGGGCGCAGCTTGAGGCGGCCGAAAGCGTGGCTGAGCTGGCGGCGGAAACGCGCGCCCGCATCGAGCGTCTGTATGCCGATGGCGTGGTGCCGGCGCAGCGTCGCGATGAAGTGGTGACTCAGGCCAGGGCGGCGCGAGCCCAGGCCGATGCGGCCCGGGAGGCGCTTCGGGTGGCCCAGAGCGCAGTGCGCCCGGAGGAGCTGGAGGCGGCCGAGGCGCAGCTTCGCGCGGCGCAGAGTGGCCTCGCCGAGGTGCAGTCCCTGCTGGTCGAGAGCCACCAGTTCTCGCCGGTCGATGGCAGTGTTACGGTCAAGGTCGTAGAGTCCGGCGAGCTGGTCGGTCCCGGGTTTCCGTTGTTCGTCGTTGCGCGCCTCGATCGACCCTGGGTGGTGCTGAATATCCGCGAAGATTTAATGCGTGCGATTTCCATTGGCCGCCGTATCAGCGGCGAGGTGCCGGCTCTGGGCAGGCAAACCGTTGACTTCGAGATTTACTTCATTGCGCCGATGGCGGATTTCGCCACCTGGCGCTCGGCGCGTGATCTCGGTGGTTTTGACCTGAAGACCTTTGAAGTCCGCGCGCGGCCGGTCGAGACGATCGACGGCCTGCGCCCGGGCATGAGCGTTCTGTTTGCCGAGGAACGGTTGAGAGCCGGGCAGTGATCAAGGTCTGGCAACGCGAGTTCGAGCGCTTTGGCTCGACCCCGCGATTGTGGTGGCTGGTGGTGTTCATTCCGCCGCTGGTGGCGCTGACGCTCGGGCTGATCTTTTCCGAACGCACGCCCCATGGCCTGCCCGTGGTGCTGGTCGACTTCGACCAGACCCCGCAGTCGCGGCAGTTGCAGCGCGCCTTTGACTCGACCTCGGGCGTGGCGCTGGTATCCGGCGAGCCCGACCTCGGCAAGGCGGCGACGCGGGTCAGGCAGGGCCAGGCGCATGCGGTTCTGGTCATTCCGACCGGCTTCGCCCGCGAGCTGATCCGGGGGGATCAGCCGCGCATCCAGATCTATACCAACCGCCAGGCCAGCACCTCCGGCAACGTCGTGCTGAGCAATGTCACGATGGCCACGGTAACGGCCGGTTTCGAGGCCGGTCTGGCGCGCGGAATCCTGCCGGCCGCACTGGTGGATGCGCGCGCCCTGTTCAACCCGGGCCTCGATTTTTCGCGCTTCCTCGCCTTGCCGCTGACGGTGGCCGTGCTGCATGTGCTGATGGTGGTCGTGGCCATTGACGTGACCGGCCGCGAGTTGCGGGAGCGGACTGCCGATCAATGGCTGGCCAGTGCCGATGGTCAGGCCGGGCAGGCGCTGGTGGCCAAATTGCTGCCGTATTTCGCCTGGTTTTGCCTCTACGGCGGCCTGATTCTATGGCTGATGGTGCGCGCCATGTCGGTCGAGATTGCCGGCAGCGCGGGTTATTGGCTGCTGGGCTGGGCGTGCCTGGTGGCGGCCTGTTTCGGCCTGGGCGTGTTCCTGATGGCGCTGCTGTCGAACCTGCGCTTGGCGACCAGCGTGGCCAGCATCCTGGTCAGCCCGGCCTTTGCCTACTCGGGCATGACCTTCCCGAATTTTGCGATGTCCGGTTTTGCCGCCTTCTGGTCGACGGTGCTGCCGTTGCATCATTTTCTCCACTTCCAGACCGGCCAGCTGGCCATGGGCGCCTCGATCCAGGCCGGGGCCTGGCATTTGTTGAGCCTGCTGCTGGTCGCGCTGTTGCCGCTGCTGGCCTGGGGCCGCTGGCAGCGCCTGTTGTCCGATCCTGCCCAGTGGGGCAAGGCATGAAGACCATGCTGGCTGCGCTGCGCGACGAACTGCTGCGGATTTTCAGGGACAAGGCGGTGCTGGTCATCACCATCGGTGGCAGCCTCTTCTACGCCCTGTTCTATCCGCTGCCGTATCTGCCACAGACGGCCGACGAGCTGCCGATCGCGGTTGTCGATCATGATCGGACGCCGCTGTCGCGCAAACTGACCCGTCATATCGCTGCCACCCAGGCCGTCACGGTGGTCATGGCCGGATCCGATGTGTTCGAGGTCAAGCAGAACGTCAGGGACGGCAAACTGGCCGGCTACGTCGAGATTCCCCGCCGGCTGAATGCACAAGTCCTGCGCGGCGAGCCGGTGCGTGTCGAAGTGTTCGGAAACGCCGCCTACCTGGTGTTGTTCTCGGAAGTCGCCGAGGCGGTCTCCGAGGCTGTGCTGACCTTGAACGCCGAGATCGTCGGTCAGCGCATGCTGGCCATCGGGCATTCGCCGGAGCTCGCCGAGACCTTGCCCGCGCCGATCGGCCTGGACCAGCATGATCTGTTCAATCCCGACGGCGGCTATGCCAACTACATCGTGCCGGCGGTGATGGTGCTGATCCTGCAGCAGACCTTCCTGATCGGCATCTGCATGATGCAGGTCGGACGGGCACCCCTGCCTGCAGGCCGCGCCGGCCTCGTGTTGCTGTCGGGGCGCGCCGCTGCCTATTTGCTGCTGCAGGTCATCCTGCTGCTGGTTTACTTGCTGATGGTCTACCGCGTCTTTCATTTCCCCCACCAGGGAACAATGGGAGTGGCGGTGCTCACTCTGATGCCGGCCTTCCTGGCCATGATCTTTCTGGGCTTCACGCTCGGGCCCTTCTTTCGAACGCGCGAAACCGCGCTTCAGGTTATGATGCTGGTCAGCATACCGGCACTGTTTCTGGCCGGGTTTGCCTGGCCCGCCGAGGTCATCCCGTGGCCGCTGGATATCCTCGGTTGGGTGATTCCATCGACCGCCGCAATCGACGCATTCCTGGGCGTGCATCACCTCGGCGCCACGCTGGCCGATATCCGTGAGGTCTGGCTGGCGCTATGGAGCCTGGCAGGCGTTTATCTGCTGACCGCGCTGCTGGTGGGAAGAGGCGGCTCAGCCGTTATCGACCCGTTGCGAGAAGCCGAACTCGCCGAATGAGTCGGGCGCGGGCTTGCGCTCAGGCGAAGACTTATATTCCGCGGAAAATAAAAGGCCCAAAATGACTTCAGGCAGCAACCCGATGCCTACACCGGTCTGGACGATCCTCGCCCCGTTTGTCGCGCTGGCGCTTGCGGCCCTGGCGATCATGCAGCATGAGGCCGGGCTGGCGACATGGCTGATTGTGCTGTTGGTGCCGGTGCTGTTCGTTGCGGTATTTGCCGCGGTGCATCATGCCGAAACCGTCGCGCACCGGCTGGGGCAGCCGTTCGGCTCCATCCTGCTGGCGCTGGCGGTCACGGTGATCGAGGTCTCGCTGATCGTGTCGCTGCTTCTGTCGGCACCTGAGGGCGAAAGCGCGGTGGCGCGCGACACGGTTTTCGCCGCGATCATGATCGTTCTCAACGGCATCCTCGGCGCGTCGCTGCTGCTCGGAGGCATACGCCATCACCGCCAGACGCTGCAGCCGCAAAGCGCCACGGCGGCGCTGGGGGTTCTGGCCACGCTGGCCATTCTGGCGCTGGTGCTGCCGAATTACACGCTGGCCGTGCCCGGCCCGGTCTATGCGCCCGCCCAACTGATTTTCGTGACGGTTGTGTCGCTCGCGCTTTACGGGTTTTTCCTGTATTCACAGACCGTCAGCCATCGTGACGATTACGCCGAGCCGGATCAAGCCGATCACATCCACGTCGTTGTCGATCAACGCGCGTTCCGTATTGCGCTGATCCTGCTGCCGCTGGCGCTTGTTGCGGTCGTCCTGATGGCCGAGAGCCTGGCCGATCCGGTGGCCTTCGGCATCGCCCGAGCGGGTCTGCCCGAGGGCCTGGTGGGCGTTGCGATCGCAATGGTCGTGTTGTTGCCCGAAGGGGTCGCGTCGCTGCGCGCGGCGCGCGAGAACCGGCTGCAGACCAGCATGAACCTGGCGCTCGGTTCGGCTCTGGCAAGCCTCTGCCTGACCATCCCGACGGTCGCGATGATCTCGGTGTTCATGGGGCAGAACCTGATCCTCGGCCTTGACGCCGAACATATCGTGCTGCTGCTGCTGAGCTTGTTCATGGCAACGCTGACACTTGCAACCGGACGGACCACCTCGTTGCAGGGTGGCATTCACCTGGTGATTTTCGGTGCGTTCCTGACGCTGTCTGCGATTCCCTGAAGCGCAGTTCGGATCCAGGCCGATCCGGGCAGAGCAACGACGGCGATCCGGCACCGCATTGCGGAAGCGATCGCGGGCAGTGACGAGTGCACCTGTCGTTGAAAGTTCTGGTCGACGCCAATAGCTTGTTGTATGCCGCCGTCAGCCCGCCGCGGCAGTACGGGCTCGAGTGCAGCGATCGCCGGCAGTAAGAGTGCCGCTTTATTTTGGAGTCAATGCGCCAAGTCGCTGAGCGAGAGCCGCGCGAGCGTTCTGCCCATCATAAAAAGTCATCTTTCCGTCTGAACTTTGCCGGCGCAGCCCGGTAAGCTATCGATCGTTGCTTTTCTGAACGGCAATCTGAGAATCACATCACGGAGTGTGACATGGGTTTGATGGCTTCAAGTAAACTTTCTTGCGGTCGGTTGCGGCTGTTCTGGGCGCTTGTTGTCGTGCCGTTCGCGCTGACGGCCGCGCCGTTATCCGCGCAGACCGCGCCGCTGAACGATACCGGGCAGACGCGGTGTTTCGGCAATGGCGCCCTGGCCGAGTGCACGGCTGCGAATACCGGAGATCAATCATTACGCCCCCGCCAGGACGGTCGCTTCGGGCGCGATGCCCAGGCCGATGCGGGCGCGCTGACCAAGATTGGTTCCGGCGCGGCCGGCTTCGATTTCACCAGGATCTGCAACAGCGGCGAGGCGGCTGGCAGCGGTGCATGTCCGGCGG
>JAVVDV010000072.1:0-7493 GCA_032251355.1 Wenzhouxiangellaceae bacterium
AGATGCTTTCCTGGTCGCGCAACTGCTCAATGGCGTCGTCGGTGACCACCCCTCCACGCGACGGGAATGGCCGGAAGCCGTAAAAAGCACGGGGCTCGCCAACCGCCTCGGGTTTTGATTCAGGCTCGGTCAGCGCCCGCCGCAACAGCTCCGAAACCACGCGTCCGGCCGTGGTGCCGCGCCTGCGCGCCAGTTCCTTGGCCGCGGCCATCAGATCGTCATCGATATCAATCGTTGTACGCATCGCCGTGAAATCAATGCCAAAAGCGATTTGATGCTAGCACATCAGCGCATCAGATGCGATGCTCACGGCTGTGCGATTGCTGTGAAAAATGCCGGTCGCTGGCCGGTCGAGACGATTCAGGAGCGCTGAGCGCTGTTTTGCACATCCATCCTGGCCAGCAGCCGTTCGGCCAGGCGCAAGGCCTGCACCTTGATTTCCGGGATGGCGATGGACTCGAGCAGGTTGCCCTGGCGCGGCGGGCCGAGCGTGCTGAAATCGTCGCGAATCCTGCCATCGGCATCGAGCAGGCGACCTTCGGCGTCGGCGTCCAGACCGACGCCCAGCGTACCGGGGCGGATGCGACCTTCGGCCAGCAACTGGCGCAACAGCGGGTCATCGCTGCGACGCGGGTCGGTCAGCGGTCCGGTGGCATTGATCACACGCCGGACCTTCAACGGCGCCGCGTCGCGCCCGTTCAGATGCAAGGCAATATCACCGTGGCCGGCTTCGGCGACCAGCGCCGGGGCCACATGCACACGCACGCGGCCTTCGCGCTGCCAGTTGCGGATCATGCGACCGATCTCGGGCGGCATGCGGTGACGGGCTCGTCCCCAAGGGCCGGCCAGACGTCGACGGAAGCGACGCTGCTCACGCTCCGACAAAGCCTGCCACAGGCGTTGGGTGTCCGGTCTCAGGCCATCGACCACGTCGCGCCAGTTACCGCCTGCGGCCTCGACGTCTTTGATCCGGCTGCGCACCTCGGCCAGCAGACGGTGCAGCGACCCCTGCGGCCAGTCGCATCGCTGCGGGTTGCGCTGCAGCACATGTGTCGACGGCCACTGGCCGGAACGCGAGACGACCTCGATCGCGCCGCGGTGCCCGCCGTTGATAAGCGTCTGCACCACGTCGACCCCGGTCAGCCCACTGCCGATCACGGCTACGGCACGGTCGCGCTTGATGCGCTGGTCGACCACCCGCCACGGGTCATGCAGGTAACGGGTGTCGTCGGCCAGTGTTTCCAGACCAGCCGGCGGCGTCGGGGCGGCCAGATTGCCGAGCGCCAGCACGGCCTGACCGGCCTCGACGGTTTCGCCCGAGGCCAGCCGGATGCGCCAGCCGGCAGCAACCGGTTGCGCCTCGACCGCGCGCACCGGGTAATGATCAACCACGTGGGGATGCGGCGCATTGCGCAGCGCACGGCCGATGCAATCGGTCAGGTAATCGGCAAAGCGCGCGCGCGGTGCGTAGAAGTGGGCCGGATCGCCCTCGAGCAGCCCGCGCCGCTCCAGCCATTCGACAAAATCATTGTCCTCGCCGGCAATCGCGCTGATGCGCGCGGCCGGCACGTTGAGCCGGTGTTCCTGACCGCAGCGACCGTAGGCCAGACCGGCACCAAGGCGGGCGCCGGGATCGATGCAGCATATCGAGATCGCGCGTTCGGCCTGGCGAAACAGCTGTGTGGCCAGCAGTGCCCCGCTGGCGCCACAACCGATGATCGCGACATCGAAACGCATGGCGTCGGCGGCATGCATGTTACGGCGCAAACCGGTAGCCGATGCCGGGCTCGGTCGACAACAGGCGTGGCTCGCCCGGATCGATCTCGAGCTTGCCGCGCAGCCGGTGAACCAGTTGCTTGAGCATCTGCCGGTCGGCAATCCGACGCGGCCCCCAGACATGCGCGATGATGCGGTCGGAGGTCACGACCGCACCCTGGTGGGCGATCAGAATCTGCATCAGTCGGGTCTCCAGCGCGGTCAGTTTGAGCATCGCTCGGCCCGGCAGGGTTAGGCGACGAAGTTCGATATCCAGTTGCACGCCGCCGGCACCGGCCAATCCGCCACCGTCACCGCCGGCGCGGCGAATCAGCGCCTTGACCCGCGCCATCAGCGTGCGCGGGCTGAACGGCTTGGTCAGGTAATCGTCGGCACCCAGATCGAGCGCCCGCACCAGGTCGTCCTCGGCCGCGCGCACCGTCAGCATCAGGATCGGTACGGTCGAGGTGCGCCGCAACTCCTCGCACAATGCCATGCCATCACCATCGGGCAGGTTGACATCGAGGATGACCAGGTCCGGCGTTTCATCGACAAAGCCGCGTCGAGCCTCGACCACGCTGCCGGCTTCGATCACCAGCAAACCCTCGCGCTTGAGCGCAAAGCCGATCAGCGAACGCAGATCGGCATCGTCATCGACCACCAGGATCTTCATGACAGCTCCAGTTTCAGCGGCAGGAACACCCGGAACTCGCTGCCGCCGCGCACGCCGGATTGCGCCTCGACGCGGCCGCCGTGGCGCTCGACGATCGAGCGCACCAGCCACAGCCCCAGCCCCATGCCGGCCTGACCGGCGCTCAAACCCGGCGCCCGGTAGTAGCGTTCGAAGATCGCCGTGTCATCACCATCATCGAAACCCGGGCCCTGGTCGCTGAGCACGATCCGCAACTGATCGGCGGCCGTATCGACCACAAGCGCGATCTCGCTGTCTTCGGGTGAATACTTGCCGGCGTTGGACAGCAGGTTGACCAGCACCTGCACGATGCGCTTGCCGTCGGCCTGGATTTCGGCCGGGGCATGATCGACGTCCAGTGCCAGCGCCTGGCGCTTCTGAAGCAGCAGCGGCCGTACCAGGGTCACCGCCTCGTCGATCAGCGCGACCACATCATGGCGGGCGATTTCGAGCCGGTCTTCGTTGCCATCGATGCGCACGCTCTCGAGCAGGTTGTCGATCAGCTGGTTGAGGCGGAAGGTCGCGCGCCCGACCGAGGCCAGCAACTCGCTGCGCTCGGCAGCCGGCAGATCGTCGCAGTCCTCGAGCAGTTCCAGCGCCGCGACCTGTGCGGCCAGCGGCGTCTTGAACTCATGGCTGACGTTGGCAATCACCGAATCGCGCAGCCGCCGGCCGGCCTCCTCGCGCGACTCATCGCGCAGCATCTGAACCTGGGTGCCACCGGCCGGCGGTGCCGACCGGATCACGACACCGCGCTTGGTCCGACCGCATTGCAACTGCTCCAGCGCGCGCGTGTCCGAACCGGCGCGCGCGTTGACAATCGGGCAGTCGTAGTGGCAGGGCAGCCGCCCGCGCACCGGCTCCGGGCGCAGCACGTCGCCGCAAAAGCGCCCCAGCGCGTGCTCTGCGTCAACGCCCAGCAGCCGCTCGGCCTGCGGGTTCATGTAGCGGATGCGGCGGTCGGCGTCGACCGAGAACACACCCTCGGACATGTTCGCCAGCAGCAGCCGCGCCTCGGCCTCGCGCCGGCGCAACTCGCGCGTCAGCGACAGGATGCGTCCGCGCAGGTTCTCCAGCGTATCGCCGAGCAGGCCCAGTTCGCGATCGCGCATCACCGGCACCGGGGTGGCGAAATCCTCATCGGCCATGCGTGCCGCGGCCGCGGTCAGACCCTTGACCGGCCGCCCGAGCCGGCGCGAGGTGATGAAGCCGATCAATGCAGCCAGCACCACCAGCGCGGCCACCGCCCCCGACCAACGCTCGATCAGGCGCGCCTGGGCAGCGCGAAACGGGTCGGTGGGCAGACGCGCAACCACCGCGGCCAGCAAACGATCATCGCGCCAGGCCATCGGTTGAGACGCGCCGTAGGTGCCGCGCTCGTCCTCCAGCCGCGCGCGCGGCGCGGCCGCATACAGCGTTGCACGCTCGAGCGAGCCAATCGGGGCCTCGGCCAGTTCACCGCGGGTCAATACCGCGAAGCGCGCATCGCTGCGCCCGGCACGGGCCTCGGCCAGCGCCGAGTCGACCCGGCGGCTGGTCAGTACGTGGCCGCGAATCGGCGCCAGGCCGGCCGGCAGTGGCGCCAGCGCCACCGCGTGCAGCCGGGGTTGCTGGGCCCGGTCGTTCAGCCACCAGGTTGCATACGGCTCGTCGACATCCGGGAAACGCTCGAGCACGAACGGATCGAAGCGCGCACCGGCGCTTTCGACCAGTTCGCCGTCGACCACCACGGCGACGAAATCCAGTCCGCCACCGGCGCGGAACTGCTCCAGAAACGGTGCCAGCTCAACCCGGTTGCCCTGCCTGAGGTAGCGCGCCAGCGTCGGTCGGTCGCGCAGGATGCGCGCGCTGGCCAGGATCTCATCGGGTACCGCGGCGAGAGAATCGCTGGCCATCTCGGCGTGCAGTGCGGCCAGTTCCAGCGCCTGGGATTCGGCCTGACGATTGAGCTGCAGCCACGAAATCGCGCCCACGCCGAAGGCGGCCAGCAACACCAGGCCGACGTGCGTGAGCACCATCATGCGGCGGAAACTGAACAGGCGGCGGGTCGTCGGAGGCATGGTCTGGGGGTTGGCCGCTCAGGCCGAGTGGGCCGAGCGCCATTCGATGAAGCTCTTGATCACCAGCGTGACCACGGCCAGCAGTGCAAGCAGCGAGGCGACCGCGAACGCGGCCACGAACTGGTACTCGTTATACAGGATTTCCACGTGCAGCGGCATGGTGTTGGTCTGCATGCGGATATGGCCCGAGACCACCGACACGGCGCCGAACTCACCCATCGCGCGGGCGTTGCACAGGATCACCCCATAGAGCAGGCCCCACTTGATGTTCGGCAGCGTCACCCGCCAGAAGGTGCGCCAGCCACCGGCACCCAGCGTCAGCGAGGCCTCCTCGTCGGCCGTGCCCTGGGCGTGCATCAGCGGAATCAGCTCGCGTGCAACGAACGGAAAGGTCACGAACAGGGTTGCCAGCACAATGCCGGGCACGGCATAGATGATCTGGATATCGCTCTCCGACAGCCACGGCCCGAACAGCCCGCGCGCACCGAACAGGATCACGAACACCAGCCCGGCGATCACCGGCGAGACCGCGAACGGCACGTCGATCAGGCTGATCAGCGTGCTCTTGCCGGGAAACTCGAACTTGGTGATCGCCCAGGCCGCGGCCACTCCGAACACGGTATTGACCGGAACCGTGATCGCCGCGGCCAGCAGCGTGAGCTTGATCGCCGACCACGCCGCCGGTTCGGCGATCGCGGCCAGGTACACGCCCCAGCCCTTGCTGAAGGCGGTTCCGAACACCGTCAGCAGCGGCGCGATCAGCAGCACGCCCAGGAAACCGACCGCCAGCCCGATAATCAGCCGGCGCAGCCAGGCCGGTTCGCTCACCCCCGGCAGCTCGTGCGCCTTGCCGCCGACCAGGTGGGTCGCAACGCCCGCCATCTAGTGGGCCATGCGGGTAATAAGGTAACGCTCAGCCGTCGCACAAGCGTCGTGGGCAAGGCGCGCGAGCGCAGGACTGGCCATCGCCAATTCAAGCGAGCGGAACGCGGCCCACGGCGCTTGTGCGGCGGCCCTTCGGGAGTCACTGTGCTGGCGCGACTCGGCGTTGCGTTTCTTGGCAAGGACGCTGCCATTCCCTGCGAAACGCGCCTTGATTCGCACCAGCACAGTGGCTCTGAGCGTTACCTTATTACCCGCATGGACCACTAGTGATTCCTCGTGCCGCTGCGCCGCACCCAGCCCTGCAAGCCGTTGATCACCAGCAGCAGCGCCAGCGAGGCCAGCAGGATGGTGACCGCGATCGCGGTCGCGCCGAGGTAGTCGAACTGCTCGAGCTTGATGACGATCAAAAGCGGCGCGATTTCGGTGCGGAACGGCAGGTTGCCGGCGATGAAGATGACCGAGCCGTACTCGCCCAGCGCACGCGCGAACGCGAGCGTGAAGCCGGTCACGATGCTCGGCGCCAGTGCCGGCAGCACCACCCGCCTCAGCGTGATCGCGCGCGAGGCGCCCATGCTGGCCGAGGATTCTTCCAGCGAGGCGTCGAGATCCTCGATCGCCGGCTGCACCGTGCGCACCACGAACGGCATGCTGATCAGCGTCAGCGCGGCGATGATGCCGAGCTGGGTGAACGCGACCTGCAGGCCCAGCTTGTCCAGCGGCGCGCCCAGCAGGCCGTTGGTCGCAAACAGCGTCGTCAGCGCAATGCCCGAGACCGCCGTCGGCAGCGCGAACGGCAGGTCGACCATCGCGTCGAGCAGGCGCCGGCCCGGAAAGCGGTAGCGCACCAGCGCCCAGGCCACCAGCGTCCCCATGACGGTATTGATGATCGCCGCGACCAGCGAACTGGTCAGGCTCACCTGGTAGGCCTTGAGCGTACGCGGGTCCAGCGCGGCGGCGAGAAACCGCGCCGGCGGCTGGTCGGCGCTGAACCAGATCAGCGCCGCCAGCGGCAGCACGACAATCAAACCCATCCAGGTCAGCGTCATGCCCATGCTCAGGCCGAAGCCGGGCACCACCGAGGGCTCGCGCCAGCCGGCACGGGCCGGCGGCAGCGGCTGGGCGACCGTGGCGTCCATCTACGCTAGCACCTCGCGCCGGTCCGGCTCACTGCGCGCCGGGCTGGTAGATGCGATCGAACTCGCCGCCGTCGTCGAAATGACGGGCCTGGGCGCGCGCGAAGCTGCCGAACTGCTCGGCAACCGTGAACAGTTCGACCTTCGGGAAGCGGTCGGCGTATTCGGCCAGCGCGGCTTCATCACGCGGCCGAAAGTAATGCTTGGCCGCCAGCCGCTGGGCTTCGGGGGTGTACAGGAAGTTCAGATACTCGGTGGCCGCCGCGCGCGTGCCCTTGGCATCAACCACGGCATCGACCACGGCAACCTTGGGCTCGGCCAGGATCGACACCGACGGCACGACGATCTCGACTTCGTCCGGACCCAGTTCACGGATCGACAGCAGCGCCTCGTTTTCCCAGGCCAGGAACACATCACCGATCTTGCGCTGGACAAAGGTATTGGTCGCCGCGCGCGCGGCACGATCGAGGATCGGCACGTTGCGGTAGAGCTTGCCGATGAATTCGCGCGCAATCTCGGCCCGCTCGGCATCGGTCGAGCCTTCCGGCGCACCCCTCCACGCATAGCCCCAGGCGGCCAGGTAGTTCCAGCGCGCCCCACCGGAAGTCTTGGGGTTGGGCGTAATCACCTGAACACCTTCCTTGACGATATCCGGCCAGTCACGGATGCCCAGCGGATTGCCCTTGCGCACCAGGAACACGATGGTCGAGGTATACGGCGCGCTGGCATCCGGAAATTCGCTTTGCCAGTCGGCATCGAGAATACCGGCGCGCTGGTGGATGGCGTCGATATCGTAGGACAGCGCCAGCGTCACCACATCGGCCTTGAGACCGTCGATGACCGCGCGCGCCTGGCTGCCCGAACCGCCATGCGATTGCTGGATCGTGACTTCCTGCCCGGCTTGCGCGCGCCAGTGCTCGACGAACAGCGGGTTGACCTCCTGGTAGAACTCGCGCGTCGGGTCGTAGG
>JAVVDV010000073.1:0-7278 GCA_032251355.1 Wenzhouxiangellaceae bacterium
CCCTTCGGGCTGGCGCATGGCGCCAGCGATCTCGCGTCTGCGACGCTCGGTTCGAACCGATTGTTCGGTCGGCGGTTCGAATGGGGCGTTTCGGGCGCTGTGGTTTTGGTCAAGCTTGAGAAAACTTCAAGGATGGTGCCGGTGGACGGATTCGAACCGCCGACCCACGCATTACGAATGCGTTGCTCTACCAACTGAGCTACACCGGCACGGGAACGCTGGCAGGCCGCGAATTATAGCCGCACGCGGCACGACGCGGGGGCGTTGGCGAATCGGCTTGACGGCCTCAATCCTTGGTCACGCGATTCATTTCGACCAGGCTGATGACGCCGTTCTTGACCTTGTTGAGGGCCGAGCGGCGCAGGTCGAGGACGCCTTCTTTTTTGCTCTGGCGCTCGATTTCCAGCGCGGTGCCGCCGGACAGGATGATCTGCTCGATTTCCTCGGTGATCGGCATGACCTGAAACACGCCGGAACGGCCCTTGAACCCATCGTTGCAGAGGTTGCAGCCCTTGGCCTTGAACAGCTTCAGGCCCTCCTCGATCTCCTCGTCGGTAAAGCCGGTCTTTTTCAGGACTTCCGGCGGCAGGTCATCCTCGGGCACCTTGCACTTGTGCAGCGTGCGCGCCAGGCGTTGGGCCATGACCATGTGCACGGCCGAGACGATGTTGTACGGCGGCACCCCCATGTTGGCCAGGCGGGTGATCGACTGCGGTGCGTCGTTGGTGTGCAGGGTCGACAGCACAAGGTGACCGGTCTGGGCGGCCTTGATCGCGATTTCGGCGGTTTCGAGGTCGCGGATTTCCCCGACCATGATGATGTCGGGATCCTGGCGCAGGAACGAGCGCAACGCAGCGGCGAAGGTCAGGCCCTGCTTGGTGTTCTGCTGCACCTGGTTGACGCCGGGCATGCGGATTTCGACCGGGTCCTCGACCGTGGAGATATTCACGCCTTCGGCGTTGAGCAAGCCCAATGCGGTGTACAGCGACACGGTCTTGCCCGATCCGGTCGGCCCGGTGACCAGCACCATGCCGTAGGGCTTGTTGATCGAGTCGAGGTAGATGTCCTTCTGTTTCTCGTCGAAACCGAGTTTTTCCGGGCCGAGGTAGACACCCGAGCTGTCGAGAATACGCAGCACCACCTTCTCGCCCCACAGTGTCGGGCAGGTTGAGACACGGAAGTCGACGGAACGGTTTTTCGATATGGTGAGCTTGATGCGGCCGTCCTGCGGAACGCGGCGCTCGGCGATGTCGAGGTTGGACATCACCTTGAGGCGCGCCGACAGTCGGCTGGACATTTTTGACGGCGGCTTCATCTGGGTCTTGAGCACGCCGTCCATCCGGAAACGGATGCGATACATCTCTTCGTAGGGCTCGAAGTGGATGTCGGAGGCATCCTTGCGGATCGCGTCGACCAGCACCTTGTTGATGAAGCGCACGATCGGCGCATCATCGGAGGTTTCCTCGTTCGAGTCGGTTTCCTGCTGCTGGGCCTCGAAATTGAGCGACTCGAGATCCTCATCGCCGGCCGTGAGCTCGGCGAAGGCCTGCGAGGAGCCGGCCAGCACGCGGTCGATGGCCTGGGCAATACCGTCGGAGGCCGCCAGCACGACTTCGACGTTGAAGCCGGTGGTGAAGGCAACCTCGTCGATCGCGGCCTGGTTGGTCGGGTCGGCCACGGCCAGCGACAGGCGCTTGCCGCGCTTCATGATGGGCATCACCAGATGCTTGCGCATCAGGTCTTCCTTGACCACATCGCCCGGTGCGTGGCGCAGATCGAAGGCATTCAGATCGACCAGCGGCAGGCCGAACTCTTCGGCGGCAACGTGCGCGAATCCGAGCGCATCGACCAGCTGTTCGCGCACCAGATGGCTGGTGAACGTCCGGCCCAGTTTCTGCGAGCTGGTCAGCGCTTCCAGCGCCTGTTGCTCACTCAGCAAGCCTTCCTGCACCAGCCGCTTGCCGGTGCCGGGGAGCTGCGCTACCTGTACGGATTCAGCCGTCGATGCCACGCTTCGCCCTCCCGTTATTCATTCATTGCCAACCGTGAGCGACCGTCGCACGGTCGCCGGATGGGTCGCCAGTTCCGAAACCTACGCCGGGAACACTCATTTGTCAATCGACCGCCGCGGCTTCGAGCAACGGGTAGTCCAGCGCATAGGGTGGCGGCTCGCCGCCATTACCCTTGAGGTAGTGGTTCATCCAGCGCACCAGGCGCAGCGAATAGTCATAGCGACTGGCCGCACGCCGGTTGCCGTGGCCTTCGCCGGGGTACAACACCAGGCGCACCGGCGGGCCGTCCTCGCGCACTTTCAGAAAGCGGTAGAACATGCGCGACTGGGTCGGATCAACGCGCGGGTCGGCATCGCCGTGCAGGATCAGGATCGGCGTACTGGCCTTTTCGACATGGTAGAGCGGCGAGGCCTGGCGGAACAGTTCCCAGTCTTCCCAGGGCCACTTGCCGAGGTGAACCAGCCGGAATTCCCAGGGAATATCGGAGGTGCCGAATGCGGCGATCTGGTTCGACAGGCCGACGTTCATCACCGCCGCGGCGAAGCGCTCGGAGTAGACCGTCGCGCCCCAGGCGGTGGCGTAGCCGCCGTAGGAGCCGCCGGTGATGCCGACCTTGTCGACATCGACCAGGCCACGCTCGGCCAGCGCGTCGATGCCGTCGACCAGATCGTCGAACTCTTCCATCGCCGGACGCCCGAAGCTCAACTGGGTAAAGTCCACGCCGCGCCCGGTCGAGCCGCGGTAGTTCTGGAAGAACACGAAGTAGCCCTGGTCGGCCAGGGTCTGGGCCGGCGAGGCATAGCCGCTCAACCAGCCGTTGGAGTAATGCGCCTCGGGGCCGCCATGCACGTTCAGAATCAGCGGGTAGCGACGGCCTTCGCGGTAGTCGCGCGGCCAGAACAGCACGCCCTCGATCTCGAGACCGTCGCGGGCCGCGTAGCGTTCGACGGTCTGGCGATGCAGCTCGACCTCGGCCAGCCACGGATTGGAATCGGTCAGCCGGACCGGCGCGCCGCGCTCGATCTTCCAGGCCTCGCTGGGATGCTCGGGCGTGTTGCCCGCAAGCGCGATGCCGCCGTCGGACGCGGTCGACAGGCCGGTGAAGATCGGACCGTTCTCGACCAGCGTGGCCTGGTTGCTGCCGTCAGTGCGGATCGAGGCCAGGCGCACGCCGGCGCCCTCGTAACTCAGAAATGCAATGCGCTCGGCATCCAGCCAGGCCAGATGCCAGACGTGCCCCTGCAGGCCGGGAATCAGGTCGGTGAATCCGCCACCGGCGGCCGAGGCGATCAGCAGCCTGCCCTCGCGCGAGTCGCTGACGATGTTGGTACCGATGAACGCCAGCTGGCGTCCGTCCGGACTCCAGGCCATGGGCCCGAGCTTGCCGGGGTTGTCGATGCGGCCGATTTCCTCGCCATCCAGGCCGATGATGCGGATGCGGGTGAAAATCAAGGTATCGTCGACCAGCTCGTTCGGCGTGATCTTGATGGCCAGTCTGTCACCGGCCGGCGACCAGGCGACATCCTGCACCGACCCGTCGAGCGCGATCCTGCGCGGCTCGGCTTGCGCATCGTCGAGATCGACAATCCAGATGCGCCGGTGCTTCAGCCCTTCCTCGTAGACCAGCTGGTTGAAGCCCTTGCCGGCCAAGCCTTCGTCATCCTCATCAGACTCGAATGCCAGCAGCGCGACCTGGCGTCCGTCCGGGCTGAACGAGTAGCCGGAGATGTCGGTCTCCAGGGTCGCGATCGCGCGCGCCTCGCCACCGTCCAGCGCAATCGCATACAGGCGCGTGACCGCGTCATCGCCACGCTTGTCGAGAAAGGCGATGCGTCGGCTGTCGGGCATCCAGCCGATGCTGCGCACACCAACCTTGCCGGTGATGAAGGGCCGCGAGTTCCCGTCCGGGCCGATGACATGCAACTCGGTCCAGGCCGCGCCGTCTTCATCCCCGGCAGCCAGGTCGCGCGGCACCGAGCGGGTGTAGGCGATGTGGCTTCCGGACGGGCTTACGACAACCGTAGCGACCGACTTGAGCGCGGCAATCTGCTCCAGCGTAAGTCCGGCTGCGGCCAGTGACAGCGGCAGCAGGGCGATCAAACCCGCGAACAGGATACCGATGGATCGACGCATGCACGACTCCGGGGAATGTTTGTGACCAGCCGCTGATCATACCAAAAGCACCGCGATCGGCCCGACCCGACCGATCCGGTTTGGTCTGACGCTACGGACGCAACTCCGAGGCGCGAATCTCGGTGCTCCAGACCGGCTGGCCGTCGCTGTCGTTCAAGGTCAGCGTCGCGACCCGGTCCTCGCGCGGACCGCTGATCGCCACCAGCCCGAACGCACGGCCGTCGTAGACGCTGCCCTCGACACGATATTGCCCTTCGCCGGCGAACGGTCGACTCGGGCCGGCGGTCAGCGGCGAGACGGTCCAATCGTGCAGCGGGTAGTCGACGCCGCGCTCCTTGCGCAGCAGCACCGAGTGGTGGCGATCGCCGGACAGGAAGATCACGCCGGGGATATCCTCGGCATCGATCGCATCGAGGATGCGCTGGCGCTCGCTGGGCGCGACGTGGCCGAGGTTCTCGAACACCTCGGCCGAGTTCAGGAACTGACCGCCGGCGACTACGAACTTGAAGCTCGCGCGGCTGAACTTGAGCGCGTTGATCAGCCACTCGATCTGCGCCTCGCCGAATACCTGGCGGCCGCCGGCGACGCGCTCGTTGGCGTCGCGGTTGTAGCGGTTGTCGAGCAGAAAGAAGGCCGCGTCGTGCCACTCGAAATAGTTGGTCACCCCGCCGGTGCCGTCGGCCGAAAAATCGGGGTTGGACCAGAAGGCGTCGAACACCTCCAGCGCCTGCTCGCGCAACGGGTAGGAACGATCGGAATTGTTCGGACCGAAGTCGTGGTCGTCCCAGGTCGCGTAATGATGCGTCGCGGTCAGTAGCGGCTGCATTTCCGGCAGCTGGCGGCTGGTACTGGCACGCGCAAACAGGCCCCCGCGCGAATCCCAGTCAACCTCGCGGTAATACCAGTTGTCGCCCATCCAGAGCATGAAGTCCGGCGAGGTTTTGGCGATCGAGGCATAGATCTGGTGGTCGCCGCCGTAGGGCTTGCCGGGACGATCATATGCGGGCTCGTTGACGTATGAGCACGAGCCCAGTGCGAAGCGGAAATCGGGCGGGTCGGTACGCCACTGCCACAGCGGCTGGGTGCGGAAGTGCTGGGCAAACCTCGGCTCGACCGGCTCACCGTCGATCAGCACGACATAGTTGTAGACCGTGCCCGGTTCCAAACTGTTGATGTCGAATTCCAGCGTGTACGCGCGCTCTGCATCCGGGCGCCGGGCATCGGTCTGCGCGGCTGCCCCGCGCTCGCCCTCGGGCCAGTAGCGCAGTGCGACTTCGGCCGCCCCATCGGTCTGCAGCCACAACTTGACCGCGCGCATTGCCGAGTGGCCCGGCATCGGCCCGGCAACGATTTCAGCGGCCGCCAGCGGAAAAACCGACAGCAGACCCAACAGCAAAACGGCGATGAATCGCATTCAGACAGCTCACATTAGGGAAGTCAGCCTGAAATCATAGCGCCGAACGACGACAGCCGGATGACCCCGGCTGCCATGAGCGGAAAACGATTCGCCCGGCAGGTTTACTGCGGCTGGCTCGCACCGCCATGGTTCTGCATCGCCTGGCGCATCAGCGACTGGTATTGCTCGCGCGCCTGCTGCAGATCATCGATCAACTGATCGGTTTCTGCGTTCTGTTCACGCATCGCTACGACCAGGTTTTCGTTCAAGGACTGCAGCTGGCTCTGTACGGCCTCGTCCTGCATGGCCTCGCTCTGGGCCTGCTGCAGCCGGGTCTGCTGTTCGCGGAATTGCCGCGCCAGCTGGGTGGTTTCTTCATCCGTGGCGGCATCGCTCTCGATGCGCTCGCGCAGCGAATCGAGCCGGTCACGACTGGCGTCGGCGTCGAAACCGGCATCGGCCATCTTCGTGTCGACCAGGTCCATCAGCTCGTCGCGCTGGCTGGCCAGCTCAGGGTTCTGCGCCATCGCCTGCTGCTGGATCGCCGCCAGTTCCCGGTTGATCTCCTGAATCTGCTGCTGCAACTGCTGAACCTGCTGGATCAGGATGTTGGCCTGGGTCTGGGCCGAATGCGGCGACTGGCTCTGGGCGGACAGGGCAGCGGTCAGCAACAGCACCGTCAGTGCAATGCGATGAATCTTCATGATGAAACTCCTGTATTTCCTCGGTTCGAGCCATGAAAAACGGCAGGGGTTGCCTGCCGTTTCGCGTCATCGTGTCACCGTAACAGACCGCAGCTTGCCGCGCGGCGTTGTGTTTCCATCCAGCCGGGCTCAAACCCGGCCGGACAGCGGAGACCGGCAGGCGTGGAAAACGCGCCGAGCGCTCGCGTATCATGAGTCGCTTTCGCTGCAGGGAATCCCTCAGATGCTCCAGGCAATCACCGAATTCCTTTGGTCCTACGTGCTGGTCATCGTGCTGGTCGGCATCGGCCTGATCTTCACGATCCGCTCGAAGTTCGTGCAACTGCGCCACTTCGGCGAAATGTTCCGAGTGCTGGCCCAGGCCTTCCATCACCAGCCCGGGCACGTCAGCTCATTTCAGGCGCTGGCACTGAGCGTGGCCGGCCGGGTCGGTGCCGGCAACATTGCCGGCGTGGCCGTGGCGATCACGCTGGGCGGACCGGGCGCAATCTTCTGGATGTGGCTGATCGGCATTCTGGGCATGGCCACCAGCTTTTTCGAGTGCACGCTGGCACAGGTGTTCAAGAATGCCGAACCCGACGGCACCTACCGCGGCGGCCCGGCCTATTACATGACCCGTGGCGTGCGCAGCCGGGCGCTGGCCGTGTTGTATTCGGTACTGCTGCTGATCACCTTCGGCATGGCCTTCGTCGCGCTGCAGTCGTTTACTGCCTCGTCATCGCTGAAGGATGCGTTCGGCATCCCGGTGCTCTGGAGCGGGATCGCCATGACCGCGGTGGTCGCGTTCACGATCTTCGGCGGCGTCAAGCGCATCGCCTCGGTCACCGAGATCGTCGTGCCGCTGATGGCAGTCTCCTACATCCTGGTCGCGGTCGTCGTGGTCGCGCTGAATCTGGACCGTGTGCCGCATGCGCTGGAGATCATCGTTACCGGCGCGTTCGGCCTTGATCCTGCGATCGGCGGCGGGATCGGTGCGGCCATCACCATGGGCGTACGCCGCGGCCTGTTCTCGAACGAAGCGGGGCTGGGCAGC
>JAVVDV010000074.1:0-7239 GCA_032251355.1 Wenzhouxiangellaceae bacterium
CCTCCAGCCCGCCGGCTCCCGCGCTAAGCATCTTTCATTCTCCGGGGTGGCGCAACCGGCCCCATGACCGTTAATAAGGCACGCCCGCCCCAGGTCGGGGCGGGCGGTTTCTCGCAGTCGTGGCCCGCGCAGGGCGCTTATAGAAAACGATCGGCAATAACCGCCAGCCAGATCGCGCCGGAGACCAGCATTGCGGTCATGACCATGGCTGAACCGGCGTCCTTGGCCTTGGCCGCCAGTTCGTGTCGTTCGGGGCCGATGCGATCGATCGCTGCCTCGATGCCGGAATTGCCCAGCTCCAAAGCCATCGCCAGCGCCCAGCTGCCGACCAGCAGTGCGTACTCGGTCCAGCTTTGCGCCAGCCACCCGCCCAGCACGATCGCCAGCAGCAGGACCACGCTCTGAAACCGGAACGCGGCCTCGTCGCGGAACACCCGCGCGTAGCCGGCCAGCGAGTTGCGCGTGGCGTAGGCCAGCCGCTGCAGCTCGTTTTTCGGCGCATCGGGGTTCATGCGGCAACTCCGTAAGTGTCCAGCAACGGCTCCAGCCGCGGTGCTCGACCGGCAAACGCCTGCCACGAATCGGCCATCGGCCGACTGCCGCCGACGGCGAGAATTTCGGCTCGCAGCCGTTCGCCGAGTTCGGCGTTATACAGGCCGTTGGTTCGGAACAGATCGAATGCATCGCGCGCCAGCCGCTCGGCCCACAGGTAGCTGTAGTAGCCGGCCGCGTAGCCGCCGTCGAACAGGTGGCTGAAGCTCATCAGAAAGCGGTTGAAATCCGGCAGCGGTGTGACGGTGGTTTCGGCATGCACCCGGCGCATGACTTCGATCGGATCGTCCACCGGTCCGCGGTGCAGGGCCAGGTCGGTGCGCGCGAAGGTCAGTTGCCGGGTCAGCGCCAGCGCGCCGAGGAACTTGCGGTCAGCGTCCAGCGCATTGATCAGCTCGTCAGGCAGCGGCTCGCCGGTTTCGTGGTTAACGGCGTGCTCGCGCAGGAAATCCGCCTCCCAGGCCCAGCCTTCCAGCAATTGGCTGGGCAGTTCGACCGCATCCCATTCGACCCCTGAAATCCCGGCCACCGGCGGCCAGTCGACCTCGGTCAGCAGGTGGTGCAGGCAATGGCCGAACTCGTGGAACAGCGTCACGACATCGTCGTGCGTGAGCAGGCTGGGATGGCCGTCGGCGGGTGTCGCGAAGTTGCAGGTCAGGTAGGCGATCGGCGGACGCTGCGGCTCGCCGTCCAGACATCGACGCTGGCGGCACACATCCATCCAGGCGCCGCCGTTCTTGCCAGAACGGGCGTAAAGATCGAGATACAGCCCGGCAGCCGACCGATCATCGCCGAGCTGGACGCGGTAGAAGCGCACGCTCGGGTGCCAGGTCTCGATTGTTGCATCGTGCTCGATGGTGATTCCGAACAGCCGCTCGGCCAATGCGAACAGGGCGCTGAGCATACGTTCCAACTCAAACCAGGGCTTGAGCTTTTCCTGGCTCAGACCCAGCGTGGCCTCGCGCATCTTCTCCGACCAGTAGGCGATGTCCCAGGCTTCCAGTCGTTCGGGCCCGCCGTTGGTGTGCGCGAACGCAGTCAGTTCGGCCAGCTGTTCAGCAGCGGTCGGGCGCGCGCGTTCGGCAAGATCGTGCAGGAAGGCGTCGACCGCGGCCACGTCATCGGCCATGCGCCGTGACAGCTTCATCGCCGCGGCGCTGTCGAAGCCCAGCAGTTCGGCCTGTTCGCCGCGCAATCGCAGCATTTCGTCGACGATCGGCTCATTATCGAAGCGCCCCGCCTGCGGGCCCTGGTTCGAGGCGCGCGTGGCATGGGCGGTGTAGACGCGCTCGCGCAGGTCACGATCGTCGGCAAAGGTGACGATGGCGCGGTAGCACGGGTGCGACAGGTCGGCACGCCAGCCGCTGACGCCTGCCTGTCGAGCTTTCTCGGCCAGCGTGCCCAGTTCGGAGGCGGGCAGTCCGGCCAGCGCTTCGGGCCGGTTGAAGTCGATCCACCATTGCTCGGTGGCGTCGAGCACATGATTGCCGAACTGGTTGCCGAGCTTGCTCAAGCGCAGACAGGTCTCGGCGAAGCGAGTGCGCGCCGGTTCGGGCAGGTCGACGCCGGAGAGGTGAAAGTCGGCCAGTTCGTGCTCGACCATGCGCCGAAAGGCCGACGTCTGGTCGATGAAATCGGGCGCATCGGCGACCGCCTGCCAGCACTGCTGCAGCGCTCGGTTCTGACCACGTGCGGTGTAGAACGCGCTGATGCGCTCGAGGCAGGCCGAGTAGACATCGCGCCATTCGGGCGTGTTCATGACCGCGTGCAAGTGGCCGACCGTCGACCAGGCCAGCGCCAGCGCGTCGTCGGCGCCGACCTCGTCGGCGATCGTGTCCGGCCCGGGCTCGCGCTCGCCGCGTTCGATCGCTTTGAGCCGTTCGCTGTATTTGGTCAGCCGTTGCTCGATGGCCGGCAGCGCGTGTTCGGGGCGAATGCGCGAGAAGCCGGGCAGGCCCGGTTCGAGCAGGGGGTTGGATGCGTGGTCGCTGTGGGTGGGCGGGTTGGGCATGAACAATCCGGGCATGCGTTTTGCGCGCAATGGTAACCCGGCCATGCCGCAGTCGAACACCCGGCTCAGGTGTCGCGCGACGGTTCGCGCCGCTCAACGAACAGCGAGTGACCCGGTTCGGCCTTGGCGATTCTTTTCGCCCGTGCCAGCCAGTCCGACAGTTCACGGTGGCTGGAAAAGCGGCCGGGACGCGCATGAACCGCACCGACCGATAGTGTCGGCAGCGGGTGGAAGACTTCATGGCCTGTGCGGCTCTCGCCGATGTAGCCGCCGGCTCTGACATGCTCGGGCAGGCTCAGCCGCTCGACATGCTGGTCGAACGCGCGTTGCAGGTCGGCGAAGCCATCGAGGCCATCGGCGCGTTCGAACAGACAGAAGAAATCATCGCCGCCAATATGGCCAATGAAGTCGCCGACGGCGTTCCAGCCGGCCTTGAGCGCATCGGCCAGCGCCACGATCAGGTCGTCGCCGGCCGAGTAGCCGTATTGATCGTTGAAGGGCTTGAACTGATCGATGTCGACGTAGCAGGCGGTGAACGCGCTGCCGGCGTTGATCAGGGCATCGATATGGTCGTTGATCGGCACATTGCCGGGCAAGCTGGTGAGCGGGTTGGCGTAGCGTGCCGCGGCCAGTTGCATCTCGCTGATCACGCCCATCAGTCGGGCCAGCGGCACCACACCGAGGTAGCGGCCGTTCTCGGTCACGACCAGGCCGGGCACGCTCTTCTTCTCCATGGCCCGGGCCACGCGCGCGGCACTGGCCTGGATGCTTTCGTGCTGCTCGACGGCAAAATCCAGCGGTTGCATGAAGTGTGCGCACGAGCGTCTTCCATAGAGTTCGCGCCCGTAGCGCTGGGCGTAGCCTTCGAGGAATGGATAGCGCTCGATCAGTCCGATCGGACGCTGCTCGTCATCAATGACCGGCAGCAACATCAGATCGGTATTCTTCTCGAAGCGATCGGCGACCTCGCGGTTGACTACCTGCAGCGTCAACGGTGCGGTCGTGCTGGCAATCGCACGCAGGTTGGCAGGGCGCGCGCGCGCTGACGGTTCGGCAACGGTCTCGGGTTTGGCGTCGGATGCTGCGGTGGGCGCAACGCTTGTTATCTGCGCGGGTTCACGCGGCGGATTCTCGGACGGCCGCGCGATCCAGTAGCCTTGGGCGTAGCGAATGCCGCAGGCGCGCACCAGTTCCATCGCCGCTTCCGACTCGACGCCTTCGGCCAGCACCCGCATACCGAGCTGATCGGCCAGCCGTGCCATGGACTCCAGCCAGGCGCGATTGAAGCGCGACTCGGGCTTGTTGACGAAGCTGCCGTCGAGCTTGACGAAGTCCGGTTCCAGACGCTGGAGCAGCGAGGCGTTGGCAAAGCCGGTGCCGTAGTCATCGATTGCAACCCGCACGCCGGCCTCGCGCAGGATTGCCAGTCCGCCGTTGAGGTGCCATTGCGGACCCATCGGCACGTGTTCGGTGATCTCCAGCACGACCCGATCGGTCGCAACGCCGTGCTGCTCCAGGCTGGCCAGAAGCTTGCGCGCGGATTCATCTGCTCCCAGCGGCTCGGGCGAGGCGTTGAGGAACAGCAGCCCGTTCAGGCCCAATGCCTTGAACGCCGTGATTTCGGTCTGCCAGGCCAGGCATTCAAGTTCGGTCAGCCGGTTCTCGACTTCGGCACGCCTGAACAGGGCGGTCGGTGATTCCAGTGCACTCGCCGCCGGCCCGCGGATCAGGGCTTCGTAGCCGATAAAGACCCGCTCCCGGTGATCCAGCACCGGCTGAAAATGGGCATTCAGCTGCCGACCAAGCAGGATCGCGTCGAGGCTGGAGACATCGTCGACCATGATCGCATCAGCATCGACATCGATGATGACAGGCCGATGACGGCCCGGGCCTCGACCGGGTGGCCGCTACAACAGATCGTCGAGCAGATCGTCCATGGCTTCGACCGCGCGCTCCAGGTCGCCGGCCTCGGGCAACAGGGTGATGCGGAAATGCCGGGTGTCGTCGATGTTGAAGCTGGTACCGGGCACCAGCAGAACGTGCGCGCGTTCGAGCAGTTGGGACGCGAATGCATGATCGTCAAAGCTTGCGTCGGCGGCGAGTTTGACGGTCGGAAACGCGTACATCGCGCCCTTGGGCGCAATCAGCTCGAGATGGCGCGAGCCGGTGATGCTGTCGATCACTGCCTGCCGAGCCTGGTACAGGCGGCCCTCGGGCGCGGTCAGTTCGTGGATGGACTGGTAGCCGCCGAGCGCGGTCTGCACCGCCCACTGCGCCGGCACGTTCGACGACAGCCGTAGCGCGGCCAGCTTCTCGACTGCCAGCCGGTAGTCGGCCGAGGCGTCGAGATCGCCGGTGAACACCATCCAGCCCACCCGCCAGCCGCAGGCGCGGTAGACCTTCGACAGCCCGCCGAAGGAAATGCACACGCCCTCGCGTGCCAGTCGCGCCATCGGTGTGAACGCTGCGCCATCGTAGGTGATCGCGTCGTAGATCTCGTCGGAAAACAGCACCAGGTCGTGCCGTTCGGCAATTGCGGCGAGTTCGGCCAGCAGCGATTGCGGATAGACCGCGCCGGTCGGGTTGTTCGGATTGATCACCACCAGCGCGCGTGTGCGCTCGCTGATGCAAGCCTCGATTTCGGCCGGATCGGGCAGGAAGTCGCGTTCGGCCGGGCAGCCGTAGTGCACGGCGACACCACCGTTGAGCACGGTGGCGGCGGTCCAAAGCGGGTAATCCGGGGCCGGGATCAGTACCTCGTCACCCGGGTCCAGCAGCGCGCGCAGGCTCAGGTCGACCAGTTCCGAGACGCCGTTGCCGATGAACACCTGGTGGAAGCGTGTTTCCGGCAGACCGCGTTCCTGGTACTGGATGGCCACCGCCTCGCGGGCCGGGAAGATGCCGGTCTGCGGCCCGTAAGCGTCGCTGTGGCCGAGGTTGTTGATCAGTGCCTGGCGCATGGTTTCGGGCGCATGCAGGCCGAAGCGTCCGGGATTGCCGACGTTCAGGTGCAGTACGTCGTGACCGGCCTGTTCAAGCTCGTGCGCGCGTCGCGCCAATTCACCGCGAATCTCGTAGCGCACCTGGTCGACACGCGCGGCCGGCCGCACGCGTGCAGCGGGCGAAGACGGGTTGACGAAGGCGGCGGTGCTGGACATGACGGACTCACAAAGCGAGCTGCAAACATGAATCGTAATCTGAAACGCTCGCCTGCGGGGCGAACCGGGGGATTGTGATCGCAGGCGAAACCGGAATGATTATTATTGCTTGATTTTGGCAACCGGCGCCCATAATGAACGGGTAAGGTTTGTACTCTCCATTCATCGCTACGGGAAAACGCATATGGCTCTCGATTCTGCGGTCCGTGACCGCATCCACGACATGGTCACCGGCAACCGCGTGCTGCTGTTCATGAAGGGCACCCCGAAGATGCCGCAATGCGGCTTCTCGGCCCAGACCGCCGGCGCGCTGGACACGCTGCTGGACGGTGACTACGCATCGTTCAACGTGCTCGAGGATGCTGATATTCGCGAGGGCATCAAGGAATACGGCAACTGGCCGACGATTCCGCAGCTCTACGTGGATGGTGAGCTGGTCGGCGGTTGCGACATCGTCATGGAGATGTACAACGCCGGTGAACTGCACGAATTGTTCGGAATGGAAGCGCCCGACCGCACGCCGCCGAAGGTCGAGATCAGCGACAAGGCGGCTGAAAAGATCCGCGAGTTCCTGGCCGGCTACCCGGGCCAGTTCCTGCATTTCCGGATCGGATCGGACTGGGATGCCCAGTTCCAGCTCGGGCCGAAAACCGGCAACGAGATCGCCACTGAGGCCGCCGGCCTGACGCTGCTGATGGACCTGGCCTCGGCGCAGCGCGCGCGTGGCGCGAAGATCGACTGGGTCGACTCGGTGCAGGGCGAGGGTCTGAAACTGGATCTGCCGGGCGCGCCACCGCCGGTCAAGAGCCTGACCGCCGATGAACTCACGCGGCGGCTCGAAGCCGGCGAGACACTGCTGGTAATCGATACGCGCGCCGAGAGCGACCGTGTGCAGGCGCCGCTGAGCATTGCCCGGCCGCTCGATTCGGAACTGATGGCCGAGCTCAAGGACGCCGAGCGTGACCGGCCGCTGGTGTTCGTGTGCAACATCGGGGTTTCGAGCCAGCAGGTTGCCGAGCATTACCGCAAGCAGGGCTTTACCGAGGTCTACAACCTCGAGGGCGGCGCCAGCGCGCTCGGTCAGTAGGCGCCTGCCAGGCAATCCTTTCGTGCCCATGCCCGGCGGGAGTCGCCGGGCCGCAGGCTCGACCTGCCGACGGATGATTCCGGTCCGTCGGTCATGGCTGGAACGCGGCGTCATGGAGTATCCTTGGAAGCTGTGAGTCCCGAGCCGAGAGGAGCCTTCCCATGTCCCAGCACGAAATCCTGAACGCAATCACCGCCTCGCCGGTGTTCGGAAACATGGCGTCCGGTCATGCCGAGCGTTTGGCTGCGCACGCCAGCGAACGGCGCGTGGAAGCCGGCACCTGCCTGTTCCGTGCCGGGGAGCCGGCCGAGAATTTCTACCTGCTGACCGACGGCGAAGTTTCGGTCGAGATTCCGGCCGTGGCCGGGCCGGTGCTGGTCGTCCAGCACCTCCTGCCGGTGCGCGTGCTGGGGTGGTCTTGGCTGCTGCCG
>JAVVDV010000075.1:0-6795 GCA_032251355.1 Wenzhouxiangellaceae bacterium
TGTGTGCCCGGGTTTGCTTCAGCCAGGCGTTGATCGACTCGGCCGCCTGCAGCAGATCGGCGGGGTCGGGCTTGAACAGGCTGATTGGATGGCGTTCGCTGCCGAACTTCAGCACCAGTCCGGCCTCCCGGGTGCTGCTGGTCTCGCTGTAGCGGGTTTCGACCTCGGCACCCGTCAGGTCGGCGAGTTCTCGCTCGCGGAATTTCTCACCGAACAGCGAGATCGTGGTGATCTTCAAGCGATCACCGTCTTGCTCGGCGCTCAGGCGCACGGTCAGAAAGACCTGCGTCAGCCAGACCCAGCCGACCCCCGCCAGCATCGCGCCGGCGATCGCCACCCCGGTCCATTCACCGTCGAACAGCGCCTTGAGCGCAAACAGCAGCAGTGCGGCACAGATAAGCCCCAAGCCGATGATCCAGTGCGTCGGGCGATGTTCGAGTTCGAGCCGCTGGGGGCTGTGGTTCGTGATGTTCAAGCCAACGTCTCCATGGCAAGTGCGGTTCAGGCAGACCCCGGTTTGCGGTAACCAGCCTCAACGCGGACTGCGGTCGTCGAGCAGCACCCCGAACGAGCTGGCTTCATCGTCGATCGACATGGCCGGGCAGGGGCCGGGTTCGCAGCCGTGGACGATCACGCGAAAGCGCATCTGGTCGCAGGTCAGCAGCAGTTCCTCCATGTGGATGTAGTGCATCAGCCCGCCACCGCCTGTTCTGCCGACCGCATCGGGCGACGGAAGCGGCTCGCGGATGCCTTCCATCCAGCCGATGCCCAGCCAGCCGCTGTTCTCTTGCTTCATCTCGGTTTCCAGCTCTAGCGCCAGTTCGACCGGTGCAATGGCCTCGGGATAGGCGACTTCGTAGCGCACGAAGCATTCTTCGGCGTTTTTCGGCTCACCGCTGACGCTGAAGGCGATGCCACGCATGGGCGCGACCTCGCCCGGTAGCGGCGCGGGATCTGGTGCGGGACGGTCGGCGGTGGGAAGCTGCGCGCAGCCGATCAGGCCTGCCAGCGCGGTCAGGGTGAGGGAGCGAACGAGCGTGGTCGAGCGTGGGGTCCGGGCGGTCATGTGTTCAGGTTCCTTGTCGTTGATGGTTGAAATGTTGGGATTGGTGCAGGGCAATCTCAGCTTTCGAAGCCGTCTGAAAAGATCCGGTCGGTCTTCTCGACGGTGACCGGCCAGAAGCCGCCGGTCAGCGTCCAGCCGCCGCCGGCCAGTTCCAGCGCCTCGGTGCTGTCCCACTGACCCAATGTGCCCGACAGTTGCCATTGCTGGTCCGCGGTCTCCGACAGCACCTCGCCGCCGCCGTCGACGGTCCACCAGTCGATATCGAAGTTCTGGGCGGTCAGGGCGGTTGATGCCAGCAACAGCACCGCGTAGCCCGGATAAGCGAAGCGCATCCGGGGCAACGATGGGATCAGTCCGCGCGCGTTCATTGCGACACCGCCACCCGGCGGCCTTCGAGCAGCAGCGATTCCAGCGCGGCCAGTCGGATTTCGAGCTCGGCATTGCGCTCGGCCAGTTCCTGCAACTGTTCGGTCTGGGCCTTGAGTACCGCAACTTCAGTGCGGAGTTCGCGGTTTTCCCGTCGCAAGTCGGCCAGCACCGCGTCGCGGTCTTGTTGTTCGCCCTGCTGCTCCTGCATTGCCTTGACCAGCACCGCGGTCAGGCGCTCGTACTTGACGCCTTCGACTTCGCCGTTCTCGTTTCGGGTGATGAGTTCGGGCATCAATTCGGCGACTTCCTCGGCGACGAAGCCGATGTCGTCCTGGCCGCCGTCGATCCAGCGGTAATGCACCGGGCGGAGCGCTTTGATCAGTGCGGTGGCCGAACCCAGATCTTCGATATCGCGCTTGTAGCGGGCGCTGGATGAACAGGTCGCGAGTTGATTGCTGGTGTTGCGGCACAGTGTTGTCGAACCGGCACTGCCCAGCGTGTCGACCCGTAGTGTGCCGTCTACCCGGAGTCGATTTCCAGCGGGACTGTTGACCAATCCCCCGGTGAATAGCGCACCCCCCTGGGCTCGTACAAGAAACTGGCTGCTGCCGCTGGAAACGAAATCCGCCAGTTGGCGGTCCGCCCAGACGAAGGTGCCTTCATCACCGGCGGTACCGCTGAGGGGCACGTTCTCGCAACCACTGGCAAGAGCGCCCGCATTGCTTCCGGGGCGGACCTTGGCTCTGTTTCCACCAGCCCAGGAGAACAGACTTCCCGCGCAATTTGAACGCCCGCCGGAAACGGTGCTGTAGAAGCCTTGTGCACTGTTCAATACGCCACCGGCAACAACACTGCCCTCGGCGCTTGCGATGTTGGATACACCACCACCAATAGTGCTGAACAGTGCAAAAGCGGCATTGTCCCGTCCGCCCCCGATCGAAGACAGAACTCCGGAAGCCTGATTGATTTCCCCACCGCTGACCGTGCTTCGTGTTCCGCTCGCCACGTTGCCTTGCCCTCCCCCGATTACACCAAAGCTCGCTGCCGCATTGCCGCTTCCGCCTCCTACGGTTGCTTCCTGGCTGGCCGTGTTGTTGAATCCTCCACTGATTGTCCCGCTTGCCTGGGTCACGGTATTTCCGCGCCCGCCGGCAATGACGCCGAAATTTCCAGCGGTAATCCGGTTCGGGCTGGTGGCGGTACCGCCGCCGGAGATTACACCGCCGCGGTTCGGGTTTTCATTGGCGTTGTGACCCAGCATGATTCGTGGCGGCATGCTTGAAGTCCCGTCCGGCTCGAGTCTGAACACCTGGTTGTTGAACAGGTACTCGATGGTGCCGGTGACCGGATCCAGCGTAAACGGCGCGGCGCCGGGCGGGCCTTCGGGGCCCTGAGGGCCCGCTGGACCGGTCTGCCCTTGGGGCCCTGCCGGACCCGCGGGGCCGGCCGTCCCTTGAGGCCCCGCTGGTCCGGGATCGCCCTGCGGCCCGGCAGGGCCTTCATTGCCGCCCAGCGCAAACAGCGCCATCGGACTGGGCCGGATCGCCTGGCGCGGGCTCAGCGGCGCGCCGTTGACCCGAACCTCGAGATACCGGACCTGCTCGGTGAATGCGGCCAGGCCGAAGTTCAACTCGACCTGGAACAGCCCGTCCTCGACCGGCCAGTTCAGGCGGGTCTGAGAACTGCCGACCTGGCTGCCGCCGGCAAGCTGGTTCCACAGCCGGAACTCCAGGTTGGCCGTGCCGGTGAACGGCTCGCCGGCCTGGCGCAGTTGGCCCTGGTAGGTGATGGTGGCGTCCTGGGCTAAGGCCTCGAAGGCGATGCCGAGGAGCAGAATCAGAATCACTGTCAGTCGTGCGATGTTCATCGTGTGTGCGCTCCGTGTGCGGATTTGATCAAGCCGGCCGGCATCCTGCGCCGATCGCTCGTGGCCGCTTTCCTGTACAAAACGCAATCCGCTGCCAAACCGCGTCACGATCAGGCTTGTGTGTTTGTTGAATCCACATGTCGGCACGCAGCCCGGTTGGGTGCGGTCGCTGCGATGGGTATCGGAAGGCTTTGCTGCCGCACGCGGCAACCGGTTTGCGTCAGAGCTTTGCCAGGCGCTGCTGGATCGCTTGTACCTGTGAATCCGTGCTGCCGCGCCCCAGCCGATGCAGGTAGATTTCCAGTGCTTGTTCGTATTCCCGAGCGGCTTCGGCGATGCGGCCCTGGGCGACCAGGCAGTCGCCCAGTTCGATGCGGCTGATGCCGATCAGGTTGTGGCTCTGGTTGTGTTCGAGGATTTCGATGGCCGCCTGCAGATGGCCTTCGGCTTCGGCCGGGCGGCCCAGAGCAGCCAGCGAGCGGCCGATGCCGAATTGCGGGAATGCGCGCCTGAGGTGATTGTCCGGCACCACGGCGCGGACCAGTTCGTCGACCCGCTGGTAGGTAGCCAGCGCCTGCTCGAACATGCCGTGATCGCGGTACATGCCGGCCAGGTTGTTGCGCAGGATGATCGAGACCGGGTGCAGTTCGCCGCGTGCAGCCTGGTAGCCCTCGAGCGCGCGCACGCCCATGGCCAGCCCTTCCTCGGCCTGCCCGGCGTCGCTCAGCACCATGGCCAGGTCGCCGAGGTGCTGAAACAGTTGCAGGTCGTCGGGCGCGACATGGCGTTCGTGGATCTCGATGCCGCGGCGCATGCGCTCGATCTTCAGCGCCCGGTCCGAAGTGGCCAGGCCCAGGTCGAACAGTACGCGGCCGGTCCGTGCGTGGTCTTCGCCGAGGGTGGCGGTGTAGATGGCGTGCGCGCGCCCGAGCAGGTCCATGACCTGTGTCCGCCCGGGATGCGAGCGGTCGGCGTAGCGCAGGTACAGGAAACCGAGGTCCTGGTAACTCTCGGCGGTATCGGGGTGCTGTTCGCCGAGACGTGCAATCCGGATATCCAGCAACTCGCGGAATAGATTTTCGCTGGCCTCGAAGTCGCGCCGCTGCTCGCGCAGCGCCAGCGCGAGATTGCGCAGCGCGACCAGGCTGTCGGGATGCTCGGGGCCGAAGCGTTCGACCTGAGTGGCATGGATTTCGCGCCGCGCGCGCAGCGCCTCGTCGGCCAGTTCGTAGGCCAGCAGCGCCTCGGCCAGCGTGTCCAGCAACTCGACCCGGGTCTGCGGGCTGCTGCCACGGTTTTCGAGCGCCTGGTCCAGTGCGGTGCGCAGGATGCTGTGTGCGTCGATGTCGTGTCCGAGTCCGGTATCGGGGTTGGCCAGGTGCATCAATTCCTTGAGCATGCCGGCCACGGACTGTGCTTCGTCGCGCTGGGTGCGTGCCTGCTCGGCCTGGTAGAGGGCGGTGGTGGCGGTCAGCAGCAGCGCGCTGAAGGCCACGGCAGTGACGGCCAGACCCTTGTAGTGGCGGCGGATGAAACGCGAAGTTCGGTAGCCGCGCCCCTGCGAGCGGGCGCTGACCGGCAGACCGTCGCGTCGGCGTTCCAGGTCCAGCGCCAGTTCGCCGGCCGATCCGTAGCGGTCCTGGGGTTCGCGTTGCAGCGCGCACGCGAGGATTGCGGCGAGATCACGATCAAGCTCTCCCAGCCGCACGCCGGGCGGCAGAGCAGCGTTCCCGGCCAGTTCCATCAGGCCGGGTCGGGGTGCGTGCGCGACCGCCTCGATCATCTGGGTCAAGGGCTTGCCGGACAACTCCAGCGCGACGCGTCCGACCAGCAAGCGGTAGGCAAGGCAACCCAGCGCATAGACATCGGTGGCGGCCGTGACCGGCTCGCCGGTGAACTGCTCGGGTGCGGCGTAGTCCGGGGTCAGGCGTGCCAGCATCGGTTCGGTGACCGGCGCGTTGTCGATGTCCTCGACCAGGCGCGCAATGCCGAAGTCCAGCAGCCGGCCGCGCCCGTCACGGTCGACCAGGATGTTGTCCGGCTTGAGGTCGCGATGCACGACCAGATTGCGGTGCGCGAACTGCACGGCCTCGCAGACCTGCAGCAGCAGCTCGATGCGCCGGGCGACGGTGAGCCGGTGCTGATCGCAGTAGTCGCTGATCGGCAGGCCGTCGACGTATTCCAGCACCAGGTAGGGTGAGCCGTCATCGGTGGTGCCGCCGTCGAGCAGCTGGGCGATGCCGGGGTGCTGCAGCCGCGCGACGATCTGCCGTTCCTGGGTGAAGCGGCGGACCAGGTCGTCGCTTTGCAGCGATATCGGCAGCAGCTTGAGCGCGACCTTGCGGTCGAACGCGCCGTCGGCACGCTCGGCCAGGAACACCGCGCCCATGCCGCCGCGGCCCAGCGGCTCGAGCACCCGCCAGGCACCGATTGCGCGGCCGCACCAGCGTGCTGCCTGCTGGTCGCAGGCCTGCTCGGCCGCCTCGGTCAGCAGGTCGGGCACCAGTTGCTCGACCGAGGGTTCGGCGGCCGCGGAGTCCAGGGCAGACAGTGCGGCGGCGAGCAGTTCCGGGTGTGCGCCGAGGTGCTGCGACAGGTAATGCTCGCGCTCGTGCGCCGGTCGATCCAGCGCCTCGTTCAGGGCATGGTCCAGCAGTTGCCAGTCAGTGCGCGACCGGGTCATTTCGGGGGCGGTCGGGTTGGCAGTGCAGGGCGAACCAGGCGCGCGCGCGAATCCAGTCGCGCTGCACGGTGCTGACCGAGATCGCCAGCGCCTCGGCCGTTTCGCGTTCATTCAGGCCGGCGAAGAACCGGCACTCGATAACCTGCACCAGGCGCGGATCCCTGGTCGCCAGGCGATTCAGTTGCTGATCAAGCTCGCACAACTGCTCGGCCTGGTCTTCGACCGGCAGGGCATGGCATTCCAGCGACAGATTGATCGCGCCGCCGCCGCGCTTGGCGCTGCCGCGTCGGCGCGCCAGGTCGATGACGATCTGGCGCATGGCACGCGCGGCGACGGCGAAAAAATGCCGGGAGTCCTTGAGGTCGCTTGCAGCCGGGCCGGCCAGCCGCAGGTAAGTCTCGTGGACCAGACCGGTGGGGTTGATGGTCAGCACGCCGCTGCTGCCGACCATGCGCTGCCGGGCCAGGCCGCGCAGCTGCTGGTAGGCGAGCGTGAACAGTTGATCCAGCGCGCCGGTGTCGCCGGCACGGTAACGATTCAGCAGCGCTGTGACATCACCCGGAGCTTCCGGGATCGGTTCTTGCGGTCGCTCGCCCATGCGCCTGATTATCGTGCGGCTCTGGACATTGCGCAAGCGCGTAAACAGTTTGCAGTGGTGACGGGCCGATCGATCACTGCGCTGTGACTGAAATGTCACCGGTTCCGAACCGGGTTGTCACCGTTGCCGGCGCTACTGTGAAGCCCTGATTCGAGCCGGATTCGTCAATGTCGATCCGCATCCAGGATGTGTGCAAGTTCTACGGCACCACG
>JAVVDV010000076.1:0-6676 GCA_032251355.1 Wenzhouxiangellaceae bacterium
TCTTCATTGGTTTCCAGTTCTCCGGGTCCAGTCCATGCTGGAGTCGGAGCAACTGCCGCCCCATTTCTCGGCGAGCGGACTCCGGGAACGCACGGATGTCGTCGCGGCTCGAACCGATAAAGATCAGCGTCTGCACACACCACCAATGTACAAGATCTACGACATTCTTGTCAAGAATTTGGTACGTTTTTCGACCCGCAGTGCTGAAGTTCCGGCTTGGGCGAGCAAATCACTGCACCCGCACCTGCGCAAACTTGCGCTTGCCGACCTGCAACAACCCGGTGAAGCCTTTCGGCAGTACCAATGCGCGGTCTGTGACCTTGTCGCCGTCGATGCGGACGCCGCCGCCCTGGATCAGCCGGAAGGCTTCGGAGTTCGATGCGGTCAGTCCGGCGGCGGTGAGTGCAGCGGCAATGCCGATACCATCGCCGTCGGCTGCCAGAATCTGCTCGGGCAGATCCTCCGGTAACGCCGATTCGCGGAAGCGGGCGATGAACGCATCACGCGCCTGCGCGCCCGCACCGGCACCGTGGAATCGATCGACGATTTCGATGCCGAGCTCGAACTTGGCATCGCGCGGGTTGCGGCCGTCTTCGACCGCTTTCTTCAAGCCCTCGAGCTCGCTGGTGGGCCGGAAGCTCAGCAGCTCGAACCAGCGCCACATCAGCTCGTCGGAAATGCTCATGATCTTGCCGAACATCTCATCGCGCGGGTCGTTGATCCCGACGTAGTTGCCCAGCGATTTCGACATCTTCTGCACCCCGTCGGTGCCTTCCAGCAGCGGCCAGGTGATGATGATCTGCGGCTTCTGACCGGCCTGGCCCTGCAGCTGACGGCCCACCAGCAGGTTGAACTTCTGGTCGGTGCCGCCCATTTCGATGTCGGCCTGCAGCGCCACCGAATCGTGGCCCTGGACCAGCGGGTACAGAAACTCGTGGATCGCGATCGGCTGGCCCGAGCGGTAGCGCTGCTCGAAATCATCACGTTCGAGCATGCGCGCGACGGTATGGCGCGCGGCCAGCCGGATCATGTCGGCCGCCGCCATCTGCCCGAACCACTCGGAATTGAAGCGCAGCTCGGTGCGCTCGCGATCGAGCACCTTGAACACCTGCTCGGCGTAGGTCTCGGCGTTGGCCTTGATCTGGTCTTCGCTCAGCGGCTTGCGGGTGACATTCTTGCCGGTCGGGTCGCCGATCATGCCGGTGAAGTCGCCGATCAGGAAGATCACGGTGTGGCCGGCGTCCTGGAAGCGGCGCATGGCGTTCAGGATCACGGTATGGCCCAGATGCAGATCGGGCGCGGTCGGATCGAACCCGACCTTGACCCGCAGCGGCCGACCGGCGCTCAGGCGCTCGGCCAGCTCGTCGCGCTGGATGATCTCGGCCGCGCCGCGCGTGAGTTCGTCGAGCAGCGATTCGGGGCGGACTTCGGACACGATGACTCCCGGAAGCAGGAAAAACAGGCCCGACAGTGTAGCCGCTGCCGCCGGCAACGTTGACGATGCGGGTGCTTCTGGGCTATTGTGCGAGGGATTTTTTGCTCGCAACCCGACACCATGCCCAACTCCCGCCCGATGGCGTCCCGAAAATCCTCGAAGGCCGACGCATTCCGCGAACGCCGCGACCATGTACTTGCGCGGCTCCAGCCCTGGCTGGCCGATGCCCGGGTTCGCCTCGGGCTGGGCGTGGCGACCGTGCTGACACTTGTCGCCGTGCTGCTGCCGGAATCAGACCCGAACCCGGTCAACATCGAGTCCGAGACTGTCGCGGCGCGCGCGCCTGCTCCAAGCGAAGCGCCGAGCGACACGGCCGAAATCCGGGCCGAGGGATCGGCCGAGATTGCGCTTGAAACCTCGCCCGAACCCGCCGCGGCCGAGGCGATAGACGCGATACCCGCGGCAGATACTCCCGACTGGCAGATCGTGCAGGTACGGCGCGGCGACACGCTGGAGCTGATCTTCCGCCGCCTCGGCCTGTCGCCGCGACTGCTGCACGAGATCGTCACGCTGGACGAACACTGCGAGGGCCTGGCGCGACTGCGACCGGGCGACGAGCTGGCCTTCGCGCTGGCCGACGACGCGTTCCGGATGCTGCGCGCCGAGCTTGATGAGCAGCGCTGGCTGTTCGTCGAACATGGCGAGCAGGGTCTGGCCAGCCGGATCGAGCCGCGCGCGCTCGACACCCGCCTGGTCGAGGTCAGCGCCGAAATCGACTCGTCGCTGTTCAACGCCGGCAAGGCGGTCGGGCTGTCGGACAACATGATCCTGCGGCTGGCCGGCATCTTTGGCTGGGACATCGACTTTGCACTCGACATCCGCGCCGGCGACCGCTTTGCGCTGGTCTACGAAGAAGTCTGGCGTGACGGCGAGTTCCTGCGCCAGGGCGACATCCTGGCCGCGCGTTTCGTCAACCAGGGCCGCAGCTTCGAGGCGATGCGCTTCGATGCCGGCAACGGCGCCGATTTCTACGATCCGGAAGGCCGGCCGATGCGCAAGGCCTTCCTGCGCGCGCCGATCAACTTCACCCGCGTATCGTCGAACTTCAATCCGGCTCGCCTGCACCCGGTCACGCGCCGGGTGCGACCGCATAACGGCACCGACTACGCCGCGCCGACCGGCACGCCGGTATGGTCGGCCGGCGACGGCACGGTGATCGAGGCCGGTTACGGGCCGGCCAACGGCAATTACATCTTCATCCAGCACGGCAACCACATCGTCACGCGCTACCTGCACCTGTCGAAGAAGCACGTCAAGCGTGGCGACCGGGTACGCCAGGGCCAGACCATCGGCCTGGTGGGTGCAACCGGTCTGGCCTCGGGTCCGCACCTGCACTACGAATTCCTGGTCCACGGCCGGCACCGCAATCCGCGCACGGTCGACCTGCCCGAGGCGACCCCGCTGCCGGCTGACCTGCTGCCGAGCTTCCAGCGCGAAACCGCCCCGCTGCTGGCCCAGCTCGAACGCCTGCTGCCGCCGGACATGATGCTCGCACAAGCCGAACCGACGCCTTCGGGGCAAGCCGATGCCGCATCAACCGGCACCGGGCCGGCCGGTCAGGCAGCGAACCTGAGCTCACCCCAATAGCCGACCCGGAAACTACGCTGCGATGCCCGCCGAGCGCTACATCGGCCTGATCTCGGGCACCAGCATGGACGGCATCGATGCGGTGCTGGCAGACTTTGCGACACCGGCACCGACGCTGCTCGCCGCGCTCAACGTCCCGTTCGACGAGACCCTGCGGACCGCGCTGGATACGCTGCGCGGTGATCCGGACGCGTTTCCGGCCGCACGTCTGGCCCGATTGCATGCCGAACTCGGAACCGGCTTCGGTGAGGCTGCGCGCGCAGTCCTTGCGCACACAGGTCTGAAACCCGGCGACGTACGCGCGATCGGCAGTCATGGCCAGACCGTATTGCACCGGCCCGACGCGGCGCCGCCGCACAGCCTGCAGCTGGGCGACCCGGCGCGCATCGCCGCAATCACCGGCATCGATGTCGTAGCCGATCTCCGCAGCGCCGATCTGGCCGCCGGCGGCCAGGGCGCGCCGCTGGCACCGCTGATTCATCGTTCGCTGTTGCATCGGCCGGGTGAGGCGCGTGTGGTCGTCAACCTCGGCGGCATCGCCAACCTCACACTGCTGAGTGCGAGCGACGAGGTGTCGGGCTTCGACACCGGGCCGGCCAACTGTTTTCTCGATGCCTGGTACCGGCGCCACCACGACGGGCGCTTCGATGCCGGCGGCCACTGGGCGAGCACCGGACGGGTCGATACCGACTGGCTGGAACGGCTGCTGGACGAGCCCTACTTCGAGCGTCGGCCCCCGAAGAGCACCGGCATCGAAGCCTTCTCGATCGCCTGGCTGGAGTCGCGACTCCCGGCCGATGCCGATCGGCGCGCGGCCGACATCCAGGCCACGCTGGCCGAATTCAGTGCCGTGTCCATCGCCCGCGCCGTTGCGCGTGATGTGCCATTCCAGCCCGCGCGCATGCTGGCCTGCGGCGGCGGCGTGCATAACACCAACCTGCTGGCGCGGCTGCAATCGCATCTGACAGAACAGCTCGATCAGCGTGTCACGGTCGAATCCACTGCTGCACATGGTCTCGATCCGGATGCCGTCGAGGGAATCCTGATGGCCTGGCTGGCGCGCGAGTTCGTCGCCGGCCGAGCGGTCGATACGCGCGCAATCACCGGCGCCCGTCATCCGGTGCGGCTGGGCGCGTGCTGGCCTGCGGCCTGATCGGATCGGATCTTACTAATCCGGCAACAAAATACCTGCGGTATTCGTTGCGCGGCATTGGCGGCGCGTGTCCGCAAATGCCTTCGCTTTGCTAGCGCTGGCGGCGGCCAATCTGACTGATCGGCACCGAGGCCTCTTCGCCGCCGAAGCTCCGGATCGGCGCACCGTGCGGCGGCGCCCAGGCCGAGGCCTGCACCACCTCCCAGCGCATGCGGACCGGCCCGTCCGGGGCATCTTCGACCGGTTCATTGCCGGCGGCGGCCAGGCCGGTCGCGGCCAGCTGCCGGTGCAGTGCGGCGCGGCTGGCGTGCGCGCTGTCGAGCCAGTCGGTGTCGAGCACCGGCTCGTGAAAGCCGGCGCGCATCAGCGCATCGCCCAGCCGTTGCACATCGCTGACCTGCACGGTCGGATCCAGCACACCCGCTGAGCCCTCGGCCGCAGTGTCCGGCCCCAGCGCCGACAGCAACAGCAGGCCCTCCGGCCGAAGCACTCGTCGCAGCCCGGTCAGCAGTCCGGGGACATCATCGATCCACGGCAACAGCAGGTGGGCGAACACCAGATCGACGCTGTCGTCGGCCAGCGGCAGCCGGCGGGCATCGGCCTGCACGCAGCGAAATCGACGCTGCCGCCAGCCGGCCGCGCGACGCGCCTGAGCCAGCATGCCGCGCGAGGCATCAATCGCCACCACGCGGGCGGCGCGAAACCGCTTCGCCAGCGCGCGCGCCATCGGCACCGGGCCGCAGCCGAGATCCAGGATCACCTTCGGCAGCGGTTCCAGCTTCAAGCCGTCCAGCCGCTCGAGCAGCTGCCCCGCCCAGGCGCGCTGCAAGGCATCGTGCCGGGCAAAATCGCTCGCCAGCGCGTCGAAACGCGCGCGAATCGAGGCTGTCGTTGCATCATTCATTGCGCTATTGTCTCCGACCGGGCGTGCGCGCAAGGCAGTAATGGCAGTTCTGACGACCACATTACGAAGGATCGGGCGAGCCGTGAGCTCGGGACTCTGGCCGCCGCGCTGCGTGGTCTGCGCGCTGGCGGTGGACGATCGATCTGCCGAAAGCGAAATACTGTGCGCCACCTGTGCCGAGCTGCTGCCGATCGCAAGCGGGCGTTGCGCGCGTTGCACACTGCCACTGGCGCGTGACGTGGACGTATGCGGTCGTTGCCTGCAGCGACCACCGGCGTTCGACGCCGCGTATGCCGCGTGGCTGTACCAACTACCAGTCAGCGCGCTGGTCCAGCGCTTCAAGTTCCACGGCGCACTGGCCGAAGGGCGGGTACTGGCCGAGGGGATGGCGGCGCGGCTGGCCGAACAGGCTGCGCCGCGGCCGCAACTGCTGGTGCCGGTACCGCTGCACTGGCGGCGTCGCTGGCGACGCGGTTACAACCAGTCCGAACTGCTGTGCCGCGACCTGTCGGCACGGCTCGGCGGCTTGCCCTGGGCGCCGCTGCTGACCCGCCTGCGACCCACACCGGTGCAATCGGCGCTGCCGGCCAGCCGTCGGCGCGGCAATGTGCGCGATGCGTTTTCACTGCAGCGGATGCCACCGGGGCTCGACCACGTCGCGCTGGTCGACGACGTCATGACCACCGGGGCGACGCTGGATGAATGCGCGCGCGTGCTCAAGCGCGCCGGCGTCGGACGCGTCGATGTCTGGGTGGCCGCACGCGCCTGAGCGGCGCGGTCGCATATCGTCAAAACACCGCCGAGCAGCGGATGACGCAATCGATCCAGCGCAGCTTTTCGATCACCGGCGGCGTCAGCACGAACGGGTAGGAATCGGGCTGGTCGAGGCTGCGATTGATCAGGTTGAGCTGCGCGGCAAGTTTCAGCCAGTGCTCGATGCGCCGGTCGAAATCGCCTTCAAGAGCGGTATGCGAGCTCAGGCCGACGGCTACGGCCGTGTCCAGCGCATCGTGAATCTGCAGCCAATGCGCCCAGCACTCGGCCCAGTCTTCCCAGGGGTGCGCGCTGGCGTAGGCGCTGACAAAGGCATCCGGCCAGTCGGGGCGCGGTCCTTCGGCGTAGTAGCGATCCAACGCACTGGCGTAATCGGCGCGCTCATCACCAAAGGTCTGCCGTACGCTTTCGATCAGCGGCGAGTCGGTCATCAGCCGATCCCAGTAGTAATGCCCGCTCTCGTGCCGAAAGTGCCCGAGCAGGGTGCGCTGCTGTTCGTTCATCTGCACGCGCATGCGCTCGCGCTCGACATCGTCGGCTTCGGCAATGTTGATCGTGATCAGACCATTGACGTGGCCGGTGAGGATGCGGTTGTCCTGGTGCGGATCGTAGAACTCCAGTCCGCCGGGATCATCTTCGAGGAATGCAAAGGCCAGGCCGCGCTGCGGATCGGCCTTGCGCGAGACCACCGGCAGTCCGTGGTTGAGCAGATCGGCGACCAGCCGCCGCTTGCGCTGCTCGACACGCAGCCACAGCTCGCGGT
>JAVVDV010000077.1:0-6489 GCA_032251355.1 Wenzhouxiangellaceae bacterium
CATGAAACCAGGAAAGGAAAATGCAATGAAACAAATGATCAGTGCAGGGCTTCTCACGATCCTCGCGGCGGCTTGCAGCCCGGCGCCGGAAGACATCGACAGCGTCCTTCAAAACCGGACCGAGGTCATTCTCTCGGGCATCGAGAGCGGTGACATGTCCGCGGTGGTGGAGCTGTTCACCGAGGACGCGCTCTACTCGCCTTCCGGGGACTCGCTGCTGTCCGACCGGGCCGCGCTCGCAGATTATTGGAACAGCGTGCTGGAAAGCCCCGCCCGCGACGCGGATCCCGAAGTGGTGAAGGTGGAACGGCTGGCTCCCGACGCATTCGTCGAGATCCAGAGCTACACCGTATTCGACGCCGACGGCAACCGCCTGTTCGGTGGCTACGCATCGCTTCTCTGGCGCAAGATCGACGGACGATGGTTGATCGCATCGGACATCTCGAACCACTGATCGACGATCAAGCGCGCCAAGGCCCAAACAGTTCATTGCGAATCCGGGGAACAGAAGCCCATGCTGGATACACACAACCAAGAAGACCTGCGGCAGATTCATGAGGTCATGCAGACCTACATCGAAGGCGGCCGCAGCGGCAGCGTCGACAGCCTGCGCCCGATCTTCCACCCGCTGGCCACGATCTGCGGCTACGTCGGCTCCGACCTGTTCGCCGGTCCGATCGAGATGTTCTACGACTGGCATGCCGAGAACGGGCCGGCAGCCGACCTCGAGGTCGGGGATAGCCGGGTCGACGTCGAAGGCAGCGCCGCCAGCGTTCGAATCGAACTCGACAACTGGACCGGCCACCGCTTCACAGACTTCTTCACGCTGGTCAGGATCGACGGCCGATGGCAGATCATGAGCAAGGTGTTCTACCTGCATCCGGAGTGATCCGAAGAATCCAGCTACCCCTTCATTGATTGAATCGTCATTCAATGCCACAAGAATCGAGAAGCCATCATGAGAACCATTGCTGCAGTACTTTCACTCGCTGTGCTCGTCACCCTGGGGACGGGCGCGTCTGCCCAGTCGAATTCGGAGATCCCGGTACGGGATGCGCAGCCCGAACCCCTGGACGGCAGGGTGATCAAGGCAGAGAAGCGATCACTTGACTCCATCCCCGTGGAAGTTCTCGCTCCCGGAATTACACGCCAGGTCGTGCATGGAACACAGAGCACCTTTTCGCGCTGGCAGCTCAGCGCCGGCAGTTCGGTTCCGCTGCACCATCATGTCAATGAGCAGATGACCTGGATCATTTCCGGCAGGGCCGAAGTTCTTTCCGGAGGAAAGCTGCATGAGCTTCGAGCGGGCGAGATCATGGTGTTCGCGCCCAACGTCGAGCACGCATTCAACATTCTGGAGGATACCGTCGCCATCGATATCTTTTCGCCCGCGCGACAGGACTGGATCGACGACGCTGCGCGGGCGAAAGAACAACCATGACAGAGCGCACCTGATGACCTCGATGCTGCAGCAGCTGCGTCAATCCTGTGTCGAGTCGATGCGGCGACTCGACACGCAACTGGAGAGGGCTTGATGATCCTGCGCCGCCTCGCCCAATCGCTTCGCCACCAGGACTGGTTCACGGTCGTATTGGAAATCGGCATCGTGGTGCTCGGCGTCTTTCTGGGCATCCAGGTGGCGAACTGGAACCAGGATCGTCTCGACGACCAGCGGCGCACGCAGATCATCAACGCCCTGGTGGCCAATCTCGACGATTCGAACAGCGTGCAACAGCGCTTTGTCGCCGAGATCGAGGCCGGCCTGGCAGCCTGGGACGCCGCGTATGCCAAAGGCGCGCAACCCCCGCCCTACCGATACCGGATGGAGGGTTCGGATACCGCGCCCGATATCTGGTCGGCGCTGGCACAGATGCAACTGACCGACCTGTTCGACCCCTACACCATCGTCGACCTGACCTTCTACTACTCCGAACTGGAGGGTGTCGGACGCAAGTACATTCGTTACGTGGAGTTCGTCGAGGACCAGGTCCTGCCGGCCCTGCTCGTCGGCAAGACGGCCTTCTACCTGCCGGACGGCACGCTGCAGCCCGCGTTCCAGGCAAACATGGATCGGCTACGGGAGTACGCCGCGGAGAACCGGGCCCTGGCTGCCTGGGGGCGCTGTCTCATATACCGCCTCGAGACCGATCGCGTGTTCGAGGACAACTGCCGCCGCGTCGAATATCAGCTCGAGGGAATGGCCCGGAGACCGGCCCAGCCTGGGGGACAGCCATGATCCTTCCATCACCGAACCTCGGCGTTGTTGACATGAATTTTCTGGCGTTCGGTCCACTTGATTCCTGCAGCGCGAAGAAATACCATAAGTACACCAAAATGGTTCTATGGTTTCATCCTCATGAGCACCTCCATCACCCTGAAAAACATCCCCGACCCGATCTACCAGCGCATCAAACTGGCGGCGAAGCGCCACCACCGGAGCATGAACAACGAGATCATCGCCTGTCTGGAGCAGGCCCTGGCACCTCGGCCTGTCGATATCGAAGCGCGACTGGACCAGGCTCGCAGACTGCGCGAGCGCTACGCCGGTCCGGCACTGGCGCTGCAGGACATCTCCAGTGCAATCGAGCGGGATCGGGAATGATTGTTGTCGACACCAAAGTGATCGCCTACCTTTACCTGCCGGGCGACCGCACGGAGGCGGCCGAAGCTCTGTGCCGCGAGGATCCGGAGTGGTCGGCACCTTTGCTTTGGCGTAGCGAAATGCGCAATGTACTGGCCACCCAGATTCGGGTCGGGCGGATCGAGCTGGACGGCGCGCAATCGATCCAGACCGAGGCGCAGCAGTTGCTTGACGGGCGCGAATTTGCCGTGGATTCAGCCGAGGTGTTGCACCTGACCGCCGAATCCGGCTGTTCGGCCTACGATTGTGAATTCGTCGTGCTGGCCGACTATTTCGACGTGCCCCTTTACAGCGCGGATCGGCGGCTGGTCAAGCGCTTTCCACACCGCGCGCGCCTGTTGGGCGAGTGAAGCCGGATGATCCTGCGCAGCGTCACGAAGCACGTCCGCGACCAGAACTGGTTCGCCGTCTGGATTGATTTCCTGATCGTGGTGGTCGGGGTGTTCATCGGCATCCAGGTAGCCAATTGGAACGATGCGCGAAGAGACCGGCAGCTGGGCGCAGAATACACTGTCCGACTCATCGCCGATCTGGAGCAGGATCTTTCTGCCGCGCGCACGCTGGCCAGCTATTATGACGACGTCACTGAGGCCATCAAAGACGCCGACCGGTTGCTTTCGCAGCCGGATCCTGACCCGAAAGCGCTTGTCGTGGCCGCCTACAGGGCAAGTGAGTTCAGCACCAATCCTTCGAGCCGGGCGACCTGGGACCAGGTCGTCTCATCGGGGCATCTGGGTCTTCTTCCGGACGCCGCGATAGAAAGCGGGCTGTCGGACTATTACAGGTTTACGGGTAGCGTCGAAGAAACCCTTGCGCGGTTGCAGGATACGCCGTACAGACGGGCGGTTCGTTCGCTCATTCCGCTGGCCGTGCAGATCTCGATGCGTGAAGGGTGTAGCGATGTGCTTGACAGCAAGCAGGTCATTGTCGGCTTCGTGACCGACTGCAAGCTGGATGTCGACAACGCCATGATCAGCGAAACGGCGCAAGCGCTGATGGCCTCGGCCGAAATTCGCGAATGGCTTCGCTATCAATACTCCATGGTCGGCGCGGTTCAGCTCAACAATTACGGCAATGTGTGGTTGCTGGAGCAACTGCTCGCCGTCCTCACCGTTAAGGAGGCTGACGAATGATCCTGCGCCGCCTCACCACCGCCTTCCGCAAGCAGGACTGGTTCACGGTGATGGTGGAAATCCTCATCGTCGTGCTCGGCGTGTTCCTCGGCATCCAGGTGGCCAACTGGAATGATGCGCGCATCGACCAAGGCAGGGCGCAGGCTTATCTGGAGCGAATCGGCCTGGACCTCGATGCGGACCTGGCCACGCTTGCCGATCGCAAGGATTTCTGGCGCCAGGTTTCGCGCTATGGCGAGGCGGGACTGCGTTACGCGGCATCTGGCTCGGCAGACGATACATCGCACTGGGCGGTGCTGCTCGCCTATTTCCAGGCTAGGGAACCTCTGAACAAGTCTGCGCGGAGCGCGTTTCAGTCGGAGAAGCCGCAGATCGTGCGTGCCGTGGCGAGTGACAGTAGCCGTCGCTACGGCCGAGTCACGTCGCGTGCGAGATGCGGCTTCTCCGGCGAAACCCTGTCGGGACGGGCCTTTGCGGGCCACCCGGCGCGTTTCGACTCGCTTATTTGGAATAACCAAACCACGCTCGTCGAAGCCACGCCGGGTGATCCCGCAAAGACTCCGTCGCGCCCGTGCAGACTTGTTCAGAGGTTCCCTGGCCAGGTGGCCGAGTTCATCACCACACAGGCAACCTATGACGACTTGCGCAGTGCCGGCGATCTCGAACTGATAACCAACCTGGATATTCGCAACGAGCTGGCGCGGTATTACAACTTCGGGGCGGCGGCGACCGTGGTCGAGCGGCCGGCCTATCGGGAGCATGTACGCGGCATCATTCCGATGGAGATTCAGGCCTATTTCTGGGATTCCTGCTACGAGTCGAACGCAACAGGATTCCAGCAGATGTTCGATTGACCTTCGCCTGTGGACAAGCAGACGGCGCGTGAAGTTGTTGACACGCTGGCCGGCAATGCATTGCTGATGAAGGAGCTGCGCTACTGGATGTCGACCATGTACGTCGCGCAGCTGATCGCGAACGACCGGGTCGCCGCGGCCACGGCGCTGAAGACAATGATCACCGCCAACGGCCTCCCCTTGCCCGGGAAGGCGGGCCGGTGAACGGTCGACTCAGGTTGCTTGCGATACCGCTTGCCCTCCCCCCACGAACTTTTGTTCTTCTAGATCACACCAGGAACTTCACCATGAATCGAATTTACCTTGGCCTTGCGGCCCTGTTGGCAGCCGTCGGCGTTCAAGCCCAAACCCCAGACGCGTTGGAGCCCCGAACGGTCGTCGAGACCGTCTATAGCGCCTTCGCCCAGGGCGACATGGAAGCCTTCGCCGGCCTGATGGCGCCGGACATTGTCTGGAACGAGGCTGAGGGTAACCCGTACGCCGACCTGAACCCCTACATCGGACCCGAGGCCGTGATGTCCGGTTTGATGGCGCGCTTCGTCAGCGAATGGGAAGACATCAGCGTCACACCGCACGAGTATGTCGTCGAAGACGATCGCGTCGTGGTATTCGGCCGCTACGGGGAAACCTGGAAGGCCACCGGCAAGAAGCTGGACGTTCCGTTCGTCCATTCATGGACGGTGAACGACGGCCAGCTCGTCGCGTTTCAGCAGTACACGGACACCGCCGCACTGGTGGAGACGATGGGCGATCGATCCGGCATCGCCAGGTCGCGCGCGCAGACACAAAGCTACGAGCGGATCGCACTGGTGCCGGCCGATCGCTCGCTGGTGCGGCCAGAAGACGGTGTCATGCTGGCCGACGGCTCGCTGCTGATCGCCGACCAGGCACATGGGCTGGTCCACCTTGCACCCGACGGAGCGAAGCGGCCATTCGGTGATTTCGCCGGAGCCGGCTACGTGCACGAACCCCCGGCCCGCAGCGCCGGCCCGAACGGCGTGGCGATGGAGCCGGACGGGATCCACGTGCTGGTGGCCGACACCCTGACCGGGGCCATTTACCGCGTCAACACCGAAACCGAGCAGGTGGTTCGAATCCACCAGCACGAATTCGGCGCCAACTCGGCCCGGCTCGACCGAGCTTCCCGGCGGCGGCGGAGTTCGCCGAAATCATGGGACGCGGCGGCGGGCGCCATGTCGCGGCGCTGCGCGCGTTTCGAGCCCTGGAAGCCTGCGACGCAGCACCGGCCCAGCCTGGCGATTTCGAAGTAGCCTTTGCCGGGTATCAGAACCAGCGTACCGCCGTCATCATCGAGCGCACCTACCAGGAAATGGTCGCCTCGGGCGCGCTGGCGGCGATGGACGACCAGCGGTTGAGCGGCGAGATCGCAAGTCTCTTCGGCGCGCTGGTCAATTACAAAGCTTTCGTCGAAAGCGTCCGGATTTCCCTCCCCGAGATCGACCGCGTATTATGGAAGTCCGTCGATCTTTCCTACGGTGTCGAAGGCGAGCCGATTCTGCGCGCCTTCGACTTCGATGCCGCCTGCAATGATCGCGAGCTTCGCAACGCCGCCTGGGAAATCCACGATCTGATGTGGGACTGGAAAATGGGCACCCGACGGGCGGTGGATCAATTGAACGCGTTCGTCGCTCGGCTCGATCTGCGCCTGGCCGCCCGTATGGGGCACGATTCGCCGTGAAGAGCCGCAATATCCGAAGAAATCCGGAGCAGGCAGATGAAAACAGCACAGATTGCCATCCTCTTGATCCTTGGCGCGACACCGCTCGCGGCACAAGAAACGAAAACCGTTGAGTACGATTGGTTGACCCAGGGCGAAGTCTCCGGCCGCCTGGAACCGACC
>JAVVDV010000078.1:0-6427 GCA_032251355.1 Wenzhouxiangellaceae bacterium
CGCTGCAGGAGCTGATGAGCTTCTTCAAGATCGTGCAGCAGGGCAAGCAGTCCGGTGAGGCCGTGCGCAAGCTGATCGAGAAGTCTTCACAGGCACCGTCGAAGGGTGGCAAGCCCAAGGCGTTGCCTGCGGCGAAGTCCAGCACCAAGGGCGAGGCCGAAGAAGACTTCGAGTGGTATTGAGGAGATCATCATGACAGACCAGACTCCTGCCACGGGACCCGGCGACCCTCGGTCGTCGGCGCCCGAGCTCAAAAAGGGCCTCACCGACAGCACACAGCAGTTCCTGACCTTTGTGCTGGGCGGCGAGATGTACGCACTGTCGATCCTGAATGTCAAGGAGATCATCGAGTACGGACAGCTGACCTCGATTCCGATGATGCCGTCGTCGATTCGCGGGGTGATCAACCTGCGCGGAGCGGTGGTCCCGGTCATTGACATGGCGGCGCGTTTCAGTGGCAACCACAGCAAGGCTCAGCGCCGGACCTGCATCGTGATTGTGGAGGTGGAGAAAGCGCAGCGTCGCTTCGACATCGGCATCATGGTCGATGCAGTGTCGGAGGTGCTGGAGATTCCGCAGTCCGAGATCGAGCCGGCGCCCTCGTTCGTCGAGAAGATCAACGCCGACTTCATTGAGGGCATGGGCAAGGTCAACGGCAAGTTCGTGATCATCCTGAATGTCGTGCGTTGCCTGTCAGTCGAGGATCTGCACTCGCTGGCGCGAATCAGCCAGAAGGGCGCTGATGACCTGGAGGCCGAACCAGCCGAGGCCGACGCGCTCGAAACGGCCTGAGATCGACCGTTCAACGATTGGTATCGACACGCAAGGGCGGCCCAACGGGCCGCCCTTTTTTCACTCCTCCGGCCCGGTCCACTCCAATCGGTACAGGTCCAGTCGCCGGTCGGCCATGTTGCGCACCGAGCCATGCGAGCGGATTTCGCGCAGGTTGTCGAGATCGAGATCGGCGATCAACATGGTCTCGGAATTGGCCGTGGCCTCGGCGGCGATGGCATCGTGCGGAAACGCGAAGTCCGACGGCGTGAAGACCGCGGCCTGTGAATACTGCATGTCCATGTTCTCGACCCGCGGCAGGTTGCCGACCGAGCCGGAGATCACCACGTAGCATTCGTTCTCGATTGCACGCGCCTGGGCGCAGCGACGTACGCGCAGGTAAGCGTTCTTGGTATCGGTCCAGTACGGCACGAACAGGATGTTCATGCCGTGCTCGGCCAGCAGGCGAGGCAGTTCGGGGAACTCGACGTCGTAGCAGATCAGGATGCCGATCTTGCCGAAATCGGTTTCGAACACCTGCAGCCCGTTGCCACCGGTCAATCCCCAGTAGCTCTTCTCGTCGGGTGTGACGTGCAGCTTGTACTGCCGGTCCCAGGTGCCGTCGCGCCGCAGCAGATAGCAGACGTTGCGCAATTGCTCGCCGTCGTACTCGGGCATCGAGCCGGCGACGATGTTGATGTTGTACGACACCGCCAGCTTCGACATGTGGTCGCGGATGGCTTCCGTATCGGCGGCCAGGTGGCGCACGGCCTCGGCCGGTCCTTCATCATTCCATGGCGCCATCATCGGCCCGTTGAAGAACTCGGGAAACAGCACGACATCGGCCTGGTAACCGGAGACCGCATCGACGAAGTACTCGATCTGTCCGAACAGATCGTCCAGCGACCGGGTCGGGCGCATCTTCCACTGCACCGCACCCACGCGCACATCCGAGGGCCGTCCTCCGATCAGGCTGGCAGACGTCTCCTCGTAATAGATGTTGATCCATTCCAGCAAAGTGGCGTAACCGGCCGATTTATGATCATCGGGCAGGTAGCCGCGTACGATCTTGCGCACCTGGAAGTCGTTGGCCAGCTGGAAGGTCAGGATCGGATCGACCAGTTCGCGCGCGCGCACCTTGGCCACGTACTGTTGCGGGGTCATCTCCTCGCGCCGGGCATCATAGCCAGGGATGCGACCGCCAAGAACGATGCCGCGCAGGTTCAGCCGCTCGCACAGCTCCTTGCGCGCGTCGTACAGGCGACGGCCCAGCCGCAGATCGCGGTAGTCGGGATGCACGAACACATCCACCCCGTAGAGCACATCGCCCTTGGGGTCGTGGGTCGACAGGTAGCCGTTGCCGACGATGTCGCGGTAGCTGTGCTGGTGGCCCCAGCGGCTGTACTTGATGATCAGCGAGATCGCACCGGCGACCACACGGCCGTTGTCTTCGATGCACAGCTGGCCCTCGGGAAAGCGCCGGATCTGTGACTCGAACTGCGCGCGCGTCCAGGCGCCGTCCAGATCCGCACCGTAGACCCGCTCCATGATCTCGGCGATATCCGGGTAGTCCTCGATACGTGTCTGGCGCAGGACCAGGCGATGGGAGTCGGTTGAATCGGTCATTGGGTGTTCGCTCGGTAGACCGCTTTCCCGTCCAGCCAGGTCGAGAGCACCTTGATGGCCGGAATCTCGATCGGGTCGATTTCGAACGGATCACGATCGAGCACGATGAAATCGGCGCGCTTGCCCACTTCCAGCGTGCCGACCTCGGCCTCGGCGAAGCCCGCATGCGCGGCATCGGCCGTGAACCCGGCGATGGCCACCTCCAGCGTTACGCGCTGGTCGGGCAGCCAGCCGCCGGGCGGCTCGCCGTCGAGATCCTGGCGGGTGATGGCTGCGTACAGGCCCAGCATCGGGTTGGCCGACTCGACCGGGAAATCCGACCCGAACGCGAGTCTGGCACCGGCCTGGCGCAGCCGCTGCCAGGCATAGGCCCCGAACAGTCGCTGCGCGCCGAGGCGATCCTCGGCCCAGCGCATGTCGGAAGTCGCATGCGTGGGCTGCATGCTGGCGGTGACGCCGGCCTCGGCCAGGCGGGCGATGTCGTCGCGGTGGATGATCTGGACGTGCTCGATGCGATGGCGGCCGGGATTATCGGGATGCTTGTTCATGCCGCGGATCAACGCGTCGATCACCTGGCGGTTGGCGCGATCGCCGATGGCGTGAACCGCCAACTGCAGGTCGCAGGCCATGGCCTTGTCGATCTGCGCCTGCAGCGCAGCGTCGGTTTCGAACAGCAGGCCGCGGTTGCCGGGATCATCGCTGTAGTCGGTCAGCAGCGCGGCACCGCGCGAGCCGAGCGCGCCGTCGGCATAGAACTTGACTCCGCGCATGGTCACACGATCACTCTGCACCGGCCCGAGCCGGCATAGCGCCGCCAGCGCGGCGCGGTCGCCGTCGGCCAGTGCGTGGATGCGCAGCGGCAGTCGACCGGCGGCATCGCGGTGCAGGAAGCGGCGCAGATCGGCCAGCGAGGTGCCGGCATCATGAACACCGGTGACGCCCAGCGATACCAGGTGCTCCAGCGCGCGATCCAGCGCCAGCTCGCGTTCGGCCTCACCCGGTTCGGGAACCGCGTCGGCAAACACCTCCGCGGCCTTGTCAATGAATACACCGGTCGGCTGGCCGTTTTCATCGCGATGGATGAAGCCGCCCTCGGGCTGCCAGTCGCCGGACAGATCACGCTCGACCTGGGCCATGGCCGCCGAATTGGCCCAACTGGCGTGACCGTCGACGCGCTCGAGCAATACCGGGCGATCGGGGAAGGCCTCGTCCAGGTCGGCGGCGGTCGGAAAGGCCGCACCCGGCCAGCGAGTCTGGTCCCAGCCGCGGCCGAGCAGCCATGTGCCGTCCGGCAGCGAGGCTGCCTGCGCGCGTAGCCGGGTGATGACCTGTTCGATGCTGGCCGCGCCCACGAGATCGGCCTGCAATAGCGAAAAGCCCAGACCCATGACGTGTCCGTGCGCATCGATCAGACCCGGCAATACGCGTCGGCCATCGAGCGAGAGGGTCGGGGTGTCCGGCCAGTTTTTCTGCAGGGCCTCACTGGTGCCGATCGCGAGAATACGGCCGCGCGCGTCCCAGGCCAGGGCCTCGGCAGCCGGTTGGCCCGGATCGCCGGTCCAGATTCGGGCGTTGACGATCAGACCGGTGGGGGGTGCGGCCAGCCCCGGTCCGGCGGCCGACGCCAGCAATACCAGGCCAAGGGCAAGCAGCAGCCCGGAGCGGCCCGCCCTCGGCCTCATGCATCCCCCGCTTGCCCACAGCGCTCTCCGGCTTGCTGGAAACATCTTGGTAATCAGGAACATCGATAGAGTCCTCGGTTCAAGCTCGGGTTCGGTCGTTGGTCGTGGCGCCGCTTTCCAGTCCGGTTCGGCGTGGTCCCGATTGTGCATCATCGCGATCGTTCGTGCCATGGGCGCGCTCAAGAAAGGCCGTCGCATGCCGTTACCAACCCGTAGATTGCCGGGTTAATGCCGGGCTAATAGTTCGCTTGATCGATGGCGCAACAAGTCGCTTGCTCGAGCGATCCGCGCGCTGTGTTTGGACGCCGACATGACTTGACTGAAATCAAAAAAAACCGTGTTGACCAGATTAGTCTGGTGCCGGATTGCTGACCGTCGCGCAGGGCCGGCGTCACGGAGCAGGTAAATAACGAGCACAAGGTCCCCGGACCGTACCGGGGTCCAAACTTTCGGGGTAAGAAGCATGAACGTAAGCAGGAAGCTGACCGACTACTCGCTGGGCGTGAAAATCCTGGCTGTAATGATGATCTTGATCATCGTCCCCACCATTACGCTTGGGCTGATCGCTTATAGCAAGTCGAGATCGGCGATCGAGGACCAGGTTGACGGATTGCTTCAGGTCCAGATCGATGATGTCGTTCGCATGGTCGACACAACCTACACCCTGGCAAGCAACGCGCTTGAAGCGCAGCTGGCTACTTTTCGCCATGTCTTCAACAGCAGGGGGCAACCGACGATCATCGACGGTCAGATGGTTCTGGTCGACCAGATCGAGGAAGACGATCCGATCCGCTACGCGGTTGCCGCTGATTTCACGCTCGTGGATCAGATCTCGGAGATGACGGGAGCGGCCGCGACCATCTTCCAGAAGGTCGGCGGCCAGGCCGTGCGGATTTCCACCAATGTCGTGGATGGCGATGGCAACCGAGCGATCGGGACGGTGGTCTCGCAGCCGGTCTTTGATGCAGTGATTACGCGTGGCGAGACCTTCTTCGGTGTCGCCGACGTGGTCGGGGTGAGCTACATCACGGCCTATGAGCCGATCCGCAACGCCTCGGGAGAAATCATCGGAATCCTGTTCGTCGGTGTTACCGAGGAATCGCTCTATGGCCCGCTATGGCGCGAGCTGGCCCAGATCCGCATTGGTGAGAGCGGCTACGTCTACATCATGAACGAGGATGGCCGATTGATTGTGCATCCAACGGCGAAGGGCGAGGTGCTTACCAATACCCTGCCGGCGGCACGCGAGATGCTGGAACAGCGTATGAATGTTCGGGAATCCGCCCGGCAGGTCGAGTATTCCTGGGACGGGCGCCCAACGAGCGCGTGGTATCGCTATGTTGACGAACTCGGGTGGATTGTTGCCTCCAATGCCAAGCCCGAAGAGTTCATGGGTCCGGCGATTGCCATTCGCAACGTGATTTTCCTGCTGCTGTTCGTATTCATCGGCATCGGCGCTTTGCTGTCATTGCTGCTCGGTCAATGGGTGGCCAGAAGCATGAAGCGGCTGGTCAAGCTCGGACGACAGGTTCAGGCCGGTGATCTGGAACAGGCGCGCGTGGAGGCCGGACAGATCGCCGTCGATGGCATTCGGAGAGATGAAATCGGGCTCGTCGCGCACGTGTTCCAGGGTGTGATCGAGACCTTTGTTTCGGTGAGCGAGGAGCTTGATTCGGTCAACAAGTCGATCAAGAACGGTAATCTCGGTGCGCGCGGAAACAGCCAGAAGTACAGCGGTCAGTACGGTCTGATCGTTGCTGAATTCAACGAGGCGATGGAGTCGGTCATCGGCCCGCTGAACATGGCTGCCGACTACGTCGATCGCATCTCCAGGGGCGATATTCCTGAGAAGATTACCGACAGCTACAACGGTGATTTCAACAAGATCAAGGACAATCTCAATACCTGCATTGATTCGCTCAACGGCCTGATCGAAGAAATGAACGAGATGTCGCGCCAGCATGATCTGGGCGATATCGATATCAAGGTCGATGAAGCGCGCTTCGAGGGGGCGTACAGGGAGATGGCCCGCGGTGTCAACGAGATGGTGTTCGGGCACATCGCGGTCAAGAAGAAGGCCATTGCCTGCGTCAGCGAGTTTGGCAAGGGCAATATGGATGCCGAGCTCGAGAAGTTCCCGGGCAAGAAGAAGTTCATCAACGACGGGATTGAACAGGTCCGCTCCAACATCAAGGATCTGATTGCCGAGATGAACAACATGTCGAGGCAGCACGATCTGGGTGACATTGATGTCAAGGTCAACGAGGCCCGGTTCGAGGGAGCGTTCTGCGACATGGCCCAGGGTGTGAACGAGATGGTGTTCGGCCACATCGCGGTCAAGAAGAAAG
>JAVVDV010000079.1:0-6342 GCA_032251355.1 Wenzhouxiangellaceae bacterium
ACCTCCAGCCCGCCGGCTCCCGCGCTAAGCATCTTTCATTCTCCGGGGTGGCGCAACCGGCCCCATGACCGTTAATAGCAACGATAATCGCTGGACAATTCTTGATGATGACAGATGCCGATGTTTGATCGCGGGAAGAAAACCATGCTCCCACTGTTGCTGCTGCTGGTCGGTTTCAGCTTTGCCGATCTGGCACCGGCAAGCGATGTGGAGCGAGCCGAAGCCGTCACAACCGTCGACTTCTGGAACGGCAACCGTTCACAGGCACGGCAGGTCTACGAGCGCGAGGTGCTCGAGGCGGTGTTGACGGCCACCGAGGACGACTTCGGGGCATGGGAAATAACCGAATCACTGGATGATTACCCCGGTGATGAAGAGTCGCGGGTGTTTGCCGAAAAAGGCCACGACCTGTTCGTGACCATTGCCGGCAATCAGAAATTCGGCCCGGACGACATGCTGGTGGTCGCCGAGCCGCTGACCCGCAACCTGCTCGGCTACCGCATCCCGATCATTCGCGAGACTGACGCGGGCGTGTTTGCTGCAATCGAGGACGAATCGGCGCTCAAGGCACTGCGGCACGGCATCCCGGAGACCTGGAGCGACGCGACGATCTTCCGTCATAACGGCTATACGGTGGTCGAGGAGGGTGATTTCGACGATGTGTTCGACCGTTTGCGCGCCGGGCGCTTCGACTACAGCGCCTTCGGCGTCAACGAAGTGCTGGGCGTATTCGAACGCCGCGCATCGGAGCGGCCCGGCTTGACCATCGACCGGCAGCTGTTGTTGTTCTACCCCTTTCCGCTGGTCTTTTATGTCAACCCGCAATCACCGGAGCTGGCGGACCGAATCGAGCAGGGCATGCGTGCAATCATTACATCGGGCCGGCTCGACGCGATTTTCGACCGGCACTATGGCGATATCGTTGCCCGGCTCGGCCTGGATCAGCGCACCGTGCTGGTATTGGACAACCCGCTGGTTCCCGAACGCTACAAGAACCTGAAGCCCGATCTCAACGCGCTGTAACCGCTGAGTTTGCCGGCCGGCCGCCGCCGAATGCCGCCCAGGCCAGCGCCAGCCAGGCGGCCATCAGCGTGACGCCGCCGACCGGCGTCAAGAAAGTCAGCGCGCGCATGCCGGTCAACACCGAGGCATAGATGCTGAAGCTGAACAGCACGGTGCCGGCCACGAACAGCCAGCCGGCGCGCGGCAGCCAGCGGATGCTGAGCAATCGCGGTTGCGCCCACAGCGCCAGCCCGATCATGCTGATGATCAGCGCGCCGAGTTGGTGGTAGCGCAGTGCGGTCATCAGTGATTCCAGCGCTGCGGGTTCCGCGCTGCCTCGCAGCGCGTGGTCGGCAGCCGCGCCAATGGCGACGGAAAGAAAGCCCAGCAGCGCGCCGGTGATCAGAATCGGGTTCATGTCGATGCTTCCAGTCGGTTTGTTCGACTCAGATCTCGACCTCGGCCAGGTTGCCCTTGGCCTCGAGCCAGGCGCGGCGGTCGGGTGAGCGCTTGCGCGCCAGCAGCATGTCCATCAATTCGCGCGTGCTTTCGTCGTCGTCGATGGTCAGCTGCAGCAGCCGGCGCGAGTCGGGATCGATGGTCGATTCCCGAAGCTGCAGCGGGTTCATCTCGCCCAGGCCCTTGAAACGGGTCTCGGAGATCTTGCCCTTGAGGCCCTCGGCCTGGACCCGGGCCAGGATGCCGTTGCGCTCCGAGCCGTCGAGCGCGTACCAGGTCTGCTTGCCGACGTCGATGCGGTACAGCGGCGGCATCGCGATGAACACCCGGCCGGCGTCGACCAGCGGCCGGAAATGGCGCAGGAACAGCGCCGACAGCAGGGTTGCGATGTGCAGGCCGTCGGAGTCGGCGTCGGCCAGCACGATGATCTTGCCGTAGCGCAGCTTGGACAGGTCGTCCGAACCCGGATCGACGCCGATGGCCACGGCCAGATCGTGGATTTCGGTCGAGGCCAGCACCTGGCCCGATTCGGTCTCCCAGGTGTTGAGAATCTTGCCTCTGAGCGGCAGAATCGCCTGGAACTCGCGGTTGCGTGCCTGCTTGGCGCTGCCGCCGGCCGAATCGCCCTCGACCAGGAACAGTTCGGTTTCTTCCAGATCGGTCGAGGCGCAGTCGGCCAGTTTGCCGGGCAGGGCCGGGCCTGCGGTGACCTTGCGCCGCGCCACCTGCTTGCGCTGCTTCGAGCGCTTCAGCGCGTTGTCGATCGCAAGCTTCGCGATCGCCTCGCCGTCGGCAGTGTGCTTGTTCAGCCACAGCGAGAAGGCATCCTTGACCACGCCGGAGACGAACGAAGAGGCCTCTCTGGACGACAGGCGTTCCTTGGTCTGGCCCGAGAACTGCGGTTCCTTGAGCTTGACCGACAGCACGAAGCTCAATCGGTCCCAGGCGTCTTCCGGCGCCAGCCGGATGCCGCGCGGCAGCAGATTGCGAATCTCGCAGAACTCCCTGAGCGCCTCGATCAGGCCGGTGCGCAGGCCGTTGACATGGGTGCCGCCCTGCGGCGTCGGAATCAGGTTGACGTAACTCTCGGTGATCAGCTCGCCCTCGGGCAGCCAGCACAGGGCCCAGGCCGCTTCGGTCGCCTCGCTCTTGAAGTCGCCGGTAAACGGGGCCGCCGGGACGCGCTCCAGGCCTTCGAGGGCGCCGTCGAGGTAATCGGTAAGGCCGTCTTCGAAATACCAGGTTTCCGCCTCGTTGCGTTCTTCGTCGGTGAGCGTGATGGTCAGGCCGGGGCAGAGAATGGCCTTGGCCTTCAATAGATGCTTGAGTCGCGGCCGCGAGAGGTTCGGCGAGTCGAAGTAGCCCGGATCGGGCCAGAATCGCACCCAGGTGCCGGTATTGCGCTTGCCGACCTCGCCGACCACGCTCAGGGTCTCGACCGTGTCGCCGTTCTCGAACGCGATGGCATGTTCCTGGCCGTTGCGCTTGATGCGGCATTCCAGCCGCTTCGACAGTGCGTTGACCACCGACACGCCGACGCCGTGCAGGCCGCCGGAGAAGCTGTAGTTCTTGCCCGAGAACTTGCCGCCCGCATGCAGCCGGGTCAGGATCAGCTCGACCCCGGACAGCTTGTGCTCGGGATGCGGATCGACCGGCATGCCGCGGCCATCGTCGGCCACGGCGACCGAGCCGTCGGCGTGCAGCGTGACGTCGATCTGTCGGGCATGCCCGGCCAGCGCCTCGTCGACCGCGTTGTCGACCACCTCGGCCACCAGGTGATTGGGCCGGCTGGTATCGGTGTACATCCCCGGCCGCCGCCGTACCGGCTCCAGCCCCTGCAGTACCTCGATATCGGCCGCCTGGTAGTTCGCCATCGCTGGTCAATCTCCCTTGATCATGTCCGGCCCCTTGCCGGCGGTTTTTTCGTACACGCCCTTGCCGATCTTCTTGTACTGGGTGAAGCCGGCTTTCTCGATGCTGGATTCCTTCAGCATGTGAGACTTGCCGGAGACAACATGCGGCGGTGAGATCACGCGCTTGACCGCCTGTCCGCAATCGGGGCAGGTCGAAAGCGGCGGGTCACTGATCTTCTCCAGCCGCGTGAAACGCTCGCGGCAGGTCGCGCAGCCGGAAGTGTCGACGCTGACATATTCGTAGAATGGCATGGCGGTCCGGGCTTGGTGATAAGGTTTCGCGCAGAATCTCGCTGCGCGCGCAGCCTGACAAGGAGAATGATAGCCAATGCCGGATGTCGAACGTCAACTCGCGCTGGTCACCGGCGCGGCCGGAACCCTGGGCCGGGCGCTGGTCAGTGCATTGATCGCACGCGGTTTCGATTGCGTGGCGCTGGATCGCAACCGGCGCGGGCTCGAACAGCTGCACGACCAGCTGGCCGCGCAGGGCACGCCACCACTGGGCGTGCCGCTGGACCTGGCCGGTGCCGGCCCGCAGCATTACGCCGAGCTGGCCGAGTCACTGGGCGAGCAGTTCGGCCGGCTTGACCTGCTGATCCACGCCGCCGCCGAGTTTCGCGCGCTGACGCCGATCGAGCATACCGACCCCGAGGACTGGATGAAGGTGCTTCAGGCCGGTCTGACCGGCCCGTTCCTGCTCAGCCGAGCCCTGCTGCCGTTGATGCGCGCCACGCCCGGCAGCGTGATGCTGTGGGTGGCCGACGACGAAAAGGTCCGGCGCGCGGCCTACTGGGGCGGCTACGGCGTCGCCCAGGCCGGGCGTGCGGCGCTGGCCGGGATTCTGGCCGCCGAGTGTGCGCGCGATGCACCGGATGTGCGCCTGGTCGATCCGGGACCGTTCCACAGCCCGTTGCGCAGCCGCGCCTGGCCGGCCGAGCGTCCCGACGCACTGCCATCGGTCGAGCAAGCCGTCGCGCGTGTGCTGGCCGCCGTGGAGGGCGACGGATGAGCCCATTGGCCGGCGCGCTGTACCGCCCCGAGCAGGTGCGCGAACTCGACCGACGCGCGATCGAGGACCACGGCATTCCCGGCTATACGCTGATGCAGCGTGCCGGCGATGCGGTGTTTCGGGCGCTGCGTGCGCAGCAGCCCGAGGCGCGGCGCGTGCTGGTGTGCTGCGGCGGTGGCAACAACGGCGGCGACGGCTACGTGGTCGCGCGGCTGGTGGCCGCGGCCGGACTGCAGGTGACCGTGCTGGCGCTGTCGGCGCGCGAGAGTCTGCGCGGCGATGCCGCGCGTGCGGCGGCCGACTGGCAAGGACCGGCGCAGCTTGACGCCGAACCTGCCGACTTCGATGTGATTGTCGACGCGCTGTTCGGTACCGGCCTGGATCGCGAGGTGCGCGACCCCTATGCCGGGCTGATCCGGCGCATCAATGCCGCGCGGCGTCCGGTATTCGCGGTCGATGTGCCGTCGGGTCTGAATGCCGCAAGCGGGCAGGCGATGGGTGTCGCGGTGGTGGCCGATTGCACGGTCAGTTTCATCGGTCGCAAGCGCGGACTCGCGACCGGCCAGGCCGCGGCGCATTGCGGGCGCGTGCTGTTTGACGACCTTGATGTGCCGGCGGCGGTCTACGCGGGTGTGGATGCGGATGCGCAGCTGCTTGATGCAGCAGACCTGCCGGAGTGGCTGCCGCCGCGCCGCGCTGACCTGCACAAGGGCGCGCTCGGCCATGTGCTGGTGATCGGCAGCGATCATGACTACCCGGGTGCCTGCCTGCTGACGGCGCGCGCTGCGCTCCGGGCCGGCAGCGGGCTGGTGTCGGTGGCCACGCGCGCCGATCATGCGATCGGCCTTGCCGGCGCCTGCCCGGAGGCGATGTGGGCCAACGGCGAACACGAGCAGCGCCTGGCTGAACTGCTAGCGCGCGCCGATGTGATTGCGCTGGGCCCGGGGCTGGGTCATTCGGACTGGTCGCGCGCGGTCTGGAAGCGTGCGCTGGCGACCGATCGACCCGTGGTGCTGGATGCCGACGGCCTGAACCGCCTGGCCGAGGCGCCCGATGCGCGCGGTCACTGGGTGCTGACGCCGCACCCGGGCGAGGCCGCGCGCCTGCTGTCGACTACCGTGCCCGAGATCCAGCGCGACCGCTTCGCCAGCGTGCGCGAACTGGCGCGGCGCTTCGATGCCGTGGTCGTGCTCAAGGGCGCCGGCTCGCTGATCGCCGATCCCGGTGGCCGCTGCGCGGTCTGCACCGATGGCAACCCGGCCATGGCCACGGCCGGCATGGGCGATGCGCTGACCGGCATCATCGCCAGCCTGCTGGGCCAGGGGCTGGATGCCTTCGAGGCCGCCGCCGCAGGCGTGCTGCTGCATGCGCGCGCCGGTGACCAGGCCGCGCGCGGTCGACGCACACTGCTGACCGGCGATCTGATCGACGCGTTGCCCGCGGTCCTGCCGTGAACCCTGCACCGGCGCGCTCGATTCAGGTCAATGATGAGGCCGAGATGCTGGCACTTGGCGGGCAGCTGGCGCGCGAGCTTAGCCGTGGACAGGTCTGGACGCTGTCGGGCGATCTCGGCGCGGGCAAGACCACGCTGGTGCGCGGCATCCTGCGCGGGCTGGGCTTCGATGGCCGGGTCAAGAGTCCGAGCTACGGGCTGGTCGAAAGCTATCGCCTCGACACCCTCACCGTCCACCACCTCGACCTCTACCGGCTCGGCGATCCGGATGAGCTGGACTTCATCGGCCTGGCCGACCTGATCGGCGACGACAGCGTGCTTTTGATCGAATGGCCCGAACGCGGCGGCATCCGCCTGCCGGCGGCCACGCACCGCCTGACGCTGGAGATCGACGCTGAGAGCCGGCGGGTCACCATCGAGGTGCACGGCCGCTAGTGGGCCATGCGGGTAATAAGGTAACGCTCAGAGCCACTGTGCTGGTGCGAATCAAGGCGCGTTTCGCAGGG
>JAVVDV010000080.1:0-6090 GCA_032251355.1 Wenzhouxiangellaceae bacterium
CAATACCGATAACAGTTCCGGCCAGGCCGGCCTCGATAACCAACTGAATTTATTCGATTATTAACCGGACACTAGTGAAGTCCGCTATATTTTTTCAATATCAAGCTACCAACTATCGCCATCATAGCCTCGCTGATCAAAACCGCCCAAACCAGCCCAGCTAAACCAAGGCGCGGCACTAGAAACAATGCTAGTGCAAGCATGGCCACAACAGCGCCACCCTCGATTGCACTGCGTGATAGCGGTCGGTCCAACGCGAACAGTACGGTTCCGGTGGCGATACGTACACTGATAAAGGGCGCGATCAGCGCAATTTTCTGCACGACATTACCGATTCCGGCATATTCGGCGGCCAGCGCCCATTCCAGCGCGGGTGGAGCGAAGAGATAGAGGACCGCTGCAGCAGCCAAGCCGTAAAACCCCGCGATTCCGATTACCAGGCGCAACAGTCGGCCGGAATTTTTCTCGCCGCCTTGTAGTTCGCGAATCATGCGTGGCAATGCGGCAAGCAGCATGGCAATCACCGGCAAAGTGACGACGGCCATCCCGCGGGAAGCGAGCGCATACAGGCCGGTATCTGCTGCCCCGAGAAGGCGCAGTGCAATTGCCTTGTCGAGCTCGCCGGGGGTGATGGCGGTGAAGTTCATCACGGCATGACGCGTGCCGCGGCGGATTTCTGCGAGCTCAGGATGGTGCAAGGTTCGCAGAAATTGGCCATGCCGCCGTGAAAGCCGCCACGCCACTGCGAGCGCAGTCGCGGAGCCGACCAGATGGACCCAAGCATAAATCTGCAGGCTGCGGTCGGTCAACAAAGTTAACGCCAGTAATAACCCGGTGAGGCGCAAAACCATGGGCCATAGCGCCAGTGCTTGACTGCGCGCAATCATTCCGAGTCCGTGTAGCCGATGGGCGAGCAGTCCCAGTATCGGCACCAGCAACAATTCGCTCAGCCCAATCAGGCTTATGATCAACAGCCCGGCGCCACTATCCAGCACATGGACCGCGAGCCATAGGTAGAGCGGCCCCAGAAGTGCCGCGGCCAGAATGGTGGCGGGCACAGCGCGCGCGAGCACCGCGGCGCCGGCGTCGGGCGATTTGGCCGACTCGCCCAGTACCAGAAAACCCATGCCGAAAGACGACAGCGTGCCGAGTGCGAAGGCCAGGGCTGCGATGCCGGCGAATTGGCCGTATTGCTCCGGACCCAGGTAGCGGGCGACGAGCAGCAGCAATGCGACTTGCACGCCCAGGCGGACCACGTATACCAGCATGGTCGAGATGCTATTGCGGGCAATCGGGCCTAGATGGGGCAGGCGCATCAGAATTCGTTTACCGCCTCACCCGGCACTTTCCCGCAACACGTTCGCATACCCGATCGCAACCGCCTGCCAGTCAAAATGCGCCTGTGCCCGTATGCGCAGCTCCCGGTCGATTGCATCGGCTTCGGACGTGTTCTGGTCCAGAAAGCCGATGATCTTCGCAGTCAGATCGTCGGAGTCGCCGGGTTTTGCTCTTCGCGATGCGTCCTGCACCACGTCGCGCACCGCCGGCAGGTCGCTGACGATTACCGGGCAGCCGCAGCCGATGGCCTCGACCGTGACCAGCCCCAGCCCTTCCTGGTCGCCGGTGCGGGCCTGAATGAACGGGGCAACGAACAGGGCGGCACGGCGGTACAGGGCCGGGAGCTGGTCCTGGGTGACGGCGCCGAGGAAGTGGATTTTCTTTTCCAGCCCCAACTCGGCCGCCAGCGCGCGGCCTTTTCCGTCGGCGAAGCTTTTCTCAGGACTTCCGATCATTTAGGCTCCGACGATCAGAGATTAAATGGATTGTATCAGCCTGAATGTTCCTTCAATTCTGCGCCCGCCGCAATGTTCAAGAGGGTTGCGATAACGATTTTGGAAGGTTGCAAGTCCGAATCGACGCGCTGCGTTCGTCGCAGCGCATCCAGCCCCCCTGAGCGGGCGTATTCTGCGATCGATATACCGATGTCACTGCGGAGCACTACGTTCGCTCCCATGCCATCCGGCCGCTCAGAACGGCTGCGAAATAGCACGGTCGGCACTCCCAAATAGGAGAGTTCTTCCTGGTTCGAGCCACCATCACTGATGACTCCAATTGCGGAGGCTATCAGCGCCACAAACTGTGTGTATGGCAGACGTGGGCTCAGCTCGATCCCAGGCGCCGCTGCGAGAAGCTCATATAGACCGTACTTCCTGAGGCGTATCTCGGTTGGCGGATGCAGGATGAAGCGAACGGGAGCGATCATTGAAAGATCGAGTAGTTCGTCGACAATCTTGGTCAGCCGTTTCTCGCTGTAAATGTTCTGGAAGCGATGGATCGATGCCACGAAGAAACTGTCGCTCATTTCTTCGATTCCCGCTGCTTTAGAGCGTATTGCGCGGCGAACGCAATCAAGCAGCGTGTTTTCGCCGGTATGCACGGCCCGACACCTTGAGTACTCCTGCATCCGCGCATAAGCCTCATTGTTCGGGCAAAGCGCGACATCGGTCAGTCGAAATGTGAGCCGGCGCAGGATTTCTTCCGGAAATGGATCCGCAAGGGAACCCGAGCTCAGACCGCTCTCTAGGTGCACCAGGACCGCGCCGGCCAACCGGGCTGCGAGAGCACCGAGAAACGTCGAGAGCGTGTCACCGTGAACGATGACGACCGGTTCGACGCCATCCTCGGCCCTCGCATCGAGTAGGTAGCGCCGGCAGGACAGCAGCGTCCCAGGGTACCAGGTCATTAGCCGGACAATGCTCGAGCGCTCCTTGCGCCGTCTCGGATGCACAAAATGCGAAGCGATATCGAAATCCTTGATCAGATCATCGATCGACTCGTTGTGCTGCCCGGTCATCCAGACCACGTGTCTCAAACCAGCCTCATGCGCTTCCGCAAGTACGGGGGCAACTTTTACGAGCTGAGCCCGAGTGCCGATAACGAAAACACACTGGCGCATGATCAGATCAGCCAGTTCATCAGCCGCATGATTTCAATCTCTGCCGAAGCTGCAATTTGCTCCTCGCCAATCGCAGGCGCACCGAAGACGATGTAGTCTTGTTCGTCAGCGCCCGGTTTTTGGTTTTTCGAATTCATTGCGGCACAAAGGTATTGGTATCCACCCGATACCCCAGCCCCGCATGCGCGTTGCGGCCGGTGACGAGCTTTTCCATCAGCGGTTCGAGTTCGGGGAATGGGGTTTCGAGATCGGTGCGGTCGAAGTAGCTGTGTTCGTCGCCCAGCGCCTCGGTCAGGTCGATGTAGCTGGCGTTGGCGGCGTTCTGTTCGGCCAGGGTGGCGCCGAGGCGGGCTTTCTGGGCTTCGCCCACTTTCAGGCTGGAGAGCTTGAGCGCGTGGTCGTTCTGGTTGATCAGGATGTACACGCGCTGGCGGGCGCGGATGCGTGCGACCCAGTCGGCGTGGTCTTCGTGGTTGGTGTCGGCGGCCTTGAGCACGACGTTGTCGAAGGTGCAATCGCACGACAACCGCTCGCTCGAGGAGGTGAGCAGCTTCTTGTACAGGTAGTTGCCCATGCTGTGGGCCAGCAGGGTGACGTTGAACGGGCAGCGGTGCTCGCGCAGCCAGCGCGCGATTTCGCGGCGCTGCTCGTCGCGGTCGTCCGGGGCAATTTGTCGCGCGTGCGTTCGGGCGGTGTCGAATAGGCCGGCGTTGAGCCCGGTGATGAGCGCGTGCATGCGCCACAGCGCGCGGTCCAGCGCGGCAATGGATTTGCGCGCATCGGCCTTGTCGAGCAGGTAGCTGGCCACCCCGTGCGCGTCTTCCAGCGGATTGTCGCCGCCGCCGTTGGACGGCCAGCTGAACACCACCACCTCGACCGGATAGCTCGTCTCAATGCGGTGCGCGCGCGCCAGTGCGTCGTGGACGTTGGTGTTGTAGCCGTGGATGAACAGCAGCACATCGCGCTTGTTCTCGGCGATCCGAGCCAGCAGTTTTGCGGTGGCGAGGTCACTGCCGAAGCGCCGGCCCTGGCCGGCCGGGATGAACGAGGTATCCAGCCCGGAAAATTCCTTCAAGCGCGGCCGGTCGGGCACCAGCCGCAGATCCCACTTCTCGACCTCATCGCCGGTGCGCGGCGTGGCCCAGAACAACCGCAACTCCTCCGGCCCGCGCGGGTTGAAGGCGTCTTTCAGCGAGTAAGTGTCGCGGTTGCGGTGTTTGCGGAATTTGCGGTTGGTGATGACCAGCATGGGGGTGGTTTCCCGGTGCCTCAGGCTTGGATTAGAGTGTAGCGGATGGATAATGTTCTGACAGCGGCTGCTTGCATTTTGCATGCAGAGCCCGTACCTTCGTGTCATGAATGTGCAGATCACAGTCCGGAATGTCCCGGTGGAAGTGCGCGATGAGCTCGCCGCGCGGGCGGCATGCAAAGGTCAATCCATGCAGGAGTACCTTCGCCAGCAGCTTGAAGTCATGGCGGCCCGGCCTTCCGTGGAAGAAATTCTGGACCGGATTCGCAAGCGGAAAGCCGGCAGCGGTTGCGAGCTCAAGCTTGATGACATTCTGGCTGCGCGCAACGCGGACCGCCGTTGAGTATTGTCCTGGATGCCTCTGTCCTGGTTGCATTGACCAGCGATGCGGGGCCGGTCGGCCGTTGGGCCGAGCGCCTCCTGGAAAGCCAGCACCTGCTTGCGCCGCACCTGGCTTTGGTGGAGGCAACCAACATCCTGAGGCGTCTGGAACTTGCAGGCAAACTCGAACCTCGGGAGACCGCTGCTGCAGTGTCCGACCTGATCGGGCTCGAGATCGAGTTATTGCCGTTCGCGCCGTTTGCCGAGCGGGTCTGGGAACTGCGCGCCAACGTCACCAGCTACGAAGCTCTGTACGTCGCCATCGCCGAGCAGTTTGGCGTGCAACTGGCCACACTGGACCGCAAACTTGCCGAATCGCCGGGGCCGCGGTGCCGCTTCCTGCTTCCGCAGGCACGGTAGGCGCGGTCTCCAGACCGCGATTGGCATTATGGAAATACCGCTAAACCCGACTTGACCCCCTGTCCATTGCCGATACCCGATCGGAGTCGGGCACAAGCTTTTTTGGCCGGCAATCGGGTCCAATCAGGTGTGCTAATTGCGGGCTTTGGCCAGTAATTCGAGACCGCGGTCCTCACGGCCCTTGCCGCGCGCGGCCCGAAGCTGGAAACGGGTCTCGGCATCGGCTTCGGCCAGGATCAGCGTTGTCATCTCGTCAAACAGCCGGTTGACGCTCGTATGCCGCTCGCGCGCAAGTCTCTTGAGCCGCACATACTTTTCGTCTTCGATTCGAATCGTCAAAGCACTCATGGGTCGATCTCCTTCAGCAACTGTTCCGGTCCAAGCACCTCGATCTGACTGAATTTCAGTTCGCCTTTCTGCAGGTCGGACAGATTTCTGGTCACGATTTTTTGGGCAGATCCAGCAACCGCAAGTTCAAACAGGTGGTTATCGGCTTCGTCCGGCAGATTTGGACGCCATCCGAAGAAAATTCTGGTCCAAAGGCATCTGGCCAGGAAAACGTCCAGCAGCTCGTCTCTCTCACCCTGGCTCAGGCGACATCCCTCGAAAAGCGATTGCCGGGCGAGAACATCCTCGTACTCGGTCAGCAAGGCCGCGCCCATCAACGGTTCAAACCGCCCTGAGATGCACAATGCGACAACCTTGTTGGAAGCACCCACACCCATGCAGGCACCCACGAAAATGTTCGTATCCACGACGATTCGCATACCGATATGGTAGCACCAATGACACCAAATGGAGCTGCCGTCAGGGATGCCAACCTCGCCCGACTCCGGCCTTCCCCCACACGTGGGGGCACTCCTTCCACTGCTTGCGGGGGAAGGCTGGGATGAAGCGCAGCGAAGAGCCGGGACCTCAACACGCGCCCGCATCGGATTTTCTCGCTCGCGCGCTGCATGCTGTCGCACGTCATGTTACAGTAAATGCCGTGATTCGCTCGTTTCGACACAAAGGGCTGCGCCAGTTATTCGACGCTGGCGATAGTGCGAAAGTCAGCCCTGACCAGCAAGCGAGAATTCTGCGACTGCTGGACGTGCTGGAATCATCTGCCGCGCCGGGCGATATGAACCTGCCGGGGTTTCAC
>JAVVDV010000081.1:0-5388 GCA_032251355.1 Wenzhouxiangellaceae bacterium
GGGGCGGACCTCTCAAGCCCGGCGACATCCATCAAACAACGTGAAAACACCACCATCAAATTGCGTGAATACGCTCAGCTAGCTTGTTTTGATTGCGATTTCCCACAGACTGGCCGTACTGCAGAACAGTGCATTGCCCGGATCCTCCAATTCTTCGCGGACCGAATCCGACAACCGCCGGCTTTCGCCGACCGCCCAGAGCACCAGGTGGGTATCGAGCAGGATTCGCATCAACGCGAACCGTAGAAGGATTCGATAACCTCGTCGGGCAGCGGCGCGTTGAAATCTTCGGGAATCGTGATCTTGCCATCCAGAATTCCCAGGCGACGCTTGTGTGCCGGCTTTTCCAGCGCGCTGAGGCGCGCCACCGGTTTACCGGCACGCGCAATGATGACTTCTTCGCCGGCAACGGCCGCTTCGACCAGCTTTGAAAGCTGGGTCTTTGCTTCGTAGAGATTGACCTGTTTCATGTTAGTTAGTCTCCTTGGTCAGTTTGCTGGAGTCAATGGTTGCGCAGATCAATTGATGTTTTGATGTCAGCACAAATAATGCTATGATGCCTTCATGCGCACGACACTGACAATCGACGATTCGCTGGCCGAGCTGCTGAAAAAGCAGGCCTGGGAGACCGGAAAGCCGTTCAAGCAGGTGGTCAACGAGGCGTTGCGAGCCGGGCTGGAACATTCCGGAGCCGCGCGCTCTCCGCGGCCTTACCGGGTCGAGCCGGCCTCGATGGGGTCTGCGCGCCCCGGCATCGATCTGGACAAGGCGCTGACGCTGGCATCGGAACTGGAAGAAGATGAACTCGAGCGCAAGATGGAACTGCGCAAGTGATCCTGCCTGATGCAAACCTGCTGATCTACGCGGTCAATCGTGACGCGCCGCATCATCGCCAGGCCAGACTCTGGCTGGAGCAGACGCTTTCCGGTAGCGAATCGATCGGCCTGGCCTGGATCGTCGTGCTGGCGTTCCTTCGAATCACCACCCATCCCAGGGTTTTCGACAAGCCGCTTGCCGTCGCCCAGGCGCTTGATTACGTCGAAGGCTGGCTCGGCCAGCCGTGCGTGCGGTCGGTTGCGCCGGGCGAAAAGCACTGGCTGGTCCTGAGTCGCCTGCTGCGCGCCAGCGGCAGCGCGGGCAATCTCACCAGCGACGCGCACCTGGCCGCAATTGCAATCGAGCAGGGTGCGATCGTCCATTCGGCGGATCACGACTTCAAGCGGTTCGACGGCCTGGAGAGCGTCAATCCGATCTCTGGCGTGCACGAAGACAGCGCTGAATACGGCGATTGAGGATATGCGTTATCGCATGACCATCCATGCGCCGGGAGACCGAAATGCAGCTTGCGAAATGGGGCATTTCCCTGGCGGTGCGCTTGGCGGACTTGGCACCGTACTGGTTTCGGCCTGGCGCACCGACATCACCGCGCTGATCGCGGCAGTGGCCGAAACCGGATTCAGTGCAGAACTCAAGGCGTCGCATCATGAATGAAGACCGTGCGCCAGAGTGTCGCGCCGGCGAGGCTGTTGACGATTCGCACGGCAAGCTGCACATCGCCATCATCGGCAGCGGTTCGGGCGCGTTCGCCGCGGCCCTCCGGGCGGTCGAGCGCGGTGCGCGCGTGACCATGATCGAGCACGGCACGTTGGGCGGCACCTGCGTCAACGTCGGCTGTGTGCCATCGAAAATCATGATCCGGGCCGCAGAAATCGCACACATGCGCACGACCAGTCCGTTCGACGACGGAATCGGGGCGGCACGGCCGGCGATCGTTCGCCGGGCGCTGGTTCGGCAGCAGCACGCACGCGTCGCCGAGCTTCGGCACAGCAAGTACCAGTCGGTGCTCGATTCGCATGACGACATCGAGCTGATCCACGGCCGGGCCCGCTTTCGCGATGCCGGCTCGCTGGCCATCGAGATTGACGACGGCAGCGAGCGCGTCGTGGCGTTCGATCGATGCCTGATCGCGGCCGGCGCATCGCCGGCCGTGCCGCCGATTGCCGGGCTCGGGGACACGCCGTTCTGGACATCGACCACGGCGCTGGAAGCCGAGCAACTGCCCGACCGGCTGGTCGTCATCGGCGCCGGTTTCGTGGCCTGCGAACTGGCCCAGGCGTTTGCCCGGCTGGGCAGCCGGGTGACACTGCTGGCGCGAAGCACGTTGCTTTCAAACGAGGACCCTTTGATCGGCGACACGCTGGCTGAACGCTTCCGCGCCGAAGGCATCGATGTGCGCGAGCACACCGAGGCGGAGCGTATCGAGCATCGCGACGGCCGGTTCCAGGTGGCCCTTGCAAACCAAGTGCTCGAATCCGACCGACTGCTGATCGCCACCGGCCGTGCGCCGAACACCGCCGGACTGAATCTTGAATCGATCGGAATCGCGACCTCTGCACGGGGCGCAATCGAAGTCGATTCGGGCCTGCGCACCGGCCTGAAGAATATCTTCGCGGTCGGCGACTGCACCGCGATGCCCGAGTTCGTCTATGTCGCCGCCGCGGCCGGGACGCGCGCTGCGATCAACATGACCGGCGGCGACGTGAAGCTTGATCTGCGCGCGATGCCCGGCGTCGTGTTCACCGACCCGCAGGTCGCGACGGTCGGGCTGTCCGAGCTGCAGGCGAAAGAGCAGGGCATTGCGACCGATTCCCGGGTGCTGGACCTGAAACATGTGCCGCGTGCATTGGCCAATTTCGATACCCAGGGCTTCATCAAGCTGGTGGCCGAGGCCGATTCCAACCGTCTGATCGGCGTGCAGGCCGTGGCCGCCAACGCCGGCGACCTGATCCAGACCGCCGCGCTGGCCATCCACAATCGGATGACCGTGGCCGAACTGGCCGGTCTGCTGTTCCCGTACCTGACCATGGTCGAGGGACTGAAGCTCGCCGCGCAGACCTTCGAAAAGGACGTCAGCGAGCTTTCGTGCTGCGCGGGCTGACCAGTCGTTCAGCCCCCCGCAACCGGTTCCGAAGCACGACGGTAGCGGTAGATCAAAGCGCCTACGATGAGAGCGACCGCAGCGGCGAGCAGGTTGTTCAGGCTGGTGGCTGCGACAAAACAAAGCGATAGCAGCAGGCCCAGCACGGGAAGCAGCGCGCCACCGGGCAGGCGCAGGGCGTCGGCTGCATTGGCGTAGCGGCGTTGCAGCACCAGCAAGGCGCTGCAGGTGCCGATGTAGGTGGCCAGTCGCGCGATCACCGACAGCATGGCCAGCGCAACAAAACTGCCGCTCAATGCAAGCACGAGCGCGATCCCGGTTTGCAGCACGATCGCGTTGGCCGGGGTATGAAAGCGCGGATGCACTTCGGCCAGCCAGCGCGGGCCGTAGCCGTCATCGGCCAGTGCGAAAGCATAGCGCGGCCCGATCAGCGTGGTGTTGCCGAGGTTGCCGAAGATCGACACCAGTGCACCGAGGCTGAGGAGCAGCACCGCGGCCGGCCCGGCGAATTGTCCGGCAGCGCGGGCCAGCGGTGATTCGGCCGAGGCCAGATCGGGCAGGGTGCCCAATGCCACCGCTTGCACGGCAACGTAGACCAGCGTGATGATCGTGATCATGGTCAGCATCGCGAACGGCACGTCGCGTTTGGGGTTTTTATACTCGCCGGCCGCCGCCGGAGTGTTCTCGAAGCCGGCGTAGGCAAATAGCAACAGCAGCGCCGCCTCGGTCAGACTGCCGCTCAAGATGGGCTGGCCTTCGGGCATCGCCAGGCGTGACCAGTCGATAAAAAACACGCCAACCCCAATGAAGAATGCCAGCGGGATCAGCTTGGCAATCGTCAGCACCACCGCGACCCGGGCGCCGGACTTGACGCCGACAACATTCGCCCAGGCCAGGATCGCCAGCGCTGCCACGATCACCAGCGCTCTCGGAAGCCCGGCTTCTGCCGCCGGCCACAGTTCGGCCAAGGCCAGCGCCAGCCCGTTGCTCAATGCCGCTACCGATGCGATTCGGGTCAACCAGGTCATCCAGCCGACCTCGAAGCCGATGAAATCGCCGAAGGCCTCGCGGGTGTAAAGATAGGCACCGCCGGCGCGGTCGAAATAACTCGCTGCCTGGGCATGGCACAGCACCAGCACGCCGACCGCCACCCCCGCCAGCAGAATTGCCCACAGGCTGAAGGGGCCGAGCAGAGCGGCCGCCGCGGCCGGCAGCAGGTAGATGCCGCTGCCGATGACATCGTTGATCGAGATGCCGACCAGTTGCCAGCGGCTGACGGCTCGAACCAGAACCGAGGACTGGGAAGAACGGCTCATGCGCCCGATCAATCGGCCGAAGACAATGCCGCAGCGTGATGACGCAGATGATCTTCGATGAACGACTGGATGAAGAAGTAGCCGTGGTCGTAACCGGGGTGACGGCGCAGTTCCAGCGCCTGGCCGGCCGCTGCACAGGCCTGCTCGAAGCGTTCCGGTTGCAGTTGGGTTTCGAGGAAATCGTCGCCCAGGCCCTGATCAACCAGAATCGTGCCATTGGTTTGTTGTCGGGCGACCAGCGCGCAGGCATCGTAGTCCTGCCAGTGCTCGCGATCTTCGCCGAGGTAGCGTGGAAAGGCTTTCTGGCCCCACGGCACTTCGGTCGGCGCGACGATCGGTGCGAATGCCGAGATTGAAGCGTAGCGGGCGCGGTTTCTCAGTCCAATCGTCAGCGCGCCATGTCCGCCCATGGAATGGCCCATGATGCCCGCGCGTGTGGTGTCGACCGGGAAGTGCTCGGCGATTGCTTCGGGCAAGTCGCGCGTAATGTAGCTGTACATGCGAAAGTTTTCGCGGTAGGGCGCTTGCGTGGCATCGAGATAGAAGCCGGCGCCTTCGCCAAATTCCCAGTCGCCGGTCGCGTCCTTGATGCCGGTGTGGCGCGGGCTGGTATCCGGGCTGACCAGTACCAGACCCAGCTCGGCCGCGATGCGCTGAGCACCGGCCTTGATGACAAAGACTTCTTCGGTGCAGGTCAACCCCGAAAGGTAGTAGACCACCGGCAGCCGGGCACCGGGCTGGTGGGGTGGCACGAACACGGCAAAGTTCATCGGGCCATTGCAGGCCTCCGAATCGTGCGAGTAAAAGCCCTGACGGCCGCCGAAGCAGCGGTGGAGCGATCGCGTTTGCAGTTCTGTCATATCAGTACACCACCACCGAACGAATCGATTCGCCGCGATGCATCAGATCGAAGCCGTGGTTGATTTCATCCAGCGATAGCGTGTGCGTGATCAGATCATCGATATTGATCCGCCCGTCCATGTACCAGTCGACGATCTTCGGTACATCGGTTCGGCCCCGGGCACCGCCGAAGGCGCTGCCGCGCCAGTTGCGGCCGGTCACGAGCTGGAACGGGCGGGTGGAAATTTCCTCGCCGGCACCGGCCACGCCGATGATGACCGAGGTGCCCCAGCC
>JAVVDV010000082.1:0-4940 GCA_032251355.1 Wenzhouxiangellaceae bacterium
TCAGGCCATGCTGGATTCCTTTCCCGCGGCGTCCGGTTTGCCGATCGACTGAGCAGCGCAGCCCCGGTGTTGCCGGGCGCATTGCCGACCGCGCCATGGATCACCAGGATGCGGCCGTCCGGTTCGGACGTTTCGAGCATGCCTTCGATGACGCTGTCGCCGAACACCACCCCGCGTGTCAACATCCAATCCAACAGCTCCCGAGCGGTTTTATCTGTACCATTCAGGGCGCGCGCGGGGAAGGAGCAGGCCGCGGCCGAGTAAGTCGATCACCTGCGCTGGTGCGCCGAGCGGGTGGACGTGGCAGGGGCGCGGGCGAGAAGCGTTGGGCGGCAACGCATTCGGGATGATCAACCCGGCAATCAAACAGATTGCCGAGTGAGCAATCTCGGTCAGTCGAGGTCCGAGACCAGGCTTTCGCGCACCTCGCCGGTGATTTCCACCGGTCCGTGCGGGTAGGCATCGTGGCGTACACCGGCGTGGATCGCAGCACCGTTCTTGATTGCGGAAACCATCTCAGGCGTGAACTCAAAGCGCGCGAAGTGCACCGATGAGGTCTTCTCGTCGGTCGAGCGCTCGAGGTCTTCGTTGACGATGGCGTAGACCGGGTCGAAGCCTTCGACCTGGATGTGCAGGGTGTTCTCGATGCCCTTGAGGTCGGCCAGCCGACGGCGGCGTTCGTCGACATCGGGGTACTCGATCATTACCGTGGCTTTCCAGTTCGATCCATCCGGAATCAGCGGGTTGTAGGCGGCCAGTTCTTCCTCGATGCCCTCGCGCTCGAAGATTTTCTCGATGCGCAGCATTTCCTGCACCTGGTAGCGCATCGTTGTTTCATCTTCGAAGTAGAGCGCGATGTGGTCGCCGATCGGCACACGCCGCAGTTTCTTGTGCGCCATGACCTTGCGACGAATGGCATCGCGCTGTTCGGCATATTGTTCGAGGGAAAGGAGGTTTTTCCGATTCAAGTGGGGCATTTCGTGTCACGCAAGCAATGAGAAAAAGATTTCAACTGCAAATGAGCGCAAATGAACGCAAAGAAAAGGCGATTACCCGCGATCTGAATGGTTTTGATGTTATTTGCGTTTATTCGCGTTTATTTGCGGTTCAATTGACGTTCAATCCCGATCTTCCCGGCGGTCAGAGCCCGTATGCAATCCGCAACAAGGTGATTGGGCTGGTTTCGGGGTGTTTGAGCTCGAGTTCATCGGCCAGGTGGCTGGCGGCCATCGGGCAGTCGCTGGCGAACCAGTCGTACTCGACGCGCTTGATTTTCGATACCGTACCGCGGCCGATTTTCTTTGATTTCTCGTAGGTCTCCACGCGCACGCCATAAGTGCCGTCGTGGCCGGAGCAGCGCTCGATCGCCTCGACGGTGGTGTCGGGCACGAGATTGAGGACCTCGGCGGTCTTCGAGCCGATGTTCTGTACCCGTTGGTGACAGGGCGCGTGCCAGGCAACCGTGCCCAGCGGCTGTTTGAAATCGGTGTTGAGCTTGCCGGCCTTGTGGCGCAGCATCAGGTATTCGAACGGATCGAAGATGTGCGCCTTGACCTTCTGCACGTCGGCATCCTGCGGATACATCAGCGGCAGTTCCTGCTTGAACATCAGCACGCACGACGGGATCGGCGCGAGGATGTCGTAGCCGTCGTCGATCAGCTTGACCAGTTGCGGAATGTTGGTGCGACGGGCCTTGTCGACTGCCTCGAGATTGCCGTGCTCGTAGCGCGGCATGCCGCAGCAGGTTTCCTTTGCGGTCAGCACCACCGGGATGCCGTTGTGTTCGAGCACACGCACCAGATCTTCGGCGATGTCGGGTGCGTTGACCGAGCAGTAGCAGGTTGCAAACAGCGCGACCTTGCCGCGCGTTGGCGCGGCTTCCTCGGCCGTGGCGGTCAGCGGCGTGCGCTTTTTCATCCGCCGGCGAATGGTGTCGCCGTGGTAGTCGGGCAGGGTGGCTTGCCGATGCACACCGAGCGTCTTTTCGAGCATCGCGCGCATTGCCGGCATGCGGTTGACCGCGTTGACGGTTTCGGCCACCACCGGAATGCCGGCCAGCTTGCCGATCGCCGTGGTCGAGGCGAGGATGCGGTGCTTGAGCGGTGGCTTCTTGTGCTGGTAGTAGATCGCCTTGGCGCGCAGCATCAGGTGCGGGAAGTCGACGTTCCACTCGTGCGGCGGCACGTATGGGCATTTGGTCTGGTAGCACAGGTCGCACAGGTAGCACTGGTCGACAACCTTGCGGTAGTCGGACCTGGCCACGCCGTCGACTTCCATGGTTTCGGATTCGTCGACCAGGTCGAACAGCGTCGGGAAGGCGTCGCACAGGCTGACGCAGCGGCGGCAGCCGTGGCAGATGTCGTAGACACGCTCGAGTTCGGCGTTGAGGTTGTCCTCGTCCCAGAACGACTCGCTTTTCCAGTCCAGCGGATGACGGGTCGGTGCTTCGAGGCTGCCCTCGCGCTGGAATTCGCCGCTTGTGCTCATGCGCTGCTCCGCAAACCTTGAGAACCGGGCGCAGCTTGGCTCGCCCGGTCGAAAAAGGGCGCCCGCAGGCGCCCCGGCATCGATCAGGCGTTGAGTTCGTTCAAGGCCTTCTGGAAGCGGTTGGCGTGCGAGCGCTCGGCCCGGGCCAGGGTCTCGAACCAGTCGGCGATTTCATCAAAGCCCTCGTCGCGTGCGGTCTTGGCCATGCCCGGGTACATGTCGGTGTACTCGTGGGTCTCGCCGACGATCGCCGCCTTGAGATTCTTTTCGGTGTTGCCGATCGGCTCGCCGGTGGCCGGGTCACCGACTTCTTCGAGGTATTCCAGATGGCCGTGGGCATGGCCGGTCTCACCCTCGGCGGTCGAGCGGAACACGGCTGCGACGTCGTTGTAGCCTTCGACATCGGCGCGCTGGGCGAAGTACAGGTAGCGGCGGTTGGCCTGCGATTCGCCGGAAAATGCATCCTTGAGGTTCTGTTCGGTCTGGCTTCCCTTGAGTTCCATGGTGTTCTCCTTGAGCGAGGCTGGATGGAAGGTCGTTGCAAACTAAACTATACGCCAGTTCCCATCATCGTTGAAATCACAAAACCCGATGCAATCAATAGCTCGAATCTATTGTCAGTCCTGTTTCCGGACGATCGCCTGGCTGATGCTGGTCCTGCTGGCCGCACCGCTGGCCGCGCTGCCACCAACGCTGCCCGAAGCGCGTGCCAACAATCCGGTCGCAAGGCTGGATACCTCAGATGGCGCGCTCTGGTTTACCGGGCTGGGTGTGGCCGCGGGCAAGGCGCAATCCGACATCCGCGCCGACGGCTGGTTGTGGATGTCGGGCGATATCGCGTGGCAGCCGGTGCCGGCGCTGCCGGCGTTCGAAGGGCTGGCCGGTCGGCTGGGCAGCCATGCCGTGGTGCTGGGCGGGGCAATCCACGTAATCGGCGGCTACACCGTGGCCGAAGATCATGCCGAGCGTTCGACACCGGGTGTGTACCGGCTCCGAGCCGGCGAACCGCCCGAATGGGATCGGGTGACCACCATGCCGGTGCCGGTCGATGACGCCGTCGCGCTGGTTCACGGCGAGGAGCGGCTGCTGCTGGTCAGCGGCTGGAGCGATACCGGCAACGTCAACCTGGTGCAGGTCTGGGATGCCAAAACCGGACAGTGGACACAGGCCGAGCCGTGGCCCGGTGCGCCGGTGTTCGGCCATGCGGGCGGGCTGATCGGTGATGCGCTGGTAGTCTGCGGGGGTGCGCGCATCGAGTATCCGGCCGATGGGCCGCGCCAGTTTCGTGCGATCGATGTGTGCTGGCGCGGCGATCTTCGTGCCGACGATCCGCGCCGGTTGGACTGGCGTCCGCTGCCGCCACTGCCGGGTGGTCCGCGCTACCGGGCCGGCGCGCTGGGTCTGCATGCACACGGCGCCGATCGGGTGGTGTTCGTCGGCGGCGCCGATCGGGCCTACAACTACGACGGCATCGGCTATGACGACGTGCCCGCCGAAGCCATGGCGGCGGTGGTCAGCTTTGATCTCGACAACCATCGCTGGGATTGCCACACGCCGCTGCCGAAATCAAGGATGGACTTGCGCGGTCTGGTGGTTGAAGACGATCGGCTGGTTGTGGTCGGTGGCTTGGACGGCGAGCGCCGTGTGGTCGATGATGTGCTGAGTGTGCAGCTATCACCGCCACGGTCTTGCAATCCCTGAATCACGGCCCCAGCTCATCTGGAACACGCGATCCGTAAAGGATCGTTTTTCGTCAAGACCATTCAAACCCCAAGGAGTCGAAATTCATGACCCTGAACGTGCTCGAACCACAATCCGCTTCATCCGAAGCCGCCGGCCTGCTCGAGAAGGCGCAGCAGAAATACGGCTTCATTCCCAATATCCTCGGCGTGATGGCCCATTCGCCGGCACTGCTCGAAGCCTACATGTCGCTGTCGCAGATCTTCGAGAAGACCTCATTCTCGGCGGCCGAGAAACAGACCGTGTTGCTGGCCGTGAGCACCGAAAACAGCTGCGGCTATTGCAAGGCCGCCCACACCACCATTGCAAAGATGCAGAACGTCGACGAGGCGGTGCTCGATGCCATTGCCAGCGGCGACAAGCTCCCCGACGCCAAGCTCGACACGCTGTTCAACTTCACCCGCACCCTGGTCGAAAAGCGCGGCTCTCCGTCCGACAGTGATCTGAAGGCATTTTTTGATGCCGGGTATTCGGAGGCGCAGGTGCAGGACGTGCTCGTCGGCATCGGCATGAAGACGCTGTCGAACTACAACAACCACATGTTCGATCCGCCGCTGGATGCGCAGTTCGGCGGCTGAGCGATCCTTATTATTAACCCGGCAATCAAATAGATTGCAGGGTTAATGCCCGGCCGGTACGGCCGGGGCCGCGAAGCGAAGGCATTTGCGGACATGCGCCGCAAATGCCGTCAAACGAATACCGAAGGTATTTCG
>JAVVDV010000083.1:0-4234 GCA_032251355.1 Wenzhouxiangellaceae bacterium
GCGGCGCCAATGGCGCACGCGTTCGGCTGGAACCGCAGATCAACTGGCCGGCCAACAGCCCGAATGAGTTGAAGCAGGTGCTCGCAGCGCTGGAAGGCGTCAAGACCCGGTTCAACGAGCAGGCCGACGGCGGCAAACGCGTCTCGCTGGCCGATGTAATCGTGCTCGGCGGTGCGGCCGCCATCGAGAAAGCCGCGCGCGATGCCGGCCACGATGTCACCGTACCGTTCGCACCGGGCCGCACCGACGCCACGCCTGAGATGACCGACGTCGCCTCGTTCGCCGAACTCGAACCGCATGCCGATGCGTTCCGCAATTACTACAGCGATGGCGCCTATCTGCCGCCGGCCGAAATGCTGGTCGAGCGCGCTGACCTGCTGACGCTGACGGTACCGGAAATGACGGTGCTGATCGGCGGCATGCGCGCGCTGGGCGCCAACGCCAACGGCGCAGCCCACGGCGTGCTGACCGATCGTCCGGGGGTGTTGACCAACGACTTTTTCGTCAACCTGATGGGCATCGAAACCCGGTGGAGCCGGGCCGATGAGGACGGGATTTACGAGGGTCGCGACCGGGCTTCGGGCGAACTCAAGTGGACCGCCACGCCGGTCGACCTGATCTTCGGCGCCAACGCCGAACTGCGCGCGATCGCCGAGGTCTATGCAGCCGCCGACGGTGAGCAGCTGTTCGTCGATGACTTCATCGCCGCTTGGCACAAGGTGATGACGCTGGACCGCTTCGACGGCTGATTCGGCAAGCCGCGGGAACCGGTTGACGGTTCCCCACCCCACCGCAACGGCGGCACCCCCGAGGTGCCGCCGTTTTCGTTTGTGTCGGCCTGATGTTGCCGTCCGAACGCGGCGCCGTGCGGTTACCATGCATGCAATGAAATTCCTTGTCGGATTGCAATGACGTACTGCGTAGCCATGCGGCTCGATGCGGGCCTGGTGTTCTGCTCCGACTCGCGCACCAGCGCCGGCGTCGACGATGTCAGCGTCTATTCCAAGATGCACCGCTTCGAGACCGCCGCGGATCGCTGCGTGGTGTTGCTGTCGGCGGGCAACCTGGCCACCACCCAGGCGGTCAACAGCCAGGTCGAGCGCGATCTGTCCAACCCGGAGATCACCCGCAATCTGGACGGTTTTGCGCACCTGGACGAGGCCGCCGCCTATATCGGCGAGCTGTCCTCGAAAATCCAGGGCAGTTATGCCGAACAGGCCGAGCAAAACGGCTTCAGTGCCTCGTTCATTCTCGGCGGTCGGATCGGCGATCAGGCACCGGATCTGTTCCTGATCTACCCGGCCGGCAACTACATCGCGGCCAGCCGTGAAAAACCGTTTCTGCAGATCGGCGAGACCAAGTACGGCAAACCCATTCTCGACCGCATCATCGAGCCAGCCACAACGCTGGACCGAGCCGCGCGCTGCGCGCTGATCTCGATGGACGCCAGCATCCGCTCGAACCTGAGCGTGGGACCACCGATCGAACTGTTACTGATACCGGCCGACGCCCGGCTCGAACCGCGCTACCGCCGCTTCGACGAAAACGATGCCTTCCTGCGCGCGCTCAGTACGGCCTGGGCCGATGGCCTGCGGCGGCTGTTCATGGAACTGCCACGCTTCGAATGGGAAATCGCGGAGTCGAACTGATGCGCGTTCTTGCCTGCCTGTTACTGCTGATCCTGATCCCGATTGCCGCTAACGCCGAAAGAGACAGCGCCGAGACGGAAATCCACGCATTGCTCGATGCCTTCCTGGCCGGCGCCTCGCGCAACGAGATCGTCGCCCATGAGCGGTTCTGGGCCGATGAACTGGTCTACACCAGCTCGGCCGGCGAGCGGCGCGGCAAGGACGAGATTCTGCGAGCCCTGCGCAACGCGGCCACGCCCGATCCCGACGACTTGCCGCGCTACCGCGGCGAAAACGTGGAGATCTCGGTGCACGGCGCGTTCGCCGTGCTGACCTTCCGGCTGGTCGCGGCGCTGCCCGACGGGTCCGAACAGCAGTATTTCAATACCGGCGTGTTTGCGCGCAAGACCGACGGCTGGCGGGCGATCGCCTGGCAGGCCACGCGCATTCCCGCCGATCCCGAGTCGTAAGCCCATGCCGGCCGCGGCCCGCCAGCAACTGATCGCGCGCGCAGCCGGGCTGATCTTCGATGATTTCGACGACTACAACGCGCGCTTCTCTGATATCACCCGGCGCGCGCGGCGCAATTTCCTGCGCCGCGACTGGGTACGCCAGGGCCGCGACGGACGCGCCCGCTACGCGCTGTATGACCAGTGCATATCCGAATGCATCGGCCGACTCGAGCACTTGCTCGACGAGCGCCTGCTGTCACGCACACTGTGGCTGGATATCCACGCCGAGTACGCGCAGCGCATCCAGTCCCGGCTCGATGCCGAGCTGTACAAGACCTTCTTCAACACGCTTGCGCGCCGCCTGTTCAAGACCCGCGGCGTCGATGCCGGCATCGAGTTTGTCGCACTGGACATCGAGCCGACCGAACACATCAGCCATCCGGTCGCGCGCAATACCTTCAGCGCCAGCGATAATCTGGCTGCGGCCTGCCGACGGCTGCTGATTCACGGTGAGGTACGCCCCCAGCCGGCGCGCATCGATGCCGATGCCGAGGCAATGGCCAGGCGGCTGCAGTCGGATTTCACCGCCTTCGATGACCGTCCGGTATCGATCGAACTGCTGACGGTGGTGTTCTACCGCGACCGGCGCGCCTACCGCATCGGCCGTGTACTCGGCCGGCGCGAATGGCGCCCCTTCGTACTGGCGCTGACCCACGACAGGAGCGGGATCGCGGTCGATGCACTGATCACCGAACGGCGCCAGGTCTCGATCCTGTTCGGCTACACATGGAGCTACTTCCACGCCGACCTGCCGACCACCGGCGATGCGATCGTGTTCCTCCGAAGCCTGCTGCCGGACAAACCGGTCGACGAACTCTATACCGTGCTCGGTCGCGCCAAGCAGGGCAAGACCGAGCGCTACCGGCATTTCTTCCAGTATCTCGAGACGCATCCCGACGAGCAACTGGTCGAGGCCGATGGCAAGCGCGGCATGGTGATGGTGGTGTTCACGCTGCCCGGCTACCCGCTGGTGTTCAAGATCGTGCGCGACCACTTCGCGCCGGGCAAGAAGATCGGTCGTGAGCATGTGCTGGCCCAGTATCGGCTGGTGTTCGACCACGATCGCGCCGGCCGCCTGATCGACGCCCAGGAATACCGCCACCTGGCGTTCGCTCGCGAGCGCTTCGACGACGCCCTGCTGGCCGAACTGGCCGCTGAATGCGGCCGCAGTGTTGCCATCGACGGCGACCGGGTACTGATCCGGCACTGCTTCGTCCAGCGACGGGTGCGACCGCTGGATCTGTTCATCGCCGAAAACACTCCCGAACTGGCGCGCGCGATGGTGCTGGACTACGGTCAGGCAATCAAGGATCTGGCACGCTCGAACCTGTTTCCCGGCGACCTGTTCCTGAAGAACTTCGGCGTCACCGGCAGCGGCCGCGTGGTGTTCTACGACTACGACGAAGTCGGACTGGTCAAGGATCTGAACTTCCGCGACGTGCCGCCGGCTCGCACCGAGGAAGACGAATTCGCCGATCAACCGTGGTACTCGATCGAACCCGGGGACGTGTTCCCCGAACACTTTCCGCGTTTCCTTGACCTATCACCGGAACACCGCAGGTGCTTTGCCGAGGCGCACGGCGAACTGTTTCGCGCCGACTGGTGGCGCGCCTTGCAGCAGCAACTCCAGGCCGACCCGGCCGGCGCGGTGCAGCCCTACCCGGCATCGATGCGACTGCCGCGCTGAACCAGAAAAATTTTTCATCGACCGGGAACCTTCGTCGACCTGCGCGGGTCTGTATTGGCGTGATTAAACTTTCTCCTGGTGATCACAGGTCTCGCAAAGACCATCCTCCCGCACTGAAAACCCCCTGTTCTGCAGGGGGTTTTCTTTTTCATGAATGCGAAAAGCGGTTTCGCAGCTCGCCGAAGGCGAGCTTGTGCAACCTACTTTTGTCGCGACAAAAATAGGCAAAAGCGATTTCGCCGCCGGCTGCGCCGGCTTGATGCGAGTTACTTTTTCAGCGGAAAAAGTAACCAAAAACGCTCATGCCGAGAAGGCGCCGCGCGTTGCGCGGTCCCCTGCGATGCTCGGTCCGGGCGGGACGCGCCGAACTCGCTGTGGTCGCTTTCGCTCCCGCCGCTCAGACATGC
>JAVVDV010000084.1:0-3607 GCA_032251355.1 Wenzhouxiangellaceae bacterium
CATCGATGCGGCCCACGTCCACCCGCGCGTGGTGGTCGAAAAGGCGCTGGCCCGCCAGGCTGCGGCAATCATCATCGCCCACAACCACCCGTCCGGCATCGCCGAGCCCAGCCAGGCGGACCTGGCCATCACCCGCCGGCTGCGCGACGCGCTCGGGCTGGTCGACATCCGACTGCTTGATCATTTCATCGTCGGCGACAGCGAGGTGGTGTCGCTGGCCGAACGCGGGCTGGTCTGAACCGGTTCGCCAACAAAAACGCCGGGCAGTGCCCGGCGTTCTGAACTTCAAAACCGACAGAGGCGGCTTCTACTTGATTTTCGCTTCCTTGTAAATCACGTGCTTGCGCACCACCGGGTCGTATTTCTTGAACTCCAGCTTCTGCGGGGTGTTCTTTTTCTGCTTGTCGGTGGTGTAGAAGTGTCCGGTGCCGGCCGAGGAGACGAGCCGGATCTTGTCGCGTGCTGAACCTGCCATTTCGAATCTCCCGTTAAATCTTCTGACCGGCCGCGCGCAGGTCGGCCAGCACGGCATCAATGCCGTTCTTGTCAATGGTGCGCAAGCCCTTGGTCGACAGACGCAGTTTCACCCAGCGATTTTCGCTTTCAACCCAGAAGCGATGGCTGTGAAGATTCGGCAGCGTGCGACGCTTGTTATGGTTATTGGCGTGCGATACGTTGTTTCCGACCAGCGGGCGCTTTCCGGTGACCTGGCAGACTCTGGACATGACCGTTCCCAAGATTTCTCAAGTGGTATTCGACGATGAAACTCAACCCGTGCGTTGACGAGCATCGAATCAAGCCGCTCTTTATAGCGTAAAAGGGCGCGAATTGCAAGTGTGAATGCAAGACCGTCAGCCTGAAAAACGGTGATCCGTTCGGCCGGGGGTGCTTTTACGGACCCGACGGTGGCCGTCGGCGCGCTTCTCGGCGCTGCGAACGCGGGTTGGACGGGGCGCCTGACGAGCGCCGCGCGCCTTGATCGCGGACCTCGGCCGGCGCCTCGCGTGTTTCGGGGGCTCGAGCCCGGGCCGGGGCAGCCGCAGGCTCAGGCGATCGAACCCGGCTGCGGCGGTCGTAGCGCGGTTGTGGCGCAGCCGCGGGTACGGGCGCGCCAGCCGAGTCCGGCCGCGTCGTGAGGGATCGGCGCGTGCGCTCCTGCGACGCGCGCGGCGTCTGAGCGTTGACTCGCGCCGGTGCCGAAACGACCGGGGCTGGCGTCGAACGATTCGAACCCTGGAACGCGGCGCCATCGCGGTGATCGCGACGGCCGGCAACCATCTCGCCACGGCGCAGTGAGGTCTGGGACAACGGAGGCACCGTTGAGCGCACGATCGGTTGTGCGCTTGGTCGTGGGCTTGATTGCAACACTCGTCGATCGCCTTCAGGCCGCTGCTCGGTCTGTCGCAGCTCGGTGCGCGCCGAGCCTCCCGCTCGCGACACGCGGCCTGCATACCGACGTTCATCCGCGCGCGCACGGTTCGACACATTGGTATCGCGGCGCAGATTCGGCCGCACCAGAGCCGGCGCCTCGACACGGCGCTGACGCAGTTCACGATCCTGACCGACCAGCACGTCGCGCCGGTTACGGCGCAAGGTGCGGCCATCGAATCGATCCTCGCCGCTCAGCCCTGCAAGGCCAACGGCAGGTGATCGGGCGAGCGTGCGAGGTCGCTCGGCCAGCGACTGCATGCGTTGGTCCATCGAGCGCAGTTGCGCGCGACGCTGGTCGCGCGGCCTGTCACGACGGTGCGAACGGCCGGCGTGACCGTACAACGGCGCGGAGACGAAGAATCCGAATGAATAGTACGGATCATGCAGGCCATGACCGAACCACGGGTACCCGTATCCGCTTCGGTAGCCGTAGCCATGACCATATGCCCCAAGGAACGGACGATGGTGACGGAAACGGCTTCCGTACACCCAGCCTGGATAGGGCGCGTAATACGGAGCACCGTAACCCACGTGCACCGAGTAAGGCGTGTAGAAACTCGAGAAGTAGAAATAGTCCAGCGACCAGTAGGGGTAGGCCGCCAGTCCGGCGCCGTAGGCGGTCGGCGCGGCATGGGCCGACGGTGTACGGTCAACGCGCGACGCGGGGTAATAGGACTCCGAGTATGCGTAGTAGTGATCGTTGTAATATGTGGCGCAACCGGCCAGCGGCAGGAGCAGGACCAGCAACAGCAGGCGGCCCAGGCGCCCATGCCCAGCGCCGGTGGAGCGGCTGATCGGAACAGGGGGTTGTTGTCGGTTCATGCGCGAGCTCCGGTTCTGGCCACGTTTGCAGACTAACAAAGCGCGATGAACCGGACCTGAACCGGGCGCGCTCGCTACACTGGCCGCATGCACGCCGCCCCCGAACCCGTCGACCTGATCGACGCCAGCATCTACATCTTCCGCGCCTGGCATTCGATGCCCGACGAGTTTGTCGATCCGTCCGGTCATCCAACCAACGCGGTCTACGGCTTCGCACGCTTTCTGTGCGAATTCCTCGAGAACGACCAGCGTCACGCGGTGGCGGTGGCCTTCGACCAGGCCCTGGAAGGCTCGCACCGCAACCGCATCTACCCGGACTACAAGGCCAACCGCGACCCGGCACCGGCCGAACTCAAGCGCCAGTTCGCCTGGTGCCAGGACCTGGTGCGCGCGTTGGGGATTCCGGTCTATATGCACCCGGAGTACGAGGCCGATGACCTGATCGCGTCACTGGCCCGCCATTGGCGCGGGCGCGGCCACCCGATCCGGGTGGTCACCGGCGACAAGGATCTGGCGCAACTGCTGGACCATCCGGCCGACCGCTGGTGGGACGTCGCGCGCGCGCGGCGGCTGGACGCCACCGGGGTGCATGCTCATTTTGGCGTGCATCCGCAGCAGATCGCCGATTTCCTGGCGCTGACCGGGGACAAGATCGACAACATTCCCGGCATTCCCGGTGTCGGACCCAAGACGGCCGCTGCCCTGCTGGCACATTTCGGCACCCTCGATGCCTTGTTTGAACGCTTCGAGGAGCTCCCGTTTCTCAAGATCCGGGGTGCGCGCGCACTGGCCGCGCGCATCCGGCAGCACGAGGACACGGTGCGCCTGGCGCGTCAGCTGACCGGGCTGGAGATGATCATCGCCGAGATCGAACACGCCGAGCAGGCCGCGCGCGGCACACCGCAGCCCGATGCGCTGGACGCGCTGCTCGACCGGCTGGGGTTCGGTGCCACGCTGCGCGCGCGGCTGCACGCGCTGGTGGAATAATTAACCCGGCAATCAAATCGATTGCCGGGTTAACGCCCGACCGGAACAGCCGGGACCGCGAAGCGGAGGCATTTGCGGACATGCGTCGCAAATGCCGTGCAACGAATACCGCAGGTATTTCGTTGCACGATTAACAACCCCGATCAGCCCTGCGGCGCGCCGCCCTGGCGGATCTGCTCGAGAATCTTTTCACCGACGACCACGTTGACCGCATCGTCGAGATTGGCCCGCAGCACCGGCACGTCCGGCAACGGCGGGTCGATCGGAAGGCCGGCGGAATTGACCCGACCCCAGTGGCTGCGCGCCAGGAACAGCAATTCGTCCCCGGCCAGCGTGCCGTAGGTGGGGTCTTCGAAACTCGGCAACG
>JAVVDV010000085.1:0-3384 GCA_032251355.1 Wenzhouxiangellaceae bacterium
GGCCTGGCTCTGCAGCGAGCTCATCGCGCCTTTCAGCGTACCCAGCGCGGAGAGTTGCGACTGGAAGCGCGCCTCGGAGCGCGCCAGGCGCAGCTCCACCGGCTGGCGCTCGGCCGAGAGCAACCGGGTGACCAGTGCGTTCAGGTCGAGACCGGAACCGACGCCCAGAGATTGAATGCCTGCCATCTTCCTGCTCCTGGCCCTTTGAGGTGTTGCGGTGCGGGCCGTTGAACCGAATCAATGTGCCGATGGACGCCTGCCAGGCGCCACCGGTCCCCGCGGCCGCCGGTGCTTACCGGGCCGCGGTCAAGGCGGGCTGCAAATTCCGTGCCCGCCGAATCGCGCCGCGTCAGGCGATCTGCGACAGCAGCGCCGAGGCGCCTTCGTTGAGGTTGGCGGCGATGCGATCGGCTTCCTCGGGCGGAATCGTGCGCAGCACTTCGCCCGTTTCCGGGTTGCGCACCTCGATCACCACCTTGTCGGCCTCGCCGTCGACCCGGAACTCCAGCTCGCGTGCGTTCTCGCGCGCGAAATCGCCCAGCCGTTCGGCCACGCCCTGCAGCTCGTCGCGCAGGCTTTCGCCCACGCCGGCCGGCTCGGGCGCGCGCGCCAGTGCCACATCGGTGGTCTGAAGCGCCGGTTGCAACGGCGTGGCCCGCGATGCGGCCGCATCGTTTGCACGTTGCGCTTCCGGCCGACGGACGCTGTCCTGGGCCGGTTGAGACTGCACTGCACTGATCTGAATATTGCCTTCCATCGTCTTGTCTCCTGGGAGCTCATGCCCCCGAAAGGCCTAGCCTTTCCTGATCTGCCCTGCCCTCGCCCGATCGAACCCGATCGGCCCGGGACGGGCCTCCTACAACGGCGATCAAACCGCCGCAATCCATCCTGTAGGAGCGGCGTCCCGCCGCGATCAATCAACCCATCGGCCCGGGACGGGCCTCCTACAGCGGCGATCAAACCGCCGCAATCCAACCTGTAGGAGCGGCGTCCCGCCGCGATCGATCAACCATCGGCCCGGGACGGGCCTCCTACAGCGGCGTACCAACCGCCGCGGTTTAATCTTCGGCCCGGGACGGGCCTCCTACAGCGGCGCACCAACCGCCGCGGTTTCATCTTCGGTCCGGGACGGGCCTCCTACATCTTGCCACCATTCCAGCCGGCTGGCAAAAACGGCCGGTTCTTCAAACGGCAGCAGGGGCCGGACGCTGGCGCCCGGCCCCGTGTTGCTGCTACCTCATTGTTACCAATCGATGCAATCGCATCAAGTGGCTCCGTTTTAGTTCAACAGCGCCAGCACGCTCTGCGGCTGCACGTTGGCCTGCGCCAGTACCGAGATACCTGCCTGCTGCAGAATCTGGGCACGGGTCAGGTTGGCCGTTTCCTGGGCAAAGTCGGCGTCCAGGATGCGCGACCGCGAGGCCTGCAGGTTTTCGGTCGTCGTCGTCAGGTTGCTGATGGTCGACTCAAACCGGTTCTGGATCGCACCGAAGGTCGAGCGCAAGTTGCTAATTTCGGTCAGGGCCGAGTCAACCCGCGCGATCGTGTTATTAGCACCGTCTACCGTGGTAACGCTGGCAGCCTGCAAACTAAGCTCGGCATCCTGACTCTGGTTAAGCTGATTGAAAATGCTGTCTACCTGAGCACCGCTAATTCGCAGATCGTTTCCTGCAACGATAGTAAACGAGTTTCCACTTTCGTCTAGCGTTGCCGTCGCGTTTCCAGCCAGCGCAGTATTAACGCCATCCAGCAGATCTTGGACGGAACTAAAAGTACCCGCCACATCAATGGCAGCGGCGTCACCGATCTCGATCGAAAGATCGCCCGCTGCAAGTTTCAGATCCTCGGTATTATTAACGGTAACCGTGCCATCCGCAAAAGCTACAGCAGGATCCACAAATCCGCCAGCAAACCCTCCTGCATTACCTGTGAAGTCACTATTGATCACGATGTCGAATGACGCTCCATCGTCTCTCGAGAACACCAAATCATCGCCAGCGGCGCTTCCACTGTAACTAATACCGGCAGCCAGAAGGTCATCTGTTCTGAGCGCAAGCGCCGAATCGATCTCGGTCGCTGTCACATCCACTTGTGTGCCCGTATCCGAATTTACCGCCCCCCCGCCGACACTGAAATTGGTGCCGGCGAAGACACCCGGGGCAGTGCCAAAGGTGCTGGCGATATTGATCGTGAACAACGCCCCATCATCGCGGGAGAACGTCAAGTTATTGTTGGTGGCGACATCGCCAGACACCGTAAACCCGGCGGCTGCCAGCGCCGTAGCAGAGTTGCTAATAGCAGTATCAATGTCCGCTGCTGTGATATTCTCACTCGCCACCGCTGAAGTGAAAGACGCGACTGTAATCGGGCCATCGGGGCCATTCAGGACGATGCTGAACTCTTCACCAGCAGCGCTGGATGTTGCAGTTGTGAACGCGCCCGATGCACCAGTGGTCGTAGTCTGCTGCTCGGAAATAATGTTGACGCCACCGACACTCAGCGTAAAGGATTCGCCGGCCTTATCCTCTCCAGCAGTAACGGACTGAACTGTAGTAAACGCGCCGGAAACAAAAGATTCATTTCCTACCAGTGACGTCAAGCTGAGCGACTGCGCCTCGGCAACAGCGCCAATTTCATTGGTCCGAACACTGGAGTTAAGAGTCAGCCCAATTGTCTCGCCAACGTTGGCGCCTACTTGGAACAGCGCGTCACCAAACGTACCGTCGAGCACGTTGCGGCCGTTGAATGAGGTCTGCGTTGCGATTCGCTGAATTTCCTCGAGTCGCTGGTCTACCTCCTGCTGGAGCGTCGCGCGATCGGTGTTTGAATTCGTAGCATTGACCGACTGCACCGCAAGCTCACGGATACGCTGCAGGTTTTCGGTCACGGTGCCCAGCGCGGCTTCACCGGTCTGCGCCAGCGAAATGCCGTCGTTGGCGTTGCGGATGGCCTGGTTCAGACCGCGAATCTGGGTGGTGAATCGCTCGGAAATCGCGAGGCCCGCGGAGTCGTCCTTGGCCGAGTTGATGCGCAGGCCCGAAGACAGGCGCTGCAAGGCGGTCGCCAGTTCGCCCTGCGAAGATTGCAGGTTGCGCTGGGCGGTCAGTGAAAGGATATTGGTGTTGATTACCTGGCCCATGGTGTCCTCCTAGGGTTTTGGTCGGGTCTCTCTTCCGGCGGCCCACTGCCGCCCATCTCGCCCAGCTCCCGGCCCCTTTTTCCTTGGCCCTTCACCGGCGTTCACTGGATATAACGGTCCCGGGGCGGGAATCTTTAGGGTTGGCGGGTAAGAAAATGTGTGATGGGTGTCACGGGGACGGGCTGGGCAATGGCGAAACGGCGATTTTGGATTGGGGGCTTCGGGCGAAAATCGCGGTCTGGAGA
>JAVVDV010000086.1:0-3369 GCA_032251355.1 Wenzhouxiangellaceae bacterium
CCGAACGCCAGACGCTGGGTCCCGGCTCGGAGGCCGGGAAAGCGAGAAGAAGCAGGCCGGGAAGTGGGGTGTCGCGCTGCTCTCATCCTGATTGTCGCTGTACAGGAAGAATCTTGCAGCCGCAGGTCGGCGCGGCGTCGTCGACGGAAACCGGGCGGCATCCCCCGACCCACGGAACCTCAACAACCTGCTAAGACGCGAAGGGATTGACGATTTCCACACCGGCGAACCGGCGTCCGGCCTGCATATCTTCGGAAAAGAGGATTTCGCAATCGGACTGCACCGCCATCTGCACGATCATCGCATCCCAAAACGAAAGCTTGTGGTCGATGGCCAGCCGAGCGGCCGAGATTACGTCATCGGACATCGGACTCATGACATCTGCCCTGGCGAACAGCATCAACTTTTCGGTCGCAACGCCGGGATCGACACCGAGCTTGCGGGTCGCAGCCCAGAAATACTCCTGCAGCACCTGGATTGAGATGAACGCCAAACCCTCACTGCGATGCGCCTGCCACAGCGCCAGGGCGCGGTCCTGCTTGACCGGCGCCTCCATGTCATCGGTGTAGACCAGAATATTGGTATCGAAAAAGCTACGACCGGTCATGAATTTCGTCACGGTCGAAACGCCAGTCACCGCGCTGGCCTCGCGATAAGCTACTCAATTCGCGCAGTCGCTTGAATTCATTGGTCGGTTCGCGCTGTCCGGCAAGCTCCTCCAGGTATTCCCGAATCAACTGATTCAAGCTCTTGCCTCGGCGCGCAGCTTCGCGTCTCGCCCTTTCGACCAGGCGCTCGTCAGCCGATAACGTAATATTCTTCATGGATATTCATCATGTGCGCACATACACACATAATAGCATGGCCCATTTCCGCCCTCAGCCGTTTTCCAGCGGCATCGGCAATTCGAAGCCGTACTCCCTCATCAGCGCATGGCGCTGCGGAGTCTTCAGATCCCCCGTCACCCCGAAAACGTCGCGCAAAGCGCACCCCGTCGTCCCGGAAACATCGCGCGCCGCGCGGGGTTATCCGGGACCTCGAGAATCTGCCCGTGAACGCCGTGCTTCGGGGCGGCGCCCCTGACGAAACGGGCTGCATACAGGCACATCCGCGGCACCGCACTGCACTCGCCCGTCCGCTTGCATATGGAACGGGAATGTGTATACTATAACCGATGTATACACATAGAGGCGGGTCGTGAGAACCAACATTGTCATTGACGACAAGTTAATGGAAGAGGCCATCAAGGTCACCGGCGCACGAACGAAACGCGAGGTCGTGGAACAGGCGCTCAATTCCCTGATCCAATTGAAAAAGCAGGAAGAGCTACGCGGGTATCGCGGCAAGCTCGAGTGGCGCGATGATCTGGACCGGATGAGAATTGACTGATGATTCTCGTCGATTCCAGCGTCTGGATCGATTACTTCAATGGCCAGATAACCGCTGAAACCGACTACCTGCATACGCTGCTCGGCACGGAACCCGTCGCAATAGGCGACTTGATTTACACCGAGGTGCTCCAGGGGTTTCGTCAAGATTCCGACTATCGAACCGCCAGGAGCTTGTTCGACAGTTTCGCCATGTTCGAGATGCTTGGAAGAACACGGGCCCTTGCCGCGGCGAACAATTACAGACTGCTTCGCAAGAGCGGGATTACTGTACGGAAGACAACAGACACGATCATCGCGACGTTTTGCATCGATCGAAATATTCCCCTGTTATTTTCAGATCGCGACTTCCTCCCCTTTGTACAGCATCTCGGGCTGCGATCGGCAATTGCCCGGTAGAACACCCCCGTCGGCCACGCCGGGCCGACCTACGCAAAATCGGCCACGGCGAGCGTGGGTGCAGTAGGTCGAGGCTACGTCCCTGACGGAACGGGGCGCCGTCCCCGACGATTCAAATACCGAATCACCTGGATATTTTCGTCGTCGATACGCCCTGCGAGAAATCCGATCCGCCGGCGTTGCGCGCTGGCGGCTCAATCCTTGAGATAAGGCTGCACTACCTCATCGATCATCGGATAGTGCCGTACATTCAACGACACCAGCCGCGCCTGGTTCACGATCGCAGTTGCGGCGATAAGCGCGTCGGCCAGGCCGGTTCCGTGGCGCGGGCCGAATTGCCGTCGCAGGTCGCCGGCCTGTCTTGCAATCCGCTCATCAACCGGGAGTACCAGGAGTGCACCGAACAGCGACTCCAGCGCACTCTCCTCACCGGCGCGCATGCCCGCACGAAGCTCGGCCACGGTAATCACCGAAACCAGCGGCCGATTCCGGGCTTGCCGCAACCATTCGACCGCCGGCCCGTAGCCCCTAAGGAAATCGATCAACACGTCGGTGTCGACCAGAAAGGAATTCATGCCCTGCGCCGGATTCAACCCGCCCGGTCCAGTTCGCGCCGAAGCTTGCCGAAGTCAGGCAGGTCGTCGCGTCCGGCCCAAAGCCCGGCTGCAGCCATCATGTCCGATTTCCAGTGATGCCGGTCGGCATCGGCGACCAGTGCATCGATCGCATCACGGATCAATTCGCTCTGGCGCTTCCCCGAGCGGGCCGCCAGCCTTTTCAGTTCGCGGCGCTGCTCGCGCGTCAGATAGACCTGGGTTCGTTCCATCGTCCGACATATACATTAGATGTATACATTATCTGGCTGGCCCGGCCAATTGTCAACGGCGGCGTCCCGACGCTCGAGCCTTGCTGGATCGCCCGGCTACGGCGCAATTTCCGGACGCAGCCCCGGATGCCGATCCGGATAACACCAGTGGCGCGGCGCGCTCAGCGCCCGGCAGGCCTGTGCCTTGGGCACGTCCGCCGGCAATTCGGCCAGGCAGGTCACGACTTGGTGCCGCCTTTCTCGTGGTCGAACAGGCGCAATACTTTTTTTTGGAGATCGACCAGGTTTTCAGCCACGTACGCCCGGCGCTCCAGGCGGGCGTTGGCCTTTTTCAGGCGCTCAATCTCCTTGTCGCGCGGATCGGCGGGTTTCCGGCCGGGCTGCCGGCCAGCGAGGCCAGCTTCTCCATGCTCGGCAAGGTCCTTGCGCCAGTTCGAAAGCTGGCCGGCAAACAACCCATTTCGGCGCAGCCAAGCGCCTTTCTCGCCGTGCGGCAGGCCTTCGGCTTCGGCCAGCAGGCGCTTTTTCTCGGTTACGCTAAAACGACGTCGGGTGCGCTTTTCAAGGACCGGGTCGGTGACCACTTCGTTGGAATCAGACATCCTTTCACTCCATTAGCGCCCTGAATGTTACAGATAAAAACGAAGGGGTGCTGTTGGGTTGGATATTGACACACAGGGGGTCGGTGACCACTTCGTTGGAATCAGACATCCTTTCACTCCATTAGCGCCCTGAATGTTACAGATAAAAACGAAG
>JAVVDV010000087.1:0-3300 GCA_032251355.1 Wenzhouxiangellaceae bacterium
GCGTGGCATTCATGGATCGACAGGACAAGTATTCGACTCTGGCGCTCGATCGGCTGAGTAGCTGTGTGGTACCGCCGGAAGATCGCGATATTGTCGCGAACGCATTCTTTCATGTCGGAAAGACGCTTCCGCCAGTTCTTCTCCGCGGCGTGATCAATGAACTGAACGCGACCGGAAACTTCCAGACGATTCGAAATAGCGCATTGCGTGAGGCCATTACAAAGGCAGTTGAAGCGATCGAGACATCTGACCTGATCTTCAACGCCGTGCTGATGCGCGGAACGCCGCATGTCGTCTATGTGGAGAGCCAACTGGAGTACTTGAAGTCGGGGCCAAGAAGCGGCGCGGTAGATATTACATGGCGAGACATCGCGTTCGACCTGGATACTTTGTGTGCTGACCAGGGTTTCCGCAGGGCGTTATCTGCTGCCCGTGCCTACACAAATGACATGCAGAGTCATGTGACAGTCGCGGTCGAGCAGCAGCGCGCTCTGTTGCGAATAATCGACGCGGAGCTGGCGAAATGATCCTCCGTCGAATCACCGAGCACGTCAAAGCACAGAACTGGTTTGCCGTCGGCATCGACTTCTTCATTGTCATTGTCGGCGTGTTCATCGGCATCCAGGTCGCGAACTGGAACGAGGCGCGGTTGGAGCGTTCCCAGGAGGCCGAGTATGTCCAGCGTCTTGCCGAGGACCTGCGCCAGGACATCAAGTCCTATGACGCCATGCTCGAGATCTACACGATCAAGCAGGAAACCATCCTCGCACTGCGGGATGCACCGCTGGCCAGCGTGATGGCCGGCGATCTGAAGCAGGCGGCGCTGCGGCTGGAGTATTCGATCTATAAAGCCATGCCGGCCCAGCGCAGCGCCACCTTCGACGATCTGGTCGGCAGCGGCAGGCTGCGGCTGGTACGCAATAGCGCGTTCCGTGCGGCGCTGGCCGACTATTACGCAAACTCCGGAAGACTGTCCGAGATTCTGGCGCTGCCGATCGGCGATTACGCCCGCTTGCTGGTGGGTGCGATACCGGGGGAGCTTCCGATCGAGAACCTGCAGCACGCCGACGACGCGACGCGCGACCGGATCCTCGCCGCGCTTGAAACCTTACGCGCGAATCCGGCCTTCAGGCCGGCCGCCAACGCGGAAATCTATTACGGGCGCGACATTTCCAACAACCTGAAGTATTTCCGTGCCTGGGCCGGCGAACTGTTGCTGATGCTGGAAGATCCGACGGGAGGCCGCCGATGAGCCTGCTTGCCGAGCTCAAGCGCAGAAACGTGTTCCGCGTAGCGCTGTTCTATGTCGTCGCCGCGTGGGTCGTGATCCAGGTGGCCGAGACCGTGTTGCCGATGTTCGAGGTGCCCGACGGCCTGCTGCGCGGGCTGGTGATTCTGCTCGCGCTCGGTTTCGTGCCGGCGGTGATCTTCGCCTGGGTGTTCGAGTGGACGCCGGAGGGCATCCGGCGCGAAACCGAAGTCGAGGTGCCGAATGCGGTCAAGCAGCAGACCGCGTACAAGCTCAACTGGGCGACGCTGATCGCGGCGGTGCTGGCAATCGGGCTGCTGGTCGCCGACCGCTTGCTGCCCGAAGCGGCGTCAACCGCGACGGCGGCGCCCGCATTCTCGAATGCTGCGGTTACCGAAGCTGCAACGACGGCCACCGGGCCCGATCCGGCCTCGATCGCCGTGCTGCCGTTCATCGACCTCTCACCCCAGGGCGACCAGGCCTACTTCTCCGAGGGCATCGCCGAGGAAATCCTCAACGTACTGGCCAGGATCGATGGCCTCCGGGTCGCTTCGCGTACATCCGCGTTCGTGTTCAAGAGCGAGACCAAGTCGATCCCGGTGATCGCCGAAACGCTGGGCGTTGCCTATGTACTGGAAGGTTCGGTGCGCAAGGCCGGCGATCGGGTACGGATCACCGCCCAGTTGATCGGTGCCAGGAGTGATGCACACCTGTGGTCGGATACCTGGGACCGCGAGCTGACGGCGGAAAACCTGTTCGCCATCCAGGATGAAATCGCCAATGCAATTGTTGCGGCGCTGGGCGAGACGATGGGCCTGGCGCGCGACACCGCGGTGCATGTGACGGCCACCACCGCAAATATCGACGCCTACGATCTGTACCTGCAGGCGCGCCAGTCGCTTTCCGTGCTGTCGCCGGAAAGCGCGCGCTTGCGCGTCGAACTGCTGCAAAGAGCCGTCGAACTCGATCCCCGATTCGCCGATGCCTGGGGTGAACTGGCGATTTCGATCGCCTCATTGCCGACCTGGGACCATGCCTTGGCAGTGGCCCCCTTCCAGCATCGCGCCCTGGAGGCTGCCGAACAGGCCCTGGCGCTGGATCCCGAACATCGGGTGGCCTGGGAAACCACACTGATGGCCTACAGCTTTCTCAACCGCTGGGAGGACTTCGCCACGGCGCTGACGGCGGTCCGGAACAGAATCCCGGGCTTCGACGGTGTGCCGGATAGCTGGCTGGAACTGGGTTACCTGGACAGGGCCCGGATCGCGGCCATCCAGCAACAGATCGAGGACCCGACGCTGCGGCAATTCTGGGTGCTGATCGAAGGCCTTGCGCTGGAAGCCATGGGCAAGCCCGAACAGGCCCTGAAAAAGCTGGAGTCGGCCGTTCTGTATGGCTACCAGGGCGAGGCCGAGGACAACATGGCCGATATTTACCGGCGCCTTGGCGAGACGCCGGCGGCCAACGCGATCCTGTCCCTGCGCATGGCCCGGGACGAACCCGAGCTCATCCCGCTACTGCCCTTTCTGCATGACCTGCTTTCCGGCGACCTGTCGCCGGGCTCTGCCGATGCAAGGCGATTCGTCGCCCTGGCCCGGGAACTCGGTTTCGATGCCGAAGAACTGGCGCAGCCCGGCTCCGGCTATGGACTTCGCGTTCCGCGCGAGGTCGCGGTGGCGCTGGGCCATGCCGATGCCGTCGCGCGCACCTATTTTGCCGACCCGGACTCCAACGAGCCCGGCGGAAATTCACCGCGCTTCTGGATGTGGACGCCGAAATTACACCACTTCCGCCAATCCGAGGCCTTCCGGCAACGCGTTCGCGACAGCGGCATGCTGGACTACTGGCGCGAACACGGCTGGCCGGACCTTTGCCGGCCGCTTGTCACCGTGAGCGGCGAGGACGATTTCGAATGCGAGTAAGCCCATGACCCCGGTTTCCGAACTCACGGGCGGAAACGCCTTTCGCCTGGCGTTGTTCCACCCGATTGATGCGCGAGCGGTCGTACAGATCGCCGAGACCCTGGTGCCGGTGTTCGACGCGCCCGATGC
>JAVVDV010000088.1:0-3233 GCA_032251355.1 Wenzhouxiangellaceae bacterium
CCTGCGGCTTATCCACCCTACATGAGCCACGAACGCGTAGGGTGGATAAGCAAAGCGCATCCACCACATCAGGGATACAACGGTGGATGCGCCTGCGGCTTATCCACCCTACATGAGCCACGAACGCGTAGGGTGGATAAGCAAAGCGCATCCACCACATCAGGGATAGAACGGACTCGGTGCGGCGTGCTACACCGCGCGCATCGCCTCAACCACGCGCATGGCATCGACCGTGGCCTGAACGTCGTGCACGCGCACAATGCTGGCGCCGCGCTCGACCGCAAGCACGGCCGCGGCGACGGATGCGGCCAGCCGATCCTCGGGGCGCTCGTGGCCGGTAATGCGCCCGAGCATGGACTTGCGCGAAATGCCGACCAGCAGCGGCAGATCGAGCGCTTTGAACCGTCCGAGCTCGCGCAGCAGCGCCAGGTTATGCGCCAGCGTCTTGCCGAAGCCGAAGCCGGGATCAACAATCAGGTTGCGCCGCTCGATGCCGGCCGCCTCGCAGGCCGCGATGCGGTTGCGAAACCAGGCCATCACATCCTCGACCACATCGGCGTAGGTCGGCGCCTGCTGCATGGTGCGCGGCTCGCCTTGCATGTGCATCATGCACACCGGCACGCCCAATTCGGCCGCGGCCTCCAGCGCACCGGGCGCGCGCAGGCCGTTGACGTCGTTGATCATCGCCGCGCCGGCCGCAACCGCCGCGCGCATCACCTCCGGCTTCATGGTGTCGATCGAGATCGGCAGTTCCATCTCCTCACCGATCGCACGGATCACCGGCAGCACACGCGCGATTTCAGCATCCGCGCTGACCGGCTCGGCGCCCGGCCGGGTCGATTCACCGCCGATATCGATCAGCTGCGCGCCGTCGGCGGCCATCTGCCGGGCTTGTGCAAGCGCGGCGTCCACCTCGGCATAGCGGCCGCCGTCGGAAAACGAATCGGGCGTGACGTTGAGAATGCCCATCACCAGCACGCGACCGGCAGCGGCGCTGGCGTGGATGTGTTCGGCCAGCGGGTTGTGGTTCGCGTTGGTCATGGGCCGAATCCTGAGGGTGCCCGTTCCGGGCAGTTGCGACAAGGAGCCCGAGCTTACCGGATCGAACCGCGACCAGCGCGCCGGCCGATGCGCACTTGACCGCGGTCACGACCCGCCTCATGCTGGGGGCCGATTTGACAAAAAAGGGATTCACCATGCCCAACCCATGGACAGGAATGACCGCCGCGCTGCTGATCATCGGCATGCTGGCCGGGGCCGCGCAAGCCGATGACGGCAACCCGCGCGAGGCCTTCTTCGAACGCCTGCAAGGCCTGTGCGGCAAGGCCTTCGCCGGTCGCCTGGTGCGCTTCAGCCGACCCGATGACGACGGCTGGCTGGAGCGCGAGGTGATCATTCACGTGCGCGAGTGCAGCGATGATGAGATCCGCATTCCACTGCACGTCGGCGACAACCGCTCGCGCACCTGGGTAATCCGGCGCCACGCCGACCGCCTCGTGCTCAAGCACGATCATCGCCATGCCGACGGCAGCGAGGATGCGGTGAGCTGGTACGGCGGCTCGACCCTGGACGATGGCCGCGCCTGGCGCCAGACCTTTCCGGTCGATGCCTACTCGCGCGCGCTGTTTCTTGCCCACGGCCTGATGCCGTCGATCGAAAACCTGTGGAGCCTCGAGGTCCAGCCCGGCCAGATGCTGGCCTACGAACTGGTCCGACCGCGGCGGGCGTTTCGAGCCGAGTTCGACCTGACCCGGCCGGTCGAACCCCCGCCGCCGCCGTGGGGGGCCGAGTAAACATCGCGGCATCTGGCTGCCGGCAGCACAGCGAGTGGTTACAATTGCGGGCTGTCCCAAAACATCCAAGGCCCGAGACCCGATGAAGATCCTGGTTCCGATCAAGCGCGTGATCGATTACAACGTGCGCGTGCGTGTCAAGGCCGACGGCTCCGGTGTCGAAACCGAAGGCGTCAAGATGGCGATCAACCCGTTCGACGAGATCGCGCTGGAAGAAGCGCTGCGCAAGCGCGAGGCGGGCCAGGCCGACGAGGTGGTGGTGTGCTCGATCGGCGCCAATGATTGCCAGCAGCAGCTGCGCACCGGGCTGGCCATGGGCGCCGACCGCGCGATTCATGTCAACACCGACCAGCCGCTGCAACCGCTGGCGCTGGCGCGCGTGCTGCTCACGCTGGTCGAGCGCGAACAACCGGGACTGGTCATCCTCGGCAAGCAGGCGATCGACGGCGACAACCACCAGACCTCGCAGATGCTGGCCGCCCTCTGGGACCGGCCGCAGGCCACCTCGGCCTCGAAGCTGGAACTGGCCGACGGCACCGCCACCGTCACGCGCGAAGTCGATGCCGGGCTGGAGACACTGGAAGTCGACCTGCCGGCGGTGATCAGCTGCGATCTGCGCCTGAACGAACCGCGCTTTGTCAAGCTGCCCGACATCATGAAGGCCAAGCGCAAGCCGCTGGATGAAATCGCGCTGGCCGAACTCGAGATCGACCCCGGCCCGCAACTGGAAGTCTCGGCCCACGAACCGCCGCCGAAACGCGCCGGCGGACGAATGCTGGAATCGGCCGAGGAACTGGTCACCGAACTCAAGAACAAGGGATTGCTGTAATGGCTCGCGTACTGATCGTCGCCCAGCACGAAAACGGCACACTCAATCCGGCCACGGCCAAGACACTGACCGGCGCGCGCGCGCTCGGCATCGATGAAATCGACATCGTCGTACTGGCCGACTCGGTCGGCGAAATCGCCACCCAGGCCGCCGCACTGGACGGCGTCAAGCGCGTGCTGACCATCGAACACGGCGACTTCGCGCACCCGGTCTCCTCCAGGCTGGCGCCGGAAATCGTCGCGCTGGCGGCCGACTACAGCCACCTGCTCGGGCCATCGACCACTTTCGGCAAGGACGTGATGCCGCGCGTGGCCGCGCTGCTGGGCGTCAACCAGGTCTCCGATATTCAGGAAGTCATCGACAGTCACACCTTCAAGCGCCCGATCTACGCCGGCAACGCCATCGTCACGGTCGCCGCACCGGCCGACGCCACCGTGGTGGCCACCATCCGCGGCGCCTCGTTTGCCGCCACCGGCACCGGCGGCGCGGCCGCCGAGATCGTCAACCGTGATCCGCAAGCCACCGACCCCGGCCACACCCGCTACATCGGCACCGAAACCGGCGGCGGCCAGGGCCCCGACCTGCAAACCGCCGACCGCGTCGTCTCCGGC
>JAVVDV010000089.1:0-3180 GCA_032251355.1 Wenzhouxiangellaceae bacterium
GGGGCCGCGAAGCGAAGGCATTTGCGGACCTGCGCCGCAAATGCCGTACAACGAATACCGTAGGTATTTCGTTGCCAGGTTAATAAATTCGGCGGTGCGAAATTCGAACTCCGGCATTCCCCGCTGCTCGGTCGAATTCCGCATATCGTTTGGCTTGCCCGGCGCCCATTATTGGGCGACTGCGGCATGGCGCTGCATAAATTGAATGCTCGCATCAAAAACCCAAAAACAACATGTCGAGCGCTGCAGAGATTTCATCCTGGTTCTCGGCGAGGTTACCGGCTGCCGAACGCAATTCGCCTGCGGGTACAGCGGCCATGTATTGCGTGGCCATGACCAGCTCCTGGCCATCAATGCTGAATACAGGATTCAGCCGCTGGGCAGGGGACGGCGCGGAGGGTTTCGACAATAGCGGTACGACAACTCGCGTATTCAATCCACTCAGAAGGTCTGACTGAATATCCAGAAGATAGCCCGCCTCACCCTCAAGCTTGAAGATGTCAAAACGAGCCATCAGAACTGGCGGTGGCGCGCCATGGGCAAGCCGTTCGCTTCAACGTATCGATTCGAGCTTTCCAACGCTCTGGCATTTTCCTTGAGCCACTTTTCCTGCTTGCGCAGTCTCACGGCCCTCGCGATGCCCGCTTCCGCGGACCGTGACACATTGATCCCAAGGGCTTTTGCCTCTTTGAGCAAAGCACTATCCAACGACAGGTTGGTTGGCTTTCGGGCGGATTTAAGCGCTTCAGGGGCGGGCATTGTTGGGTCTTGGTTCTCGAAGATGCACCGAGTATATGCCCATACATTGTGCGCATCAAGCATAAATTCATTTCTTGAATTCGGGTCCTGGTCGGGTTTTCTCGTTGCGCGCAATCGGTTGCACTTCGTCCCGGTCCGCTTCGGACTGTATGATCCCGACTGACCGTACCGCCCCACCGAGGAACCCCGATGTCCAGGACCAAAACCCGCCTGATTCTGTTGGCGTTGATCGCCATGGCGATCGGCGCATTTTTCTGGTTTGATCTCGGCCAGTACTTCAGCCTCGAGGAATTGCGCGCGAGGCGCGACCAACTGTTGGGCTTTGTCGAAGCGAACTTCTGGGGCACGCTGGCGGGGTTCATGGCCGTCTACGTCATCATGGCCGCGCTGTCGCTGCCCGGCGCGGCGATCATGACGCTGGCCGGCGGGGCACTGTTCGGACTGGTCGCCGGCACCGTGGCGGTATCGTTCGCCTCGACCATCGGTGCGACGCTGGTGTTTCTGGCCGCGCGCTTTCTGTTCCGCGACACCATCCAGAAGAAATTCAAAAAACGCCTGAAGGCGATCAACGAGGGCGTGGAAAAGGACGGTCCGTTCTACCTGCTGGCGCTGCGGCTGGTGCCGGTGTTCCCGTTCTGGGTGATCAACCTGGTCATGGCGCTGACGCCGATCCGGACCTGGTCGTACTACTGGATCAGCCAGCTCGGGATGCTGCCGGCGACCATCGTCTACGTCAATGCCGGCACGCAGTTGAGCCAGATCCAGTCGACCCGCGACATTCTTTCGATCGAACTGATCGGCGCGTTCGCGCTGCTTGGCCTGCTGCCGCTGATCCTGCGCTGGGTGCTCAGGTTCCTGAAAAACCGCAAGGTCTACGCCGGGCATGACAAGCCGAAAGCCTTCGATTACAACGTGATCGTGCTCGGCGCCGGCTCGGCCGGTCTGGTCTCCGCCTATATCGGCGCCACGATCAAGGCAAAGGTCGCGCTGATCGAAAAGAACAGGATGGGCGGCGACTGCCTGAATACCGGTTGCGTGCCGTCCAAGGCACTGCTGCGCTCGGCCCGACTGGTGCAGGAGGCGCGTGAGTCCGAGCGCTATGGCATTGCGCGCATGGACGCAGAGTTCAGTCTCAGCGACATCATGCAGCGCGTGCGCGAAGTCATCACCAAGATCGAGCCACACGACTCGCCGGAGCGCTACCGCGGCATGGGCGTGGACGTGATCGAGGGTGCCGGGCGGCTGGTCTCGCCGTGGGCGGTCGAGGTCGATGGTCGCACCGTCACTGCGCGCTCGATTATTCTGGCCACCGGCGCCGAACCGCTGGTGCCGCCGATTCCGGGGCTGGATGGGGTCGAGTATCTGACCAGCGATACGATCTGGGCGCTGGATCAACTGCCCGAGCGCCTGACCGTGCTCGGCGGCGGGCCAATCGGCTGCGAGCTGGCCCAGGCCTTCGCCCGGCTCGGATCAAACGTGACCATCGTCGAGATGGCCGACCGGCTGGTGCCGCGCGAGGACCCCGATGCCAGCGAAGCGCTGATGAAACGCCTCGAAGCCGAAGGCGTGCAGATCGCCACCGGCCACAAGGCCGCGCGCTTCGAGGCCGAGGGCACAGGCGGGCGCGTGATCGCCGAGCATGACGGCGAGGAGACGACGATCGAATTCGACCGCGTTCTGGTCGCGCTCGGGCGCAAGGCGCGCACTCGCGGCTTCGGGCTGGAAGAGCTCGGCGTCGAGGTCGGTGCGCGCGGCACGATCACGGTCGACCCGTGGCTGCGCACCAACTTCCCCAATATCTATGTCTGCGGCGACGCGGCCGGTCCCTACCAGTTCACGCATGTCGCCGCGCACCAGGCCTGGTTCGCGTCGGTCAACGCACTGCTCAGCCCATTCAAGTCATTCCGCGTCGACTATCGCGTGATTCCGTGGGCGACGTTTACTGATCCTGAGGTCGCGCGTGTCGGCCTGAACGAAACCGATGCCAGGGAACAGGATGTCGATTACGAGGTCACCACCTACGGCATCGACGACCTTGACCGCGCGATCGCCGACAGCCACGATTCCGGCTTCGTCAAGATACTCACCGCACCGGGCAAGGACAAGATTCTCGGCGCGACCATTGTCGGTCACCACGCCGGCGAGCTGATCGCCGAGTTCATTCTGGCGATGAAACACGGGCTGGGGCTGAACAAGATCCTCGGCACCATCCACATCTACCCGACGATGAACGAGGCCAACAAGTTCGCCGCCGGCGAGTGGAAGAAGGCGCGCAAGCCTGAAGGCGCGCTGAAGCTGGCTGAGAAGTTCTTTGCCTGGCGGCGGGGCCTTTGACCCTGCAAACCCGAACCCGAACGCGAAAGACGACCACCTGAACAGATCATTCATTCCTGAACTGGAGGCCTTAGCATGACCGACGCC
>JAVVDV010000090.1:0-2888 GCA_032251355.1 Wenzhouxiangellaceae bacterium
CAGGGCCGCGCTTTCTTCGATCCAGACCCGGGCGTCGGGTTCGTTCCATGCCAGGAAGCTTTCGCGGTCGATGTCGGCCAGCAGCCAGCGGGTCAGTTCGGTGTAGGAAAGCTCCATCCGCTCGATCAGCTGGCTGTCCCAGACCCGGTGCAGGTTGCTGTCGTCGCCGAAGAAGGTGACGGTGAACTGGTTGCCGCCGCGGTCGGTGCCGTTGCCGACGTGCAGCGGCTGATGCAGGTCTCCAATGATGTGGACGGCGAAGCGCAGCGCCAGCTGACGCTGTTCACGGCTGGCGTCGGGATTGCGCAGGGTTTCGCCGAACTGCGCCAGTGCGGTGTAGGCGTCGCCCTCGGGCGGCGCGCCGACGTCCTCGTAGCGCTGGCCGGCCGGCACGGTGACGTAGTGCCAGGGGCGGGCGGTCTGCTGCCAGAACTCATCGGGATCGGAACGCATGGTGTCGGGCCAGGTGGCTGCGCGCGCCAGGCTCTCGCTGCCGAGAATCTCCTCGACCGCGGCGGCCGCTTCGGGCGCCAGGTAGTGCGCCGCGATTTCACCGGCGACGCGGTGCCCGGTCTGGCCCCAGCCGAGCGCGAGTGAGGGGGCAATCAAAAGCAGGGCCAACAACGGGTAGCGCACGGCAGGAGTCCACGAAAACAGAAGCCGGAATTGTACTCGGGGCGGCAGCGCCTCATGAAGAGGCGGCGGTCGACAAGACGGGTTCAGGCCGCGCGCGAATCCGGTTGCGTCCACTCGCGGCAGATTTTTTGCGTCTGCTCATCGTGCAGAGCCTCGCCGGTGAGTCCGCACCGATGGCCGTCGGCCTCGACGAGAAAATGCGCGCATTGATGACAGATTCCGAACGGGCGTTGCCGGTTGGCCTGTTGCAGGCCGCGCAGCAGTTCGCGCAAGGCATCGCCCAGCCCGTGCTGCGCGGATTCCTGTGCAGCCAGTGCGGCCTGCAGACGGCCCGACCAGCCATGTTCGAGAATCGAACGCCCGGCAGCGGTCAGTTCCAGATGCACGCGCCGGCCATGACGTGGGTCCGGACGGCGCCGGATCAGCCCCTTGTCTTCGAGGACCTTCAATGATTGGGAAACGGTGCCGCGGGTGATGCCGAGGTACTCGGCCACCGCGATCGGCATGTCGCTGTAGCGGTTGGCCCGGGCCAGATAGCCGAGGATCTGCACGTGAATCGATTGCAGCCCATGACGGGCGGCATCGTCGCGGACGCTCTGGTGGATCAGTGCGGCGATGCGCTCGAGGATCAGATGAGATTCCATGGCTCCTAATGTATCGTGTCGAAGCATTGCTTGACAAGTCTTCCATTCCGATTTACTTTATCAGTGTATCGACTCGATACATCATGAAATCACTCGGGAGAGCACGCATGAGCAAACTGAATCGTTCACTGGTTGCGGTCATTCTGGCGCTGGGGTCGGTGTCGACGGCACAGGCCGAAGTCCCATGGCCGGAAGGCTGGCGCGATTGGCACCATGTCAAATCGATGGTCATTCAGCCCGGCCATCCCTTGCATGCGGCCTTCGGCGGCATTCACCACCTCTATGCCAACGACAAGGCGCTGGAGGGCTATCGCAGCGGGACCTTCCCCGACGGCGCGGTGATCGCATTCGACTTGCTCGAAGCCGAAGATGGCGGCAACGCGCTGGTCGAGGGCGAGCGCAAGGTGCTGGGCGTGATGCACAAGGATGCCGCGCGCTGGTCCGACACCGGCGGCTGGGGCTTCGAGGGCTTCGGCGGCGGCGATCCGGACACGCGAGTGGTTGGCGAGAATGCATACGATGCCTGCTTCGCCTGTCACCAGCCGCAGGCCGAGTCGGATTTCGTCTTCAGCCGGCTGCGGGACTGATCGACGATGCAGGCCAACAAGCCGCCGCCGGCGTGGCAGGTGACCGATTGGCTCAATGCCGATCGGCCACTCGAGCTGGCCGAGTTTCAGGGACGGGTGGTGCTGGTGCATGCCTTCCAGATGCTGTGCCCGGGCTGCGCGCAGCACGCCGTGCCTCAGGCCGAGCGTGTCCATCGGGCGCTGGCCGGCAAGGATCTGATCGTGATCGGCCTGCACACCGTGTTCGAACACCACCAGGCCATGGGCACCGAAGCGCTGCGTGCGTTTCTGCACGAATACCGCGTCACCCATCCGATCGGCATCGACCAGCCCGTGCCGGACCAGCGGATTCCGGCGACGATGCAGCGCTGGAACCTGCAAGGCACGCCCAGCATGATTCTGCTCGATCGCGCCGGCCGGGTTCGGTTGAACCGCTTCGGGCGGGTCGAAGATCTGGAGCTGGGGCTGATGCTCGGACAGCTGCTGGCCGAAACGCCGCCTGCATCCTCGATGCCGGGTTGACGGCCGCTCGCCGACTCTGCCTTCCGCTGCCGGGAACCGGGCGCGAAAGCATGGGGTGTTGCTGAAGCTGCAAACGCAACGGCACCGGACGGGCTGGATTCAATCCGCGCCCAGCAACGCCTGGATGGTGGCCTCATCGATCGGCGGCTGGTCCTTGGCTCGACCCTTGCCATACACGCCGTCGGCCAGTTTCTGCTTGCGCTGTTGCAGGGCGAGGATCTTTTCTTCCACCGTGCCCTCGGTGACCAGTTTGTAGACGAACACCGGCTTGTCCTGGCCGATGCGGTGGGCGCGGTCGGTGGCCTGGTGCTCGACCGCCGGGTTCCACCACGGGTCGTAGTGAATGACGGTATCGGCCTCGACCAGGTTCAGGCCGACGCCGCCGGCCTTGAGACTGATCAGGAACAGCGGAACCTCGCCGTCGCGGAAGCGTCCGATCGCTTCTTCGCGCTTGCGCGTCTGACCGGTGAGTTTGGCGTAGGCGATGCCGCGCCGGTCGAGCTCGCGCTCGATCAGCCCG
>JAVVDV010000091.1:0-2635 GCA_032251355.1 Wenzhouxiangellaceae bacterium
GCGAAGCGCGGCTGGAAGTGCACTCCGATACACTGACCGGCACGCTGCATTATGCCGGTGAGCGGGTGGCGATGGGGACCATGACCTACAAGTTTCACGACCGGATGGCACCCAGGCCTGAAGATCGCGGCGCGCACCTGCGCAAGACCGCGGTCAATCTCAAGATCATTCCATGCGTGACCGGCAGCCAGCGCATAGCCGAACTCGTGGCCTACAACCTGACCGACATTCACATGCATTTCCATTATTCCGGCCCGGCGCGACTGCACCTGATTCCCCATATCAACGCACCAGTGGCTGATCTTCCCGTGCTCGAAGTGATCGAAGGCCGACATTTCAAGGCGGATCTGACGCTGCCCTATGGCCGGGTGCTGCACGATTACCTGGGCAAATCATGATTTCGAACAAGGAGAATTCAGCAATGAATGAACAAAAGACCGCGGTAGTGACCGGATCGTCCAGCGGCATTGGGCTGGGGATTGCCGAAGCGCTCGCCGCCGAGGGCATGAACATCGTCATGAACGGCATCGAGCCGGAAAGCGAGGTGGAAGAACTTCGTGCCGGGCTGGCCGACAAGTACGGCGTGGAGGTGATCTACGACCGCGCCAACCTGATGGAGCCGGACGGCGCGCGCGGGCTGATCGACGGTGCGATCGAGCGCTTCGGCGGGGTCGACGTGCTGGTCAACAACGCAGGCATCCAGTTTGTCGCTCCGGTCGACGAGTTCCCGGACGAAAAGTGGCAGGCGATCATCAATCTCAATCTTTCCGCGGCGTTCTACACCATCAAACAGGTGCTGCCGGGCATGCGCGAGCGCGGCTGGGGCCGGATCATCAATATCGCCTCGGCCCACGGCCTGGTCGCCTCGCCGTTCAAGTCGGCCTACGTGGCCGCCAAGCATGGTTTGCTGGGCCTGACCAAGACCGCGGCGCTGGAAGTGGCCGAGCAGGGGATTACCGTCAACGCGATCTGCCCGGGCTATGTCTGGACGCCGCTGGTCGAAAAACAGATTCCCGATACGGCCAGGGCACGCGGGATTACCGAGGAGGAAGTCAAGCGTGATGTGATGCTCAAGGCGCAGCCGACCAAGCGCTTCGCCGAGACCTCCGAGATCGGTGCACTGGCGGTGTTTCTGTGCGGCGCCGGCGCGGTTTCGATCACCGGTGCGGCGCTGCCGGTGGACGGTGGCTGGGTGGCCCAGTAATGGCCCGCAGACCGGCACCGAAGCCGATCAATCTGGCGCTGCAGGGCGGTGGCTCACACGGTGCGTTTACCTGGGGCGTGCTGGACCGGCTGCTGGCCGATGATCGCCTGAAGATCGAGGCAATCTCCGGCACTTCGGCCGGTGCGATGAACGCCGTGGCGCTGGCGGACGGCTTTGTGCGCGGCGGCCCGGAGGGCGCGCGCGAGCAGCTGGACTCGTTCTGGAAGTCGGTCAGCAAATCGGCCCGCTTTTCGCCGGTGCGACGCTCGCTGGTCGATCGCCTGCTGGGGAGCTGGTCGCTGGATCGCTCGCCCGGGTACCACATGTTCGACGCGCTGACCCGAGTCGTCTCGCCGTACCAGATCAACCCGCTGAACATGAACCCGCTGCGCGATTTGATCGCCGAATCCGTGGATTTTGATTGCGTACGGTCATGCCAGGCGATCCGGCTGTTCATCTCCGCGACCAACGTCGAGACCGGGCGGGTGAAAGTGTTCCACGGCCACCAGTTGACCGCCGACATGGTGATGGCGTCGGCCTGCCTGCCGAATCTGTTCCAGGCCGTGGAAATCGACGGAGTGCCGTACTGGGACGGTGGCTACATGGGCAACCCGTCGCTGTTTCCGTTCTTCTATGGCAGCGAATGTTCCGACGTGGTGATCGTGCAGATCAACCCGATCGAGCGCAAGGGCGTGCCGAAAACCGCCAGCGAGATCCAGAACCGGATCAATGAAATTGCGTTCAACTCCAGCCTGCTCAAGGAGTTGCGCGCGGTGGATTTCGTCACCCGGCTTGTCGAGGACGGGCGACTCGATGCAAGCGAATACCGGCGTGTGCGCATGCATCTGATTCATAACCAGGATACGCTGATCCCGCTGGGTGCCTCGTCCAAGTCGAACGCAGAATGGAAATTCCTGACACACCTGCGCGATATTGGCCGCAACACCGCCGAAGCCTGGCTGGAAGCCAATTTCGAGCAGATCGGCAAGCGCGATACGGTCGATGTCCGGGCGATGTTTCAGGGGGTAGACTCGGCGGACTGAGCCACCGCCGGACCGGTCGCACTTCGACCAGCCCGCCAGCGTTGATGAACCTTCTCGCGAAATCCGGACAGTTCAAGGATGTCGGCATGGCGGACCAGCCGGTCAGTTGCCGCGGCCGCCATCATGTCGTCGGCAAAGATGCTGTCCCAGGTGCTGAACGGATGGTTGGAAGTGATCAGCACGCTGCCGGACTCGTAGCGGTGCGCGATGAGTTCGAACAGCACGGAGGTTTCGGCCTCGCTGCGTTTGATGCAGCCGATGTCGTCGATGATCAGCAGCCGGTACTTGTCGAGCTTGTGCAAAGGCTCGTCCAGCTGCAGGCCCTGCTTGGCGATCTGGACCGCGTTCGTCAATAACTGTCGTGTTTGAGCGCTTACCCGGCTTCAGC
>JAVVDV010000092.1:0-2470 GCA_032251355.1 Wenzhouxiangellaceae bacterium
GCGTCGACGTCTCGGCCGGCGACTACATCCTGGCCATCGACGGCAGAGAACTGACCACGGCCGACAATCCGTACGCGCTGCTGACCGACCGCGGCAACCAGCCGGTCGAGTTGCTGGTCAACGACAAGCCGGACCCCAGGGGCGCGCGGCGGGTGCTGGTCGACCCGATCGCCAGCGAAAGCGCGCTGATCTACCTGGGCTGGGTCGAGCGCAATCGCGCCTACGTCAACGAGAAGAGCGGTGGCAAGGTCGGCTACCTGCACATCCCGGACATGGGTCCGGACGGGATCTACGAGTTCATCAAGTGGTACTACCCGCAGAACCGCAAGCTCGGCATGATCATCGACGTGCGCGGCAACGGCGGCGGCAACGTGTCGTCGATGATCCTGCAGCGCCTGATGAAGCGGCCGCTGGCGTTCGGTTACCAGGCCCATAACGCCTGGCAGGACACCTACCCGGAAGGCGCCTTCATCGGCCCGATGGTGTCGCTGATCAGCGAGACCTCGGCGTCCGACGGCGACATCTTCCCGTACTTCTTCCGCGAAGCCGGCCTCGGCCCGCTGATCGGCAAGCGCAGCTGGGGCGGCGTGGTCGGCATCACCGGCCGCGGTGCGCTGCTCGACGGCGGTGAGGTGTTCGTGCCGGAGTTCGGCATGGGCCAGCCGGGCAAGGGCTGGATCATCGAGGGCGAAGGCGTGGCGCCGGACATCGAAGTCGAGAACGACCCGACCTCGAACACCGACGCCCAACTCGACCGCGGCATTGCCGAAGTACTGGACCGCATCGAAGCCCGCCGGCCGGCCTTCCTGCCCAAGCCCGAAGCGCCGGTCAAGCTCGACTGATCCGGCACGTCGAAGCCCCCGCGAGATGCCTCCGAGCCGGCAGGAGATCATGCGCGTTCCGTATGACTTCCATAGCAAGATTCAATTGATTATTTAAATTAGATAGCGTTTAATGATTGTTACTCCCGCAACGGGATTCTTTGCAACCATGGAGGAGCATCATGAAGTCATTCAAACTCGCGCGGCTGGCGGCCAGTATTGGTCTGGCCAGTGCGCTGCTGGCGGCCGGTCCGGCCACCGCCGGAATGCAGGCCAAGTCCAACCAGTTCTGGTGGCCCGAGCAGCTGGACCTGGGACCGCTGCGTGACCAGGACCCCGCCTCGAACCCCTACGGCGCGGACTTTGACTATGCCGCTGCCTTTGCATCGCTGGACCTGGACCAGGTCAAGGCCGACATCGAACAGACCCTGACCGATTCGCAGGACTGGTGGCCGGCCGACTGGGGCCACTATGGCCCGCTGATGGTTCGCATGGCCTGGCATAGCGCCGGCACCTACCGGACCTCGGACGGCCGCGGTGGCGCCGGCGGTGGACAGATGCGTTTCGACCCGCTCAACAGCTGGCCCGACAACGCCAACCTCGACAAGGCACGCCGACTGCTGTGGCCGGTCAAGCAGAAATACGGCCGCAGCCTGTCCTGGGCCGACCTGATGATCCTGACCGGCAACGTCGCGCTCGAGTCGATGGGCTTCAAGACCTTCGGCTTCGCCGGTGGCCGCGCTGATGACTGGGAGCCGGAGCTGGTCAACTGGGGTCCGGAAACCGAGATGCTGGGTCGCGATCGCCAGGACGCCGAAGGCAACCTCAAGCCCGGCGTGGGCGCGACCCAGATGGGTCTGATCTACGTCAACCCGGAAGGCCCGGGCGGCAACCCTGACCCGCTGGCCGCCGCGAAGCAGATTCGCGAGAGCTTCGGGCGCATGGCGATGAACGACGAGGAAACCGTTGCCTTGATCGCCGGTGGCCATACCTTCGGCAAGGTCCACGGCGCGGCCAGCCCGGCCGATTGCGTCGGCCCCGAACCGGCCGCGGCCGCGATCGAAAACCAGGGACTGGGCTGGCAGAACAAGTGCGGCAAGGGCAATGCCGAGGACACCATCACCAGTGGTCTGGAAGGCGCATGGACCGCCGCGCCGACGCGCTGGACCATGATGTACCTGCAGAACCTGTTCAACTTCGAATGGGAGCAGACCCGCAGTCCGGCCGGCGCCATTCAATGGGTGCCCAAGGGCAACCCGGCGGCCGCCCAGGCACCGGATGCGCACGTGCCCGGCAAGACCCAGACCGTCATCATGCTGACTACGGATCTTTCGCTGAAGGAAGACCCGGCCTATCGCGAGATTTCCGAGCGCTTCCTGAAGAATCCGGATCAATTCGAAGACGCCTTCGCGCGCGCCTGGTTCAAGCTGACCCACCGCGACATGGGACCGCGTGCGCGCTACGTCGGCCAGGATGTGCCGGCCGAGGTGCTGCTGTGGCAGGATCCGGTGCCCGAGGTCGACCACGCGCTGATCAACAGCGCCGACTCCGATCGCATCAAGGCGATGATTCTCGACACCGGCGTGAGCGTGCCGGCGCTGGTGCGCACCGCATGGTCGTCGGCGGCCAGCTATCGCGGCACCGACATG
>JAVVDV010000093.1:0-2086 GCA_032251355.1 Wenzhouxiangellaceae bacterium
GAGGCAGCAAGCCCGGATTACCCCGCTAACGGGGGCGGGCAGCTATTGGCCAATTCCAGTAATCTTTCACGCTAACCTGGCAACGAAATACCTATGGTATTCGTTGCGCGGCCTCAGCGCTGCCCGATCGGCCGGTAGTCGCGCTCGGTCGCGCCGGTGTAGACCTGGCGCGGACGCCCGATGCGGGTCGGGTTGGCGGCCTGTTCCAGCCACTGCGCAACCCAGCCGGCCGAGCGGCCGATGGCGAACATGGCCGTAAACATCGAGGTTGGAATCCCCAGCGCCTTGTAAATGATGCCGGAATAGAAGTCGACGTTCGGGTAGAGCTTGCGCTCGACGAAGTATTCGTCTTCCAGCGCGATCTGCTCGAGTTTCATCGCCAGATCCAGCAATTCGTCCTGCTTGCCCAACTCCGCCAGCACCTCGTGGCACTGCTTGCGGATGATGGTCGCGCGCGGGTCATAGTTCTTGTAGACGCGGTGCCCGAAGCCCATCAGTCGGAACGGGTCGTCCTTGTCCTTGGCGCGCTTGACGAATTCACCGACCCGGTCAACCGAGCCGATCTGATTGAGCATCGTCAGTACTGCCTCGTTGGCGCCGCCGTGAGCCGGACCCCACAGCGCGGCGATGCCGGCGGCAACACAGGCAAACGGGTTGGCACCGGTCGAGCCGACCAGGCGCACGGTCGAGGTCGAGGCATTCTGCTCGTGGTCGGCGTGCAGGATGAACAGAAGATCCAGCGCCTTGGCCGCGACCGGGTTGACCTCGTAGTCTTCCGAGGGCACGGCGAACATCATGTCGAGAAAACGCTCGCTGAAGCCGAGCCGGTTTTTCGGGTACATCATCGGCCAGCCACGAATATTGCGGTAGGCCGCGGCTGTGACGGTCGGGATCTTGGCGATCAGGCGCTTGGCCGCCAGTTCGCGCTGGTCCGGGTCATTGGCATCGAGCCGCTCGTGGTAGAACGCGGCCATCGAGCCGACCACCCCGCACAGCACCGCCATCGGATGAGCGTCGTACTGGAAGCCCTGCATGAACACCGAGAGCTTCTCGTGGACCATCGTGTGGTACGTGATGTCGTCTTCGAATGCCTGCAGTTGATCGGCGGTCGGAAGTTCACCGTACATCAGCAGGTAGGCAACCTCGACGAACGAGGATTTCTCGGCCAGCTGCTCGATCGGGTAGCCGCGGTAGCGCAGGATGCCCTTGTCGCCATCAATGAACGTGATGTCGCTCTGGCAGCTGGCGGTCATCCCGTAACCGGGGTCGAACGTGAAGTGCCCCAGCTCCTTGTGCAGCCTGCTGATGTCCAGGGTCGGGTCACCCTCGCTGCCGCTGACCACCGGCAGTTCGAGGATCTTGCCCGATTCGGGGTCGCTCAGATGCAGTTTGCGTTCGCTCAACGTGGCTCTCCTTCATTTAAATGGGTGAAAGCAGCACCGCGCGACCCCGGGTTGACGGGGAAGGTTACTTTCCGTAACGCTGCTTGAATCGATCGACCCGCCCGCCGGAATCGACAATCTTGTGCTGTCCGGTGTAAAACGGGTGCGACTTGCTGGACACTTCGACCTTGACCAGCGGATATTCATTACCATCCTCCCACTGGATGGTCTCGCGGGTACGGATGGTCGAGCGCGTCTTGAACGAAAAGTCGCTGGACAGGTCCTGGAACACGACTTCGCGATATTCGGGATGGATTTCGGCCTTCATCGGGCGACCTTGGGAAAGTATTGAAAAGAGCTGGCTATTATGACCGATCACGGGCTTCGAATCAATATCGGCACCGACCGCCAAAATCCCCTACCCCGGTCTCGGACGGCATTCGCCCCGGATTCCGGCGCATGACGCCCTGGCCCGACTCTGCCGAACCGCGCTTGCGACGCGCCGCTCGGGCGCTGCTGGCCGGCACCGCCGTCGGGCTGGTGGTGCAGGAATGCCTGTGGCTGGCCATCGATGCATTCTCGCTCGAAGCGAACCTGAACCACGCGCTTGCGCGCGGGCGGATCGAGGACAGCCTGCTGCTCGCGCTCGCACTCAGCAGCTTCTGCGGCGGCTTGACCGGGGGAATGATGGCAGCCTTGCTGGG
>JAVVDV010000094.1:0-1645 GCA_032251355.1 Wenzhouxiangellaceae bacterium
GTCCCAGCTGAACAGGCACAGCAGGTGGACCCACCCGAGGATCAGCAGGATGGCGGCACGCCGGAGATAGATGGACCGAAACGGCGCGCCGCGCGCCTGGAGGCGTTCCATCTGCACCCAGAAACCCAGCCCGAACAGGAAAGCGAACAGCGTATTGGCCTTGTCGGACACCAACAGCCTGACCCAGAACTGAAGCCGTTCGTCGAGCGCCGCCGACGGCAGTGCCGCCAGTTGCTTGGCGGTGATCAGCACATCCACGCCGCCGAACTCGTAGAGATTGATCAGCATGACGCCGAACAGCGCAAAGCCGCGTAGAACATCCATCACGACGTAGCGATCCGCTTTACGCGTCGGTATGTTGACAGGATTGTCGAGTGTCAGAGCCATGGGCCGGGTCTCATTGGGTGATCAATGGTTCAAAGCAGCGCGCTGACCGCGCCCCGAATGGGCGAGACCGGCTCATGTACGGTCCGTACCCGGAAGACTTCCAGCGAGGCGCCGTCGCGCACGGCTTCCAGCCACTCTTCGGGATCGAACTCCACGCCGACCGGGTTGGCTGCGAAAGGCGGGCCGGAAATATAGGCGTTGCACTCCTCGGCGCTGTCGAAGGCGTTGACCTGGAATTCCATCTGGTTGCCGTCGGGGTCGGCGTAGTACATCGAGATCGTCAGCCCGTGGTGGACGCACCAGTAGGGCTCGATGCCGTTCACCTTGCAGTGTGCGTAGTTGTCGAAAAGATCATCCAGCGAAGCATGCGTCCAGGCCAGATGGTCGACCCCGACCCACTTCCTGCCTTCCGGCTCGGAGCCTTCCGGATCGATCACCGAAAGATCGAGAAATGCGAATCGGTGATGCTCGTCATCGAAGGTCAGAAAGCTCATCGCGGGATTCTGGTGCTGAATCCTGGCATCGAACACGGTGCCGTACCAGGCCAGCATTTCTGGAAAGCGGCGCGTGCGGTAGACCACGTGGGCGAGGGCTTTGGGGGTGGCAGTCATTTCATTGAACTCCGTTCGGGCTTTGGTCAATCCAGATCGTCTTTCAGATTATTGAGACTTGTGTAAATGTCGGGCTACTCATAGAAGAAGCGCTCCTCGACGATCCGGCCGTCGCGGATGGCGAACACCGCGATTTCGCTGTGCGGCCTGCGCCGGCCCGCGTGGGCGATCAGCATGTCGGCGAACAATGCAAAGCGATCACCGGTCACGAAGGGGCCGTCGATGCTGAGGTCCTCGATGCCGTGAGTGGAGCACCAGCGCACGTTCTTTCGGCGCACCGCCTCGATGCCGCGGCATTCGGCCTCGGTGCCGTCGGGCAGCGGGCGAGGCTCGATGCTGACCACGTCTTCGGCCCAGTATTTCTCGCCGGCGGCGCGGAATTCTCCGGCCAGCCACAGCGCCGTGAAGCGCACCGCGACTTCGGCTGTCGTGGGGCGGGCTTCGCTCATGGTTTGGCGCGCGCGTCGAGCCCGCAGTTCTTGTCGGCGCTGGTGATCATAAGGTTTGCCATTTCTTTGTGCCGTAGACCGCAAAGCCATCAAGAGGGTCCGGCTGCGCTGCAGGGATACGATCACCTTGCAGCGCAGCCGGACATGTAGATCACTTCAGGATGATTTCTCGAGTCAGGTATTCGCCCTGGATTTCAC
>JAVVDV010000095.1:0-1227 GCA_032251355.1 Wenzhouxiangellaceae bacterium
AATTAATCTGCGTTCATCTGCGGTTAGAAATTCAGTTCGAATAATGGCTGAATCTTATGCGTAATCAGGAATCCTTTTGTGCCCGGTTCCTGTGACCAATGAGCCGGGTTGCAGAAGGGTCAGCGCGTGCGGCGGTTGATGATCCAGCCGCCAGCCCGGTAGGGGCGACGGCTTGAGATTTTCACGCGGTGCGGGATCCCCGTTTAGCGCTCAAGAATAGCCGCCACGCCCATGCCGCCTGCGGTACAGACTGAAATCAGGCCGCGCCCCGAGCCTTTCTGCTCGAGCAGTTTGCCCAGTGTGGCGATGATGCGGGCGCCGGTGGCGGCGAAGGGGTGACCGATGGCCACCGAGGAGCCGTTGACGTTGAGTCTGGCGCGGTCGATTTCGCCCAGCGCGGCGTCCAGCCCGAGCCGGTCGCGGCAGTAGTCGTCCGACTCCCAGGCCTTGAGCGTGCACAGCACCTGGGCGGCGAAGGCCTCGTGGATTTCATAGAAATCAAAATCCTGCAGCGATAAATTGGCGCGCTGCAGCATTTCGGCCACGGCCACGGTCGGGGCCATCAGCAGGCCCTCATCGGCGTTGACGTAGTCGACCGACGAGGTGCGGCCGTGGGTCAGCCAGGCGGTGACGGGCAGTTTGTGCTTGCGCGCGTAGTCTTCCGAGGTCAGCAGCACGGCCGCGGCACCGTCGGTGAGCGTGGTCGAGTTGCCGGCCGTGAGCGTGCCGTGGGCGGAGCGATCGAACGCCGGCTTGAGCTTGGCCAGTTGCTGCAGGTCGGTGTCCGGGCGCAGGATGTTGTCACGCAGCACCCCGGCGTGGCCGACCACGAGATCGTCGAAGAAGCCTTCGTCCCAGGCGCGCGCCGCCTTGTGGTGGCTGGCAACGGTCAGTTCGTCCTGTTCGCGCCGACCGACTTGCCACTGGCGCGCCATGCGTTCGCAGTGCTGGCCCATCGACAGACCGGTGCGCGGCTCGCCGTTGCGCGGCGGCTGCGGCGCCAGTTCAGCCGGCGAGAAGCCCTTGAACACGGCCAGCTTGTCCTTGAAGGTCTTGGCCTTGCCGAGCTTGATCAGGCGCTGGGCAAACTTGCGCGAAAATACGATCGGCGGATCGCTGGTGGTGTCGGTGCCGCCGACGATGGCGCAGTCGATCGCGCCGGTGGCGATCTCGGCACCGGCAAGTAAGGCCGCCTGCAGGCTGGTGCCGCAGGCCTGTTGCAGGGTG
>JAVVDV010000096.1:0-900 GCA_032251355.1 Wenzhouxiangellaceae bacterium
TGAAACTGTATTCGGTGATCCGGATCGGGTGCGCCCGGTCCTGTTGCTCAGGGTAACTCAATCAGCGTAAATCTGAAACTTGAACTGCTGGCCCCGGTAGGCGATATGGCCCCGGTTGCTCAGGGTAACTCAATCAGCGTAAATCTGAAACAGCAGTGGCCGAACCAGTTCGCCGTCCTGTTTCCGTTGCTCAGGGTAACTCAATCAGCGTAAATCTGAAACGGACTTGGAGGGATTGCGGCTGGCGCGCGTGTTCGGTTGCTCAGGGTAACTCAATCAGCGTAAATCTGAAACATCATGCCATACGTATATCAAACCATTGACTCCGTTGCTCAGGGTAACTCAATCAGCGTAAATCTGAAACCGTTGGTAGACGTCGAACAGGTCTTCGGCTTCGATGTTGCTCAGGGTAACTCAATCAGCGTAAATCTGAAACGAACTTCACGTCCGGGTCGTCGGCATGGATCTCGTTGCTCAGGGTAACTCAATCAGCGTAAATCTGAAACCAGTCCTCGCAGATCAACACCTGGACGTTTGCCGTTGCTCAGGGTAACTCAATCAGCGTAAATCTGAAACGTCGGCCTCGTCGGCTAGCTTTGAAAAGGTCCGGTTGCTCAGGGTAACTCAATCAGCGTAAATCTGAAACTTCGCCGGTATAACCCAGCATGTCCCGAAGTGTTCCAGTTGCTCAGGGTAACTCAATCAGCGTAAATCTGAAACCCAAGCCAGACCGCTTGCCAGCTACAGAAAGGTGTTGCTCAGGGTAACTCAATCAGCGTAAATCTGAAACCAAGTCCGGCAGGCTGTCGATCGACGCGGCGATGTTGCTCAGGGTAACTCAATCAGCGTAAATCTGAAACCTGTATCGGCTGGCGTGCTGGTGCAGGGCACCGGTTGCTC
>JAVVDV010000097.1:0-841 GCA_032251355.1 Wenzhouxiangellaceae bacterium
CGAGCAGCAGCAAGCGCATGGGAGGCTACCCGCGACGGACCGCAGAGCGGCGCGCTCGGGACGCGGCCAACAAATCGGCCCGAGACGGGCCTCCTGCACCCTGTAGGAGCGGCGTCCCGCCGCGATCAACCCAACCACCCGAATGACCCACCGAATCGGCCCGGGACGGACCTCCTACACCCTGTAGGAGCGGCGTCTCGCCGCGATTCACATTTGATCTCCCCTCGGCCGGCACCCGAATGGTGCGAACCACACCATCCTTGGTCAGGATGCGGATTTCGTAGAACCGCCGCCCGCGCCGCTCGACCTCGCGCGCTGAAACCACCTTGGCATCATGCTGGCGCGCGACACGCTCGGCCACCTCTCGCAGGCTGTCGGCAAATGCCGCCGGTGCCGGCACCAGCGCCGCGAGCGCAAGCGCCAACAAGCCAGCGCGCAGCATGTGGCGCAGGTTCGAATGGTTCAGGAAATCACGGTACATGCGCGGAATTCTACCCCTGCGGACTGAATCGGCGCTGAACCGACAATCCCGGCACAAAGCCCAATCGGTGCGTTTCGCCTGCGACTCAACACACGCCATCACATGCTCAATTGCCCTGGAGGCCAACAAAAAGGCCGCCCGAAGGCGGCCTTCTTGTTTCAGCTCAAGGCTGAACAAGGTGCTTGTCGTTTACACCGTCATCCGGCGAACCGCAACACCACCGACCAGCAGCAGGCTGAGCATCAGCAGCAGCGTACCGAGGTGGTTCAGGGTCGGGACGACCAACGGGCGGCCGGAGACCACAACTCTCGTTTCGAACGTTTCCGGGAAGACCATCCGGCTCACCAACCCTGCCCGCTC
>JAVVDV010000098.1:0-814 GCA_032251355.1 Wenzhouxiangellaceae bacterium
CCGGTACCCGGCCGTGAACGACATGCTGGCCGACCGGCGCATGCAGCGCGTGGTCGCGCTGGGTTCGGCGATTCGTCGCGCGGTCGAAGAGGCCGAGCTGGAGCAGGCCGGTCAACTGGCGGCCGAACGCCGGCAGGAACTGGTCGCATTGTTCGGCCACCACCAACCCGACCCGGACGACGATACCGTCGCCTACTGGATGCAGGAAATCGTGCGCGACGACCAGGTGCTGCTCGACGCGCTCGACCAGCTGCGCGAGCAACTCGAACTCGAACTCGGCGCGCAACGCAAGGCCTCCGGCCAGGCACGCGCGTACGCCGATGTGGCCGGTGGCTGAGCACCCGTCCGTCGTAAGCGTAGGGTGGGTTGAGCCGCGGGCGAAACCCACCGGCCGATGTCGAAGCAACTCCGGCGGTGGGTTTGGGCACGGTACGGTGCGTATTCGCTGCGCTCAACGCACCCTACGGCGGGCGTCCTTACGTCGTCCCGGAACGCGCGCCTCTTCTTCACGTCATCCCGGAATTCGCGCCTCTTCCTTACGTCGTCCCGGAATTCGCGCCAGCGAATATCCGGGATCCAATGGGATGAGGCGTCGGCCGCTGGCCGACTCATTGTTGGACACGATGCCGGTTCAAGGCCGGCATGACGGGGCTTTTGATGGGCGTCATCCCGTTCGATTGCGCCGCCAGGAGGAATCATGGTTACTTATGAAGACAAGCTGCCGCTGAGCTGGCGACATTGCGATCTGGAGGCAAACCAGGCCGAGCACCTGCAGCTGAACAATCGTTACGTGCTCAACGCGCTGTCCTCACTG
>JAVVDV010000099.1:0-763 GCA_032251355.1 Wenzhouxiangellaceae bacterium
CCAATGGCGAATCAGACGTTTGCGCGTTGCTGGGAGATGCAAGGCCGCCAGATAGTCGAGCATGAGCCTGAATAGCGGGTCGCCGGCCCGGGCATGTGCGATCTCGTGACGTACGACGGCCCGGCGCGCCTCGATCAGCTGTTCGAGCACGTCGAGTGCGGACTCGTCGAGCCGCTCTGCGGCATCGACCAGTGCTGCCATCGCCGAGGTCCGTTCCTCGCCAAACCGGAGCGCCGCCTCGGCCACCAGCGCGGCCGGCCGACAACGTCGTGGACTGCCTTCACGCTTGCTTCATCGGCGGACCAGAGGTGTTCCAGGATGCGGACTTCCAGCTCCCCCAGACGCGGCGACAGAGGTGGGGTGTTGCGCTCGACAGGAGGCATGGAGCATCGGCTCGAAACGGGAGCGCCCGACTCTACATATCGAAAAACCGACTGTCAATCGGTTTTCGGACCGCGGGGCGCGCGAATCGCTGGTGCCGGCCACGATCCTGATGGCGCTGATCGGCTACGCGGCTGACAACCACCTCTTCTTCAGCAGTTTCGCCGACGCGGTGTGGACATCGAACTTGATTATCCCGGCCTGCTTCATACGCCATCGTCGAAAACATGGCCGTAATCGTTTACCGGCACGACGGCAATGCCACCGAGGCCGGGAATCAGGCCCAGAACGTCGACCACATGGTCGACCAGTTCGGGACGCACGTATGCTTTGACTTCTTTCATGATTCCATCTCCCTGGAAGGTGAAACTTCAACATCGTC
>JAVVDV010000100.1:0-750 GCA_032251355.1 Wenzhouxiangellaceae bacterium
TTCGAGAATTTCGCGCCAGGCCGAATCGGCGGCCGCGCTGCCCCGATGGCATTCATCAATGATGATAAGGTCGAAAAAGTCGGGGCTGAACTGCCGGTAGATGTTTTTCTCTTCCTCGTTGCCGGTAACGGCCTGATAGAGGGAAAGGTAAATCTCGTAGGACTTGTTGGCCTGCCGCTTCTGGATCTTGGTCATGGCCGAACCGAACGGCTTGAAGTCGTTGGTCATGGTCTGGTCGACCAGGATGTTGCGGTCGGCAAGAAACAGGATGCGTTTTTTCGCCTTTGACTTCCACAGCCGCCAGATGATCTGAAAGGCGGTGAAAGTCTTGCCGGTGCCGGTGGCCATCACCAGCAGAATGCGATTCTGGCCCCGCGCTATCGCCTCGATGGTCTTGTTGATCGCCAGCAGCTGATAATAGCGAGGGCTTTTATCGCTGCCATCACTGAAATAATCCTGCGTGACCAGTGCATTCTGTTGATCGTTCAGGCCACGATGCTGCGCCCACCATTGCCACAGCGTTTCCGCAGTGGGAAATTCGTGGAGTGCAAGCTCCCGCTCGACAATGCCGTCCAAGGCGATCTTATTGTGGAACAAAAAACCGTCACCGTTGGAGCTGAATACAAAGGGCACTTGCAACATGTCGGCGTAACCCAACGCCTGTTGCATGCCGTCGCCAACAGTATGGTTGTTGTCCTTGGCCTCGATAATGGCAATGGGGATGTTCGGCTTGTAAAACAGGACATAATC
>JAVVDV010000101.1:0-733 GCA_032251355.1 Wenzhouxiangellaceae bacterium
GCGCGCGGCAACTTCGGGGGTGCCGGCGATCTCACGCAAGCGACCGCGCTCGAACCGCAGCAGGCGACCGGTGCGTTCGCTGATCAGCAAGCTGCCATCGGGTAGAAAGGTCATGCCCCAGGGTTCGTCCAGGCCGTCAGCCAGGCGTTCCAGTTCAATTTGCTGGTACTCGGTGCGCAGCGTTTCGGCTTCTGTACTCGAGATCATCAAAGCGGACAGGCCCAGGGCGAGGAGGGCGCGCGAGAAGGACATGTTCCTGACTCCTTGGAGAATTAACGTATAGATAGTAGCGTCGCTGCGGTTGCGGCGTGGTGAGGGTCGGGCGATGGCTGATAGCGCATGAATTCGTCATCTCGCCCCGCCATCCCGTCATGCCGGCCTTGAGCCGGCATCCAGTGCAAAAACGAGTCGGCCCGTGGCCGACGCATTTAATGACTGGATCCCCGATCAAGTCGGGGATGACGCAGGTGGGTGAGTCGGGGACGACGGCAATCAGGTCGGGTCGGGGACGACGGCAATCAGGTCGGGTCGGGGATGACGGCAATTAGGGCGGGGCAGGAGTGATGGCAGATTGGTCGGGCCGGGAATGACAACCAGCCGATCAAGTCGTGGGCGATGAATTCGGCTACGCTTGCGCGGCCATGTCCACCGTCCCCGCTTCCGTCGATCGAATCGAGCCGCCCGGCATTCCGCCGGCCGGGCGCTTTGCGCTGCTCGCCGCGCTGTTTTCCAG
>JAVVDV010000102.1:0-718 GCA_032251355.1 Wenzhouxiangellaceae bacterium
CAATCAGCGTAAATCTGAAACTTGTGACCGCCTTCGACCCAAACATCACCGCAATCGTGTTGCTCAGGGTAACTCAATCAGCGTAAATCTGAAACTGTCCTGCCACAATAATCATGTCAATCATGTCGGTTGCTCAGGGTAACTCAATCAGCGTAAATCTGAAACAAGATCGCACATTCTTGCATGATGTGCAGTTGCTGTTGCTCAGGGTAACTCAATCAGCGTAAATCTGAAACTGCCCGCGCCCGAGGAGGGTCTCGGCGGCCTGGGTTGCTCAGGGTAACTCAATCAGCGTAAATCTGAAACCGCACTGCGCTGATGCATTCGGTCTGGGTTTCAGTTGCTCAGGGTAACTCAATCAGCGTAAATCTGAAACATCCTGCGTGGCGCGTCAGCAATCTGTATTCGAGTTGCTCAGGGTAACTCAATCAGCGTAAATCTGAAACCGTTCCGGGTGGTGCAGACGGTCGAGTCTAAGGTGTTGCTCAGGGTAACTCAATCAGCGTAAATCTGAAACCGACCGTGCGGGTCGGCCAGGTGCAGCCGGCCAGGTTGCTCAGGGTAACTCAATCAGCGTAAATCTGAAACTCTTTTGATCGGGTCGCCTTGATGCCGAACTTTTGTTGCTCAGGGTAACTCAATCAGCGTAAATCTGAAACTGGTCCGACAAACGGACTCCGGGGTCGACCTGGTGTTGCTCAGGGTAACTCAATCAGCG
>JAVVDV010000103.1:0-715 GCA_032251355.1 Wenzhouxiangellaceae bacterium
GGTGCGGGTTCGGGATGACGAGGTGCGGGTTCGGGATGGCGAGGGGCGGGTTCGGGATGGCGGCGCGTATTCGGCACCGTAGCCCGGGTAAGGCCAAAGGCCGCACCCGGGATGGGGGAGCCTTGAATCATCCCGGATGCGCTGTGCTTACCCGGACGACGTTACTGCACGACTCGTTGATCTTTTTGGTGGGGCCTTCTGGTACGCTCATTCCATGTCTTTGGTCCTGTCGGAGTGGCTTACATGAAAGATCATGATCGGATTGAATGCCGTCCGGACGTTCTGGGCGGAAAGCCGGTGATTCGCGGCACCCGGATTGCAGTCGAGCAGATCCTGCGCAAGCGCGGCACCGGCATGACCGCACAGGAAATCATCGCCGACCACCCGCGACTGACCGTCGACGACATCCACGCCGCAGAAACCTTCGCCGCAGCACCGTAGCCCGCGTAAGGCCAACGGCCGCAGCCGGGACGGGGGAGCCGCGATTTGCCCCGGGTGCGCTGCGCTTACCCGGGCTACGGCACTGTGGGAGCGAACTCCGATTCGCGATTTGCCCCAGAATCCACATTCGCGGTCGGAAACAGCGCCCGTGCAGTCGGTGCCCGTCAGCGCCATCGTTAACGCTTGACGTTAATATTGCGAAGCGTTAATGTCCGATTCCATGAACAAACGCGACATCGAACCCATCCACCCCGGAGAAATCCTGCTCGAGGAT
>JAVVDV010000104.1:0-711 GCA_032251355.1 Wenzhouxiangellaceae bacterium
GCAACCTCAGCACCTCCGCCCGGTTTGCATCCCGGACAGTTTCAGATTTACGCTGATTGAGTTACCCTGAGCAACTGCCGCCTGCGGCCTTGTCTGCTTCGGACTTCTGTTTCAGATTTACGCTGATTGAGTTACCCTGAGCAACCTGCCGACGATTCGCGATGAAGGCTCAGAGATCGTTTCAGATTTACGCTGATTGAGTTACCCTGAGCAACGCAACGATTCCGCTCACTCGGGCCGCTGGGTCTAGTTTCAGATTTACGCTGATTGAGTTACCCTGAGCAACAGCATCTCGTTCACCCGGCAGCGTAAGCCAATAAGTTTCAGATTTACGCTGATTGAGTTACCCTGAGCAACAAAGCGCTCGGCAATTCGATGGCAGTTAACTGCAGTTTCAGATTTACGCTGATTGAGTTACCCTGAGCAACGAACTCGCACGCCTGACCGGGCTGGACCGCTACAGTTTCAGATTTACGCTGATTGAGTTACCCTGAGCAACTTGGGATCGGTGGCAGTCGTACCGCAGAGACCGGTTTCAGATTTACGCTGATTGAGTTACCCTGAGCAACCCGGCCCTCGATGCCGATGATCTGGCTGTCGAGGTTTCAGATTTACGCTGATTGAGTTACCCTGAGCAACCTCAGCACCTCCGCCCGGTTTGCATCCCGGACAGTTTCAGATTTACGCTGATTGAGTTACCCTGAGCAACTG
>JAVVDV010000105.1:0-688 GCA_032251355.1 Wenzhouxiangellaceae bacterium
CAGCGCGCGATGGCGCGAAGGGCACAACTCGACCGCCACGGCATCGAATTCATCGCAGGCCAGGTGGTCGTGCACCGCCTGCACGCTGGCCTGCGACACGTGTGCCGTGCCCAGCAGCGTGTAGGTCACGCCATCGCGCTCGACGACGCGCGTGGGCTCGCCGGCAAAGCTGTCGGCGGCGTCAGTGTCGGTATCGGAATCGGGTGCAGCGTCGGATGCGGGTTCGGAAGACGTCAAGGCAATCGGGCCGGGCGTGAAGACAATCCGATCAGTCTAGCCGAGCGCGGCCAACGCAGGGTGTGTTGAGCCGCAGGCGAAACGCAACGTTGGGAATCCGAGCTTTCGCTTGAGGTCTGTAATGCTTTCAATCGCAGGTGAACGCAGACGCCCGAAAAAGGGGCGGCAGGATGCCCATCCCGGGCCGATCCGAGCATTTGCCAAATCGCGACGGGACGTCGCTCCTGCACGACTTTCCGCTTTATCTGCGTTCATCCGCGTTCATCTGCGGTAAGAAAGAACGTGTCGTTACACGTCATCGCGCCAGCGGCGGCTGAGGTCGGCGTAGGCGTCGATGCGGCGGTCGCGGAAGAACGGCCAGATGCGGCGGACCTGTTCACCGCGCTTGCGGTCGATGTGCGCGAGCAGCACCTCGGCTTCCGCACCGGCCTGGGCCAGCAGCTCACCCTGC
>JAVVDV010000106.1:0-669 GCA_032251355.1 Wenzhouxiangellaceae bacterium
CCTACACCCCTTTCACCCTGGTGACCCTGCGCGGCCCATGGGGCTGGACCCTGTTCGGCACCGTCTGGGCCCTCGCGTTGATCGGTGTCGTCGCCGAGGCGTGGTGGGTCTACCGGCCGGAGAAACTTGCCGCTGCCCTCTATCTGGTCCTGGGCTGGGTGGTGGTGATCGCCATCAAACCCCTGCACGCGGCGCTTCCGGCCGGGGGGCTGGTTTGGCTGGTGGCCGGGGGTCTCAGCTACTCCCTGGGAACCATCTTCTACGTCATGAAGAAGACCCGCTACATGCACGCGGTGTGGCACCTGTTCGTGCTCGGCGGCAGTATCTGTCACTTCGTCGCCGTGGCACTGTATGTGGTGCCGGGGTAGGGATGCCGGTGCCGCACGGGCAGTTCGCCCCGGGTCTGCAGCGCCTCGTGAGAACTGCTGGAAGATTTCTCTTGCGTTTTCCCCTGGCTGCGTCCAAACTCTTGCCAAGTGATGGGTGCAGGGAGTTCCGGCCCGTCGAGAGTTTTCGGTGACCAAATCCAAAAGGGAGAGGCGACCGGCGCCTCTCCCTTTTTGTCTTTCTGGCGCACATGGGTGCGCCGAGCAGCAATTCGGTGGGCATGTTCTGGTGTTTGGGATCTTCTTCCCGCTCTGGGTACTCTGACCATCGCAGTTGCATCAC
>JAVVDV010000107.1:0-419 GCA_032251355.1 Wenzhouxiangellaceae bacterium
GGCGTTATCGGTCGCCGCCTGGCGCGAGAGCTGGAAGTCGCTTGGCTCGACCAGAAACACCGCACGCGGCACCGCCGCCGAGTCGTCGATCAGCCAGCCGGCTTCGAGCTGGCGGAGGAATTCACTGGCATTGGTGACGATCATGCTTGGCCGTCCGGGCGGGGTTCGGGCTGGCGATTGTCGGGCCGGGCGAGGGCGGCGTCAATGGCCTTCCTGCGTTCGTTTACGGTCTACGGTGGGTGCGGCGGGTGCGGCGGGCGTGGGCGTGGGCGTGATGGTCGTGCGGGGCGTAGGGTGGGTTGAGCCAAAGGCGAAACCCACCGGACGATAGCCAAGCAGCCTCGGCGGCACGGTCGGGTTCAGGATGGTGCGTTTCGCTGCGCTCAACGCACCCTGATATGGATTGACCTGTCAACTAT
>JAVVDV010000107.1:426-664 GCA_032251355.1 Wenzhouxiangellaceae bacterium
ACCCTACGGCGGGCACGGTGATGTTCGGGGGCTCAACTCATCCTGACCGATCGTCGATGGCTTAGGTAAATGCGTAATCAGATGGCATTAGCGATGGTGGTGGCGCTCGATGCCCGGCGTGACCAGCAGCGGCACCACGACAATATAGAGCGCGCAGCCGATGCCGATCGCGGCCAGCGTGACGCCGCGGTCGAGCAGCGCACCGAATACGATCGGCCCGGCTGCGGTACTGGCCACC
>JAVVDV010000108.1:0-651 GCA_032251355.1 Wenzhouxiangellaceae bacterium
GGTCAGCGCGACGTAGAAAAGCCGCAACTGTTCCTGCAGCTTTTCTCGCTGCGCCTTTTTGACGGCTTCGGCGTCTCCGTCCAGCTCCATGACCCGGATATCGCGCCCTTCGGCATCGCGCTCGTGAAATTCGAGAAACTCCTCGGATTCCGACAGTGCCTTGTAACTGCAGGGAAATGGCACGAAGACCAGCGGATACTGCAAGCCCTTCGACTTGAATATGGTGATGACCTTGACCAGGTCCGCGTCGCTTTCCAGCCGCAAGACATGCTCGTCATTATCCGAGCGCTCGGTGGCGGCGATCTCGTCGCGCAGCCAGGCAATCAAGCCCCGCTCACCGTCCTGCCGCTCGCTTTCTGCCTGCAGCAGCTCGGCCAGATGCAGCAGGTTGGTCAGTGCGCGTTCACCACCGCGGCCACGTTCCATCAGGCGCCTGGGAACCTGCCTTGATGACAGCAATCGACGGATCATCGCCAGCACACCCTGCTCGCGCCAGATGTGATTCAGGCGGCCAAAGAGTTGCAACTCGACTTCGAGAAGATCCTCGTCCTGACTGAGGTCGTCGAGCTCTTTGGTCGAACGGCACAGCGATGCGGTACCCAGCGCATTGTGCAGCAGACGATCGTCCAGCGGGCTGGCGGCCGCTTCGAG
>JAVVDV010000109.1:0-642 GCA_032251355.1 Wenzhouxiangellaceae bacterium
TGTTGCAGAAGATGATCGCACTGTCGGGATCCTCGTACTCGAGGATGCGCGCCAGCAGGTTCTCCTTCTCGGAGGCGGCGCAGACGTAGTAGTAGTGCTCGATCTGTCCGGGGGCCGTCTCGTCGCGATCGATCGTGACGTCCTCGGGATCCTTCAGGAAGAAGCGCGACAGCGAGCGAACCTTCTCGGGCATCGTGGCCGAGAAGAGATGGGACTGTCGCTTGCGCGGCAGGTAGCTGGCGATCTCCTTCATGTCGGGCCAGAAGCCGAGGGAGAGCATCTCGTCGGCCTCGTCGAGCACCAACACCTTGGTGTCGTCGAGATGCATCCGCTTGCTCTTCAGATGGTCGAGGATGCGGCCCGGCGTGCCGACGACGATATGCGCGCCCTTCTCGAGTCCCTCGAGCTGCGGGCCGTAGGCGACGCCGCCGTAGATCGGCAGCACGCGCACGCCGCGATGGCGGCCGAGCTGCTCGAGCTCCATGGCGACCTGGTTCGCGAGCTCGCGGGTCGGCAGCAGGACGATCGCCTGGGTCTCGGCGAGATCGGTGTCGACCGCCTCGACGAGTGGGATCCCGAAGGCGCCCGTCTTGCCGGAGCCGGTCTGGGCCTGGACGATGAGGTCCCCTCCGGCGCGCATCC
>JAVVDV010000110.1:0-619 GCA_032251355.1 Wenzhouxiangellaceae bacterium
CTCGGACTCAAGGCGCTCAACCGCTTCATCCGGCCGCACCTCAAATTACATTGACGCCGATTGGTGCCGGCGCGTTTCGCCTGCGGCACGGAGGGCGCGAGTTTTACAATCCCGTCATGCCGGCCTTGAGCCGGCATCCAGTCGAAAGATGGGTTGAGCGCAGCGAAACGCACCAAAACAGCGGAACCCGGAACCAAAATCGCGCCCGCGGTAGGGTGGATAAGCAAAGCGCATCCACCAGATCAGGGCTGGAAATGGTGGATGCACCTGCGGCTTATCCACCCTACCAGGCCCGCCGTAGGATGCTTTGAGCGCAGCGAAACGCACCGGAACATCGCCCGGATCAACCCGCACCCCGCCGGCCGCGGTCGAAACCAAACGCGGCTCGCTACTGAACCTGCTCGACCATGTATTCCACCGACGCGCGCACCTGCTCGTCGCTCAAATCCATGCGCCCGCCCTTTGCCGGCATCGCGTTGAAGCCGTTGACGGCATGGCTGACCAGCGTGTCGATACCCTGTTCCAGCCGACCCGTCCACTGGTCGGCGACCAACTGCGGCGCCCCGGCCGCGCCGCTCATGTGGCAAGCCTGGCAGGCGTTGGTGTAGATCAATTCACC
>JAVVDV010000111.1:0-618 GCA_032251355.1 Wenzhouxiangellaceae bacterium
GGGCCGGCCGGCAACCCGCGCGACAATCAAAAATACCGAAACCGCGGCACGCAGCGACAATCAAGCCAACCAGGAGACTTGCCAAACCGATCAAAACTCGTAATCATGGCCCAGTCGCGACACCCGGCTTCTCATCCTGATTGTCGCTGACTTCTCATCTAGATCGTCGCGTTACAGCGGCCGGTGCCGTAGCTGGTTTCGTCAGCGGAGGCGTTGCTACGGGCACCCTGGAGGGTGCCTATCTCGGCGCGCTTGGCGGTGCGATCATGGGTGCGGCGGCAGGGGTGGACTGGAGCGGCCCGATTTATGCAGCGACAATCAGGATGAGAGCAGCGCGACAATCAAGCTGAGAAAGCCGAACTGGTTGGTCTCTGAGATACGGCAGGCTTAGTCTGGCCGAACCCAGGGGCCAAATGACGGCGGAGTTCCAGGAGGAACCCCGCCGGGTGATCGCGGCCGATGCTGGCTATGGTGTTCTTCCCGCCAAGGAGGAATACCTGTGCCAGGCCGACACCTAACCGATCACCAAGTGAGGCTATACATGAATTTCCGACGAACCGCCACCCCCAACGCAGCCGCCGCCAAGGCCTCGATCAGCCCGGCGAGCGCCTATCGGAT
>JAVVDV010000112.1:0-618 GCA_032251355.1 Wenzhouxiangellaceae bacterium
GGGCGAGGAGATCGCCGTCCTGGCGGCCCACATCCACGCCGCCACCCAGCGCCTGCTGGAGCTCGTGGCCGAGTTCGACCGCCGCCGCGGCTGGGAGCTCGGAGGCCACCGCTCCTGCGCCCACTGGCTCGCCGTCCGCACCGGGATCGACCTGGGCACCGCCCGCGAGAAGGTCCGCGCCGCCCGGGCGCTCGTCGTCCTGCCCGAGACCGCCGCCGCGATGCGCCGCGGCGAGCTGTCCTTCTCCGCCGTACGGGCGCTGACCCGCGTGGCCACGCCCGCGACCGAGTCCGACCTGCTGGAGCTGGCCCGCGGGTCCACCACCGCCGAGCTCGAGCGCATGGTCCGCGGCTGGAAGCTCGGCTCCCGGGCCGCCGAGCTCGTGCGCGAGGAGCGGCGCCACGAGAGCCGCTGCCTGTCGGTGTTCCCCGACAGCGACGGCACGTACGTCGTCAGGGGCCGGCTCACGCCCGAGATGGGGCTCCTGCTGCAGCGGGCGCTGGAGGCGGCCGCCGATGCGCTGTTTCGGGAAGAAAGAGCGCCGGAAACGGGCCAGATGCGCGGAAACGTTTCAGCTGAAACGTGTCACGACGAGTCGAAGCGCACCGCCGCCGCCCG
>JAVVDV010000113.1:0-604 GCA_032251355.1 Wenzhouxiangellaceae bacterium
GTGGTGGAAGTGCGCGATGCCAATGGCAACCCGGTACAGTCCGCGGGCACCAACATCACCGCGGCCATTGCCAGCGGCGGTGGCACCCTGACTGGCACCACCACCGTCGCCACCGATGCCAACGGCCGGGCCACCTTCACCAATCTGGCGATATCGGGCAGCGTGGGCGATCGGACGCTGTCCTTCAGCGCCGGCTCGCTGACGCCGGCAACGTCCGGAACCATCACCTTGTCGGCCGGGCCCGCTGCGCAGATGGCGATCAACGGCGGCGATGGTCAGAGTGCGGTGGCCGGTCAGGCGGTCGCGGTTCTACCCAGCGTGATCGTGCGTGATGCCAACGACAATCCCGTTGAAGGTGTATCGGTGAACTTTGCTGTTGCTTCCGGCGGCGGCAGCGTTACCGGCGCATCAGCGACAACCAACGCCAGCGGCATTGCCACGGTGGGCAGCTGGACGCTGGGCACAGCGGTCGGCGAGAACACGCTGACGGCGACGTCAGACGGCTTGACCGGCTCGCCGCTGCTGTTTACGGCGACGGCGCAGAATGCCCCACCGACAGCACCGGTCATCACCGCTCCGACGCCAGGTGCGACCGTGCTGATCG
>JAVVDV010000114.1:0-601 GCA_032251355.1 Wenzhouxiangellaceae bacterium
GGCGTGGCGGTCAGGCCCAGGGTGATGGTCTTGAAGTAACTGAGGACTTCGCCATAGGTGTTGTAAATCGAGCGGTGGCTTTCATCGACCACGATGAAATCGAAAAAGTGCGGTGACAGCTGCTGCGACTCGTCCCTTATGATGTTGAGCATGGTGGGATAGGTCGAGACGTAGATACGGCGGTCCTTGGCAATGAGCTTCTCGCCGACGTTGGGCCAGCGCGGCTCGTGGGGTAGATGCTCCTTGAAGGCGGCCAGTGCCTGTTCGCGCAACGCGATGCGATCAACCAGAAACAGCACCTTTTCGGCGTGTCCGGCACGCATCAGGGCATCGACCATGGCGATGCAGGTGCGGGTCTTGCCGGTGCCGGTGGCCATCACCAAAAGGAAGTCGCGCTTTTTCTGTTCGATACCTTCCAGTACGGCGCGAATGGCGCGGATCTGATAGTCGCGGCCCGCGATGGATGTGTTGATCAGCTCCTGGGTCAGGGGCTTGCGGTTGCGGCGAATGTATTGAAACCGCTCAAGGTCATCACGGGTCGGGAAGCCGACGATTTTGCGCGGCGGGTAGTTGTCCAAATCCCAGAAATAGATCTCGTGCC
>JAVVDV010000115.1:0-319 GCA_032251355.1 Wenzhouxiangellaceae bacterium
GATCGATGCATGGCTGGCGCGCCAGGGACGATCGCCGGGCTCGATGAATCCGGTCGAACGGTTGTGCTACACCGGCGCGCGCGGCATGGGGGCGCTGGAGTTCAGGCCGAGAATCGGACCCGAGGCCCGGCGAACGCGGCGGCTCGAGCTGGACGCCCTGGTGGAACTGGCCAGCGAAGTGCTCACCCGGCGCGAAGCATTGCGCGTGGAATTCAGCGACGACACCGAAGAACGCGCCATGGCCGAGCTGTTGCGCGTGGGCACCTCGGCCGGCGGCGCGCGCGCCAAGGCGGTGATTGCCTGGAACCCCGAGACCGGC
>JAVVDV010000115.1:329-600 GCA_032251355.1 Wenzhouxiangellaceae bacterium
CAGGTCGACACCGACGCCGGTTTCGAGCACTGGTTGCTGAAGTTCGACGGCGTCCGGGGCAACCGCGATCATGAACTGGACGATCCCCAGGGCTACGGCGCCGTCGAATTCGCGTACTGGCATATGGCCCGCGCCGCGGGCATCGAGATGACCGAGGCGCGATTACTGGAAGAAAATGGCCGCCGTCACTTCATGACCCGACGCTTTGACCGCACGGCCGACGGCGGCAAGCTGCACATGCTTTCCCTGGGCGCCTTGGCCCACTTCGACT
>JAVVDV010000116.1:0-307 GCA_032251355.1 Wenzhouxiangellaceae bacterium
GGTCCAGGGGGAGGTTGCGGAATTGATCTCCCGTTTTTTGCGTTGGATTCGAACAGAGGAAGTTGTTTGTCATCATCTGACACCATTTCATGCCCTCACGGCTGTTTTCTGCTTCCAATCATCAGGGTGCTTAATCAGCTGCTACAGTTCACCTGCAAACGCGCGCCGCTGAAGGGGGTGAGCGGGGTATCAAGTCCGTTCTTGTGACGCTGCACCAAGGCGATTCTTTCGGCGCAGTGGGCGTGGAAGCAGGCGGCGCGCGGGTCGCCGTGGATATGGCCTTCCGCCTTGGTCGCAGCGGCGGCGA
>JAVVDV010000116.1:317-582 GCA_032251355.1 Wenzhouxiangellaceae bacterium
TGAAGCGCTTGGGAAGGAAGGCGAAGTTGGTCATGAAAACTACAGGCGACCTTGAAAAGCTTGATTTTGTATTGACGAGAACAGGGCATCGCTTTCTGCTAAGCCTTGGGCAAATAGCGCTTTTTGTTTATTTACCTTATAAACGGCGATTTCAAATTGTTCTTGCAAACCAGTCGAGGGTTGCGGAAACATGAGCCGCTTTACTTCTTTCATGTGTCTTGAGTACCCGAGGTTGGGAAGCCTCATCAACGGCAAAAGATGCGCG
>JAVVDV010000117.1:0-567 GCA_032251355.1 Wenzhouxiangellaceae bacterium
GTCGACGAAAACAGTCCTTACTGCCTCGGCACCGCGGCGCTCTCCAGCGACGACTACATCCACTGCGCCATCGACCGTGCCGACCTGGTCATCAACGTCGGTCACGACGTGGTCGAAAAGCCGCCGTTCTTCATGGAACACGGCGGCAAACAGGTGATACATGTCAACTTCATGACCGCCATTGTCGATCATGTCTACTTCCCCCAACTCGGCGTGATCGGCGACATTGCCGACAGCATCGAGCGACTGACCGACGCCTTGGGATGGCTGGAAAAAGACTGCCGTTATTTTCGCCAGATCAAGCAGCAGCTTGACGAACACCTGCTTGACCACGCCGACGATGAGAGCTTCCCGCTCAAGCCGCAACGAATCGTCGCCGATGTCCGTCGGGTGCTGCCGGCCGACGGCGTGATCGCCCTCGACAACGGCATCTACAAAATCTGGTTCGCGCGCAACTACCGAGCCGCCGAGCCGCACACTGTGTTGGTCGACAACGCCCTGGCGACCATGGGTGCCGGCTTGCCGTCGGCTATGGAGGTGGCACGTCTGCACCCCGAAAAGCAGGTT
>JAVVDV010000118.1:0-567 GCA_032251355.1 Wenzhouxiangellaceae bacterium
CGATCAATGCCGCCATTGAGGACTTCGTGCCCGCCGCCGAACGCGCCGCGGTGGCGGGGCAGCTCTTTGGGGAGGAAGGCTCCATTGCCATGAGCCGGATCGACACGGCGACGCTGCGCCAGGCGACAGAGGACGTGCTTGCCTTCGGGGTCGTGGTCTCGGAAGCTGACGCGGATCAGATCGAGCGCACGAACGATGCGATCTCGCGGCTGGGGCTGATCTGGCGGGGTCTTTCGAACCAACTCGCGGTGGCCGCCGCCCCGGCGCTGGAATCCGTCGCGGGGGCCATGGCCGCCGTCGCGCGCACCACCGGGCCGCTGGGAACTGCGATCAAGGCGCTCTTTGACAACATCGGGCGGCTGGCGTCCATTGCCGCGACCTTCGCCGCCCTCATGGCCGGGCGCTGGGTGGCCGGACTGGCAGCGGCGGCGCTCTCGGTGCGCGGGCTGGCCACGGCACTGGTCGTGCTGCGCGGCGCGCTGATCCGCACCGGGATCGGTGCACTGATTGTCGGCGCGGGCGAGCTGGTGTTCCAGTTCACAAGGCTGGTCGCGGGTGCAGGCGGCG
>JAVVDV010000119.1:0-564 GCA_032251355.1 Wenzhouxiangellaceae bacterium
CGAAGCCGGCGGCTCGGCCGAGGCGCACCGGCTGGACGTGACCTCGGACGATTCCGTGGCCGAAGTCGTGGACGCGCTGGCGCGGCCGGTCGACGTGCTGGTCAACAACGCCGGCCTGCAGCACGTCGCAGCGCTCGAGGAATTCCCGATCGTAAAGTGGGACCAGCTCGTGCAGGTGATGCTGGTCGGCGTCGCCCGGCTGACGCGCGCGCTGCTGCCCGGCATGCGCGAGCGCGGCTTCGGCCGCATCGTCAATATCGGCTCGATCCATTCGCTGGTCGCCAGCGCCTACAAGAGCGCCTACGTCTCGGCCAAGCACGGGCTGATCGGCTTCTCGCGCGTCATGGCGCTGGAGACCGCCGATGCCGACATCACGATCAACACGATCTGCCCGACCTACGTCAGAACCCCGCTGGTCGAGAAGCAGATCGCCGACCAGGCGCGCGTGCACGGCATCTCCGAGGACGAGGTGGTCGAAACAATCATGCTCAAGCCCATGCCCAAGGGCGTGTTCATCAGCTTCGAGGAACTCGCCGGCATCGCCTCTTTCCTGACCTCCCCGGC
>JAVVDV010000120.1:0-563 GCA_032251355.1 Wenzhouxiangellaceae bacterium
GGCATGGCCGGAGGCGAACTGCCCGATGGCGTGACGCCGTCCGACCGGGTGGAATACATCGATTATCTCGACCGCATGATCGCGTTCCTCAAGGGGGCGAAAATCGAACCTTCCCGATGATTCACTTGGAAAGAGAAATGAACCGCAGATGAACGCTGATGGACGTTAATTTTGAGACTCTCATGCAAAGGCATCCTGTAATCCATCGGATGAATCCGGGAATCGCCGCGATTCATTGAGCATCTGCGTTTATCTGCGTCCATCTGCGGTTCCATTGTCCAATTTGGAATTCACCATCTTTCACACGCACGATGAAATTGATCCACGGCGACTGCCTCGACGTGCTGCCCGCGCTCGATGCCGGGAGCATCGATCTGGTGGTGACCTCGCCGCCCTACAATCTCGGCATCGCCTACCAGAGCTTCCGCGACACCGCGCCGCGCGGGGAATACCTGGCGTGGTGCCGCCGCTGGGCCGCGGAGCTGCGGCGGGTGATGGCGGCCGACGCGTCGTTTTTCCTCAACGTGGGTTCCGCCCCCGCCAATCCGCTGATGCCCCACCAG
>JAVVDV010000121.1:0-560 GCA_032251355.1 Wenzhouxiangellaceae bacterium
CTCCTGGCTTCGCGTAGCGAGAGTTGGGGCCGGCAACCGCCAAGATGTTTGCCATCCGGCTACTCATCCGTCTAACGGCGAGCGCCTGAGCTGCGCGAGCACATGTTCTGTTGTCCGCCCACTGTCACCTCCGCGTCAGCTCCAGGCGCGTGTTAGACGTCAGCCTCCGTGGGACGGCGCCGTCGGCCTCGCTCGCGTGCGACGCGCTCGGCGAGATAGACCTTGAGCAGACTCTGGTACGGGACATCGCGCTCGTTGGCGAGTGCCTTCAGGTCCTCCAGCAGCGCCTTGGGCAGGCGGAGCGAGATCGTCTGGGTCGAGGGCTTGAGAGCGGGGAAGGAGCCCGGGACGGAGCTCTCCCAGTCGAAGTAGTCGACGACGTCGTGCTCGGCCCAGAACTGGCGCTCTTCGTCCTCGGAGCGGAACTCCGGGACGGGCTCGCGCACCCTGGGCTGCTTCTTACGCTTGCTCATAGACCCTCCGCTCACGGCGGCTCATGGGACGTGCCGAGATCACGCGGACCAGGGTGTCGCGGATCGTGAACACGACCGTGAGTCGCC
>JAVVDV010000122.1:0-560 GCA_032251355.1 Wenzhouxiangellaceae bacterium
CTGCTGGTGGAGCTTGAGCCGGGCCGCAGCCTCCTGGACCTGGCCGGTCTCAAGCTAGCGCTGGAGGAGCTTCTGGGCACCCCGGTGGACGTGGTCACTCGGCAGGGCCTGCGCGACCGCATGCGCGGGCGCGTCCTGCGCGAGGCGGTACCGCTGTGAGGGATACGCGGGAGAGACTGCTGGACATGCAGGAGGCCATCGAGCGCATCCAGAAGCGCATCAACGCCTCCGGCGAGCGCGAGCTGGACTCGCGTCAGGTCGGCGAATGGATCATGCTGGAGCTGCGCGGCCTGGACCAGGTCGCCTATGTGCGCTTCGCCTCGGTCTATCGCAGCTTCCAGGACGTCAACGCCTTCCGCGAGGAGATCGAGCGCCTTGAGAACGAGCCCTCGCCGGAGGAGAAGCGCGACCAGATCCCCCTGCTGCCGGACGAGAAGTAGCGGCAATGACTCTCGGGACTGGCTGCGTTGGAATCAATACGTCAGGTCATACCTGAGATGGCCGACGCCGACGACATCCGCTACATGAGCCGTGCCCTGCAGCTGGCGCGCCGGGGGCTG
>JAVVDV010000123.1:0-559 GCA_032251355.1 Wenzhouxiangellaceae bacterium
ATCGATATCGGTCTTCCTGCTGCGGTAAAGCCGTGCGTAGTACTGCAGGGTCTCTCTGACCGTGATCCTGTCGAAGGAGCTGAACCCCTGCGGGAGGACGCCGATGCGGTTGACGATTTCGTGTTTATTTTTGGCTACATCCATGCCGAGAAGGGTCACTTTTCCGGAGGTGGGCGTGCGGATGGTATCGATGATCTCGACGGCCGTGGTCTTGCCGGCGCCGTTCGGTCCCAGCAGGGCGAACACCTCGCCGGTCCTGACGGTGAACGATATGTCGTTGACTGCCAGTAACTCCCCGTAGCGTTTCGTCAGGTTCTCGACTTCGATGGCGTATTCACTTGTTCTGTTCATGAATCTCCAATTTACCTATAGGGGCGGCGGTATCGCCTGTGACTGTGTTGCCGCCCATCACTGCATCAGAAGCGGGGCGAGGCGAGATGGCGGGCCAAAAACCGAGGTGACTCAGGACCTTGTTGATCACCGCCGACTGCCAGACAAGCAGACGGTCAAACACCGGGTGGTGGTGTTTGAATAAGATAAAGCTCGGGATGAACGTCGC
>JAVVDV010000124.1:0-555 GCA_032251355.1 Wenzhouxiangellaceae bacterium
GGGTTAGTGGCGCGGGGAGACCGACGAGGACCACCAGCGCGTATTGTCGCAAAAATCCAGCTTCAGGTGGGCCGCCGGGCCGCTGAAAGGTACAGGATTTACGGCGGGGCACACTAGCCAAAAACCGGCCCGCATCGGTATAATTGCCAATTCGCCGACGCGTAGCTTTGCCCGGCGGACAGACCGGAATTTTCCCGCGACAATGTGCGGGAGCACAAATCGGAGAGATGGCCGAGTGGCTGAAGGCGCTCCCCTGCTAAGGGAGTATGGGGTCAAAAGCCCCATCGAGGGTTCGAATCCCTCTCTCTCCGCCAGATACGAAAGACCCCGCGAAAGCGGGGTTTTTCGTATTGAACCCGCGCTATCCCAGAATCGCGCGCAGCACGAAGAAAAACACGACCGACAGCAGTGCGCGAACGCCATCGCGCAGGCGGTGACCACCATCAGCACGGCAAATACCTTCTCGACGCTGGCGTACTGGAAGTCCCGTTCGCTGGTCAGGTCGCCCCGAATGCTGTTGATGTAGAGGTGCCTGGCCAGTGCCATGAGCCCGCC
>JAVVDV010000125.1:0-549 GCA_032251355.1 Wenzhouxiangellaceae bacterium
CCCTGCGAACGGCCATCAGCGAATTGCGCGCGCACACATCCGAAAATTCCCGGATGATCCTCAGAATCGCGTACCTCAAGCGCGCCGCTACCGCCGTCGACGCCAAAAAATCGCGGCGTGGACGCCCCCCAAAGAATCGCGGCGTGGACGCCCCCGAAAAAATCGCGGCGTGGACGCCGCTCCTACACGGCCCGGTAGGAGCGGTCTCCAGACCGCGATGAATCTCCCAACCCCATAGCGGCGTGAACGGCGCTTGATGTGGCGCGGCAGGATCCGGGCTGTGGCAAACTCTCAACCTTGGCAATTCATGCGGTAGCTGACTCCAATGACCGACCTTCCTGCCTGTTTCAAGGCCTATGACATTCGTGGGCGGGTGCCCGAGGACCTTTCGCCGGAACTGGCGCGCGCGATCGGGCGCGCGTTTGTGGCCGAAATCGCGCCGTCCGGGCCGGTCGTGGTCGGGCGCGACATGCGGCTGGAAAGCCCGCAGATTGCCGGCGCGCTGATCACCGGGTTGACCGAATCCGGCGTTGATGTGATCGACATCGG
>JAVVDV010000126.1:0-540 GCA_032251355.1 Wenzhouxiangellaceae bacterium
GCGCATTTCCTCTCGATCCATGGCGGGAAGCTCGACATACAAGTCAATATCCCCGCCCCGCTTGTCATCGTCAATCCGTGAGCCGAACAGCCAGACTTCGGCTTCGTCGCCGAATATTTCGGCGGCTGCGGTTTTGATGGCCTGGATTTGGTTATTTGTCAGGCGCATGGGGTGGTTTGTCGTTTTCCGTTTTCCGTTTTCAGGGTTTGAGCGAAACGACGAAACGACGAAGCGACCGCCCCCGCCCGACCTCCGGCCTCACTCGGATGGTTCGTAGGTTTTCCCACCGGCGCGATGCATGGCGCCGGCGTCCACGCCCTTGATTCTGGGCAAGGCGCGCATCGCCGTGACGGCGAATTGGGCATCTTGTTCGATCTGTTTATCCCATTGCCTGGAGTCGAACTCCAGAGACCACTTGCGGAACCTGGCAAGGTCGTTCGGGGTCGATGGGATGTTGCTGTTTTGAAAAAATCACGATCCGGGGCCGATGGCCTCTTCTGGCAGGTTCGGGACGCCGAAGGCGATTGCGGCGGCGGCCAG
>JAVVDV010000127.1:0-530 GCA_032251355.1 Wenzhouxiangellaceae bacterium
CTTAAACGCGAGTCGGGGCCGATTGCTGTCACCGGGTGGGCGGTTTTTTTCGACCGTCGCGATGCGGGCCAGAGACGGCAGGCTGGCGTGGCGCGGGGTACCGGGGGCCGGGATGCCCGGATGAGCAGGGCGCTGCGCTTGTCGTCATCCCCAGCTTGATCGAGGATCCAGTGCGATGGAGCGTCGGGCTTCGCCCGGCTCGTTGTTTCACTGGATGCCGGCTCAAGGCCGGCATGACGATGGTGGGGGGGCCGGGATGACGGGGTGGGAGAGCGGCCGGGGTGGCGGGGCAGTACGGTCAGCCTCCAGACCAGACCCGCAGCGGCAAATGCCGCGCGGCATGGCAGAAATCGCGATCCGTGGTCAGGAGCGTCAAACCGTGACGAATGCACAGTTGCGCAATCAACGCGTCGATGGTACCAAGCTGTACCGCTGCCCGGCGACAATGATTGCGCGCTTCAGCCGCATCGATATAGTCGATTCGATCCGGAACGAGCAGCGGAAGCGCAGAAAAACGGGTCTCGATCTGC
>JAVVDV010000128.1:0-518 GCA_032251355.1 Wenzhouxiangellaceae bacterium
GGGATCACCGGCAGCTGGGCGCCATCCTGGTGTTCCGCGATGTCACCCAGATGCGCAGCCTGGCCAGCCAGCTGTCCTACCAGGCCCGCCACGATGAACTCACCGGCCTGCTCAATCGACGCGAGTTCGAGGCCCGCGTCACCCGCGCCCTGGAGGATGCCCGGCGTCATGGCCGCGAATCCTGGCTCTGTTTCATCGACATGGACCAGTTCAAGGTCATCAACGACACCTGCGGGCATGCGACAGGCGATGACGTGCTGAAGCAGTTGGGCGAGGTTCTTCGCGCCGGCGCTCGCGCACACGACCTGCCAGCGCGCCATGGCGGTGACGAAGTGGCACTGCTCATGCCGGAGACAAAGCTCGACGCCTACCTCGCCACCGTCACGCCGCAGGCGCTCACCTCGCTCACGGTCACCGACCCCGATGCCCTGCGCGCCACGGTGGCCGAGACCCGGGCGCGCGGCTACGCCACCGCGGTGGACCAGCTCGATTACGGCATCACCGCGCTCGCGGTGCCG
>JAVVDV010000129.1:0-515 GCA_032251355.1 Wenzhouxiangellaceae bacterium
CCTCGCTGAGCATGTGGCTGCCGCTCTCCACCATCATCACGGCGTCCTTGGAGCCGGCCATGACCAGGTTGAGTTTGCTATCCACCAACTGGCTCAGGGTGGGGTTGACCACGTACTCACCGTCCACAAAACCCATGCGCACGCCGGCGATGGGGCCCATGAACGGGATGTCGGAGATGCACAGGGCTGCCGAGGTGCCGATCATGCCGACGATGTCGGGCATGTTCTCGCAGTCGTGGCTGAGCACCGTGGCGATGATCTGGGTCTCACACTGGAACGATTTGGGGAACAGGGGCCGGATGGGACGGTCGATCAGCCGGCAGGTGAGGGTGTCGGCGTCGGGCGGCCGGCCCTCGCGCTTGAAGAACCCGCCGGGGATCTTGCCGGCGGCGTAGGTCTTGGTCTCGAAGTTGACGGTGAGGGGGAAGAAATCGATTCCCTCCCGGGCTTCTGCGTTGGCAACGGCGGTGACCAGCACCACGGTTTCGCCGTAGGTGGCCAACACCGCGCCGTGG
>JAVVDV010000130.1:0-512 GCA_032251355.1 Wenzhouxiangellaceae bacterium
CGCGCCCGCCACAGTAAACCGCCGTCTGGCCGCGCTCCGGTCGCTGGTCAAACTTGCCCGGACCGTGGGCATGGTCCCCTGGGCGCTGGAACTCCCCGGAGTCCAGGGACAGTCCTACCGCGATACGCGAGGGCCTGGCCGAGACGGTTTCCGCCGTCTGCTGGACCAGACCTCGGACTCCACCAAGGGACGCCGGGACCGCCTGATACTCCGCCTCCTTTGGGACCTCGCCCTCCGCCGGGAGGAGGTTGTCTCCCTGGACCTCGAGCATATCGACCCGGACGCCGGGACCCTCTCGGTCCTGGGCAAGGGCCGCCGGGAGCGGGAGACCCTCACCCTGCCGCCGACTACGCTGTCCGCCCTCCAGAGCTGGCTGGAGGTCCGGGGCAACGCGCCGGGGCCGCTGGTCTGCAACCTGGACCGCCGCACCGGAGGCCGCCGTCTGACTGGCGCGGGTCTGTATCACGTGGTCCGCACCCTGGGCAATGAGGCCGGGGTCAAGGTCCGCCCGC
>JAVVDV010000131.1:0-512 GCA_032251355.1 Wenzhouxiangellaceae bacterium
GGCGAGGACGCGGCGATCTTTGCTGATCGTCACAACACCCGCAGCGACGATTTCGGCACGCTTCTCAGCCTCGCCACCTGCTTTCATTTCGGCTATCATCTGGAACACCACCGTCGCCCTGATGTGCCGTGGTGGGCGCTGCCCGCTGCGCGACGGGCCGGGGCGGCGCAGGTTGAATTGGCTGAAAAGGTGCCCGCATGAGCTGGCTCGAAATCACACTCACCGTGCTGTCCTCGCTGATCGGGATGGAATTGTTCGCGTGGTATGCCCACAAATACATCATGCACGGCTGGGGCTGGGGCTGGCACCGCGATCATCACGAACCGCATGATAATGCTATGGAAAAGAACGATCTGTTCGCGGTGGTGTTCGGTGCGATCAACGCTGCGATGTATATTGTCGGCTCGCTTTACTGGGACTGGTTGTGGTGGTTTGCGGTCGGGATCACGCTGTATGGGGTGATCTACACGCTGGTGCATGATGGGCTGGTGCATCAGCGCTATTGGAACTGG
>JAVVDV010000132.1:0-512 GCA_032251355.1 Wenzhouxiangellaceae bacterium
CTAACTGCAGGAGGCTGAAATGCAGATCGCAAAATGGGGCAATTCCCTGGCGGTCCGCTTGCCCGCGAAGCTCGTCCGCGAGCTTGGCCTGAACGAGGGCGATCAGATCGAGCTATTGCGAGACGACGGCGGATTGAAGGTCCGGCGTCAACCCCGCGCCGGGGAAATCCTCGACGAGTTGCGCCGTTTTCGAGGTCGCTTGCCCGCGGACCAGCGGTTGAGCCGCAAGGCGGCGAATGAGCGCTAAGCCCGCCTTATTCAGCACCTTTCCTACTGCGGCGCCGCCAGGCCTCGCGACGGAATGGTGGTGAATAATGCGGGCTGAGTTCGTCGACACCAACGTCGTCCTCTATCTGCTGGATGACGGCCCCAAATCTGACCGTGCCGAAGCGATACTTGCGCAGGGGCCTCGCATCAGCCTACAGGTACTGAACGAAGTAATGGTCAACTGCCGGCGGAAGGCGGGCTTGAACTGGGAGGACACGGGCGCCTTTCTAGCAGGGCTTCAATCG
>JAVVDV010000133.1:0-511 GCA_032251355.1 Wenzhouxiangellaceae bacterium
ATGTTGGCAACGCCGATCGTGTAGGTGATTTCGTCACCAACCTTGGCTGACAGCGGACCGCTCTTGGTCACTTCGATTGCCGGTGCGACCCAATCCAGCGAATGGCTGTCGGTGTCGCTGACGGTGTTGTCGAAGCCCACCACGCCGCAGGTGATCGTCGCTTCGTTGATCAGCGGGTTCGGATCGTCGGGCAGCAATACACGCGTGAACGTGCGCGGCGCACCCGGTTCGAACGCACCCAACGCGCCCAGTACCGTATCGGTCCCGGTGCAGTTTTCCACCGCGCCGATGCCGATGTTGGCAACGCCGATCGTGTAGGTGATTTCGTCACCAACCTTGGCTGACAGCGGACCGCTCTTGGTCACTTCGATCGCCGGTGCGACCCAATCCAGCGAATGGCTGTCGGTGTCGCTGACGGTGTTGTCGAAGCCCACCACGCCGCAGGTGATCGTCGCTTCGTTGATCAGCGGGTTCGGATCGTCGGCCGAGACGGTATAGGTAAACGTCTTGT
>JAVVDV010000134.1:0-509 GCA_032251355.1 Wenzhouxiangellaceae bacterium
CTGCTTGTTTTTGCCAATTCCTCATGAAGCGCAGCCAGCGAGCCTGATGCGTGTAATCGGAATTTCCCGGTCAGGAACCGCAAATGAACGCGAATGAACGCAAATGAAAGATCGTTTCAGCTCAAACGAATCAATGCCGCACAGGACGCAACCGAACGCACCCCGCCCCGATGAGCTGACCGGAGATCTTCTGGAATTGCCGTAATTTGCGTTCATTTGCGTTGATTTGCGGCTCAAACACGCTTTACAACGGCGCAACTGCACCCGTTCAGACCATGGCTGAATCCGCATGGTCACCGCCCATCCTCCGGCAGATCCCGGCTGATCTCGCCGGCCGGCCATCATCTGAGCTCCCGTTGCCGCTCGGCGTAGAAGCGGTCGATCGAGCGCAGCGTCTCGAATCGCGCCAAGCGTTCGCTGCGGCCCTCGCCCCAGGACACGGTCAGCGCGACGTACAACAGCTCGATCGGCAGTTCGTCGTAGACCGCGCCGCTGCCGTCGTCGATGAA
>JAVVDV010000135.1:0-503 GCA_032251355.1 Wenzhouxiangellaceae bacterium
GGCGACCAGGGGCAGCGCCGGGGGCAGGCGGCGGAGCCGGCGGCCCAGGGGCGCCAGCAGGGGCAAAGGACGCAGGCCGGCGGCGGTCTGGCCCCGGCGCCAGGGCTGGCGCCGGCCGTAGGTGAGGGTGCGCCACAGCCACTCGGCCGGGCCGAAGCGGAAGCGGGCCAGCCACCAGCGGCTGAAGCGAACCTGCAACAGGAAAAAACCGAGGCTGAGGAGGAAGCCGGTGGTCGGGCCGATGCGGTTGATCAGGCCCAGGCCGTATCCGTAAAAGACGAGGGTGCCCGCAACGGACTGCAGCAAATAGTTGGTGAGGGCCATGCGCCCGACCGGCGCCAGCGGTGCCAGCCGTTCCTGCCAGGCGGGGCGCTGCCAGAGCAAGACAATGGTGGAGACGTAAAAGAGCATCAGGGCCGGCGCGCCCAGGGTCTGGGCGACGCGGCGCCAGTATTGGTTGCTGCTCTGGAACAGATCGGGCCGGATCATGAGCCAGACGGCGA
>JAVVDV010000136.1:0-252 GCA_032251355.1 Wenzhouxiangellaceae bacterium
CTGACGAAGGTGCCCCTCGGGCTCAGATCCTCGCACAGGAAGGTGGCGGCCTGGTCCCACAGAGAGGCGATGAGATCCACGGATCCCCTGTAGGCCTTGCGGACCTCGAAGCGTTCATGGTCGAGCATAAATCATGGGATCAGCTGGCCCGCCTTGAGGCGCTGCGTGCACGCATCGCTCAACACAGAGGAGATCCGACACAGGCAGTCGCCCACCTCGGGGGCCAGCTCGAGGCCCGCGAACGCTTTCTCA
>JAVVDV010000136.1:262-502 GCA_032251355.1 Wenzhouxiangellaceae bacterium
CCGCCTGGCCTACCTCGAAGTTCAGTTCGATACGCGGATCAAGGAGCGGGAAATCGAACTCCTGCAAGAACGCGCGCGTACAGCGGAAATTGCGTCTCGTGCCATACGCAAGCAGCAGCAACTGCGCAACCTGGTGCTGGTGCTGGCCGGTTTACTGGTCATCGTGCTGGCGGTCGGTCTGCAGCGTGCCTGGCGCGCCCGCCGGCACTTCCAGCACCTTTCGCGCCACGATGGACTGAC
>JAVVDV010000137.1:0-501 GCA_032251355.1 Wenzhouxiangellaceae bacterium
TGCTGGAGCCGGTGGGTCGCGCGGGCTTTGCCCGGCTGCAACTGATCGGGGGCTGAGCGATGCGGCCGGTCCTGCCCCGCCCCGCCGCGCGGTTCCGCCCGGATTTCTCGCTGGCCACGGTGAATATCGTGCTGTTGCTGCTGCTCTATTTCCTGGTGGCGGGTGATCCGGCGGCCGAAGCCGAGCGCGCCATCATGCCTCCCACGACGCGCGATCTGCCGCTCGAGGGGTTGCCGCGCCCGCTGCTGGTGGCGCGGCCCGGTGGCACGCTGGAGCTTGACGGCGAGGCCGTCACCCCGGCCGCGCTGATGGACCGGATCGCCTCGGGCACGCTGCCGCGGGTGAACCTGCTGGTGTCGCGCGATCACCCGGCGCGCGCGCTGCTCGATCTTGCCGGACGCCTCGCCGGGGCCGGGGCCGAGGCGCGGCTGGTGACGCTGCGCCCGTCGCGCCGGGGCGGGGCGGACCAATGAGCGCCGCCGCTGCCCTGCCCCCGGTGCC